>JBFXHX010000016.1:0-93435 GCA_050176585.1 Binatia bacterium
AAAGCTGGCGCGCGGATTCGAACCGCGGACCTGCTGATTACGAATCAGCTGCTCTACCGACTGAGCTACGCCAGCGTTGTCCGGAGGGTATGGCCGTCGAGCACGGCGCTCGGGCTGCATAATAGAAGTTCGCGAGCGAGTCCAGATCGGTTGCGCGCGTGCGGCATGCCACACCGTGGGCAGGGGCGTGGGTTTCGCCCATAGGAGCAAGCGGCGCGGCGGGCGCCAAGGCGACCGCATTCGGGCACTCGACTAACGGAGGATACCTCCGAGCGCAGTCGGCTTGCGGGGCGTACGCGGACGCTCGCGGCCGGTCGTCGCGGGTCCGGTCACCAGCCGACGTCGGTTTGACGCGGCGGCCCGGCGACCCGTAGCTTAGCGGCGTACTCAACTGAGGAGGACACATGCGCACGTTGGCCATTGCGGTGTTGGCGGTCGTCGCCATTGCCATTGGCGGCTGCAAGGAGTCGCGCCAGGAGGGGCAGAGCTTGGTCCCCGGGGCCCAACCCGCCGATAAGCAGGCGGCGGCCAAACCGGCGGAGCAGCCGGCAGGACCGGGCGCGGAGACGCTCGCCACGGCCGGCAACCAGACGATCCGGCGCGCTGACGTCGAGACCATGATGCGCACCGAGCTCGCCGCGCTCGAGGCCGAGCGCTACAAGGTCATGCGCGGCGGCGTCGATGAGCTGGTCGCCCGCGCGCTCTTCGATCAAGAGGCGGCTGCGCGCGGGATCACGTCCGAGCAACTGCAGCAGACCGAGATCACGGGCAAGATCCCGCCGCCGAGCGATGCAGACGTGCAGAAGCTCTACGACGACAATCGCGAACAGATGTTCGGCCGTACGCTCGACTCCGTGAAGGGCGACCTCGTCTCGTACCTGCAGCGGCGCAGCGCGCAGGCCCGCACCGAGGCGTTCGTCGCCGAGCTGAAGCAGAAGTACCCCACCAAGATCGCCCTGCGCCCGCCCAAGGTCGACATCGGCGTGGGCAGCACGCCCGCGAAAGGGCCGGCCGACGCGCCGGTGACCGTGATCGAGTTCTCCGATTACGAGTGCCCGTACTGCAAGAGCTCCCAGCCGGCGGTGCAGCAGATGCTCGCCGACTACGGCGACAAAGTGCGCTTCGCCCATCGCCACTATCCGCTGCCGTTTCATCCCCACGCCGCGCCCGCGGCAGAAGCGGCCATGTGCGCCAACGAGCAGGGCAAGTTCTGGGACTACCACGAAAAGTTGATGGCCGCCTCGGACCTCAGCCAAGCCAACCTCCAGCAGCTCGCCACCGACACGGGGCTCGACCGCACCCAGTTCGACCAGTGCGTTACCATCCGGAAGTTCCGCGACGCAGTACAAGAGGACATCGCCGCCGGCGAGGCCGTCGGGGTGAACGGAACGCCGGCGTTCTTCATCAACGGCCGCTTGCTCGACGGCGCGCAGTCGCTGCCCAAATTCAAGCAAGTGATCGACGAAGAGCTGGAGTACGGCGGCCAGAGCTGACCCCCGGCAGCATGGGTGGGTGCCGATCGCGCGCGGATCGGACGCTCAAGGTGCCGTCCCGCCAGGGTGACCGGTGCGCGGGGGCATGTCAGCGGCTGCACGGCGCCCAACCGGCGCGCGCAAATTGCGGCGTTGCGCGCGCGTTGCTGCCGGCTGCGATTTGCCGCATCTAGTCCGGTCCGCTACATCACTCCTCGGGGTATGAGCAGCATTGGCGGGACTCCGCCCAGCGAGAGCAGTACGCGGTTTCGCCTGCTGTACGACCTCGCCTGCGCGTTTGCGGAACGCATTGATCTGGACGAGCTCTTTCCGTTCGTGCTGCGCACCTGCCGCGAGGTGTTCAACGCGTCCGGCGCCTCGGTGCTGCTGCGGGATCCGGAGCGCAACGAGCTCTACTTTCCCTTCGTGACGGAAACGGACCCGGCGGTGCTGGCCCGGTTGCTCGGACTGCGCTTCCCTGCCGACCGCGGCGTCGCCGGCTGGGTGCTCGCCCACGGGCGCGCCGTGCGGGTGGACGACGCGCGATCCGACCCGCGCTTCTTCGCCGGCATCGACCACGCCACCGGCTACACGACGCGAGCGCTGCTCTGCGCGCCGCTCCGGACCCACCAGGGCGTCACCGGTGTCATCCAGGTGTTGAACCGGAATGGCGGGCAGCCGTTTTCAGATGATGACCTGGCCCTGCTCGAGGCGCTGGCTGGAAGCGCAGCGGTGGCCATCGACAACGCCCGATTGTTCGCCCGTGTGAAAGCTTCGGAAGACCTCTTGCGCGCCCAGGTGGGCGCACTGCGCCGCGATATGGCGCACCGCGATCGCTTCCACGAAATCGTCGGCTCCAGCGCCGTGATGCTGGAGGTCTTCCAGCTGATGGAGAGTGCCGCGGCGACGCCGATCACCGTGCTCATCGAAGGCGAGACCGGCACCGGCAAGGAGCTGGTGGCGCGCGGCATCCATCGCGCGTCGGCGCGCGCCGAGGGGCCGTTTCTCGCCGTCAACTGCGCCGCGGTCTCGGAGACGCTGCTCGAGAGCGAGATCTTCGGCTACCGGCGCGGCGCCTTCACCGGCGCCACCCAGGACCACCGCGGCCTCTTCGAAGCCGCGAATGGCGGGACCATTTTCCTCGACGAGGTCGGCGAGATGCCCCCGGCCATGCAGGCCAAGCTGCTCCGCGTGCTGCAGCACGGCGAGATCATCCCCGTCGGCGATACGCGCGCCCGCAAAGTTGACGTGCGCGTCATCTCGGCGACCAACCGCGATCTCGCCGCCGAGGTCGACAAGCAGACCTTTCGCCAGGACCTCTATTACCGCCTGGCGGTGTTTCCCATTCAGCTGCCGCCGCTGCGCGGCCGCCGCGACGATATCCCGCTGCTGATCGACAGCCTGCTCCGCGCGCTCGCCGAACGCCACCACCGGTCGGACGTGCACGGCATCGAGCCGGCCGCCGTCGATCTCCTGCAGCGGTACGATTGGCCGGGCAACGTGCGGGAGCTCGAGAACGTGCTGGAACGCGCGCTGGCGCTGCTTCCACCGGGTCAGTTGATCGGTGCGCCGCATTTGCCCGCCAAGCTGCGCAACGGCACCGCGCCGGTGCCGCAGCCCCCCGCTCCCCAGCCGGCCGCGATTGCAGCTCCCCAACTGCACACCGCGAGCGCACCCGATGCCCCGCTGCGCGAAGCGCGCGCCGCCTGGGAGGCCAGCTACATTCGGCACATGCTCGGCGCGCACGAGCGCAACGTGTCGCGCACCGCGCGTGCGCTCGGCCTCTCGCGGGTCATGCTACAGAAGAAGATGAAGGAATATGGCCTCAGGGAGGAATGAGAGCAGGCTGTCGGCTGTCAGGCTCTGTTACGCTGTTGGAGACGAGTTGCCGCGCGCCGAACTGCGATGCGAGTCTCCCCCAATAGCGCAGCAGCGGCACATCTAACGCTGGTGTCCTAATTTGGCTGGCGTACGGGCGGACAAATCGCGTCAGTGATCGCCTGTAACTGGGGCGAGACCGTCCGTTGAAGTCGCAGCCAACAGCCGAGTAGGCGAACAGAGTGGCCGCAATCTCCAAGGCCGCCGCCCCGAGCGCGTCATTGATTCGCCGGCGCCGTGACCGCGGCCTTCACCGCATGCTGCGCGCTGTTGATCGGCGGCACGCCGAGCACGGCTAGGTGGTGCGGCTTCCCGTCGTCACCGTCGTACGTCCAGGCATAGGTGCGGGTCGCCTGGCGGCGAATTGGGACACTTCCCAGCTAACAGCTGGATAAGAGAACGCAGAGCGGCGTAACGGCCGCTTCACTCACCTGCTTCAAGCGCCTGCGCGATGTGCGCGCGCAGCATCTCAGATGCGCGCTGCGCCGCGCGGCTCATGGCCGCCGTAAACGACTCGGGATCGCCGGGCCGGCAGGGCTCGTCGATCTCGATGATCTCGTTGACCACCACCGTGCGCGGGCCTGTGCGCGGTACCTGTACGAGAAACGCCCGCATGCGGAGGTGCGCGGCACCGCCGCCAGTGTCGCGCTCTTCGAACTCCTCGATTTCCCCGTGCAGCTCGTAATCGGTGGGAATCGCGGAGGGCGCCTGCAGCACGGCGCGCACCAACTGCGCCGCGGCGATGTCACGCGCCACCAGATCGGTGAGCATGCTGCCCGGCGCGACCGCCCACCGATTGTAGAAGTCGATGCCGAAATCGTAGGTCGCGGTCCGGTAGATGAAGCCCGGGCGGTCGTATGTCGCCGCCGTGCCGAACGGAATCACCCGCAAGGTGAATGGCGCGGTGACGGGCGCCGGCGGTGGGACCGGGTAATCGATGCGATACGTCCGGATCGGCGGCGCGTCCGCCGGCGGCAAAGCGGAACACGCCGCCAACAGGCCGCAGAAGAGCAGGATTCGCAAGCGCATGCACGCGCTCATTGCGGTGGCGTGGGGCGCGGGGGCGGCGGGTTGGAGAACAGCAGGCGCGACGGCTGCTCGCCGAGCGCGTCCGTGAGCTGCTGCAAATTGTCCGCCGTGCGGTTCAGCCGCTCGACCAGCGAGCGCAGGTCGACGATGAACGACTGCGTGGTGCGCCCGAGCCCCTCGATCTCCCGCAGCGCGCCGCGCAGCTCCTGACCGATCGGTCCATGGCGGACATCGTTCAGCATCGCTCTCGCCTCGGCGACGGCCTGCTTCAGCTCGGCGGCGACCGGCGCCAGGCGCACGCCTTCGGTCGCTTTCTCCACGTTTTGAGTGACGCGCGCCGCTGAGTCAGTCACGCGCGACAGATTGGCGAGTATGGCCTCGACCCGCTCGTCGCGCAGCACGCGATCGGCCGCTTGCAACGTGGCCCGCACATCGTGCGAAATTCCGGCGAAGTCGATCGAGACGATCTTTTCATAGATGTCGGACAGCGCTTCCTCGATCGCTTTGAACTGCGAGGGGGTCGACTGGATGAGCGGATACTCCGGCGTGAACGTCAATGCGGGGAATTTGTTCAGCGCGTCGCCCCCGCGACGATCGATCTCCACGTAACGCAAGCCCGTGATGCCGGAGAGTTGCAGCTGGGCGCGCAAGGTCGGATCCTCCAACAACAGCTCCGAGTACCGCTGCAAGCTCATCACCACCTCGATCAGCTCGCGGTCTGGAGCGATGCCGATACGCTCCACGCGACCGCACGGTACGCCGCGGTATTTGACGTCGGCGCCGGGGTCGAGCCCCTGCACCGACTCCGCAAAGTACGTCACCGCCAGCACCTCCTCCGAGAGAAACCGACTGGCGCCGAGCCAGATCGCGGTGCCGAGGCCGATCAGCACGGCGAGGATCACGAACAGACCGACGCGGAACTTCTGCGCCTCAGTGGCCATTCGCGTGTCTCCGCGGAAGCTCGTCGGGCTTGCGGTTGAAGAACGCGCGCACGCGCGGATCGGGGCTGTGATCGCGGAGCTCCTGTGGCGGACCCTCGGCGATCACGCTCTTCGTCTCGGTATCCAGCATGATGCAGCGGTCGGCGATCGTGAAGATGCTGGCCAGCTCGTGGGATACCACGACCATGGTCGCGCCCAAGCTCCGGTTGAGCTGCAGGATCAGCTCGTCGAGCTCGGCCGAGGTGATCGGATCGAGCCCGGCCGATGGCTCGTCGAAGAACAAGATGGCGGGATCGAGCGCCAGCGCACGTGCGAGCGCCCCGCGCTTCTTCATGCCACCCGATAGCTGGGAGGGACGCAGGTCCTCGGCGCCGGCGAGCTTGACCATCGCCAGCTTCATGCGCACCAGCAGAGCGATCGTCTCCGGCGGCAGCGACGTGTACTCCTCGAGCGGCAACGCGACGTTCTGCGCGAGCGTCAGCGACCCGAACAGCGCGCCGGCCTGGAACGTCACGCCGAGCCGCTGCTGCACGCGCCGCAACTGCTCCTCGTCGGCCTGGGTGATGTCTTCGCCCTCGATCAGGATGCGGCCGGCGGCGGGCCGTATCAGCCCGATCATATGGCGCATCAGCGTGGTCTTGCCGGAGCCCGAGCCGCCGACGATGACGAAGACCTCGCCGCGCCGCACTTCGCAGGTGACGTCGTTGAGGATCATCTTGTCGCCATAGCGCGCTACCAGATGCTCGACGCGAACGACCGGCGGTTCGCCGCGCGCGTCCGCCTCACCAGACATTGAACAGTACCGTGAATACCGCGTCGGCGCAGATGATCGCGAAAATGCCGGAGACGATGGCGGAGGTGGTGATCCGACCGACGCTCTCGGCGCCTTCGCGCGCCTCGAAACCGCGCAGGCAGCCGACCAGCGCGATGAGCAGGGCGAATACCACGGCCTTCACCAACCCCTGATTCACGTCCCACATATCCATGTACAGCTTGATCTGGCGGAGGTAGACCACCGCCGGAATGTCGAGCTGAAGCACCGCCACGAACAGGCCCCCGAGGATGCCGACGACGTCGGCGTACAGCGTCAGGCACGGCAACATCAACAGCAACGCCAGCACCTTCGGCGTCACCAGGAAGCGCGTGCGATCGAGACCCATCGCCGCGAGCGCGTCCACTTCTTCGGACACCTTCATGGTGCCGATCTCGGCGGCGAACGCCGCCCCGGACCGGCCGGCCGCGATGATGGCGGTCATCAGGGGACCGAGCTCCCGGGTGATCGAGAGCGCGACGAGATTGGCGACGTAGATGTCGGCGCCGAACTGGCGCAGCTGCACGGCGGCCTGAAAGCCGGTGATGAGACCCATCAGGAAGCTGATCAGCGAGACGATCGGCAGCGCTTCGTAGCCGCTGCGCTGCATGTAGAGCCACGTTTCCCGCCACCGCACCTGGCGCGGATGGCGCACCGCGTCGGACAGTCCGATCAGGACCTCGCCGGTGAACGCCGTGAACCGCCGGACGCTGTCCAACACCGCCAACCCCCAGTCGCCCGCGCGCTCTATCCAGGAGGGCTGCGGCGGCGGCGGAGGCGGCGGGCGCAGCAGTGCTTGCTCATCGACCAGAGCGAGGATGCCATCGACCTGCGGCGTGGAGCGCCCGACGCGCAAGGTCGCGCCCTGCGCCGCGAGCCGCTGCCGCAGCTGCAGCAGCACCGCGCCGCCGCCGCTGTCGAAGTACTCGGCGCCGGAGAGGTCGAGCTCCACGGCGCGCGCGCGGGGCGGTAACGCGGCGATCAGGTCTTCGAACAGCCGCTGGGCGTTCGCGATCGCCACGCGTCCTCGAATGGCGACGCTCACCGTGTCGTCCTGCTGCCGGACCTCCAGCTGGTAGTCCGCCCCCGCCACCCGGCGTTCTTATCAGGCCGCGGCGCCGAAAGGCAGCGTCCACCAATGCGGCCGGAGGGTCACTGCTGCTGGTCCCACCGGTTCAGCGGGTGAACCCGATCTCTACCGGTGCGCGGCGGCGCTGAGCGCCAGGCATTGCGCTCGACACCGCGCTTCGCTACCGAACCCACAACACGGAGAAAGGAGCGCACATGAGTCTGCAGTCGATGCTGTCCCGCGAGTTTCTCAGCGTCGTAGAAGAAGCGGCTATCGCATCCGCGCGGACGATGGGCCAGGGCGAGCGCAAGCACTCCGATGGCGTCGCCGTCGAGGCCATGCGCAAGGCGATGGACGCAGTGCCGATGCGCGGCACGGTGGTGATCGGCGAGGGCGAGCGCGACGAAGCGCCGATGCTGTTCATCGGCGAGCGCGTCGGAGCGTGGGGCGACGACGATCCCGAGATCGATATCGCCGTCGACCCACTCGAGGGCACCAACCTGTGCGCGACGGGCTCGCCCAATGCGATCGCCGTGCTGGCGGCGGCGAATCACGGCGGGCTGCTCCATGCGCCGGACTGCTACATGGAGAAGATCATCGTCGGACCGTCGGCCAAGGGCGCCGTCCACCTCGACGCGACGCCGAAAGAGAATCTGCAGGCGATCGCCAAGCGGCTCAACCGGGCGGTCCGCGACCTGGTGGTGATCGTGCTCGACCGCCCCCGCCACGAGCAGCTGATCGAGGACATCCGCCGTGCCGGCGCGCGCATCAAGTTGATCACCGACGGCGACCTCTCCGCCGGCATCAGCGCCGCCGTGCGCCGCACGAACGTGCACGCGGTCATGGGCATCGGCGGCGCGCCCGAGGGCGTGCTCACCGCCGCCGCGCTGCGCTGTCTGAACGGCCACATGCAGGCGCGCCTGGTGCCGACCAAGGAAGGGCAGGAGGAGCGCATGCGATCGATGGGGATCAGCGACGTCCGGCGCATCTACAGCGAGCGCGACCTGGCGCCCGGCCCGCACCTGCTGTTCGCGGCTTGCGGCGTCACCGACGGCAATCTGCTGCGCGGCGTGCGCTTCTTCGGCCACGGCTGCCGCACCAGCTCGGTGGTGATGTCATCCAGCGAACGGATGATCCGGTTCATCGACTCCGTCGCGCTGGACGGGCACCCGGAGACCGTGGTGGAATTCTAGAGGATCAGGCGCAGCAGTACCCCGGCTGCGCGCGGCGCCTCGCGCTCGAACATTCCTGATATGGCCGCCGCCCCCGCGGCGGCCCGGCGCGCCAAGCGCGCCTCAGGCGGCAACCGGCGCGCAGCGCTGGGGAGCGGCGCTACAGTTGCGTCCGGTTAGCCGCGTCCACCCAGCCGGGCGGCCTGCGCGCGCCGGCACAGGGCCGGGCCTTACTCTAGAAATACGAGACGTGACGACCGCACGGCGTTGCCCGCCCGCGTGCAGCAGTTTGCCGGTGTGAGGACGCCCAAGCGGCCGCGCTCTAATGCGCGGCGCCACCCGCCCGTCGGCGCGCCGCGCCGCCGGGCGGGCACAGGTCTGGCGGCTGCACGCGGTTATCGCCCGGCGGCATCCACTACTTCTTACGCCGCCGCTTCGTCGGGGTGGTGGCGGGGCGATCGGGGGTCAGGGACGGAGTCGGCGTGCGCGATACCGACGGGCGCAAATACAGGATCTCGCCAGCGAAGGCGTCGAATGGCGTGCGGCGGATCCCGCCGTTCAAGGTGGCGGAGACGATGCCCTCGTCGGATTCGACCACGCCCACGTGGTACGGCGACCCGTCCGCCAGGTACACGACCAGGTCGCCGACATTTGCCGTCCGCTGCGCCGTGTAACCCGGTGCGGTGACGAGGTCCGCGGTCCGTGCGAATGCCACCTGCCATCCGGCGCCGCGGAGCAGGCGCCAGACGAATGCGGAATTGCTGAGATACGCCGAGTCCTGCACGTTCAGGAGCGCGGCCAGGGCCTCCGGATCGGCTTGGCTTTCGAACACGTGCGGCGGCGGGGCGGGGGGACGCAAGCGCCATTCGCCGCCGCCCGCGGGCTCGAGCGTGTAGGTGCGCGACATGACCTCCCAGGTGGGGCGCGCGGCGGTGCTATCGACGATGTTGACGACTGTATAGCTCACCTCGACATCGACGAGTCCGCCCTCGCGCAGCCGCGGTGTGCCGAGCTCGTACCCGTGGACCAGATACACATGATCCCACGCCGGCTCGAGCGCCCACCCGACGAAGGGCGCCACCGCGCCCCAGGTGCCGGGCGAGAGGCGCGTGCCGCGCCCGTCTGCCAGGCAGAACGCGCGCACTGTCGCCAGCGGATCGGCGGCGATCGCCCGCGTGGCCGCGGTGTGGAAGCCGACGGACAAGAGCAGCGCGAGCAGCCCGCGCCGAGCCGCGGCTCGGCGACCGCGGTAGACCATCGGCCCGCGACTCCCTATGTGATGGCGAAGCAATGACATATCAACCGAAGGATCCCTACTACGCGCGCGCCAAGGCGGCGGGCTACCGCTCGCGCGCAGCCTATAAGCTACTGGAGCTCTCGCGCCGATACGAGCTGATCAAGCGCGGGGACCACGTCGTCGACCTCGGCGCCTGGCCGGGCGGCTGGCTGCAGGTCGCCGCTCAGCTCACCGGGCCGCCGGGTCGGGTGCTGGGGGTCGACCTGCAGCCGATCACGCCGCTCGGCCAGGCGTACGTGTCCACCATCGTCGGGGACGTCCGTGAGCCGCAGGTCCAGGAAGAGCTGCGCGCCGCCGCGGGAGGGCGCATCGACGTGGTGCTATCCGACCTCGCGCCGAAGCTGAGCGGCGTGCGCGATCGCGACATCGCGCGCTCGACCGAGCTCGCCGAGCAGGCCTTCGACATCGCGCGGCGGTTGTTGAGCGCCGGGGGCCGGTTTCTGCTCAAGGTCTTTACCGCGCAGGAGACCGACGCGTTGGCCGCCGCAGCCCGGCAGAGCTTCGCAGTGGTGAAGCTCACCAAGCCCGAGGCCAGTCGCAAGGCATCATCCGAGCTCTACCTGGTCTGCAAAGCGTTCAAAGCGGACCGACCGCGCGCTGCGGCGGCCGAAAACCCGGAGCCCAAGAGCGGTTGACGCACCCCCGGGGCGGTCGTCCCCAGCGTACGGCGACGGCGACAGCAGGCAGGGCGGGGGGTACTGAACGAGTGACTGGGCACCGGCCACATCGGGGAGCACGCCAGGTCGCCGGGCAACTCGCACTCGCAGGTCGTGTGATGTGAGGTGGCGCAATTTTTCCGACGTTTTGGTGTCAATGAACGAACATTTATGTGGCGTCCGCCTGCCTTCCCGATGACGCTCGGAAATGCTCAGCCGTCAAATCCGTGACAACGATAGTTGGCCCGCTTTTCGCTGAATACCCCGCTCAGTGGGCAGGAAAACGGGTGTGGGGCGTGGATTCTCTGTCCGTAGCTAGCGATCGAGCAGCCATTGAGGGCGCCGCGGGGGATGTGCGAAGGCGTCTTTGCGATGCGCGACCGCGGGGCACACCGGGGGGTGAGCATGGGAAGCCTGGCTGACTGGGGGGGGCGCGCGGCGCGGGTCTTGACCATTTCGCTTGCGGACCTCAACCCGCTGCGGCGCGAGGAGACGTACGCGGCAGTGGATATCGGCTCGAGCTCGATCAAGTTGCTCGAGGTGCGCACGGGGCCCAGTGGGCTTCAGCTGATGAACTGGGGCTCCGCGCCCACCCCTCCTTCGGCCATCCAAAACCACATGGTGACCGAGCCCGGCCGGGTGGGCGAGACGATCAAGGGGTTGGTCGAGGCGCAACGCATCCGAGCGCGCAAGGCGATCACCGCGGTGCCCGGGCCTGCAGTCATGATCAAGCGCGTCTCGTTGCCGGCCCATACCGAGCACGACATCGAGAACACGATCTTGCTCGAGGCGGGCAACTTCATTCCCGAGGACCTCGAGAACGTGAACCTGGACTATCAGGTGATCGGCAAGAACGCCGAAGCGAAGGAGGTCGAGGTTCTGCTCGCCGCGGCGAAAAGGGACATCGTCAGCAGCTACGCGGAGACGCTGCGCGCGGCCGGTCTGCTGCCCGTGGTGGTCGACGTGGACTACTTCGCGCTCGATAACCTGTATGAGCTCAATTACGACCCGGTCGCCGATCAAGTGGTCGCCCTGGTCAACATCGGCGCCCGCTACTCGTCGATCAACATTCTCAAAGGCGGTCGCTCGGTCTTTACCGGCGACGTCCCGGTCGGCGGGCGCGACATCACCGAAGCGCTGACGCGCGATCTCGGCGTGCCGGCGGAAGAAGCCGAGCGCTTGAAGGTCAGCGGCGGGGGCGGCCGGGCCGAGGGCGAGAACGTGGACACGGCCCTCGGTCCGGCCATCGACGCGTTGATCGAGGAGATCCACTACGCGCTCAGCTTCTTCTGGACCGCGGCGACCGATGAGCGGATCGATCTCCTCTACCTGAGCGGCGGCGCCGCGCAGACCCGGGACCTCGCGCGCCGGCTGTCCGAGCGCATCGAGGCGCCGGTGGAGGTGATCGACCCATTCAGCCGCACCGCACTGTTGCCCGCGGTCGATGCCGCCGCGCTGCAGCAGCGCGGCGCCGAATTCGCCATCGCGCTCGGCATGTCCATCCGGCGCCCGGGGGACAAATGATCCGCATCAATCTCCTCCCGGTCAAAGACTCGCAGCGCGCCCTCGGCCGGCGACAGCAGATGTCGCTGCTCGCGCTCGGCGCGGTGATGACGCTGCTCATCATGGTGCTGCCCTACGTCCGCCAAGGCTGGAAGCTGTCGGCACTCGACGCGCAGATCGAACAGGTCAATTCCGAGATTCAGCGGCTGAACATGCAGGTGCGGGAAGTGCGCGATCTCGACCGGCTCAAGCGGGAGGTCGAGGCGAAGCTGCAGATCATACAGGCGCTCAACCACAAGCGCGTCGGCCCTTCGCGGGTGCTCGATGATCTGAGCCTGGCGACGCCCGACAACCTCTGGCTCATCGACTTCAGCGAGGCGGGTGGTGCCGCCACGTGCACCGGTCTCGCGCTCGACAACGAGACCATCGCACGCTTCATGCGGCAGCTGCAGGCGTCGCCGTACTTTCACAGCGTCGACCTCGTGGAGACCTCGCAACAGCAAGATTCCGGCGGCCAGGCGCCGGACGCGCCGGTCTCGTTCACCCGCTTCATCATCAAAGCCGGCGTGGATTACTTCGGCCGCGACGGAAAGCCGCCCGAGCCCCCGCCGGGGCAAGCACCCGCGCGCGGTCCCGGGCCACCGGCCCAGGCACCGCCAGCCGCATCGCAGCCGAGGGCTTCATGAACGCGCTCTTCGACCGTTTGATGGACATGCCCGTCCGGCAACGCGTGCTGCTGCTGGTGGGTGGTGTGTTTCTGTTCTTCTTCGGCTACGCCTACCTCCTCTACTTGCCGCGCAATGACGAGATCGCGGCGAAGGAAGAAAACCTCGTCGCCCTGCGCAAAGACCGCGACCGCAAGCTGGCGCTCGTGGCCGACCTGCCGAAGGCGCGCCAGGTCGTCGCGGACTTGAACGCCGCGCTGAAGGAAGCCGTCGCGCAGTTGCCCGACACGAAGGAGATCCCGGACCTGCTCAGCGGCATCTCCGCGGTGGCGCGCGAGGCCGGGCTGGAAATCCAGCAGTTCAAGCAGAAGCCGGAGAACTACCAGGACTTCTATGCCGAGGTGCCGGTCGAGATCCTGGTGCGCGGCACGTACTGGCAGGTCGAGTCGTTCTTCAAGCGCGTCTCCGACCTGACCCGCATCGTGAACGTCGGGGACATCGGCATGAAGGCGCCGACGCTGATCGAGAGCGATCCCGTGCGCCTACAGACCTCGTGCGCGGCGACGACGTTCCGCTTCCTCGACGAGGAGGAGCGCCAACGCATCGCCAAGGAACGCGAGAAGAAGGAGGGGAAGAAGTGAAGGCCCTCGTCTTCGGGATCGGCGCCGTGCTGCTCGGCCTCGGCGCCGCAATCGCGCAGCCGGAGGATCCGGCCGCTGCGGTCGCGCACACTGCCGGCGAAGAGGCCTCCACGGCCGCGCGCTCGCGCCAGGTGACGCGTTCGGCGATCGGCGCCGTATTCGGGAACCAAGTGCCGGCCCCCGGCACCGTGCCGCCGAGCGCGAGCGCGCCGTCGGTCGGCGCGAGCGCCGCCCCGCCCGACGCCCAGCCGGCGGCGCAGGCTGCGCCGGCAGTGGAGAACGGTGCGCAGGACGAGGACCTGGGCGGCGAGGATTCGGCCGCGGATGCCCTAGCCGCCGCAGAGCTGCGCCGCGATCCCTTCCGCCCCTTCACGCTCAATCTGCGCCCGGAGACGCAGGAGGAAGAGATCCTCTCTCCGCTGCAGCGCTATGAGCTGCCGCAGCTGCGGCTCGCGGGTGTGGTGCTGGATCTGCTGCCGCCGCGCGCGATGCTGCAGGACAACAGCGGTATGGGCTTCATCGTCACTCCTGGTACGCCCATCGGCCGGCGCCACGGCGTGGTGAAGTCCATCGAGCCGCGTCGCATCGTCGTCGAGGAGATCGTGCTCGACTACTACGGGCGGCGACAGGTGCACCAGGTCGTCCTCGAGATGCCGAAAGACGACAAGCCGCAAGGCGGGAGCCAGGAGAAATCATGACGGGTGTGGGTAACGAGGTGGTTCGCCGTCTCGCGGTGGTGTGCGCGAGCGCGGCTCTGATGGCGTGCTCCGCGCCGCCCAAGTCGCTCGAAGATGACGCGCCGCGCGCCGCCGCGGTGGAATCGCGCGAGGAGGTGACCAATGTCAGCGTGGCGGCCGCGGCGCCGGCCGCCGGGGACGTGCTCCTCATCCGCGAGCTCAAGATCATCGACGACAATGGCCAGCAGGGCGTGTTCGCGAAGTTGAACCAACCCCCGCAGGGCCTCTCGCACATGATGCTGGCCGGGCCCCCGCGGCTCGTCATCGAGATCACCGGCCCCGCCGACGAGCAGGTGGTCGCGGAGCGCTACGCCGTGGACAATCCGCTGGTCGAACAGGTCCAGATCGGGTCTGACCGGGGGAAGATCCGGCTCACGCTCGTGCTGAAGGGCGATGCGGTGCCGGTCTACACGGTGGACGATCTCAAGGACACCATCGTGGCGTTCATCGGTGAGCCGGCCGGCACCGCGCAACCGGTGCGCGAATCGATCGTGTTCACGCAGCGCGCGGTGCCAGGCGCCGCGCCGGCGCCCGCGCCGGTGGCGCTCGCGCACCCGCTCCCGGCCGCCCGCACGGCGGCAGCAGCGCCCGCGGCACAGCCGCCCGCCGCGGCGGTGCAGGTGAGCACCGAACCGCCGGATGCCGCGCGGTCGAAGAAGCTCTACTACGGCCAGCCGATCTCGCTCGATCTCAAGGACGCCGAGGTCCACAACGTCATCCGGCTGCTCGCCGATGTGAGCGGTCTGAACATCGTGGCCACCGACGACGTGACGGGCACGATCACGCTGCGGCTCAACGACGTGCCGTGGGATCAGGCGCTCGACATCCTCTTGCAGACGCAGAACCTCGAGAGCGTGCTCGAGGGCAACGTGATGCGGATCTCGACGGTCAAGCGCCTCGCCGAAGAGCGCGAGGAGTTGCACCGCGCCCAGCGCGCCGCCCAGGTGGTGGAGCCGCTGCAGGTGGCGTACATTCAAGTCAATTACGCCAAGGCGAAGAAGCTGGCTGAGCTGGTGAGCGGGGACGACGGCGAAGGGCGCCGCGGCGGCGAGCGCCAGCGCGGCAAAAGCGATCAGGATGAAGAGGAAGGCGTGCTCTCGCACCGCGGCAGCGTCATGGTGGACGAATTCACCAACACGCTGATCGTGCGCGACATCGAGCGTGGCGTCCGCAACGCGCGCGAGCTGGTGAAGCGGCTGG
This sequence comes from Binatia bacterium, assembly GCA_050176585.1. GTDB lineage: Bacteria > Desulfobacterota > Binatia > HRBIN30 > CADEER01 > CAYYWP01. The sequence goes on from JBFXHX010000016.1 coordinate 15,072, forward strand.
ACGTCCAGATCCCGCAGGTGTTGATCGAATCGAACATCGTCGAGGCGACCACCAACTTCGCCCGCGACCTCGGCGTGCAGTGGGGCTATCAGGCCAACATCGGACCGCAGACCGGCACCAGTACCGGCAAGAACTTTCCCGGCACGATCGGCTTCGGCGGCTCCGGGCTCGGCACCGGCACCGGTGGCGTCCCCTTCCTGGTCGATTTCCCGGCCAAGAATGTCGCGCCGGGCGCCGGGACTGCCCTCGATCTCGCGCTGGGCTCGCTGAACGGCGCGTACAAGCTCGACGTCCGCCTGACCGCGCTCGAGCAGAAAGGACAGGGCCGGATCATCTCGCGGCCGCGCGTGGTGACGCTGAACAACGTCGCCGCGACGATCCAGAGCCTCACGATCTTGCGCGTGCGCCTGCCGTCGACCGGGACGGTCATCAACACCGGCGCGGGCGGCGCCGCCGGCACGGCGCAGACCGCGACCGAGAAGATCGAAACCGGCATCACGCTCGAAGTCACCCCGCAGGTGTCGTCCGACGGCTTCGTGCTGCTCGACATGTTCGCCAAGTCGAGCCAGGCGGACTTCACCCGCACGGTCGACAACATCCCAACCGAGATCACGCGCCAGGCCACCTCGCACGTGCTGGTGCGCGATGGGCAGACGGTGGTGCTCGGCGGCATCTACCGCGACACCAGCACGGACAATAAGAGTGGCGTGCCGTGGTTCAACGAGCTGCCCGGGTTGAAGTGGCTCTTCGAGGCCGAGTCGAAGGAAAAGCGCCGCGAGGATCTCCTCGTGTTCCTCACCCCGCGCGTGCTGAAGACGACGGCGAACACCGCGGGGCTGCCCACCGCGCAGCAGCTGTGGGAAAACCGCGACAATGGGGAGCCGAACGGCTGAACGCCGGGCGCGCATGACGACCGTGGTCCTCACCGGCTTCATGGGTACGGGCAAGACGCGGGTGGGCGAGCAGCTCGCCGCGCGCCTGCGCGTGCCGTTCGTCGACACCGACGCGCTGGTCGAAAAGGCCGAGGGCCGGTCGGTGGCGGCGATCTTCGCCGCGGATGGTGAAGCCGCCTTCCGCGCCGCCGAGCGGCGCGCCATCGCTGCGGCCGTTGCCGTACCCGCTGCCGTGGTCGCCACCGGCGGAGGCGCGATCGCCGACCCGGCCAACCTGGCGGCGCTGCGCGCGGCCGCGCCGATCGTCTGTCTCGCCGCGCGGCCGGACGTGATCCTCGCGCGCGCCCGCAAAGCCGGGCCGACGCGCCCGCTGCTGCAGGGCGACGACGCCGCTGCGCGCATCACCGCGCTGCTCGCCGAGCGCGCGCCCGCGTATGCCCAGGCGGACGCGACCATCGATACCTCCGACCAGGGCGTCGAAGCGGTGGTGGAGGCGATCGTCGAGTTCCTGCGCCGCCGCCACGAGGTGCCGGCGTGAGTGCAACCGCCACGGTCATGGTCGACCTCGGCGAGCGGTCCTACCCGATCGCTATTGGGGCCGGAACGCTGCCGCGGCTCGGCGCGCGCGTGCGCGAGCTCGGGCTCGGCAAGCGCATCGCGGTGGTGACCAACACGACGGTCGCGCGCCATTACCGCGAGGTGGTATCGCGCTCGCTGGCGGACGCGGGGTTCACGGTGACGGTGCTCGAGGTGCCCGACGGCGAGGAGCACAAGAATCTCGCCTGGCTCACGTTCCTCTACGACCGCCTGGTCGACGCCCGGCTCGACCGCGGCTGTGCGATCGTGGCGCTCGGCGGCGGCGTGATCGGCGATCTCGCCGGCTTCACCGCCGCGACGTTTCAACGGGGCGTGCCGGTAGTGCAGGTGCCCACGACGCTCTTGGCGCAGGTCGATTCCAGCGTCGGCGGCAAGACCGCCATCAACCATCCCGGCGGGAAGAATCTCATCGGCGCCTTCCACCAACCGCGGCTGGTATGGATCGACGTGCACACGCTGCGCACCCTGCCGCGGCGCGAGATGCGCGCCGGGCTGGCCGAGGTCATCAAGCACGGCGCCATTCTCGGGCCGGAGCTGTTCGATCTGCTGGAGCGGCGGCTGGAAGACGTTCTGGCGTTCGATGAAGCGCTGTGCGTCGAGGTCGTGCGCCAGAACTGCGCGATCAAGTCAGCGGTCGTCGCCGAGGACGAGCGCGAGAGCGGATATCGCGCCGTACTGAATTTCGGCCACACGATTGCCCATGCGATCGAGATGCTCACCGATTACCGCGGCTTTCTGCACGGCGAAGCGGTGGCGATCGGCATGGCCTTCGCCGCGCGTTTGTCGGTCGCGCGCAAGATCTGCGACCGCGAGGTCGCCGATCGGATCGTCGCGCTGCTCAAGCGCGCCGGGTTGCCGACGGAGATCCCCGCGGAATTGGTGGGGCCGAACATGGTGCTCGCGGTGGAGGCCGACAAGAAGGTCGCCAGCGGCAAGGTGAAGTTCGTGGTGATCGAGGAGATTGGCCGCGTGCGGTTCGAGATGCTCAGCGGCCAGGAGGTGCTCGCCTACGCCAAGCGGGCGTAGGCGGCGATAACGACAGACGCGTCCCGCGGCGCCAGCGCTGCGGGGTGCTGTGGAGGATGCCATGCGGTGGTTGTCTACGGTGACGTGCGCCCTGAGTCTGGCCTGCCTGCTCGGCGGTTGCGGGAGCTCCGGCTTCGACGGCCACGGGACCGATCAATTGACGATGAGCTTCCTCGGCTTCAGCGGGGAGGGCATCGAGCAACAAGACGCGGTCGGGACCACGGACGCGGACGTCGACGTGTGCCAGAGCATCTGTTTTGTCGGCGGCGACCTGATCGACATCGAGTTCGAGAGCTTCACGCAGACCCGCGCCAACGCGATTTTCCTGAACAACGGCACGTCGGACATCCTGCTCGACCGCTACACGGTGTCGATTCCGGGCTCGGGCATCCCCGATCGCATCGGCAACATCGGCGTCCTGCTCCCCGGTGGCTCGTGCAGCGACTCGCCGTCGACGCAGTGCGGCACTGATGCCCAGTGCAATGAGGGCGCGACCTGCGAGCACGTCGAGGTGCCGGTCGAGATCCTGCTGTTCGACTTCGTCACCAAGGAGCTGATCCGCGGTGACGCGACGTGCCCGACCCTGGACTTCGACACCGGGACGATCATTCCCGGCACCGTGCTGCCGGTCACCTATCAGACGAACGTGACCTTCTCGGGCAGCGACGCGAGCGGTGAGCGCTTCACCGTAGAAGCCGGTCTGGTGGCGGGCTTCTTCGACGCCAACAACTGCGAGTCCGACAACGGCGGCGGAGGCAATTGAGCGCGCACTAGAGGCGAGGCGGTGGGGCGGCGGCGGCGGCGCGAGCTGGACAGCGATGTGATGGCTGGAGGTGTCAGGATGGGCCAACGGGTTGCGGTGATCGCAGCATTCGCTTCGATCGCGATGTTCGCGGGGTGTGGCGGCGGCGGCGGTGGGGGCGGCGGCGGTGGCGGCGGCGGCGGGCCGACGCCGGTGCCGAATCAGGTGTGCGATTCGACCAACCGGCTCTGCATCGGCGTGGATCGCCTGGTGATCCTCACCGGGCCGAGCAATGCGACGCGCTATATCGTGACTTTGCGCAACGGCTCGCGCGCGCAAGCGGGCGTGCCGGTCACCCTGACCGGCACCGGCGCGCTGCGCATCACGCCGAGCTCGGGGCAGACGAACTCGCAGGGACAGCTCACCGGCTCCGTCGAAGGGCTCTTCGGCGCCAGTGCGACCTTGACGGCGCAGGCCGACGGCCTCTCCGTCCAGGTGCGCATGTCCGTGCAGGGCTCGCCGCCCAACACGGTCACGCCGACCACCGGCTCTGGCCCCACGCCCACGGCGACACCGAAGGAGATCTCCGACGTCACCACCATCTACATGGAGACCGACCCGTTCACCGTCAGCTCGCAAAACGGCGGAACGGTGGACGTGTACGCGTTTGCGTTCGACCAGAACAACCGGCCGTTGAACGGCGTCAGCCTCATCTTCGACTTCAGCCCCAAGGTCGGCCGCCTGCGGCCGATCGCGACCACCACGCGCACCATCGTTTTTCCGGACGGTTCGCGGTCCGAGGGCGTGGCGCAGGTGCAGATCGTGATTCCGCCCGGCGTCGCGGCGCCAGGCCAGATCACCGTGACCGCCCGCGCGGGGAGCGTGGAGAGCCGGGTGACGTTCACGGTCACGCCGGGCGCGGCGACCCGCCGCATCGAGACCGTGCTCGCGCAGATCAGCGACGCGACTTGCGGCACGGACGTCGGCGGCAGCCTCACCGTGCGCGCAATCGTGTTCGACGCCGACAATAACCCCGTCGACGGCGTGAACGTGCTGTTCATCACGCCCATCGGCGAGGTGATCCCGCTCGTCGGTCAGACGCGCGAGATCAACGGCCAGCCGGGCACCGCGGTCACCACGCTGCAGATCCCGCCCGGAGCGCCCGTCCTGCGCGACGACAGCGGAAATATCCTGCCGTACCCGATCACCGCGCGCGTCGGCGGCGTCGAAGGGCAGGTGAACCTGTTCGTCGTGCCGGGACGCGAGGAGTGCATCACCGGCGATCGCGGCGTTACCGATGCGGGTGAGCCGGCGAGCGCCACCGTCAGCGCGAGCCCCAACCGCATTCGCCTGCTGGGTTCGGGCTCGCGCGAGCTGAGCAGCATCGTGGTGACCGTGTTCGAGAATCAGGGCGCGCGGCTCGAGAGCGCCGAGGTCAGATTCTCCCTCTCCCCGCTGACGAGCGCAGACGGCGCCCTGCTGCTGCCGGTCAATTTGAAGGGCGGCTACTGCTCGATCGACCGGCCGCGAACGTGCGCCAACGATGACGAATGCCCACCGGGGCAGGCCTGCGAAATCGATGCGCGCTACCGCTTCACGGCATTCACCGATCGCGCCGGCAACGCGCAGATCCAGCTGCGCTCGGGCTTCGATCTCGGCACCGTGACGGTGCGCGCTGAGATTCCCTCCGCGCTCGGCGAGCAGTTCACCGAGCCCTGCACGGACCCGCGCACCCCCGGCGAGCGCTGCATCATCAGCGACGGCTTGGTCGTGACCGTGACGGCCGGGCTGCCGGGCCGACTGTCGCTGTCGGCGAACACCGCCGCCATCGACAACAACGACGGCACGCTGCTCACGACGCTCACCGCGGTGGTGACCGACAACTTCGGCAACACGGTGGAGAACGGTACGCCCGTGTCGTTCACGGTGGTGCCGTTCAATTCCGAGGACACCCAGTCGCAGCGCATCGGCATCGTCGGCTTCCCGCTGACCAACGCGCTGCCGCCGTGTGATGTGTCGCAGTACACCGCTCAGACCGGCATTCCCGTGGTGGCGCAGCCGGGCAATGCCGTGACCTGCTTGACGTTCCCGCCCGACATGGCCGGCACGGACGTCCAGATACAGGTCGAAGCCGGGTCGATTACGGGTTTGCGCACGATCACCTTGCCCGGATCGGTCGATGAGCTCCTGGCCGTCGCGAATCCGACGACGGTGCTGGTGACCCAAGCGCAGGCCGCCTCTTCGCTGCTCACCGTCGTCGCCCGGGACCGGAACGGCAACCCGGTGCCGAACGCGAAAATCAACTTCGAGACCCCGCTGGGCATCTTCCGCAGCGCGCCGCCGCAGTTCCTCACCAGCGCCCACACGGACGAGAACGGCGTCGCGACGGCGACGCTCACCATCCCCGCCGGCACGGCGGACGGGCGGCGCGTCGACGTACTCGTGTTCGGTGGTGGCGTGCCCCGCTCGGTCGCTCTCAACCTGCCGATCACCGTGCGGTCGACTGGACCCGATCCCTCCGCCGGCCAACCGCAGGCCATCACGCTGGAGGGCGCGGAGCCGGGGACCATCGGCGTCAAAGCGTCGGGCCGGCTCGATCAGTCGGTCGTGTCCTTCGCGGTGCGCGATCGGTTGAACGCGCCGCTCGGCGGCGTCCGTGTTCGCTTCTTCGTGAACGCCGTCGGCGGTGTTTCGATCACACCCGAAGACGTGTCGGACAACGAAGGCATCGTTCGCGCCACCGTGCTCGCTGGCACGCAGGCGACGGCGGTGCAGATCACCGCGACGATCGACCTCAACGACGACGGGCTCAATGAGGTCGTCAATCAGTTCACGCCCGTGAACGTGGTGGGCGGCGTGCCCAATGCCGACCGCTTCAGCCTCGCGCCCGAGTTCCTCAACATCGCAGGGCGGGCGACCTTCGGCCTGCAGAACGAGATCACCGCATTCCTGAACGACCACTTCGGCAACGCCGTAGCGCCCGGCACGGTAGTCAATTTCACGACCAATGGAGCCAGCGTATTCGAGCCCCAGCACACGGATGCGGCGGGCCGCGCCGTCGTCACGCTGATCAGCGAGGGCGGCGTGCCCGAGGACGGCATCGTCACCGTCCTCGGCACCACGCGCGGCGAGGAATCCTTCATCGACAGCAACGGCAACGGCGCGCGCGATCCCGATGAGCAGTTCACGGACGTCCCCGAGCCGTTCATCGACGCGAACTTCAACGGCCGCTACGATGCGCCCGAGCCATTCACGGACGCCAACGGCAACAGCCGCTACGACTTCGGCGAGGCGTTCGAAGACGCCAACATGAACGGCCGCTACGACCTGCACGCCGCGGAGCGCTTCATCGACGTGAACGGCAACGGTCAGTGGGACGCGGCGCAATCGCCCGGTGTCTGGGATGCCAATGCGCTGCTGTTCACCTCGGTCCCGATCACTTTCTCCGCTTCGACCATCATCGACATCGAACCGGATTCGTTCACGATCCCCGACGGCGGTTCACAGCAGTTCACGGTGTTCGTCGGCGACCGCGACTTCAATCCGCTGGTCGGCGGCTCGCAAATCAGCTTCTCGCTGGAGGGCGAGGGCGCGCAGATCTTCGGCGTGCCTGGTACGATCACCGTGCCCGACACCGAGACATTCGGAGCCATCGTGCCGGGCATCAACCAGTTCACTTTCACCGTCGTGGACACGAGCCCGGGTGAGCCGGGGACGCCGACCAACCTGGCGGTGGAGGTGACCGTCGACTCCGACAAGGGCCTCGACGGTGCCGGCGGAAATGGGTCAGCATTTGCCTCGGTTCTCGGCGTGTTGCTGCCCGCACCCGCTACGCCGACACCGGTGACCAGCGCGACCGCCACGCAGCCGCAGCCGAGCGCGACCGCGACAGAGACGGCGCCGCCCACGGCGACGCCCACCGTGCCGCCGACCGCCACGCAGACGGTAGCGCCCACGTCCACCGAAACGGCCGCGCCGACCGCGACGGACAGCATTGCGCCAACTGCAACGGAGACGGTTGCGCCGGCGGCAACGGAGACGGTTGCGCCGACGGCGACCGCGACAGCCGCACCGTAGGTCTGATTCTTCACCACGGAGGCGCCGAGGCCGCTTTGCAAGTCTGCGGCCTCCGCGCCTCCGCGCTGCAGCCGTACAGTCAGTCCGCACGTCAAACGCGTCCTTGACGCAAAGCGTCACGGAGCCGCGGAAACGGCGGTACCGGCACCGCGTCGTCGTTGCGTGACGCGCTCGCATCGCGCCCGCGCCGCACCGGCGGAAGCGCCGCCGCGGCGCGCCTCTTGCTGAACCCGATGTGCGGGAACGCTGCCGAACGGCGCGGATCCCATCACGGCACGGCAGATCGGGAGAGCGGGGCGAGCATATGAGGCAGCGCACGGGCGGCGTTCAGACCCATTCCGGCATTTCTCACGCGGCGCGGCGCGCCGCAGCCGTCATGATGGCCGTGCTGCTGAGCGCGGTGCCGGCGTGGGCGACGGCGACGCCGACGCCGAGCAGCACGACCGATCAGGTGACCGTGCAGGTGGTCAATGCGTTGTCTGGAGCGCCCCTGCCGCGGCTGACCATTCAGGCCAAACGGCGCAATGGGGATACCTTCACGACAGTGGCATCCGCCACCACCGACGCGAACGGCAAGGCGACGGTCCGCCTGACCGGGGTGAGCCAGGGCGTCCGCTTCGCGTTCTTCGCCACGCCCTACAACGGCGGCAACGTGCGCAGCCCGGACGTGACGGCGCCGGGCCCGTTCAAGTTCGTGGTCGGCCGCATGCCGGTCAGCGTCGTCGCGGGGGGCACCAACGCGCCCCTGACTGCGACCAAGGTGAACCTGAAAGAGAAGCTCGCCGACGGCACGGTCAAGAACATCAGCAACGGCGTCACCGACGCGAAGGGGTTGATCATCTTCGATCCCCCCGATCTCGGCACCGGGCGCGTGTTCGTCCTCGAGGCGCTCAGCCCCTGGGATGGCAGCACGAAGCGCAGCAACGAGATTCGCGACGCCGGCGGCATGACCTTCGTGGTCGGAAACGCGCCGCTCTACACGACGCTGGCCGATGCCGTGAGCAATGCGCCGCTCGCCAATCAAGCGATCGACGCGTACGAGCGCGTCGGGGACGGCAGCCTCCAATGGCGGCGGCAGCGCACGACGAGCTCGGTAGGGCGCGCGACGTTCGACCTGGAGGGGCTCGGCAGCGGCCGCATCTACGTGCTGCGCGCCAAGCCGTTCAACGGCATGAGCTCGGATAGCGAGGAGCTGCGCGCGGCCGGCGAGCTCCTGTTCAAGGTGGGCGCGTTGAAGGTGCTGGTGGTCGCGGGCGGCACCAACCGGCCGCTGACCGCCACGCGCGTCGATGCCTACGAGCGCACCGCCGACGGCAAGCTCGTGTTCGTCAAGGGGGGCAATACCGATGCCTCGGGTGTGATCCGGTTCGATCTGCCGGGACTCGGCAGAGGCCGCACGTTCGTGCTGCGCGCCAAGAGCGCAACCGATGGGACTCTGAAGTACAGCAACGACATCACCCAGCCGGGCGCGACGACGTTCATCGTCGGCAACGCGCCGCTGCGCGTCACCGTCCTCGATGGCATCAGCCACACGCCCATGATCGGCCTTTCCGTGGCCGCCGTGGAACGCATGGCCGACGGGAGCACGCGTGAGGTGGCGTGGCGCACGACCGACGGCGCAGGGAAGATCGCGTTCGACCTCACCGGGTTGGGCAGCGGCCGTACCTATTTCCTCGCCGCGTGGCCGTTTGCGACCGGCAAGGCGGTGAGCGACGACCTGTCCGCGCCAGGCGACTACACGTTCAAAGTGGGACTGTTGCACGTCACCGTCGTCAACGGCGCCGACGGCACCCCGTTGGCCAACAGCGCTGTCTCCGCGCTCGAGAAGCTCGCCGACGGCAAGGTTAAGTGGGTCGCCGGCGGCAAAACGGATGCGCGCGGCGTGATCCGCCTCGACCTGCCCGGGATCGGCCGCGGCAAGGTGTACGTGCTCGAGGCGAAGAGCCCCTGGGACGGCAGCAGCAAGCGCTCCGATGACATTACCGCGAATGGCAGCATCACGTTCGCGGTCGGCCGTGCGCCGCTGCGCGTGCGGGTGACGAACGCGCTCAGCGGAGATGCGGTGGTCGGCTTGAAGGTCACGGCCAACCGCCGCAACGGCGAGCGCCTCGAGTGGGTCTCGCAGCGCACCACCGATGAGAGCGGGCGGGTCGTGTTCGACCTCGATGGGCTCGGCACCGGAACGGCGTTCGTGCTCGCGGCGACGCCGTACAACGGCGGCACCGTATATAGCGATGACATCCGCGAGGCCGGTGTCTTTGAATTCCGCGTCGGCACCGTCGAGCTCACTGTGTTGAGTGGTGCGGACAACGCGCCGATGGTGGCTGCCAAGGTCACGGCATTGGCCAAGCAGGCGGCCGGCGGGTGGACCTGGGTGAAGCACGGCACCACCGACGCTCAGGGGGGCATCCGCTTCGACCTGCCGGGCCTCGGCCGCGGCGTGACGTATGTGTTCGAGGCGCGCAGCCCCGCCGATGGCAGTACCAAGCGCAGCCAGGAGATCACCGAGCTCGGCCGGCATATTTTCAAGGTCGGCAACGCGCCGCTCGTGGTCACGTTGCAGAACGGCCTCAGTGGCCAACTGCTCCCCGGCATCACCGTGACCGCCAATGAGAAGCTCGCCAACGGCGAGCTTCGCTGGGTGGCCTCGCGGACCAGCGATGGCAATGGTCAGGCGCGGTTCGATCTGGACGGCCTCGGCAGCGGGCGCGTCTACGTGCTCTACGCGCACGTCTATAATGGCGGCCCATCGTATACCGGGGAGATCGCGCAGACCGGAGCATACGCCTTCCGCGTCGGCACCCTCGAGGTGCGCGCGATCAGCGGCGGCACCGGCGCGCCATTGGTCGCGTACAAGGTGTCGGCATACGAGGTGCTGGCCGGCGCCGAGCCGCGCTGGGCGGCGGGCGGTACGACGGACGCGGCGGGGGTGATCCGCTTCGACCTGCCTGGCCTCGGCCAGGGCCGTATATACCGGCTGAAGGCGTCCAGTCCGATCGACGGGAGCTCCAAATCGAGCCCGGATATCACCGCCGAGGGCGCGATCGATTTCACCATCGGCAATGCGCCTCTGCGCGTCGCAGTGGTGAACGGGATTACCGGTGCGCCATTGCCCGGCATCAAAGTCACCGCGCGCGAGGTACTGGCGAACGGCACCACCACGTGGGTGCGCGAGCGCGCCGCGGATGCCGGCGGGGTGGTGGCCTTCGATCTAGACGGGCTCGGCAGCGGGCGCCGCTATGCGCTGTACGCGCGCCCCTACAACGCCGGCAGCGTGCTCAGCGACGTCATTGCCGCGCCGGGCGACGTGTACTTCCGCCTCGGCACCGTGCCCGTGACGCTGATCGACGCCGACACGGATCAGCCAGTCACCGAGCGCAAGCTGATCGCGTACGAAAAGCTGCCGAGCGGCGAGCGCGTGTGGGTGAGCGAGGGCTACACCGACGGCGCGGGCACCGTGCACTTCGATCTCGCCGGCTTGAGCCAGACGATCGCGACCCAGCTGCCGCCGCCGGGCCGCGCGGCGGAAAAAGTATACGTGTTCAAGGCGCACGACCCGTTCGGCAACGGGCGGAGGTACTACAGCGGTCTCGTGGAGCGCGAAGGTCCGCTGGTCATGCGCGTCGATCGCGATGTCGAGCAGCCGATCGACTTCACCGCACCGACGGTCGCCATTCTCAACCCGCTCAGCGGCGCCAGCGTGGACGCCGAAGGTTTCACGCTGCTCGGCACGGCCGCCGACAACGTGAGCGTCGCGAGCGTGGCCGCCACGCTGAGCGATCCGCTGAAGGGCGTGGCCAATCTGCCGGTGACGTACAATGCGGCCCAGCGGCAATGGAACGCCACCGTCTCGGGCGCGCTGCTCAGTCCGGGCGAGATTGCGACGGTGACGGTGACCGCCACCGATCTGGCCCAAAATCGGGCCAGCGCCAGCGCCTCCTTCCGCGCCAGTGCCGACGCCGCCGCGCCACAGGTGGCGATCACCTCGCACCAGAACGGCGCCACGGTGCCGCGCTCCGGCTTCCTGGTCGGTGGCATCGCCACCGACGACATTGGCGTCCGGCAGCTCATTGCCACCGTTGACGACGCGGTGCTCGGGCGCACGGTCACCCAGTCGCTGAGTATCGGCCAAGACGGCGCGTGGAGCTTCGCGGTGCTCAGTGGCCAGGTGAGCGAAGGCGCGAGCGCGACCGTGACCATCACGGCCAGTGACGCGAAGGGCAATCAGGGCACGGCGAGCGTGCAACTGCAGGTGCTCGGCGTAGACTATCTCCCCCACCACTTGCTGAATCGCATCACCTTCGGCAGCACGCCGGAGCTGCTCACCGAAGTCCAGCGCATCGGGATCGACGCGTTCCTAGAGCAGCAGCTCGACCCGGCGTCGATCGACGACTCGGAACTCGCCTTGCGCCTCGGCGCGCCGGCGACCACGAAGGCAGAGCTGCAGCGGCAGACGCTGCTGCGCGCCATCTACAGCCGGCGCCAGCTGCTCGAGGTCCTCACGCTGTTCTGGGACAACCACTTCAACACGGACATCAACAAGCATCAGAACACCGGATACGAGGTGGCCGAGAACGCCGAATTCCGCGCGCGGGCCCTCGGCCGCTTTCGCGATCTCCTCGGCGCCAGCGCGAAGAGCCCGGCAATGTTGTTGTACTTGGACAACGCCACGAGCCAGCGGCTGGCGCCGAATGAAAACTACGCGCGCGAGCTGATGGAGCTGCACACGCTGGGCGTCGACGGCGGCTATACCCAGACCGACGTGGAGCAGGTGGCGCGTGCGTTCAGCGGCTGGACGGTGGTGAACGGGCAATTCGCCTTCGACGCGGCCAACCACGACACGGCGGCGAAGGTGGTGCTCGGGCAGGCACTGCCGGGCGGGCGCGGCATCGAGGATGGCGAGCAAGTGCTCGACATTCTCGCCGCGCATCCGTCGACCGCGCGCTTCGTCTGCACGAAGCTCTCGCAAGTGCTCGTCGCCGATGCACCGCCGGCATCGCTGGTGGAGCGCTGCGCGGGCGAATACCTCGCCACCGGCGGCCAGATCGCGGCGGTGGTGCGGATCATCGTGCGTTCGCCGGAGTTCGCGGAACCGTCGGTGTTCCGCGCGAAGGTGCGCACGCCGGTGGAGATGGCGGTGTTCTGGGCCCGCGCGCTCGGCGCGAACACCGACGCCGCGGGGCTGCACGCCACGGTCAGTGACATGGGCATGCGCTTGTTCGAGAACCCGGTGCCGATTGGCTGGTCGGAGACGGGCGATGACTGGATCAACTCCAACCTGCTGCTGCAGCGCTACAAGCACGTCAACCGCCTGGTGCGAAACCAGATCGCGGGCACCACTGTGGATCTGCGCGGCTATTTCACCCGGAACCGCCAGGTCACCGCGGATGGCGCGGTCGGCTTCCTGCTCCAGCAACTCGTGCACGGCGAGTTCACGGAGCTCGAGTACGACACCGCGATCGGCGTGCTGACGGACGATGGCACGCTGCCCTTCTTCATCACTCAACCGGACGCCGAGACCCGCTTGCAGCAGATGGTCGGCACCGTCCTGAGCTTCCCGGGAGGGCAGTACCAGTGACCGGCAGCGCGGGACGCACCCCGATGCGAACTGGACCGCGCGGCGCGATTGCACCTTCTCACGAAAGCACCGAGCGAGCACACTCATGATGAAACGACGAGAATTCCTCCGTCTTCTGGCCGCCGCGGGAGCGAGCACGGCCGCCTTCGCGATCACGAACCCGCTGCGCCCGCGCCTGGGATTCTCCCAGACCAGCACGGGCAAGACCTTGGTCGTGATCTTCCAGCGCGGCGGCTGCGACGGCCTCAACACCGTCATCCCGTTCGGCGATTCCAACTACTACACACTGCGCAACGTGATCGCGGTCGCGCCGCCGAATGCGGCTGACCCGACCGCCGCGGTGGCGCTGAACGGGTTCGGAGCGCCGTCGGATTTCTTCGGATTGCATCCGAGCCTCTCGCCGCTGATGCGGATCTGGAACGACGGCGGCCTGGCCGTGCTGCCGGCCACGCACTATCCCAATGCATCGCAATCCCACTTCGACGGCCAGGAGAACCTCGAGAGCGGAGCGAGCACCGCGACCGTCGATGGCTGGCTGAACCGCCACCTGGTGTCGCTGCCGCGACCCGCGGCGCTGCGCGCAGTGGGTTTCGGCGACGAGCTGCCGCATGCGTTACGCGGCGAGCTGGTCGTGTCCACCTTCAACGACATCGCGAGCTTTCGGCTCAGCCTGGCCGCCGATCAGGAGCAGGCGCTGCTCACCGATCTCGCCCGGGTGTACAGCCAGGCGCCCGACAGCGACAAGGCGTACCGCGCGCTCGTGCTCGAGCACGGCCGCGCCGTGGTGAACGATCTCGCGGTGCTGAGTGGCGTGGACACGGCGGCCTATCGGCCCGCCAACGGCGCCGTGTACCCGAGCTCGGGTTATGGCCGGCAGTTGCGCCAGATCGCCCAGTTGATCAAAGAAGACGTCGGCCTCGAGACCGCCGCGCTCAGCATCGGCGGATGGGATACGCACTCGAGCCAAGGCGGGGGAGAGCCCACCGGGCAGCAGGCGCGCCGGCACCAGGATTTCGCCGCCGGCATCGCGGCCCTGTACACCGACCTCGGGACGCGCATGAGCGACGTGACGATCGTGACCATGACCGAGTTCGGTCGCACGTCCGCCGATAACGGGAGCGGCGGCACCGACCATGGACACGCAGCCGCGTGGTTCGTCGCCGGCGGTGCCGTGCGCGGCGGGGTGTATGGAACTTGGCCTGGCCTCGGCCCGACGCAGTTGCTGCGCGGCCGGTATCTAAACCACAGCATCGACTTCCGCGACGTCATGGGCGACGTGCTGAGCGCACATCTCAGCAACGCCAATATCGCCGCAGTTCTCCCGGGGCATACGTACAGACCTGTCGGTCTGTTCGCCTGAAGGCGCGACTCACCCACCATCGCGCCTGCGGGCCGAACGGCGCAGATCCCGCCGCCCGGGCGGCGGGATCTGCGTGCACTGCAAGGACGTTACTTCTCTCGAACGATCGTGGTCCCGCCGTTTCCACGGCTGGCCATGGCGATCAACGCGATGACCAGCACCACGCCCACGGCGCCCGCCACCAACACGAGCGGGTTGGCGAACCACACCACCCGATCGCCACCGCCGTCCCTGTCGATCTTCACATTGATGTCTGGGCCGCCCTGCGCCGGGGGGTTTTGCGCCGGTGCGCCCTCTGGAGGCGCCGCGAGCGCAGTGTTCGATGTGTTCAGCCATTGCGGCGACTGAACGGTACCCATCCAGGGCAGTGTCAGCGCCGACACCACGAGCAACAATCGAACAGTTTTCATACCGTCCTCCTCTGGCGGCGGTACGGTCAGCAAGAACCGTCCCACTCGTGCGTGCCCAATACGTCAGCGCAGGGAGGACGTGCACGGGCACCGGAGCAGAAACAAATTACAATCCGCTCTTCTCGTCGCCCCAACCTGGTCCTCTCGATGTGACGGCTGGAGCCGCTGGGCTCGTAAACTACACGGCCATACTGCGCGGCTCGGCGGCCCGGTTGGAAACACCGGCCTGTGCAGTGCCGGATCTGAGGATGGGCGAGCAGCACTGATGTGCGCACCGCGCCGCGCCGCACGGCGCGGTGCGCGGAACGGGTATGGTCTTGTCCGCCGGTGGCAGGCTCCGGCACACTGTCTCCATGCCGGACTTCCCCCGCGCTCCCGACAACTTCTCGAGGCGCACGCCGGACGGGGATACACACGAACGGCTCGTGTGCGATCACTGTGGCTTCATCAATTACGAAAATCCGAAGATCGTCGTCGGTTCGGTCTGTACGTGGGGCGAACGCATTCTGCTGTGCCGGCGCGCCATTCCACCGCGGCGGGGATTTTGGACCTTACCCGCCGGCTATCTGGAGGTGTTCGAGACCACGTTGGCAGGGGCTGCCCGAGAGGCTTGGGAGGAGGCCTGTGCTCGCATCGAGATCGAGGCGCTGCTGGCCGTTTACAACATTCCGCGCCTCAGCCAGGTGCAGGTGATCTATCGCGCCCGTCTGTTGAATGGCGACATTGCGGCCGGACCGGAGAGCTTGGAGGTGGGTCTGTTCTGCTGGGAGGAGATCCCGTGGGATGAGATCGCCTTCCCGAGCGTCCGGTGGGCGCTTCACCACTTCCGGGAGGTGCGCGAGCGGCCGGAGTTTGCCGCGCGCGGAAATCCGCCCGGCGAACTCGGCGACTACGAGCGGTGAACCGCGACCGCGGAGCCGCACACCGGCGGCGCCGCGATCGCGGCGGTGCCTAGGGTCGGCCGCAATGCGCTACAGCCGCGCCACACATTTGACCTCGATCATCAGCTCCGGGAAGGCGAGACGCGGGATCTGAATCAGCGTGCTGGTCACGGCCGGACGCCCCGGGTACACCTCGGGACGGACTTTCGCCGCCGCGACCATTGCCGCCTCGATGTCCGTCACGAAGGTCACTTCGTCCACCACGTTGTCGAGCGTGGCGCCGAACTGCGCCAGCACCTTGCGGATGTTCACGTAGGTCTGCCGCATCTGCGCTTCCATATCGCCGCTGCCGATAATGGTGCCGTTGTCGTCGTGGCTCACCTGACCGGAGAGGTAGATGGTGTCGCCCACCTTCACCGCTTGCGCGTACCCGTAATCCTTCTCCCAGGGCACCCCCAGACTCGCGGTCTCTCTGTTCACCGCCATAGGAACCTCCTCGGGCATTCAACGGGACGCGCCGAATGCCGGCTGGTGGCCGGCGCCGTACCGGCGGCGCCGGGCTAGTGGATGTGAAAGACGGACGCCAGGATGCGCCAGCGCGGCGCATCGCGGATCAGCGTGTACGACTGGCGCCATTGCTTCAGCAGACTGCCATCGGCGCGCAACAGCGACCACGTCACCGAGGCCAGGACACTGCGCGTGCCGAGCGGGACCACCTCGAGATCCGCGCAGTGACTGCTGCGATAACCGTCTTCGTAGTGCGTATCCGCGACGGTCTGAAAAAAGCGCTCGAGCTCCGGCGGCGACTGCAGGCAGATCACGGAGCCGTCGGCGCGTACCGTGACGCAGGGCGTGTGATAGAGCGCGGCGAGCTCTCCCGCGCGAGGGCGCGCGCCGCCCGGCGATAGCCCGCTGAGCGCATTGAACACGCGGTTGTACTCGGTGATGAACGCGCCGACGTCACGGGCGAGATCCTGTGCAGGCATGGCTAGTCCTCCTGGCCGGTAAGCCGCCGGCCGGCGGGCGGCGGCACGCGCGGGCGGCGCGACGGCGATGGTCGCGCGGCTGTGCGGGGCAGCCGAGACATCGACATGCGGACTCGACGTCAGCGCAGCGCGCGATGATCGCGCAGCATGCAGCGATCCATGATCACCAGCAGGCCCGCCGCGCGCGCCGCGGCCGCGGCCGCCTCGTTTACCACGCCGTCCTGCATCCAGATGGCACGGGCGCCGGCGGCAATGGCGTCGGCCACGATTGGCTCGACGAGCTCGGAACGGCGGAAGATGTCGACGACCTCGACGGGGGGTGGAACCGCGCGCACGTCCGGATAGCACGGCAGATCGCGCCATTGCCGCAAGCGCGGGTTGACGGGCAGGATCTCGTAGCCCGCGGCGCGCAGGTATGAAGCTACGCCGTGGGATGGGCGGGACGGATTGTCGGACAAGCCCACGACGGCGATTCTGTGGAAGCTGCGCAAGATGTGCGCGGCGCGTGCCGACTCGTCCACGTCGACCCCGATCCTAGGCGGGCGGCGCGCACTCGGCCGGGCGGAATTCCTTCCCTGCGCTCACCAGCCCGTGCGTGGGCAGCCATACGCGCCGCTGGGAATCCGCGACGGCGCGCCCGATCACCTGTGCCCGGTGGCCGTGCTCGGACGCGATGGCGCAGGCGCGTTCCGCTTCGTCTGCGGGCACGACGGCTGCGAAACCAGTACCCATGTTGAAGGTGCGAAACATCTCGGCGTCGGCGACGTCCGCCGCGCGCTGAATGAGACCGAAGATCGGCGGTGCCGGCAGCGGGCGATCGATCACGAATCCCATCGGAGCCGCGATGCGCGACAGGTTCAAAAGCCCGTCTCCGGTGATGTGCAGGAAGGCCTTCACCGCGAGTCCGGCATTCAGCGTCGCCAGCGCGGGGCGTACGTAGAGCACCGTCGGTTCCAGGAGCTCTTCGCCGAGCGTGCGGCCGAGCTCGGGCAGCCGCTCGTGAAGCCCGAGACCGGCGCGTTGCAGCAGTGCATGGCGCGCCAATGTGTAGCCGTTGCTGTGCAATCCGCTGCTGGCGAGGCCGATGACTGCGTCGCCGGCCGCGACGTCCTGACCGACCAGCACGCGCTGCGGATGGACGGTGCCAAAGCAGGTGCCGACGAGCTCGAACGGATACGCGACATCGCCCGGCATCATCTCGCGGAGCTGGGCGATCTCCCCACCGGGGATGTTCACACCGGCCAGCTGCGCCCCGTCGTGCAAGCCTTTGCCGATCGCGCCGAGCACGTCGGCGTCCACGTGGTGCACGGCGATGTAGTCGACCAGCGACACGGGCCGCGCGCCCACGCAGAGCACGTCGTTGGCGTTCATTGCGACGCAATCGATGCCGACCGTGTCGTAGCGCTCCAGCGCCTGCGCGACCAACAGCTTCGTGCCGACGCCGTCGGTGGACACGGCGACGGCCAAGTCGTTCGCCAGCGGCAGGACGTTGGCGTAATACCCGAGCGGCAGCAGCGGCGTCACCGCATTAAACGCGAAGGTTGCGTTCACCCACGTCGCGAGGCGGCCGAGAGCACCTTCCACGGCCTCCGTATCCACTCCGACCGCTCCGTACGTCAGCGCCATCGCTGGCGCACCTTAACCCGGATCGCACGTCGATTCCACGACGCGTGCTTCGCGCGCGCGATCACCTTGCTTTTGCACCGGCGAACGGGGAGGATTCGCAGCTAGCGGGCTCGCATTGGCATGGTGTCTCGTCTCACGAGAATGTTGCTCGGGCTCGGTGCGGCCGGGCTGTTGATCGGGCCCCTGGTCTTTCGGCTCGCGCCGCAGGCACAGGAGCGCGCGCTCGAGGAGGATGAAGTCACGCCGGGCGAGCTGCAACTCTACATCGACGTCTACACGGCGATGCAGGCCAATCACGACCTGGTGCTCGACGATGCGCTGGCGCAGAAGGGCGTACAGGTCGCGCAGTTCCGCAGTATCGAGCGCCGAGTGCAGCGCGACGATCGGCTGGTGCGCAAGGTGCGGGAGGCGCTGATTGCGAGTGCCAAGACGCGCAATGAGCAACCTCCGCTGGTCGGCGGCTCGCCAGGGACCCCGGGGCCGGCGACGCCGAGCGCTCCCGTCCCGTGACTCATGCGCCGGCGCTCCCGGCGTGCAGCGATGGCGGTGCGCCGCGGCTGGCACGGCCTTGCACTGCGTCGGCTCGCATGACAGCTTTCCTGCTACCGCGATCTGCACGGCAGGAGGACGCGATGGCTGACCAGCCCCAGGATGATGGGCCGATAGATGCCCAAGAAGTGCTGCGCACATTGGACGATGTGCGCAGCCGGTTGCGGACGCTGATCTGGGCGCTGCACGGCATGCACCAGGACATGTCGTCACTCACCGTCGACGACCTCACCGACCTCGAGCATTTGCTGACCGAGACCCTCGATCACCTGCTCTCGCCCGCTTACGAGGCGGTGAGTCAGATGCTGGGCGCCAGCTCCGGCGGCGCGGTCACGACCCACTGAGATCGGCGACATCGAATGGCGCGCGTGTGGTTCGTGCGGCGCCGCGGCGGCCTGTGGGTCGCTCCGGGAGGCGATCCCGCCTTCGAGCGGCCGTTTGCCGAGTTGATCTTTCCGCTCTGTCTCGGCACCCATCGCCGGCTATTCAACGACGTGCCGACGCCGTCGCCGGACGAACCGCCGGCACCTCCGTCCGAGCTGCAACGCGTGTTCATCGAGGTCGGAGACAGCGACCTCGACGGCCTGAAGTTCACCGCCTACCAGCCCGGCTATTACGATTCACCATACTCCCCAGCCGAGGTGGCACGGCGCCTCGGCGGCCCGCGGGCTGCGCGGCCGGCCGCCGCCTGACCAATCCGTGCTGCGCTCGGCTGACCGTGGCGGCCGCCTGACTCGGCGGCCGGCGATCCCTCGGACGGTCAGCGACTCGCCGCATCGCTCCGCTGGCAGCGGGTCGGCGCCCGCGTGAGACGCCGCGCGCGGCGTCTGCGCGATGCCCAATTTTCGCCACCGCCTGACGCGGGCGCAGCAGCGCGAGTACGACCGCAGCAACGCGGTCAGCTCGATCCCGATTCGCGCGACGCCGCGCCTCGGGCGCGCGGTCATGCTGCTCGAATGGGCGCTGGAGCACGACGATCGCTCGCGCACCGCGCGCGTGGCCCAGGTCATCTGCGACGAGCTGTGCACCGCTTTGAAGATCGTCGGCTTGCGCGTGGAGGTCAAGGCGGTACGGCCGTCCGACAGTCGCGGAGAATTACACGGCTTGTACCAGTCGACTGGCCCGCGGCGGATCATCAGCGTGTGGATGCATACCGCGAAGCGCGCGCAGGTGGTGAAGTACAAGACGTTTCTGCGGACGCTCGTGCATGAGCTGTGTCACCACCTCGACTACGAGCTGCTGCGCCTGAACGACTCGTTCCACACCGACGGGTTCTTCAAGCGCGAGTCCAGCGTGACCCACCAACTCATCGCCGCCGCACGCCGGGAGGAGGCCCGCCGGGCAGCGCTCATGGGCTGAGTTGGGCGTTGCTCGGGCCAGCGGGCGGCCCTTGTGGCACCGCTATCGAGTCGCATTCGAAGCGCGAATGGTGTAAGAAGTTTTCGTGCGGTCGACTACGGCGGCGGGGGTTCGTGAGACACGCATCGAAGTCACTGACAACCTCGATGAGTTGCTCTCCGTTCTGCCTCCCCGCCTCGCGCACGTACTCCGGGCCGATACCGCTCTGGCAAATCTGATCGAGGTCGTATGCGACCTCGGCCGGGTCCCTGAAGCGCGCTTCCCGACCGGCGTCACCAGCCTCTCGGATGCCGCCGTCGCGCGCGAGGACCTGGACTACGTCGCGGCGCACATCGGGCAGTTCAATAAGGACAACCGGGCCGGTATCGAACGCACCCTCCACCGCATTTCCGCGCTGCGCAATCGCGTGGGGGACATCGTCGGCGTCACCTGCCGCGTCGGCCGCGCCGTTTATGGCACCATCGACATCGTTCGCGACGTGGTCGAAGCGGGCAAGAGCGTGTTGCTCGTCGGCCGGCCCGGCGTTGGCAAGACGACGTTGCTGCGCGATGCGGCGCGCGTGCTTGCGGACGACCTGCAACGCCGCGTCATGATCGTCGACACCTCCAACGAGATTGGCGGGGACGGTGACATTCCGCATCCCGGCATCGGACATGCGCGCCGCATCCAGGTGCCGGCACCCGAGCTGCAGCACGCGGTCATGATCGAAGCGGTCGAGAACCACATGCCCGAAGTGGTGGTGATCGACGAGATCGGCACCGAAGCGGAGGCGCTGGCCGCGCGCACGATCGCCGAGCGCGGCGTACAGCTCATCGCGACCGCGCACGGGAACACGCTCGACAACCTGGTCGCCAACCCGACGCTCTCCGACCTGGTCGGCGGCATCCAGGCGGTCACGCTCGGTGACGAAGAGGCCCGTCGCCGGCGCACGCAGAAGACCGTGCTCGAGCGCAAAGCCCCTCCGACGTTCGACGTCGCCGTGGAGATCCGCGATCGCGATCGCTTCGCCGTCCACGCCGACGTCGCGGCCACCGTGGACCGGCTGCTGCGCAATCGCCCGGCCGAGCCGGAGATGCGGGTGCGGCAGGAGGACGGCAGCGTGTCGGTCGAACGCGTGCCGGCGCCGCTCGCGGTGCCCGTTCCCGCCGAAGATCGGCCCGGCCCGGCGCCGCGCCCGACGCGCATCTTCGCGTATGCGCTACGGCGCGATCGGGTAGAACGGGCGATCCGCGCGCTGGAGCTCCCCGCGGTGATGGTCGACGCGCCGGGCACCGCGGACGTGGTGCTCACGCTCCGCGCAGTCGCCAAGAAGCAGCCGCACCGCTTGCGCGAGGCGCTACCGCCGGCCGCGCGCATTCACGCCGTGGCGTCGAGCAGCCCCGGCAAGATCGAACAGGCGCTCCGCGAGCTGTTTGCGCTCGACGCGGCGCGGCCCGAACAGGACGCTGCGCTACGCGAAGCCGAAGAAGCGGTGATCGAAGTGATCGCGACGCGCAAACCGGTGGAGCTCGCGCCGCGTGCTGCACATCTGCGGCGCTTACAGCACGAGCTCGCGGACGCGTACGGCCTCGAGTCGCAGAGCGTCGGTCGGGAGCCGTTTCGCCACGTGCTCATCCGTCCGGCGGAACGCTGAAAACCCTACG
Source organism: Binatia bacterium (assembly GCA_050176585.1). Taxonomy (GTDB): domain Bacteria; phylum Desulfobacterota; class Binatia; order HRBIN30; family CADEER01; genus CAYYWP01. Next base: position 36,799 of record JBFXHX010000016.1, read on the forward strand.
GAGACAAGCCGCACAGACGCTCTCGACGGCGCGTCAACAGAAAGAAACTCCTTGACATCCAAGAGTACGCCGTTGCAAGTAAGCTGCGGCATCTCGTAATTCTTCGTTGGCAACTAGACTGTAAGTTGGGGGGGCTTATGACGAAGTCACAGCTGGTTGATCGGTTGGCCAAGGCTGGTGGGGTGACCAAGAGGCAGGCGCAGGCGATCATGGAGGGGTTGGTGTCGACCGTCGTCAGCTCCGTGAAAAAAGGCGAGCCGGTCAAGATCCCCGATCTCGGCACTTTCCGCAAGGTGCAGAGCAAGGCCCGCATGGGGCGCAATCCGCAGACCGGCGAACCGGTGAAGATCCCTGCGCGGAAGAAAGTCCGCTTCTCGGTTGCCAAGAGCTTCAAGGAGCAGGTGCTGGGCGGCAGGAAGTAGCTGGCGCCGCCGTTCGCCATCGGCTGGGCCGCTTCTGGCGGCCGACGCAATGCCACCATAAGCGACGAGGCCAGCCGGCGCGAAGGTTTTTCATTTCAGTTCCGCGCCGGCTCGTTTGTAGGGTGGACGTCAATCTGTTGCGGAGGTTGGGGGGTGTAAGATGACCGACCGCTCATTTGGGCTCTTTGAACCGGACGCACTACTCCCGGCACAATTTTATGCGGCGTTTCGCGGTGCGAACGCGATTCGAGGCGAGAAGCGCTTGATGCTCGCCGTGCTGGAGGACGCGCTCGACTGCTATCAGAAGTATGCGATCGCGCGCGACGGACACGGGCAGCTGCTGTTCGAGGAAGCGAACCAGTGGATTGCCTCGGCTGACCGCGGGTGGTTCTTTTCCTACGAAAACATCTGCGAGACCTTGGAGATCAACGCCGAATACCTGCGCCGGGGCCTGGAGTCCTGGCGCCGCGGAGCCATCAACGGCACCGTCCCAGTGGTCATACGATCGCCGCAGAAGGCCGCCGCCCCCGCGCTGCGGGCGGCCAGTTGAACGGAATCGATCGAGTAGCTCGGCGGCTCATCTGCAGGTGAGCCGCCGATCGCGCCCGCCGGCGCCGGCGGCGCGCTGAACCATGGGCTCGCGACCGCTGGTAATCGGCCTGACCGGCGGTATCGGCTCAGGCAAAAGCCAGGCGGTGCGCGCGCTCGCCGAGCTCGGCGCCGTGGTCATCGATGCGGACCGCATCGGCCATGACGTCTACGCCCCGGGTACCCCCGGCCATCGCGCGGTCGTAGACGCGTTCGGCCCCGGGGTCATCTCCCCGGATGGGTCGGTGGATCGCGTGCGCCTCGGCCAGCGGGTATTCGCCGATCCCGTCGAGCTCGAGCGCCTGAACGCCATCGTCCATCCCCTGATCCGGGAGGCGCTCGCGGACCGGATCGAAGCCGAGCGATCGAGCGGCCGAGGGCCGATCGTCGTCGAAGCGGCGGTCTTACTGGAGGCGAACTGGGATGCGTTGGTCGATGAAGTGTGGGTGGTGATGGCGCGCCGCGAGGTCGTCGAGCGCCGCCTGCGCAACCAGCGCGGGATGGACGCCGCGGCCGTGGCCGCGCGCATGCGCGCTCAACTGAGCGATGCGGATCGCGCCGCGCGCGCCCAGGTGATCATCGACAACAGCGGTACTCTCGCGGAGCTGCGTGCCGAGGTCGAGCGCCTGTGGCGCGATCGCCTGCGCGGATGACGGGGCGCGTGCGCGCGATTGCGCCTCAGGCGGCGTGCGGGAGCGCCTTACCCTTTGCGATCGGGCGCTGGCGCAGGCGCCGGCGGACGGCGCCGCGAATGGCGCTCGACGAGAAATGAAATTGCGCGCACACGGCGTCGAGGCTGAACGCGCTCGAGTCGGCGCCGTACGCGAGAAAATACGCTTCCGCATCCGCGCGCACTGCCGGACAGCCGCTATCGAGATCGGAGAGCGCCTGCTCGATCACGGCCAGCATCAGCACTTCTTCGGACATCAAACAGCGTGAATCGATCTGGGGGGTCAGAATCCGTCCACGAACCATTACCCATGCCTCCCGAGCGATCCATCCAGCACGACACATGCCAGTGTCATCAAAACAACACACAACGTAAACGGCCCTTGGCACGCCAAACAATTGACACCTACGGTGCGCTCTGGCCGTCAGAAAATGACAAGATAGTGCGAGCGACTGTACACGATCGGCCTCCCCGCCGCGCCGCGCGCGCTGGGCGGTGGGCTGTGGCGAGCGCGTTGACGCCTGAAGGGATTGCTCTACAGTGGCGCTTTGGCTCGACGGCGGCCGGCAATTGCCGCGCGCTGCGCCGAATCTCGGGGGGAAGATATGGCGGAGGCAATCGGCCTCAAAGTTGACGATCCCAAGTTCTGGGACGCGGGTCATCTCAAGCAAGAAGTCGACCGGATATTCGATATCTGTTGGGGCTGCCGGCTCTGCTTCAAGTTCTGCGGCAGTTTTCCGACGCTGTTCGAATTGATCGATCGCAAGACCGATCAGTTGCGGGCCGAGCACCTGAGCCACCATCCGGAGATCGCCGCCGCGGCTGCCGAGCGCCGCCGGGCAGCGGCGGAGAATCCCGCCCCCGTGGAGGAGCATCACGGCGGCGAGGTCGGCGTGACGTACGGAGATGAGCTGCCGGAGATCCAGGCCCACGCGCGCGATCTGACCAACGCCGAGGTCGACCGCGTCGTCGAGCTGTGCTTCCAGTGCAAGCTCTGCTACCCGAACTGCCCGTACACTCCCCCGCACGAGTTCGCGCTCGACTTCCCCCGCCTGCTGCTGCGCTGGAAGGCGCACCAGACCCGCCACCACGGCGTTTCCCTCCAGGCCCGGCTGATGCGCGACACGGAGACGATCGGCAGGGCCGCGAGCACCGCGCCCGAGCTCGCCAACTGGGCCCTGAAGAACCGGCCTAACCGGGCGGTGATGGAGTCGGTGGTCGGTATCCACCGCGATAAATTGCTGCCCACGTATCACCGCGAGACGTTTCCCCAGTGGTGGAAGGCCCACCAGCCGCGGATCGAGCCAGCCGAGCCCTTGAAAGAGGGCGTCGAAACGCCCACGCCGGTGAAAGCTGCGCTGTTCTCGACCTGCCTCATCGACTACAACGACCCGCAGGTCGGCGCCGCGGCCGTCTGCGTGCTCGAGCACAACGGCGTGGAGGTGGTTCGGCCGGAGGGACAAGTGTGCTGCGGTATGCCGTTCCTCGACGGCGGGGACCTCGATGCCGCGGCCGCCAAGATCCGGCGCAATGTCGAGATCCTGGCGCCATATGCGGAGCAGGGCTACGCGATCGTGATCCCCTCGCCGAGCTGCAGCCTCATGATGCGCGAAGACTTCCCGCAACTGGTCGCTGGGCCGCGGACTGATGTGGTCGCGCGCCGGTCGCACGATTTGAACGAGTACCTGTACCGCCTCGCCCGCGACGGGCGCCTGAAGCGAGATTTCCGGCGCCGCTTCGGGCGCGTGCAGTATCACGTGCCCTGTCACATCCGCGTGCAGAACATCGGCATCCGAGGACGCGATCTGCTGCGGCTGGTCGCCGACGAGGTCGAGCTCGTGCAGGAGTGTTCGGGCCACGACGGCACCTGGAGCATGCAGAAGGCGCACTTCGAGGAGTCGCTGCGCTGGGGGCAGAAAGCGTTCGCCGGTATGCGCGCCGGTGCGGGGGAGCCGTGTGCGCTCGCCTGCACGGATTGCCGTCTCGCCGCCCTGCATCTCGAACAAGGCGCGGGGCGCAAGACCGTCCACCCCGTCGTCGCGCTGGCCGCCGCGTACGGCTTCGAGGTCGGCCAACAGCTCGACACCAAACCGGTATAGGATGCCGGGCTCGCGATCGCGGTCGGCGATTCGCGAGGGCTCGGAGTGGGCAGCGGAAACGCCGGCGGCAGCCGTAGCGCTGCCGTTCGGCCGCCGACAGTGCTGCCGCCCTCGCCGGCTGATCCTAGTCGCCGCGCAAAATCCAGGTCGCCGGCCAGAGCGAACGCTCCTGCTGTGCCAGATCGACATCTGGATCGACCAGCCGCCGCGGCGGCAAGCCGTTGAGCGAACAACGCCAGTCGACCTTGATGACCGGATCTCCCATGCCGCTGGCGCGTATCTCGTCGCGTTTGAAGTGCACGTACCGCAGCAGCATGTCGGGAAACGTATACAGCTTCTTTAGCTGCCTGTGTGTGAGGTCCTTTGCTGGGTCGAGGGACATGCGCTGGCCGGTCTCGGGGATGTACGCCACGATCTGCATGCGGCTGCTCTTGCCGCGCAGTTTCATGTGCCACGCGAAACGGTGGCCTTCCTCGGTCCAACTCACGTAGCCGGGGTACAGAAAGTGTCGCAACGGAAGAGCGATCTGTACGGCGACGTAGGCGGCGATGCCGAGTAGCAGCGCCCACTGGACCGAGGCCACACGCCGTGCTCGAACTCCCGCGGACGCCTGCGCAGATTCCTGCGGAGCCGCGGCCCGCGGCGGCAGCAAATGCAGCCGCCGGGGCCAATCGGGGTCGAAGAAAATAGTGATCGCGCCGGTCATGAGGTACGAGAACACCCCGATGCGCAGGAATATCTCGTTCATCGCATGAAATGCGGTGGCTAGTGCGAAGCCGATGAGGCGGCTGCGGCGAAAGCACAGCAGCACCGGTACGATGGCGTCGAAAAGGAGGCCCCCGTAGGCGATCCCGTAAGCCAGCAGCGCCGGCGAGAGATAGCTGGCGATCTCTGGCACGCCCTCCGAGCGGTTGACGAGCGACGAGTACATCGGCTCGCCGCGCAGCCAGTCGGGGTTCAGCTTCGCGATCGCGCCGAAGAAATAGACGATGAAGAGCTGGAACCGCAGCAACAAGATGTTCCAGCGCGGCACCATTTCGCTCCACTCGGGATGCCGCAGCCGGTCGAGCGAAAAGGCCCGGTGAGGCGACATCCATATGAGCAGGAAGCAGAGCAGGCTGATCAGGTAGTAATGGTTCATGTACACCGACTGCTCGAGCAGGAACTTGTAGGTGTACAGGAACCACAGGAGGACGATGGCCGCGCGATAGAAGAGGCCCGCGGCGACCATGGCCGCAGCCACCCCCATGACGGCGAAGTGAATGTACATGCCGTTGCCGGGCCACGGCTGCACCCAGTCGAAGTACAGATACGTGAAGTGGTACTTGGGCCGGATGTAGTACTCGTAGATCCAGCCCTCCTGCGCATAGCGCACGACGTCCCAGGCGATCATCGCGCCGAGCACGATGCGAAACACCGCCATCGAAGCGGCGTCGACCGGCTCGAACAAGCCAGTGGCCCAGCGGCGGAGCCGATCCGTCATTGATCTTGGTCGTACCGATCGCGTCAGCAGCTGTCCACCGGTCTATGCGCTGGCATGACAGCGCGCCCGCGGGCGCTCGGCTCACTCCACGACGGGATCCGGGCGCGCCGCCCTGCGCATCTACTCTTTCAACACCGCGCCCGCTCGCGTAGCCTTCCCGAGATGCTCAAGCGCGCGGTTCGGTGTGTCCTGGTGCTCGACCTCTTTCTCGCCACCGCTGCTGCCGCGGCGCCGGTGTGCCCCGGTGACTGCGACGGCGACCGGGTCGTGCGCATCAACGAGATCATACAAGGCGTGGCGATTGCCCTCGGCGAGGCGCCGCTCGGTAATTGCCCGAGCTTCGACCGCGATGGCGACGGCGTCGTGACAATCAGCGAGCTGCTCGCCGGCGTGAACGGACTGCTGCTGGCGTGCCCGGCCGTACCGACGTTCACGCCCCCCGAAGGGCCGACGAGAACGCCCACGCCGACGCCATCGCCGACCGCGACCGTGAACCAACCGCCGCGCCAGCCGGGGTTGGTGTACCGCACCTACGCCGGTAAACCCGTCGCACTACCGCTCGGCGTCGACCCGGAAGGCGGGCCGGTTTCCTGCACGGCTCAGAATCTGGCCGCGAACATGAGCGTCGACGGCGCCGGGGTGTTGCACTGGTCACCCGCGCCGACCCAGATCGGCCCCTTCTCGGTAGACTATACCTGCAGTGATGCGGAAGAGCCGCCGGCGGTCACCAACGGTGTGCAGCACTTCCGAGTGACGGAGCTGGATAGCTGCACGGTAGCCGACTGCGCGCCCGAGCGCGGCTGTATCGCGACGCTCGTCTCTCCTGCGGAGCCGTGCTGCAGCGGAGCAGCCATCCAGCGCGCCGGCGAACCCGCCGCGGAATGCCCGGAGGGTCGCGTGCTGCAGCTCGGCCGCAACAGGGAGGGCTTCGGGCGGCTGTACAATTGCGATCGGTTCCCCTTTCTCACGCCCGATCAAGGCGAAGGCGTATTTCGCCTGCACATCCGCGTGCGCTGTCTGAACCCGCTCAACCGCGTGCGGGTAGCAGTGCGACTGGAGGCGGTGCGGGCCGACGGGCAGCCACCTGCACTGATTTTGAACTCCGAGCAGCAGGTGTTCGTCACCGCCACCCAGGACGGCTTTCTACAGCGCCGCCGCATCGAGATACCGATTGCTGTGGACGGGCCGTTCACGGACCTCGAAGACAAAGAGGCGAACCTCACCGTGACCGTGACCGACATTCCGCAGGGAAATTCGGTAACCGAGACCCTGCGGGTGATCATGGGGTCCGGCCAGGCCGCCGAGCTGCCGGATTTCTGAGCGCCCAGTCTCGGATGTGCTGCGGCTGGCGGTTCCCGGCTGAGCGCGGCCGCGGCGCTACTCAATCGTACACTCGGCGGAGCACCCGGCGCCGCCGTCGCACTCCTCGCCGCTCTCGATCACGCGGTTACCGCACTCCGCCGCCGGGCACAGCACGGCATCCTGGATGTAGAAAGCGCCCCCGAGGCAATCCGCGCGTGCGCCCAGGATCGCCAGCAGCGCGGCGGGCGTGCGCCCGTACAGCGCGCTGGCATCGGCCGGGGAGCAGCGCGCCGCAATTCGATCCGCGAGCCAAGCGCTTGCGCGACCGGTGCGGTCGGTCGCGGCGGTCACCCAGTCTTGGCGCTCGGCGGTGGACGGTGAAGCGGCGGCCGCGCGGTCCATGGCCCGCCGGCGGGCGCGGAAAATGGAGTGCATGAGCTCGGTCGCGCCGTTTCCCGTGGCGCTGATGCACGCTCGTTCGGCGGCGGAGAGATCTGGTCGCATCGGCGCGTACACGCCCGAATCCGCGGAGCGCTCCCAATCGCGGCAGAATGCGGTCAGGTCCTGCTGCAGGTCGAACGACCCGAGAAACCCCACAGCGATGGCTTGTCTTTCGCTGCAAAACGCGTCGACGGTGTCCTGCGACGCGCGGCGCACCGCGAGGATGCGCTCGCGCGTGGCGTCGAGGTCGCAGCTGCCGCCGGCCAGCTCGGTCTCGCGGCACGCGCGCCGCGCCGTCCACGCGCCGCCGGCGCACTGGGCCGCGGCGCGCGCGATGGCGCGCTGACAGCGCAACGCGTCCGCGTTCATCGCTCCCCAGCTGGCGAATGGCAGGCGCATGCCATGCGCGAATGCCGATGTGGCGCATCCGGTGCAGGCGGCGAGGGCGGCCACCGCGAGGACGAGCGGGGTGCGCGGGCGGGCGACGCGGCGAGTCTGAACGCGCATGTTTCGACCCTCGACCGTACGCGGGCGGCTGAAATGGGGCAAGCGCGATTCGCGCGCTTGATAGTTGACTGTGTTTACCTGGGCTGGCTAATGTGCCCGGAGTGTCAACCCCGGGCGGTTTTTCGCCCGCCGCGGTCAGAAGGGAGATCCATGCCAGCAGCGGGCAGAACCTCACTGATATACTTGAGCGCGGTGTTCTTCACCGCAGCGATGCTGGCGGCCGCTCCGGCCGCGGCCTGTTGTGGCGATTGTGACGCGAACGGCGAGGTGTCGGTAAGCGAGCTGCTGCGCGGCGTGAACATCGCGCTCGATGCGGCGCCGACCAGCGACTGCCCGTTCTTCGACATCACCGCGGACGAAGCGGTGACGGTTCAGGAGTTGCTGATAGCCGTGAAGGCCGCGCTCGAGGGGTGCCCGGAGCCGGTCATTACGACGATCGCCGGCGCCGGTGTTCCCGGTTTCAACGGCGACGGCCAGACGCCTCTGGAAACCGATCTCTACCTGCCGCAGGACATCACCGTCGGCCCGGACGGTCTGCTCTATCTGGTGGACTGGAACAATCACCGCATCCGGCGCATCAAGGACGGCGTCGTCGAGACCATCGCGGGCACCGGCGAGCTGGGCGACGCGCAGGACGGCGTCGCGATCTACCAGCAGTTCAACCATCCGACCAACGTGACGTTCGATCACGAGGGCCGGCTGCTCATCGCCGCCTGGCACAACAGCCTGGTGAAGCGGCTCGACTTGACCACCGGTATCGTGACGACCGTGGCCGGCACGGGGGCGCGGGCGTTCGGCGGCGACGGCGGACCCGGCCTCGCCGCTTTTCTCGACCTGCCGAGCTCGGTCGTCGTCGACAGCAACGACAACATCATCATCTCGGACCAGGCGAACTTTCGCCTGCGCATTCTGGAACCCAACGGCTTCATCAACACCTTCGCCGGTATCGGCACCCCAGGCGCGGGCGGCGACGGCGGGCCCGCCTTGCAAGCGCAGCTCAACGGGCCGCGGGGGCAGGCGGCGTCGCCGGCGAGCCGCATCGCGATCGACAAGCGCAACCGCGTCTTCGTCGCCGACACGGGCAACCACAAGGTCCGCATGATCGACGAAGTCGGCGTCATCACGACCGTCGCCGGCACGGGCACGGCCGGCTACAGCGGCGATGGCGGTGCCGCCGTGGACGCCCAGCTCAACACGCCGAGCGACATCGCCGTCGTGTCGGACCCGAACGATGCGAACTTCTACACGCTCTACATCGCCGACACGATGAACAACGTAGTGCGCGTGGTGAAGCCGAACCACGTCATCGAGACACTGGCGGGCACTGGCGAACGCGGCTTCGGCGGCGACGGCGGGCCGGCGCGCGTGGCCAAGCTGGACCGCCCCTACGGCGTCGAGGCGGCGCCGAACGGCGCCGTCTATATCGCCGATACGCACAACCAGCGCTTTCGCCAGGTGCTCGGCGCGCCGCTCGATCCGCCGCCCACGCCACGGCCGACCCCGCCGCCGGAGATCATTCCGTGCACCGGGGTGCCGGGCTCGATCTGCACCTACGCCGGGACGGGCGGCACGGGGCACAACGGCGACGGGCGCGATCGGCTGCGCACCATGCTGTACTGGCCGTTCGACATCACCTTCACGGCTTCCGGCCGGCGGATTCTGTTGGACTGGAATAACCACCAGGTGCGCGAAATCGTCGGCGATGAGAACTCGGGCGAGACGGTGCGGACCATCGCGGGCGCCGATGACGTCGGCGACGGCCCGGACGACCTGAGCGATCTGAGAGAAGAAGGCGCGGATCCGCTCACGGTCAAGCTCAATCACCCGACCGACGTCTTGGAGCTCAATAACGGCGACATCGTTTTCGCCGCTTGGCACAATCACAAGATCAGGATGATTCGCGCCAGCGACGGCCGGGTACGGGTGCTGATGGGCCGCAATGCGGCGTTCGCCGGTGACGGCGGGCCCGCCGAACCGAATGCGCGGGTCAATCAGCCGCCGCATCTCGCGCTCGATGCCCACGGCCACCTGTTCCTGATCGATCAGCGCAATCAGCGCATCCGCGTGCTCTACAACTTCGAGACGCAGCGCGGGAACGCCATCATCGACACGATCCTCGGCACCGGCACGCCCGGCTACAACGGAAAGCCGGAAGCGCTGCAGACGCAGGTGAACTTCCCCACCGGCCCTAACCCAGAGCCGTCGGGCGGACTGACCCTCGACGCCAACGGCGTCCTGTACTTCTCCGACACGAACAACAACTGCATTCGCAAGGTCGAGTTCGCCGATCCGGGCGTGTTCAAGAACGGCAGCGTCTCCACCCTGGCGGGGCAGTGCGGCACCCAGCCCGCGTACGGTGGCGACGGCGGTCCGGCGGTCGAAGCTTCTCTGGCGTTCCCGCAGGACCTGGAGTTCGGGCCCGATGGCAACCTCTACTTCGCCGATACGAACAACCATCGCGTCCGCATGATCGACATGAGCACCGGCACGATCAGCACCGTCGCGGGCACCGGTGAGAAGGGCTATGGCGGCGACGGTGGGGACGCGCTCGCTGCCGAGCTCAACCGGCCGTTCGGCATCGCGTTCGACCCCGCCGGGGACCTCTACGTGTCCGACACCTTCAACAGCCGCATCCGCAAGGTGGAGCTGCCCTGACCGAATCCGCGGAAGCTGGGCGAAGGCGGTCGCCTTCGCCCATGCTCTCGCGGCTATTTCGGGTTGCATCTGCGCGCGCCAAGCTGGATGCTTCTAGTCTGTGTTTTTCGCTTCCGTGCTTTTTGCCCGTCCCTTCCGCTGCGCAATTTTCACCGTTGCCCTCGCGCTGCTCGCCGCCGCGGCGACGCCCGCTTCGGCACGCGCTTGCGCAGGTGACTGCAACGGCGACCGCAAGGTCGACATCGGCGAGCTGATTCGCGGCGTCGCCATCGCACTCGATAATGCGGACCTGTCCCAGTGCCCGGCGATGGACGGCAACCGCACCGGGTCCGTCTCGATCGGCGAGCTCATCGAGGCGGTGAACGCCGCGCTGCTCGGCTGCCCCGAGGAGACGCCGACGCCGCAGCCGACACCCACGCCGACCGGAGGTGTCGAGCCGATCTTGCCCGCCAATTACCGCGAGACCTTCGTGGAGGTGCGCGGTTGCCGCTTCAGCACCGAGCACGACTTCCGCAACATTCGAGTGCTCACCAACCCGATTGCCGCGGAGCCCTACCGGCGCAACCAGAATCCGTTGCCCGAGGGCAGCATCGTCGTGAAGGAAGAGTTCGCCTCCTCCGAAGGGTGCAACGACGCCGATTTGATCGTGTGGCGCGTGATGCGCAAAGAAGCGCCGGGGTTCGACTCCGAAGACGCCGACTGGCACTGGCAGTGGATCGACGCGCCGAGCCGGCACGTGCAATTCGACGACAAGGCCACCTGCATCTCGTGTCATAAGCAGCAGGAATGCCTCGAGCGCGACTACATGTGCACGGTCGCCGCACACGGCGACCTCAACCCGGTCGCCGAAGACGTGCCCGGAGCGCTGCTCTCGATTGCGGGCACGGGGCCCACAGACGTGTACGCGGTCGGCGCCGATCCCGGCGACGGCAAGGGACCGATGGTACTGCGCTACAACGGCGCGGACTGGCAGCGCCTCGAAACGGGTGCCAGCGGCCACTTGTGGTGGATCAGCACCACGCCCATCGGCGGTGATTTCTATATGTCCGGCGCGGGCGGCTTGATCCTGCAATATGATCCGGAGGGTGGCGGGTTTACCCGGCACACGACGCCGGGTACCGAGACCCTGTTCGGCATCTGGGGGGCGGCGGCAAACGATATCTGGGCGGTCGGCGGCACGGAGGAGAACCCCGACACGAGCGGCACGATCTGGCGCTACGACGGAACCCAGTGGACGCGCCAGGATCTGACCGCCGTGCGCGAAGGCGGCGTACCGCGGCTCTTCAAGGTTTGGGGCCGCGCCGCGAACGACGTCTATGCGGTCGGCGGGCGCGGCGTGGTGCTGCACTTCGACGGAAATACGTGGACCGCGCTCGACAGCGCGCCGCGCTCGCTGTTCACGGTGCACGGCAATGACACCCATACGGTTGCCGTCGGGGGCTTCGGCGACAATGGGTTGGTGATCGAGCGGCAAGGGGCTGGCGCGTTCACGGACCGCACGCCCTCCCGGCTTCCGCAGGCGAATGGCGTCTTCGTGCCTGCGGATGGACGCGCCGTCGCCGTCGGCAACTTCCTCTCCACCGCAGTGCGCGACGCCGGCATCTGGAGCCTAGTCGACCGGAACGACGAAGAAGCGCGTGATTACCACGCGGTGTGGGTCGACTCGGAGGACGGCATCTGGGCCGTCGGTGGCGATCTCGCGTTCGACCTCACCGACGGTGTGATCTCCTACGGCGGCCCGCGCCAGGTGAGCGGCACGGTGCGGTAGAAGCGCCGGCGCGCGGCAACGGCGCTCCGCGTCGCCGCCGCGAATGGATGTCTAATGGCTGAGCTCGAGGGATTCACCGCTTTCGTGACCGGTGCCGGCAACGGCATCGGACGCGCGATTGCGCGCCGCCTCGCCGCCGGCGGTGCGCGCGTCGCGGTGGCGGACATCAACCTCGAGGGCGCGCGCAAGACCGAGGCGATGATCGGCGCCGCCGGCGGCACCGCGCTGGCGGTGCCGGTCGACATCGCCGATTACGATGCGGTGCGCGCCGCCATCGGGCAGACGCACGCCGCGCTCGGCCCCGTCGGCATCCTCGTCAACAACGCCGGTTGGGACCGCCTCGAGCCATTCGCCCGGAACACTCCCGAGCTCTGGGACCGCTTGATCGCGATCAACCTCAGGGGGCCCATCCACTGCTGTCACGCGGTGCTGGACGGCATGATTGACGCTGGTGGCGGACGCATCATCAACATCAGCTCGGATGCGGGGCGGGTCGGCAGCACCGGCGAAGCGGTCTATTCGGCGTGTAAAGGGGGCATCATCGCCCTCTCCAAGACGCTCGCGCGCGAGCTGGCGCGACACGCCATCACGGTGAATTGCGTCTGCCCCGGCCCGACCGACACCGCCTTGCTCGCCGAGGTGACCAGCGGCGAGCAGGGCGCCAAGATCATCGCGGCCATGACCCGCGCGATCCCGTTGCGCCGCCTCGGCACCCCGGACGACGTCGCCACCGCGGTCGCATTTTTCGCCGCGCCGGATGCCGCCTACGTCACCGGCCAGGTGCTCAGCGTGAGCGGCGGCCTGACGATGGTCGGCTGAATCGATACGCACTCGACAGACCGCCGTGAGCTCCGCGCGATCGCCCGCTTCCGGTCGGCAACAGCGACTCCTGTCCCAAACACCCGTTCTTCGAGCTCTGCTCTCGCCGATTCTCCCTATGCGCGGCTCACCGAGCCCGCCCCGACCCGCCGCGTGGCCGGCGCACTGTCTGCCTTGACTCGAACCAGCGCTCCCCGGAACTTTGCATGGTGCACATCCGCCTGACCGCCGCCGCCGCGTGCCTTGCGCTGCTCGCCGCGTGCGGCGACGGCGACGATTCGCGCCCCGCGCCGACGGCCACGCCGGCGTCCACGGTAGGCCCTCCGACCGCGACCTCTTCGGCGCTCTCTTCGCCGACGCCGAGCGCCACCGCTTCGCCGAGCGCGACGGCGACAGCGACAGCGAGTGCCAGTGCGACAGCCACCACCACGCCGAGCGCGACGCCTTCGGTCACTGCGACATCCGCACCGGCCTGCGACGTGCGGGGTACGATCTGTACGGTCGCGGGCACCGGGCGCTCGCAATTCAACGGCGATGGGAAGCCGGCCCTCGAGACTTCCTTGTATTTCCCGATCGACATCGCCTTCGAACGCGCCGGCCTGCCGCTCATCTTGGATTGGAACAACCTGCGCCTGCGCCGGGTGAAGGCGGACGGCACGGTGGAAACCATCATGGGAAATGGATTCGAAGACTTTCCCATGGACGGCGCGCTGGCCAGCGATACGCCGCTCCATCACGCGAGCGACATCGAGTACGACACCACCGGCAATCTCCTGGTCGCCGGTGATCACGTGCCGGTCGTCTTCCGCGTCGGCACCGACGATCGGGTGTTCACCGTGGCGGGGACCGTCGAGTACGGGTACGCGGGCGATGGCGGCCCGGCGCTCGAAGCCCAACTGAGCACGCCCTTCGGCGTGCTGCCGGACACCACGGGCGGGTTCTACATCAGCGACGTTGACGCGCACGTGATCCGCTACGTCGATGCGGCAGGCATCATCACGACCGTCGCGGGCACCGGCGAACGCGGCTATAGCGGCGATGGCGGCATCGGGACGGCCGCGCAGCTCGGTGGGCCCGCACGCCTCAAGATCGGACCGGACGGCGACCTATACTTCTGCGAGACGCGAAACCACGTCATCCGGCGCCTGCGCCCGGACGGCGTGATCGCCACCTTCGCCGGCACCGGCGAGCGCGGCTACTCCGGCGATGGTGGCCCGGCGAGCGCGGCGCGCTTCGACGGGCCGTACGACTTGCGGTTCGGGCCGAATGGCGACCTGTACGTCGCGGACACCGGCAACAACGTCATCCGGCGCATCGACGGCAACGGCGTGGTGACTACCGTCGTGGGAGACGGCGAGCCGCGCTTCGCGGGCGATGGGGGACCGGCGGCCGCCAGCTCTCTGCGCCGGCCCTCGGCGCTCATCTTCGACGCAGAGGGTTCCATGTGGATTGCGGACACCTCCAACCATCGCGTCCGCCGCGTGTACCGTTTTCTCGAGTAAGACCGCGGCGTTTCGAATACTCTCCGCGCCTCTGCGCCGCAGCGGTGAGTATCCGGTCAGGGCGCGCATCGCGCGTTGACCTGCCACGGCGCGCTGCCATACATTCTCCGCGGAGGCGAGCGATGAAGTTTTTCTTCTTTCACCTGATGCCGTGGCCTTATCTGCCGGCGGATTACGACGGACCGGCGTGGATCACTTGCCCGAACGCGCTCTACGATCCGGAGCGCGGCACCGAAGTGTACAACCGCTACATCGATGAGATGTGCTACGCGGAGACGCTCGGGTTCGACGGCGTGGTGATGAACGAGCACCATGCGAACGCCTACGGCAACATGCCGTCGCCGAACCTGATCGGCGCCATCCTCGCGCGTCAGACGAGCAAGGTGAAGATCGCCATCGTCGGCAACGCGCTGCCTCTGTACGATCCGCCGACCCGCGTGGCGGAGGAATTCGCCATGATCGACGTGATCAGCGGCGGCCGCCTGATCGCCGGCATGGTCGTCGGCGGCGGGCCCGAGTACTACGCCAACGGGCTCAACCCGACGTATGCGCGGGAGAAGTTCTACGAAGCACATGATCTGGTCATCCAGGCCTGGACCCGACCCGGGCCGTTCGAGTTCCACGGCAAGCATTACCAGCTGCGCTACGTGAACCCGTGGCCGCGCCCGGTCCAGCAGCCGCACCCGACCGTCTGGATCCCCGGGACCGGCAGCATCGAAACTTTGGAGTTCTGCGCCAAGCACCGCTACGCGTTCATGGGCATTCCGTACTTCCACCGCCGCGTCTTCGAGCGGAACTTCGACGCGATGCGCGAGATCTGCGCCAAGGAGGGCTACACGCCGGATCCGGAGCAGCTCGGCTGGCTCACGCCGGTCTACGTCGCCGACACCGATGCCCAGGCGTGGGCCGAGTACGAGTCGCATCTGTTCTACTTCATCGACCGCTTGCTGAAGGGCGTGCTCGTCTTCCCCCCGGGCTATACGACCGCGCGTTCTTTGGTGCGCATGTCGCAAGTGCGGAACGATTTCATCATGACCTGTCGTACCCGCCAGGACATCGAAGCGGGCGACTTCGCGATCGTCGGCAGCGCGGCCACGGTGCGGGAGAAGATGGCCGAGCGCATCGAGCGCTACGGCGCGGGCAACATCTTGTCGCTCCTGCACCTCGGCACGCTGCCGGCGGACCTGACGCGTCGGAACATGGAGCTGTACGCGACCGAGGTCGTGCCGTTCCTGCGCCGCCGGTTCGACGGGAAAGCGGCGGCGGCGGCGTGACCAGCATGAGCGTCTTCACCGGACCGCTGAACGTCCGCGGCATCCACATCACCCTGCACCGCGCGGGAGAAGGAGAGCCGCTGCTGTATCTTCACAGTGCCGGGGCCGAAGCGACCGCGTGGGGTCCCCCGATGGAACAGTTGGCCGAGCACTTCGATGTGATCGCCCCCGTGCACCCGGGCTTCCCCGGCTCCGCAGGCATCGACAAGGTGCACCACATCGCCGATCTCGTGCTGCACTATGTCGATCTCCTCGACGCGCTGCACCTGCGCCGCGCCCACGTCGTCGGCGCATCGCTCGGCGGATGGATCGCGGCGGAGTTGGCCAGCTTGTACCCCGAGCGCGTGGCCGGCCTCGTCCTGTGCGGCGCCGCCGGTCTGTGGATCGAGGGCGCGCCTGTCGCGGAGATCTTCGGGATTTCGCCCGCGGCGCTGGCCGAGCTCGTTTTCTATGACCAAGAACACCCGATCGCGCGCATGATGCGCGCGGCCGGTGAAGCGGACGCCCGCGGCGAGATCCCGCCCGAAGACGTGCTGATCGCGTTTCACCAGTCGAACGAGGCGACGGCGCGCATCGCGTGGAAGCCGTATTTCCACAACCCGGCCCTCGAACGCCGTCTGGACCGGATCGCCTCACCGACGCTGGTGCTTTGGGGGGCCGAGGATCGCTTGATCCCGCGCGCACACGCGGAGCGCTACCGAAACGCGATCCCCGGCGCCGAGCTGCGCACAGTCCCCGCGTGCGGCCATTCGCCACAGTTGGAAACGCCGGACGCGTTCGCCACCATCGTGACCGAGTTCCTGCGCGCGCACCCGCTGTCGGTACGCGAAAGCAACGCCTCATGACGGAGACGCTCACGCCGCCGCCCGCGGTCCGCGCTCGCCATGCAGGCGCTCCCGCCGCGGACGCGCACGCGCTCCGAGGCAGCTGAAATCCGCGATCGGGAGTGCTGACGCTGGCCGTTGGCAGCGGACACTGGTGCGCGGGGCTCGTGGCGGCGCAGAACCGCTGCCGCCGCGATGGGGTGCCCGACGGCGGCGCCAGCTCGCTCGCCGCCATCCCGCATGCGGTGCAGAGCCGCGCGGGGCGCGCCTGCGAGCCGCGGTCGGAGCGGCGGCCCGCAGCGGGGGCGCCTCGACTTCCTGGCGGATTCGTCTATCTACGCGCGAAGCACTGGTGTTCTCCGGGGACGCCGCCGAAAGAGAGTTACCGCTGTCCTTCACGCGTGAATCCACCGAGCTCATGCCCTCGGTGGTCGGCGCGGCCGAGCGCCGCGCTCCGGGTACGATGCCGTGAAAGAGCCCGCCCTCGATTGCGAGGTCGCGCCGAGCTCCAGTTGCGCCGTGGTGGCGCCGCGCGACCATGTCGTACGCGACACGCTGATCACGGCACTTGCACCCCTCGCCTGGGGCGCTACTTACCTGGTCACCTCACAGTTTCTCCCGCCCAACCGCCCGCTCCTGCTCGGCGTGCTGCGCGCGTTGCCGGTCGGCATCGTCTTCACGCTCCGCTCGGGTCGGCTCCCCTCCGGGATCTGGTGGTGGCGGTTTCTCGTGCTCGGCATTTTGAATGTCGGGGCGGCCTTCGCGCTGTTGTTCCTCGTGGCGTACCGGCTGCCCGGGGGAGTCGGCGGCACGCTCTCGGCGACCCAGCCGCTGGTGGTCGTGTTCCTCGCGTGGCTCGTGCTCGGCGAGCGCCCGACCGCGCAGAAGGTGCTCGCTGCGGCCATCGGATTTGTCGGGGTAAGCCTGCTCGTGCTCGGACACATCACGCATCTGGACGTGGCGGGGCTCACGGCGGGTCTTTGTCAGCCGTTCATCATCGGGATGGGCACGGTGCTGACGCAGCGTTGGGGCCGGCCGTTGCCGCTGCTCGCCTTCACTGGCTGGCAGCTCGTGGTCGGCGGGGTCATGCTCGCGCCGTTCGCATTCTTACTCGAGGGACCACTCCCGCACTTCACGACCGTGAACGTATTGAGCCTGGCGTATCTGGCCGTGTTCGGCACCGGAGTCGCCTACTTCGCATGGTTTCGCGGTATCGAGCGCATCAGCGCATCGTCGGCGGCGTTTCTCGTGCTCCTGGTTCCCGTGATCGCGGCCGGGCTCGATTCGTTGGTGCTGCACCGCCACCTGCGACCCATACAGCTCTTCGGCATAGCGATGGTGCTGGTCAGCGTGTTCGCCGTGACGCGCTCCGCGGCGCGCGCGCGCCGCGACGATGCGCCACCGGCGTAAAGGGATTCGGGATGCCGCCCGGGAGCACCGCGGCCCTCGCGTGTGCAATGTGTGATTGGTCGCCGGCGCGAGGTGCGCAAGCCTCCATCGCTGCGGTGCACGGGGAGACACCGTGACCGCGCCAGCTGCCCAGCGTGATGTGGCGCGCGCCGACGGCACCCTCGTGCCCACCGCGCAGCCGGTGCGCGACGGCCTCATTGCGGCGATCGCTCCGATCACGTGGGGTGCCACCTACCTCGCCATGTCGGAGCTCCTGCCGCCAACGACCCCGTTCTGGTTCAGCATCTTGCGCGGCCTGCCGGTGGGCATCCTGTTCGCGCTGCAGTCGTTGCGGCTCCCGGCCGGCATCTGGTGGTGGCGGGCCGGCGTATTGGGCACACTCAACATCGCGGCCGCTTTCGCGCTCCTGTTCATCATGTCGAATCGGCTGCCCGGCGGCGTGTGCGGCACCATGGCGGCGACGCAGCCGCTGCTGGTCGTCCTGATCGCCTGGGCGGTGCTCGGCGAGCGGCCCACCTCGCGGAAAATCGCAGCGGCTGTCGGGGGATTCGCCGGCGTCGCCCTGCTCGTTCTCGGCCACGTCACCCGCCTCGACCCGATCGGATTGATGGCCGGAGTGTTTCAGCCGCTGCTGAACGGGCTCGGTACGGTGTTCACGCAGCGATGGGGGCGTCCCGTGCCGTTGCTGACCTTCACCGGTTGGCAGCTGGTCGCCGGCTCGGTGGTATTGCTGCCGCTCGCGCTCATCTTCGAGGGGGCGCCGCCGCACCTGGACGCGGTGAACTGGATGGGGCTTGGCTTTCTCGCAATCTTCGCCACGGGGCTCGCGTATTTCGTATGGTTCCGCGGCATCGAGCGCCTCAGGGCGTCTGCGACGTCGTTTTTGGTGCTGCTCGTACCGCTGGTCGCGGCGGCGCTCGACTGGCTGCTAGTGGACCAACGCATGACCGGGCTGCAGTTGCTCGGCGCCGCTCTGGTGTTGGTCAGCGTGTTCGCGGCGACGCGGCCCGACGCATCGGCCACAGCGCGCTAGCGACGACGGTCAGTCGCGCGCGTCCGCGCGCGCCGGCGCGATGATGCCGTGCAACACGAGGTCGCTCAGCGACTCCGCCAGGTCCTCGACCGACACCACATCCTGTTCGATCCACCAGGACAGCACCTGCTGGCACATGCCGATGACCGCCTCGGCCCAGATCAACGCGTCACCCCGCCGGAACGCGCTTGCCGCCATGCCGGAGGCGATGCGGTCGCGCAGATCGGTGATGAAGCCCTCTTGGCACCGCCGGACGACGTGGTGAAAGGAAGCCCCATGCCAGAACACGATGCGGAAGACCTCGCGGTTCTCTTGCGCGAAGCGGAAGAAGGTGCGGATGCGCGCGCGCGACTGTTCGATCGGATCGTCGACTGCATCGCGCCCACGATCGAGCTCCGCGCGCAGGCGGGCCACGCTGTCTTCGACGAGCTCGACGAAGCATGCCTCCTTGGTCGGGTAGTACAGATAGAAGGTGCCGACGCCGACGCGCGCGGCGCGCGCGATGTCGACGATCTTGGTGGCGTGAAAGCCGTTCGCGGCGAGCACGTGGCGGGCGGCGTCCAACAGGGCACGAGCGGTTCGTTCGCGCCGCCGCTGCAAGCGCTCGCCGCCGCGCGCGGAATCCGCGTTCGCTGCCATCCGTGTTAGGATGTCGAAACAGAATTCGGTACGGTCCGCAAGGATTGGGAGCGTCGGGACGTGGGGATCGCGCACATTCGGTTGTGCTTGGGTGGATACCGGCCGCGCGCGATCGACGAGCTGAAAGTCGGGCGCGCGGCGGTGGCCTTGGTGCTGGCGGAGGCGGCGGATGGGATCGAGTTGCTGCTCATCGAGCGCGCCACACGCGATGGCGATCCGTGGTCAGGCCATATGGCGTTTCCCGGCGGCCGTCGCCATCCCGACGATGCCGATGCGACCGCGACAGCGGTGCGGGAAACGCGCGAGGAGGTGGGCGTCGCGCTCGATGTCGACGCCGATGCCATCGGTCGCCTGGACGACGTGCGCGCGGTCGCGCACCGTGGACCGCTCGACCTGGTGATCACGCCGATCGTGTTCGCGTTGCGCCGCCCCGTCGCGGTGCACCCGAGCCCGCGCGAGGTGCAGAGCGCGGTGTGGGTACCCCTGCATTTCTTGGGCGCGCCGGGCGCGCGCGCTACGTACCGGCGCACGGGTGGCGGCGATGCGTTGGCCTATCCCTGCTTCCGTTTCCAGGGATACACGATCTGGGGCCTCACGCACCGGATTCTCGACAACTTTCTCGATATCGTACGCGACGACGGCCCGGTGTTGGGATAGCGCGACATCGGTCGCGTCCGGTGCCGACCGCGTGTCATGATCAGGCCCGCATCAGGGGGCGTGATGACTGGCACGCACTACATCATCCGCGGCGGATTGCCGGGCCGCGAGCGCCTGCGCGTGCTGGCGCGCACCATGCGCGCGACGACGTTGGAGCTGTTGGCGCTCACTGGCGTACGCAGCGGCATGGCCTGTCTGGATGTGGGCTGCGGCGGCGGTGACGTGAGCCTAGAGCTCCTGCGCTTGGTGGCGCCCGACGGCAGTGTGGTGGGCATCGACGCGGACGCGACCACCGTCGAGCTGGCGCGCCGCGAGGCCGGCGCGCAAGGGCTCCAGGGGATCGAGTTTCGCGTGCGCGACATCACCACGGCGGACGCGCAGCCCGAGTTCGACTTCGCCTACGCGCGCTTTCTGCTCAGCCATGTCCAACGCCCCGATGCCGCCGTGGCGATGATCCGGCGGTACCTGCGTCGCGCCGGCGTGCTCGCGGTCGAGGACGTGGATTTCACCGGTCACTTCTGCGAGCCCGAGCTGCCGGCGTTCCGCCGCTACGTCGAGCTGTACACGCGCACGGCGCAGCGGCGCGGCGCCGATCCCAACCTCGGCCCGCGGTTGCCCGGTCTCTTGCGCGCCGCCGGATTCTCGCAGGTCGAGATGCGGGTCGTTCAGCCCGCCGGCTTCGACGGAGAGGTCAAGCTCATGGCGCCGCTCACGATGGACAACATCGGTCCCGCCGTGATCGCGGCCGGCTTCGCGACCGCGGCCGAGATCGATCGACTGGTCGCGGAGCTCTATGCCGCCGCCCGCGACGGCCGGACGGTGATGAGCATACCCCGCATCGTCCAGGCTTGGGGGCGCCGGGAAGATTAGCGCGCCCGCTCGAGTGCGCGTGCGCGGCTCAGCTCTGGCAGCGCGGGCAGTAGAACGTGCTGCGGCCGCTCAGCACGATGCACTTGATCGGCGCGCCGCACGCGACGCACGGTTGACCCGCGCGGTCGTAGACCGCGTGGTGGATCTGAAAGTTGCCGCGTCGGCCGTTGGCGTCGCGATAGTCGGAAATCGAGCTGCCGCCGAGCGCCAGGGCGCGCGCCAGCACGGCTTGCATGGCCTCGCCGAGCCGCACCAACTGGTTGCGGCTCAGGCTCGCGGCGCGCCGGCGGGGGCGAATGCCGGCCTGGAAGAGCATCTCATTGGCGTAGATGTTGCCGATGCCGCCGAGCACGCGCTGATCCATCAGCAAGTTCTTGATCGGCAGGCGGCGACCGCGCGTCAGCGCTCGCCAGTCCTCCAGTCCGGGCGGGTCCGCCAGCGCGTCGCGCCCGACGCCGCACCACTCCGCCAGCGTGCTGCGGTGGCCGACCTGCAGCAAGCCGAAGCGGCGCGGGTCGTTGAACACCAGGCGCATGCCGCGATCGAGCGCGATCGCGACGTGGTCGTGCGCCGCGAATGGCAGGGTGGCCTCCGCGAGCTCGAGGCTGCCGCTCATTCCGAGGTGGACTAGCAACGCCGCACCGTCGTCGAGGTCGAACAGGAGGTACTTGCCGCGGCGGTCGATCGCGTCGATGGCGCGGGTGCGCAGTCGCACGGCGAAATCCGCGGCCAGCGGCTGGCGCAGCCGGTGATCGCGGACGGTCACGTCCGTGATGCGCGCACCGATCAGGTGCGGCACCAGTGAGCGGCGAGTGGTCTCGACTTCGGGAAGCTCTGGCACTGCCCGACCCTTCAGCGGCGAGTGCTCGGCGGGTCCGCCGAGGAGGGCTCGTCGGGCGCGTGCGGCCGGCGCCGGCGCGCATCGCCCTGCAGCGCGTCGGCCAGCCGCATGAAATCCGCGGGCGCCAACGTCTCCGGGCGCCGGCGGGGATCGAATCCGAGCTGCTGCAGCAGCTCATGCGGATCGGCCGTCAGCGGCGCGAGCGCGTTGGCGAGCTGCTTCCGCCGCCGCGAGAACGCGCAGCGCACCACGGCGCGCAGCTCGCGCTGTTGCGCGGCACTGCGCAGCGGAGGCTGGTGCGGCCGCACCACCACGACGGCCGATTCGACCTGTGGCCGGGGCGCGAACGCCGTCGCCGGCACGTGCAAGGCCACGCGCACGTCCGCTGCCGCCTGGACCACCACGGAAAGCGCGCCGTACGCCTTGCTGCCCGGAGCGGCGCAGAGGCGTTCGGCCACCTCGCGCTGCAGCATCAGCACCAGGCGACTGAACAGCGCGGGCGCGCCGAGGAGCTGCATGAGCACGGGGGTCGAGATGTTGTACGGCAGGTTGGCGACCGCTACGAGGGGCGCCGCCGCGCCGAGCCAGGACGCCAGCTCGAGCCGCAGCACGTCCGCCTCGTGCACCTCGACCCCCGGCGCGGCGGCGAACTCCGCCCGCAGCGCCGCCGCCAGATCGCGATCGACCTCGACCAGCAGCAGCCGTCGGGACCGCGCTGCGAGCAGCCGTGTGAGCGCGCCGCGGCCGGGGCCGATCTCCAGGACCACCTCCTCGCCGGTGAGCTCCGCCAGCGAGACGATGCGCTCCGCAATCGCCGGCTGGACGAGGAAATGCTGGCCGAAGCGTTTGCGCGGGACGTGCGTGCTCACGGCGACCCGTCCGGCGCACGCGCGGCCGCCAGATCCGCGATCGCAGTCGCGTTCAGCGTGAGGTCGTCGCGCTCGCCGCGCGCGAGCCGGTAATGTGCGGCCAGGCCGATCATCGCGGCATTGTCCGTACAGTATTTCGGTGCCGGGGTGATCACCTCGACGCCCGCCGCGGACCCCGCAGCCGCGGCGCGCTCGCGCAGACGCGCGTTCGCCGACACGCCGCCGGCGATGACGAGGCGCTCGGCGGCGCACTGGCGCACGGCGGCGAAGGTGGGCTCGAGCAACATGTCGACCACCGCTTCCTGAAAGCTCGCGGCGATGTCGGCCTGCGCGCTGCCGCGGGCGTCTTCACGGACGTACAGCGCCACCGCGGTCTTGATGCCGCTGAAGCTAAAGTCGAAACGGCGGCCGCGCCCGTTCGGCTTCAGCCGCGCGCGGGGAAACGGAATCGCGCGCGGATCGCCCCGCCGCGCGAGCTCATCGATCACCCGACCGCCCGGGTACCCGAGCCCGAGCACCTTGGCGACCTTGTCGAACGCCTCGCCGGCCGCGTCGTCGCGCGTGGATCCGAGGAGCTCGTAATCCCCCAACGCGCGCGCCAGGTACAGGCTCGTGTGGCCGCCGGAGACGAGCAGCGCCACATACGGAAACGCCACCGGGCGATCGAGCTGCACCGAGAGCAGGTGCCCTTCGAGATGGTTGATGCCGATGAAGGGGAGGCGGCGCGCGTACGCGATCGCCTTTGCCGAACAGAGGCCGACGAGGAGGGAGCCGACCAGCCCAGGGCCGTAGGTCGCTGCCACCGCGTCGAGCTCTTCGAGCGAAACGCCCGCTTCATGCAGAGCGCGCTGGATGGTGGGCGCGATGGCCCGGATGTGGCTCCGCGATGCCAGCTCGGGGACGACGCCGCCGTAGGCGCGATGGACCGCGTCCTGCGATGCGACCACGCTCGAACGGACCGCGCCGTCGACGAGCACGGCGGCGGCGGTGTCGTCGCAGGAGCTCTCGAGAGCCAAGAGCTTCATGGCGCGGCGGCCTCGGCGGGCGCGCCGAGCCGCGCGAGCCCGACGTGCGCCGCGAGGTTGTCGGGCGCCGCGCGTACGGCGCGCGCGTACGCGGCACGCGCGTCGGCGAAGCGCCCGGCGGCCTCGAACGCCTTGCCCTGCAATGCATACGCGCGGCCGGTCCACTGCGGCGCGCCGCCGGCGTCGCTCAGGTCGGCGGCGCGATCCGCAAAGGCGATCGCCTGATCGAACGTGCGATGGCGGAAGTGGAGCTCGGCGAGAAAGAAGTACGCATAAGCGTTGCTCGGGTCGATCGCGACGGCGCGCTCGAGCTGCTCGAGCGCGATCGCGTCGTCACCAGCCGCGAGCCGATTACGGCCTGCATCCGCCAGTCGCGTTGCCGCGGCGACGTTCGCCGGCGTATGCGGGCCGATGGCATTGAGCGGTGACGGAGCGTCGAGGGCCGCGGCGGCCGCTGGCACTTTCGCCGGAGCCGCGGCAACCGGCGCGGGCGTGTGACCCGCGACTGGATTGCCGGCGGGTTGCGCTTCGGGGAGATCTTCCTCGACCAAGCCACAGCGCCCTCCGGGCACCACTGTGACGGCGTCGGCCGGCGCCGCGCGGAACGCGCCGGCGGCGCAAGAATGCAGCAGCAACGCCACGAGTACCCCGTTCAGGGCTCGGCGGCGGTGGGCGCGATGAGCTCGGCGTGGGCGGCACATGGCGTGGTCGGCTCCTGGCCACGCGCAAACGCCTCGAGGATGCGGTCCGGGCAGCGTGCGGTGGCGGCTCCTCCCGTGTACGGATCGATCCACACCAAGGCAACACCGGGTGGCGGCGGAAAATCTGCCGGCGGCGCAGCCGCCGTCGCGCGACGCATGAACTCCGTCCAGATCGGCAACGCGGCCTCGGCGCCGGTGAGGCCGAGCGGCTCATTGTCATCGAGGCCCACCCACACCACCGCGACGAGGTCGGGCGTAAATCCGGCGAACCAGGCATCCCGCTCGTCGTTGGTCGTGCCGGTCTTGCCCGCCGCGGGCCGAGTCCAGCCCCGCTCGCGCGCGCCCTGCCCGGTACCGCGGTTGAGCACGCCTTTCATCAGATGGGCGACGATGAACGCCGCCTCCGAGCTGGTGACCCGCTCGACGGTGATCGGCCGCCGCTCGACGAGGTGCCCTCGCCGATCGACGATCTTGGTGATCGCCCGCGCATTGGCGCGCAAGCCCTGGTTGGCGATGACCGCATAGGCCTGCGCCACTTCGAACGGGGTGACCTCGGCTGCGCCGAGCACCAGCGACGGGACCTCGGGAAGTGGGCTGGCAATGCCGACCCGCTGCGCCGTGTCGACGATCGCGGGCAGCCCGGTCTGCTTGGCCAGGCGCGCCGTCGCGGCGTTGAGTGATTGCTCGAGCGCCGTGCGCATCGTGACGCGTCCGAGATAGCGCCCGCGATAGTTGTCAGGCCGCCAGTGCCGGCCATCGTACGGCCAGTCGAAGGGTTGGTCGAGAAGAGGAGTGGTCGGCGTGAGCGCCTGTCCGCGATGTTGCGCGCTGTCGAGCGCGGCGAGGAACACCAGCGGCTTGAACACGGACCCAGGCTGGCGGTGCGCCTGCACGGCGCGGTTGAACTGCGAGCTGGCATAGTCGCGTCCGCCGACGAGGGCGACGACCCCGCCGGTCTGCGGGCGCAGCGCGATCAGCGCGGCCTCCAAGCGCTGCGACGCGGGCCGCCGCGCCAGGGCAGGATGTTTGCGCTCGAGTTGCTCCAGGCCGGCGCGCACCGATTCGACCGCTATGGATTGCAGCTGCGCGTCGAGACTGGTGAAGATCCCGAGCCCGTGTGAGGTGAGCAGCTCCGCGGGATAGCCGGCGGCAAGCTCGTTGCGCAGGAAGTCGACGAAGTACGGCGCCGCGTTGGCGGCGCCGCGCGCGGGCGCGGGCCGCAGCGGCGCCGCCAGCGCGGTGCGGTACTGGTTTTCGGTGATCGCGCCTTCGTCGTAGAGCATGTCCAGGATGACGTCGCGCCGCGCGCGCGCGCGTTCGGGCGCGCGGTGCGGGGAGTAGTAGTTCGGCGCGCGGATGAGGCCGGCCAGGAGCGCTATCTCGCTGACCGTGAGCGCCTCCGGCGGGCGCCCGAAGTAGAAGCGCGCCGCTTCCCAGACACCGAAGATGCCCTGCACGCCGTTCTGACCGAGGTAAATCTCGTTCAGGTACGCCTCGAGGATCTCGCGCTTCGTGTATCGGCGCTCCGCGAGCAGCGCCATGATGGCCTCGGTGGCCTTGCGCAGCAGCGTGCGCTCCTCGTTGAGGAAGAAATTCTTCATCAACTGCTGGGTGAGCGTCGAGCCGCCTTGCACGACCGAGCCGCTGCGCACGTTCGCGAGCGTGGCGCGCGAGATGCCGATGGGGTCGATGCCGTGATGGCGGTAGAAGCGCCGATCCTCGGTGAGGAGGATCGCCTGAACGAGCAGCGGCGGCAGCTCGTCGAGGCTCACCTCCCGCCGCTGTTCCCACGTCGTGTCGTAGAGCCCGCTGATGATCTCCGGCTCGAGAGCGATCGAGAAGAGCTCCTCGCTCGAGCGTCCGTCGCGGATCTCGGTCACGGTGTCGCCCTTGAGGCCGAGGCGCACGAGCTGAGCACCAGCCGGCGCGGCCGGATCGGGTGAAGCGCGCAGGAACAGAGCGAGGCCGCCGGGTCGGTCGCGGTACTCGCCTTCGCGCAGCGCGGCGTCCGCCGTGGCCGCGTGGTAGCCGAGCCGCCGCAGGCGCTCGGCGAAGCCGGCGGCTTTGAGGTCGAGCCCTGGATAGATCAGGAACGCGTCCGAGTAGACGCGCGACGGAAAATCCCAACGGCGCCCGTTGAACTTGTCGACGACCACGCCGCTCAGGCTGCGGAGCCATAGAAAGGCCCCCGCGCCCACCACCAGGGTGGCGATGCCGAGCAACAGCAACACGCGGCGCATCACCTTCACCATGAACAAAAAGGGGGACCGGTGCGACCGGTCCCCCTCGTGGTTACGCGAAAGCGGCGCCGAGGTTACTCGGCCTTCGCGGACTCGAGCGTCATGAATCCGCGGACTTGAGCGTCATGAAGATGGTGTTCTCGCCCCGCCGCACGAGCAGCAGGACGGTCTTGCCCTTCTCCACGTTCTTGAGGGCTTTGCGGTAGGCGCCGTCATTCGGCACGGGCTCGCGGTTGATCTCCAGGACGACATCTCCGCGCTGCAACCCGGCCTCGTCGGCCGGGCTTCCGGGCTCGACCCCGGAGACCACTACGCCCTTCGTCTTCCGGTCGATACCGAGGCTTTCGGCGATCTCCGGCGTCAGGTTCTGCACCGCCAAACCGAGCTCGCTGCTGCCGCGCGCGGCGACCGCGACCTCCTCGTCCTTCAGCTCGCCGACGTTCACGGAGACGATCTTCTCCTCTCCGTTGCGCATCAGGCGGACCGGGGCGCTCTTGCCGATCGCGGTGCGCGCGACCAGATGCGGCAGGTCCGTCGATTCCTTCACCGGCTGGCCGTCGAACTCGACGATGACGTCACCGACCTCGATGCCGGCTTCGCCCGCGGGCGTGTCTTCCATCACATCGGCGACCAAGGCGCCCTGCGCCGACTTCAGCTTCAGCGACTCGGCGATCTCGGGCGTGACCTTCTGGATGTACACGCCGAGCCAGCCGCGCGTCACTTTCCCCTTCTCCTTGAGCTGCGGGATGAGCTCCTTCGCGAGGTTGATGGGAATCGCGAAGCCGATGCCGATGTTGCCGCCCGAACGGCTGAAGATGGCCGAGTTGATGCCGACCACTTCGCCGTTGAGATTGACGAGCGGGCCGCCGGAATTGCCCGGGTTGATGGCGGCGTCCGTCTGAATGAAATCGTCGTAGCTGCCCTGTCCGATGATGCGGCCCTTCGCGCTGACGATGCCGGCTGTGACCGTGTTGCTGAGGCCGAAGGGGTTGCCGATGGCGAAGATCCAGTCGCCGACGCGCAGCGCGTCCGAGTCGCCGAGCGTCACCGGAGTGAGTTCCTCGCTGTCGGGCTCGATCTTGATGACCGCCAGGTCGGTTTTTGGATCGCGGCCGACGACCTTCGCCTTGTATTCCTTGTCCGAGGACGTCTGAACCGTGATCTCGTCGGCGTTCTCGACCACGTGGTTGTTGGTGACGATCAAGCCCGAGCCATCGATGACGAAGCCCGAGCCGAGGCTGCGCTGCTTGCCGCGGGGATGGGGCCCGAAGTAGCGCTCAAACGGCTCCCAGAAATCGCGAAACGGATCCTGCCCACCAGGGCCGCCCGGTCCACCGGGTCCGCCCGGTCCCCCCGGTCCACCGGGGCCCCCGGGGCCGCCAGGCCCGCCAAATCCGCGCGGTCCCATGCCGCCCATCGGCGGCATCTCGGCGGGCGACGAGGTCGAGATGTTGACGACCGCGGGCCGCATGTGTTCGGCGAGATCGGCAAAGTTGGGCAGCGCGGCATTGAGGACGCCCTGCCGCGTAGCGGCATTGCCCGCCTGTTCCGGCGCCGCCGGCGCCTCTTGCTTGGACGGCGTCTCTTGCTCACTGCCCCAAAAACGAATGGCCTGTGCCTCGCGGCCCATGCCGAAGGCGGCAGCCAGCGATGCGGCCGCGACGGTGGCAAACAGCACGGCGCGGGCGCGACGGTGGCGCGACGGCGAGTTCATATTGGTCTCCTCATTTATGTTTACCAGACTGCTGTATCGGCTGAATGGAAAGCGCGTGTTAGCGCGAATGCGCGCGCGCGACGTATCGCATGCGCAGGTCGTACAGAGCGTTGTCGAGCAGCGCGCTCTCACCGGCATCGAGGTTGCCGCGGGTCTTCTCGTTGAGCATGCCGAGGATGTCGATGATCTGGCGCGCCGCGTCCAAATCGACGCGGGTTTGGCGTTCGACCGGATCGGGAATCTCTCCCAACAACGCCAGTGCTTGGGTGCTCAGGCTGATGATGAATGTGGAAAAGTTGATCTCCGGCGGCGGCGGTTGCGATTCGGCAGCGGTGGCGCTGCGGAAGGCCTCGCCTGCCGCCGCGCCTGCGCCGGTGTCGATCGGCGGCGGTGGGGCGGCCCCGGATTCGGGCGAGGGCTCGGGCACATCTTGTCGAGCTTCACCGCTCGCGTCGAATCGACGGCGATCCTGGACTTTGAACGGTCTGTCGGCCTCGTGTTCGTCCGCCATGTTCAGTTCCCACTGCGCTCAGCTCGCGCGAAACCTCCCGGCGTGCCGGCGGCTGGCGAGTCTGCGCCCTGTAGTTGCGTTGATGGCCAAGAATAGATCCCTGGAAGGGTTTTCTGACAGAACGAAAATGCTGTGAAATGGCTGGCGGCGAGGAGGCATGCCGCGGTCGTCCGACCGCTTGTGACATACCGGCTGACCGAGGCGCGAGGAGTGCGATGAGCGGGATCGGTAGGAGATCGACACGTGTGGATTGATCGGCTGCCGGTTTGACGATGCAGATTAGCATTTATTTGATGAGCACCGCATCGTTGATGACCGACATCCAGGAACCCTAGGGCTCAGTGCAGGGGCTGTCAAGCAACCGCCGTGCCGCTCCGATGCTGTTTGGCGCACCCGGTAGATGTCGCGTGCGGTGAGAGGGCGCGGTGATGGCGGATGAGCTCGCGGAAGCCGGGCGCGCTCGGCTGCTCTGGGCGGTCCGGGTGCGCTGGCTCACCATCATCGGCTTCTCCGCGCTGGCGATCCCCGCCTGGGTGCTGGGCCTGATCGGGTCCATGGCGCCGTGTGCGATCGCCGCCGGTCTCGGAGCAGTCGCAAACGCCATCAATCATCGGTGCGTCGCGGCGTCGCGCCACGTGCGCGGGGCGACCGCGCTCGCCGTCTCCGCGGACCTGGTGCTGATCACCTATCTGATCGCCGCCACCGGCGGCGTGCACAGCCCGTTCATCATGCTCTACGTCGTGCAGGTCCTCGCGACCGCGCTGTTGGTGGGCCTCGGGTTGGGCGCGCTCGCCGCGCTCACCGCGGCGAGCGGCGTCACCGCGGCGCAGTGGCTCGGCGTCGGCGGCCCGGTGCGCGCGCCCATGCCGGCCGGCTTGCTGTCCCAAGTCGTGTGGGGGCTATTCCTGCTGTACGGCCTCGGGTTGCTGACCCTCCTCGGCGGCTACATCGCGGCGCGTTTGCGCCGCAGCGAGGCGGAGCTGGCCGCGCGCACCGCCGGTCTCAGCGCCGCGGAGCAGGCGTTGCGCGATACCACGCGGCGCCTGCGGCACACTGAAGCGCAGCTTGCGCAGGCGGAGAAGCTGCGCGCGCTCGGGCAGTTCGTCGCCGGCCTCGCGCACGAGCTCAACAATCCACTCGGCTTCATCGCCGCGAACCTCGAGCACGTGCGCGCCGCGATGGGCGCGCTCGAGCGCATGGTCGACGCCTACGCGGCCGCCCCGTTGCCGGCCGCCGTGCGCGTTTCATTGGAGGAGCGGGCGCGGCGCGAGCGGCTGTCCGCCTGGCGAAACGAGCTGCCGAGCGCGCTCGACGACTGCGCCGAGGGCGCGCGCCGCGCTGCCGAGATCGTGGCTGCGCTGCGCGCGTTCGCGCGCCGCGGCGCGGGCGAGTCCTGGTCCATGGTCGATCTCGCGGAGCGGCTCGATCGCGCGGTGGCGTTGCTCCGGCACCGGCTGCCGCCGGCCATTACGGTGGTGCGCGACTACGACCGGTTGCCGCCGGTGGCTTGTTTGGCGGGACCGCTCGATCAGGTCTTCCTGAACCTGCTGGCGAACGCGATCGACGCCGTCGGCGCGCGGGGCTCGATTGCGATTCGCCTGCGGGCGGCGGCGCAGGCGTACGGAGGGGATCCGCAGGTGCTGATCAGCATCAGCGACGACGGGCCGGGGATCCCGGCCGCAGCGCGATCACGGATCTTCGAGCCGTTCTT
Organism: Binatia bacterium; assembly: GCA_050176585.1. Lineage (GTDB taxonomy): Bacteria > Desulfobacterota > Binatia > HRBIN30 > CADEER01 > CAYYWP01. The sequence continues at coordinate 67,374 of JBFXHX010000016.1, forward strand.
CACCACCAAGGCGGAAGGGCGGGGGACGGGGCTCGGCCTGAGCGTGAGCTACGGCATCGTCGAACGGCACGGTGGTACGATCGCCGTGCAGTCGAACGCCGGCTGCGGCACGACGTTCACCGTCGCTCTGCCGCTGCGGCGCGCCTGCCCGGACGAGGCCGATACAACGCCGCCAAATGAGACTTGACGGTGTGGCTGAGGCACCGGTAATGCGGACGGGGGCAGGGGGTTGGTGATGTTGGGCGCGGGACGATGGGTGAAGGCCGGAATGCCATACTGGGCGAGCACGCTGGCGCTGATCGTCGCGGCAGCCGGCAGTGCCGCGGCGGGCACCCAATTCACCGTAACGCCGGCGCTCCGTCCCCAGGTGGATTTCTGGGTCAGCATCTTCGCCACGTACGGCAAGCACCAGATCGTGATCCACGACACCGAGCGCCTGGACCGGGTCTACAGCGTGCTCGACTTTCGCGACCTCGCGCGCGCTGGCGTCACCGACGGCGAGATCGACTCGGTGATGCGCGAACAGGAGGCGGTCGAAAAAGATCGCGTGCGCGCGCTGCTGTTGCAGCTCGACGCTGATCCGGACGCCGCCGGGTCCAGCAGCGAGCAACTGCGCATGCGCGCACTGTTTGCGAGCGATCCCGCGCCGGCTAAGTACCGCGCCGCCGCCGATCGATTGCGCGGCCAGCGCGGGCTGCGCGAGCGCTTCGCGCAGGGCATCCAGATCGCGCACGCCTACTTTCCGCAGATGGAGGCGATCTTCGCCCGCGCGGGCGTGCCGCTCGAGATCACTCGCCTGCCGTTGGTCGAATCCACGTTCAACATGAAGGCCTACTCCAAAGTGGGCGCCGCCGGCGTATGGCAGTTCATGCCGGGCACGGCCCGCCGCTTCATGCGCGTCGATGGCGCCGTCGACCAGCGCCTCGACCCGCTCATCGCCACCCGCGCCGCGGCGCAGTTCTTGCGCGAGAACTACGACTCGCTCGGCAGCTGGCCGCTGGCGATCAAGGCGTACAATCACGGACCCGCCGGCATGGCGCGCGCGGTGCGCGAAACCGGGTCGACCGATATCGCGACGATCATCCGCGAGTATCGCGGCCCGGCCTTCCGATTTGCCTCGCGAAACTTCTACCCCGAGTTCCTCGCCGCGCTCCACGTCGAGCGCAACTACGCCAAGTACTTCGGCGACCTCGCACTACACCGCGCGCAACCCTACGCGTCGGTGGTGGTACCCCGGCCGATGACGATCGGCATGGCGGCGCGTTGCGCCGGCACGGACACCGTGGAGCTGGCGGAGGACAATCCCAGCTTGTTACCGCCGGTGCGCGGGGGGCGCGCGGCGATTCCGGCCGGCTTCGAATTGCGCGTACCCGCGAACAGCGGCACGGCGTTCGAGCGCTGCGCTGCGTCGCTGCCGCCCGTGAGCGTGGCGCGCGCGCGCAATCGCGCGCCGGCCGCCCGCTCGCGCAGCGCCGTCACCCGGGTGGTGCATCGCGTGCGTGCCGGGCAGACGCTGTCGGGCATCGCGGCGCGGTACGGCTGCAGCGTGGAGCAGGTGCGGGCGCGCAACAGCCTCAAGGGTCGCGGCGTGCGCACCGGACAGGTGTTGCGCATCCCGCGCTGCTGACCGCGGGCTTCAGGTCAACATCCGTTCCAGGTCGGGCCGAATCACCGAGGTCTTGAGGCGCTGGCCGCGGTAGGCGGGGCAGCGCACGATGCGCGCGTGAATGCCCGCCGCGCGCAAGGTGTCTTCCCAGCCGGCCTTTTGATCGTAGCCGAGCACGATGAGATCGGGCTGTACGCGGCGGACCGAGGCGATGAAGTCGTTTGGCGCCCCCACGAACGCCTCGTCCACCGGCTTGAGCGCGCCGACCAGCGCGCAGCGCTCGCGCTGCGTATGGTGGGCGGCCCGCCGCTTGATGCGGTGCACGCTGTCGTCTCGGGCGACGACCACGCTCAGGTGCACTCCGCTGCGGCCGAGTTTCCGGGCCAGCGCCAACCCGCGGCGCCGTGCGAACTCCAGCAAATAGAGATGGCCGCGGTGCACGCCGTCGAACGTGCCGCCGACAAAGACGCGGACCGGGGCCCCGACCTCTGCAGCAGATGGGCGCGGGGCTCGACGACTCACGCTGTCCGTTTACCAGACCGACCTCTCGCTGCAAGTTACGCGCGCTCTGCGGGGGAACTGCGCGCGTGCGGCAGCCTCGCCCATCTGGGCCGCCGGGTCCGCCCGTGCCCCGGTGCGCCCGCTCCCCTTGACTCGAGCCGCGCTCCTTGCGAGCGCTGGCGAATGCCGGGGCCCACCTTGATCGTGCACGGCGGCGCCGGCCGCCACGCTGCCGATGCGGAAGCCGCGGCGCGGGCGGGGTGTGAGCGGGCCGCAGATGCCGGCTGGCGCGTCATGGTCGGCGGCGGCACGGCGGTCGACGCCGTGGTCGCCAGCGTGATCGCGCTCGAAGACGATCCGGTGTTCAACGCCGGCATCGGGTCGTGTCTGAACGCCGATGGTGAGGTCGAGATGGACGCGTCCATCATGGACGGCGCGCGCGTCGCCGGCGCCGGCGTGGGCGTGGTGACGACGGTCCGCAATCCCGTCGCGCTCGCGCGCGCAGTGCTCGAGGACGGCCGTCACGTCCTGATCGCCGGCGCCGGGGCGGAGGCGCTCGCGCGGCACAGGCAGCTGGCGACGCTCGAGCGCGAGCGCTTCATCACGCCGCAGCAGCGCGCGCGCTGGCTGGCGAATCGCCCACAGGGCGGCGGAACGGTCGGCGCGGTGGCGCTCGACCCCGCCGGTCACGTCGCCGCCGCGACCTCCACCGGGGGCTTGCTCGGCAAGCTCCCCGGCCGCATCGGGGACTCGGCGATCATCGGCGCCGGAACGTATGCGGACGACGCGGCCGGCGCCGCGTCCGCCACCGGACATGGCGAGACGATCATCCTCGCGGGCTTGGCGCGCCAGGCGGTCGACGGTGTGCGCAGCGGGCGCGATCCGCGCGCGGTCGCCGAACACCTGCTCGGCGAGCTGCAGCGCGCGCAGGCGCCGAGTTGCGGGTTGATTCTCCTCGACCGCTTCGGTCGCGTCGGCGTGGCGACCACCGCCGAGCACATGCCGGCCGCGATGCGCAGCGCGCGCGCGTCACGCTGCGCTTGAAGCACTGCGGAGCGTCTGCTTGTGTTGACTGCGGTGCTGTGCCGCTCACGGCGGGACGGCGCCGTCCCTACAACAGGTCGTGGCGAGGAGGAGAGTCGACGATGGCGAGCAAGCCGGTGAAAGCGAAGAAGCCCGTCAAAGCAGCGAAAAAATCGGCGCGTGCGCAGTCCGCCAAGCCCAAGCGCAGCGCAGCATCGGCGGCGCGGACCGCGCCCGGCGCCAAGTACGCGCAATCCGGCGCGCCGTGGTGGAAGCAGTTCCTGCCGAAATGAGGCCGGTGCGCCCCGCGCGCGCGCAGCGGTATGCCGGTGCATTGGCCGCGCTCACCGCGGCGGTCGTGCTGTCGATCGGTGCGTCGGCGCGCAGCAGCGCCACCGTGGTGGTGGCGAAAGACTTCACCGCGCTGTGCGCGGAGGCCGATCTCGTCTTCGTCGGCACCGTGACCGGCGTCGAGTCGGCGTGGCGGGATGCGAGCAAGCGCAGTATCGAGACGCGCGTCAGCTTCGGCGATCTCACCTGGTTGCGCGGGACCGGCGCTGTGAAGGTGACGCTGCGCTTCGCCGGGGGCGAGATGGACGGCGTGCGCGAGGAGATCGCCGGCGTGCCGCGGTTCTCCGTCGGCGACCGCCGCGTCGTTTTCGCGCGCGACGGCGACTTTCTCAGTCCGGTGGTCGGGTTCGACCAGGGCCTGTTCCGCGTCGTAGACGGCGCGGCGGGACCGGTCGTGCAAGATGTGGAAGGCAACGCCGTCGTCGGCGTCGGCCGCGCGGCCTTGCAGCGCGGCACGCCCGGTGACCGCGAGCACGCGTTGCCCCTCGATGTGTTTCTCGACCGGGTGCGCGCACAACTCGAGCAGGATGGCCGATGAGCACCGGCGGCGTCGCGTTCGCTGTGTGGGCATGCCTCGCGCTGGCCGCTCCGGCGGGCGCGTTCGAGTTGTTGCGCGTGCACAACGACCCGTGCGCACGCGATGATCCCCACCTCTTCTGGCCCGAGGACCGCGCTCGCGTGAACGTATCGCGGCTGCCGGACCCGCTGCGCGGGCTGGCCGATGAAGCCATGCAGCGCTGGAATCTGAGCCTGAGCCGGTTTCGCTTCGGCGTGGGCAGCGGCGAACCGTGCACGCGCGACGGCGTTGCCACGCTCGAGGTCACGGGCTCCCCTTGCGGGTTGGCCGGCTTCGGGGATGCACTGGCGATCACCCGCAGCGTCTGGGAACGCAATGGGCGGCTCGTCGATGCGGACGTGGCGTTCAACGCCAACAGCTTCCTCGTGCAGGACAACGCCGCATTCCTGCAGGTGGCCATGCACGAGCTCGGGCACGTCCTCGGCCTCGACCACTCGGATGCGTGCGGCGCGGACGGGTCGGGAACGCTCATGCGCGCTCGCCTGGCCGGTCCGCGGCTCGAGGCGCCGCAAGCGGACGACGTCGCCGGAGCCGAATTTATCTATCCGCGCGGAACCGGAGGCGACGGAACCGTTCCCGACGGTGCGAACAGCTGCGCGGTCGCGGCCCCCGCCGCGGCGGCATGGCCGGCATGGCCACTCGCCGGAGCGGCGGCGCTGCTCGCCGCGCGCGCGTGCAGACGCCAATTGACGAGGCGCCCGGCATCCTCTAGACACTAAGCCGGGTCGACGGTGGCGGAGCGCTGGTGGTAATCGCGTAACCGCCGCCATGAGGACGTGGTAGCCCGGTTCTGCGCTGGGCACGTCGTCAAAAGGCGACTGGATCGAACGCTCCCATGGGCTCGGTTCAGTCGCATGCCGTTAACACAGGGGAACTCGGACCAGAGGCGCAAGCCACACGGCGCGATCGCTCCCGCGAAGGCCGGGTTTCGCGGCGCATCACGCCGGCGGAACCGCGCGGCTGCGAGACCGCGCCAGAAAGCGATAGAGTGAAGGGCGATATGGACGAAAGTCCGACCGCGACGGGCGAGGGGTCGCCCACGCGCGGCAACGGCGAGGCGGGCGCCCCGGCGCCGACTCGGCCGCGCCGCCGGAGGCGCCGGCGCCGATTCGAAGGACGGCGCGGCGCGGGTGTGGAAACCCGCGAACCGCCAGGTCCGCTCGAGCAGGCCGCGCGCCGGCTCGGCATCGCGCACCTCTATCCCGAGCAGGATCAGGTGATCAGGCACGCGCTCGCGGGAACGGACGCCCTCGTGGTGCTGCCGACCGGCTTCGGCAAGTCCGCCTGTTACCAGATTCCCTCCATGGTGCTTCCGAAGCCGGTGGTCGTGATCTCGCCGCTGCTGGCGTTGCTGCGCGATCAGCACGAAAAGCTCCTCAAACGGAAGATTCCGTGCGTGCGGCTGGACGGCACGGTGCGCGGCAAAGCGCGCCGCGAGGCCCTCGAGCAGATTACCCGCGGCGGCTCCCTCCTGGTCATGACCACGCCCGAGACACTCGGGTCGGCCGAAGGGCAGGGGGCATTGTCGACCTGCGGCGTGAGCCTGGCGGCGGTCGACGAAGCGCACTGCATCTCCGAATGGGGTCACGATTTCCGCCCCGCGTACCTGCAGATCGGCGAACGCCTCCGCGCGCTCGGGGCCCCGCCCATCCTCGCGCTGACCGCGACCGCGACGGCCAACGTGCGCCAGGACATCGTCCGCTTTCTCGCCCTGCGCGACCCGGCGATCGTGGCGGGATCGCCGCACCGCGCGAACCTCGCTTTCGAGGTGCTGCACAGCCGCGGCGACGCGCGTCTGCGCGCCTTAGTGCGTTTCGCGCGCCGCTTGCGCCGGCCGGGCATCATCTACTGCTCGACGACACGCGAGGTCGACAACGTCTATACCGCGCTGCAGATGCTGCGCATTCCCGCGCACCGCTATCATGGCAAGATGGCGGCGAACGAGCGCAACCATCAGCAGGAGATGTACATGAAGGCCGGTCGCCGCACCGTCATGGTGGCGACCAGCGCTTTCGGCCTCGGGATCGACAAGCCGGATATCCGCTACATCGTCCACTACCAGTCTCCGGCCTCGCTGGAGCAGTACGTACAGGAGGCCGGGCGCGCCGGGCGCGACGGGCAGAAGTCCAATTGCATCCTGCTGTACGACGAAGACGACCGCGCGATTCACGAGGCGCTGTTGCAGAAGAGCCGGGTGCGCCCGGACCAGCTCTACAAGCTCGGCCGCGCGCTGGCGGCGTGGGCGGGCGAACGCCGCGCGCCGACGCTCGAAGCCCTGGCCCTCTCGGCGGGTCAAGGGCCGCGCATCACCGGAGCGCTGCTGGCGGTGCTCCAAGAAGCCGGGCTCGTGCAGCTCGGCGAAGACGGCTCGATCTCGATCCTGGAGCCGCCCGACTCGGTGGAGGAACGCTCGCGCAGCTTGGCCGGGCAGTTCGAGACGTTGCGCACCCAGGACGGGCGGCGCATGGAGGCATTGGCCGAGTACGCGCTCACTACCGAGTGCCGCGCTGTGCTCCTCCGCCGGTATTTCGGCGAGTCCGGTGGCACGCCCTGCGGACTATGCGACGTGTGCCGCGGCCGCCCCGAGCGGCCCTCGAGCTTCTGGGAGCCGATCACCCAGCCGGAGCGGAAGAAGAAGCGCAAGCGTTCGAATCGGCGCCGCCACAAGAAGAAAGCCGGGCAGGCCGCGGCCCCCGAGGTGTTGACCGCGCCCCTCGAGCAAGTCGATCAAGGGGGCGAGGCCCTGCTGCCGATCGACGAGATTGCGCCCCCGGCCGACGACTGACGGCGCGCGGCGGCTCGGACCGGCGAGGCGCCGAGGCCGCGGGCGCATGCGCGGCAGTCATTGCTGCGCGCGCCGGCGCACCACTATGCACGCGCATGCTCGCGGTGCTGGCCGTGGACGACGAGCCCGCCAACCAGCGCGCCGTGCGGCGCGCGCTGGCGGATGAGTGCAGGGTCCTGACCGCGGGCTCTGGCGCGGAGGCATTGGCGCTCATGCGCGACGAGCCCGTCGCGCTCGTCATCGCCGATCATCGCATGCCGGGGATGACCGGCGCCGCGTTTCTCGCCGAAACCGTCACGCGCTATCCAGCGGTCGTACGCGTCGTGCTCACCGGCTATCCGGAGGTCGACGTGCTGCTGGATGCGATCAACCGCGGCCACGTGTACCACGTCCTCACCAAGCCGTGGGACGTGCGCGAGCTGCGGCAAGTGGTCCGCCACGGTCTCGAGCGGTACGCGGCCGCGGCGGAACGCGGGCGGTTGCTCGAAGCGCTGCACCGCGCCTGCGCGCGCGCCCAGCGCGAAGCCGAGCAAAAGACGCGCTTGCTCACCTTGGCCGCGCACGAGCTCGGCACGCCATTGCACGTGCTCATCAACGCGCTGAGCCTGGTGCGCGAGAGCGAAGTGCCAGAAGCGGCGGGGCCGTGGTTCGCGATGGCCGAGCGCGCCGCCGAATGGCTCGCCCGCGCCGCCGTGCAGCTCGATACGGGCGCCCGCGTGGGGCGGCGGCAATTGCTGATTCGCCCGCGGCCGACGCCGCTCGGGCCGCTGGTGCGGCAGATGGTGGAGTCCGTCTGCGCCGCGGCAGCGGAACGATCGCTGGACATCGCCACGGCCACGGGGGACGCGGACGGCGAGGTCGACCCGCACTGGATCGCGCATGCGGTCACCGCCTTGCTCATCAATGCCGTGCGCTTCACGCCCAATGGTGGGCGCGTGCGCGCTGCGGTGCGAGCGTGCGGGGACTGGGCCGAGATCGAGATCGCGGACACCGGCATCGGCATCGCGGCCGATGACCTCGCGCATATCTTCGAGCCATTTTCGGCGGCCGGGGGAGACCTGTTGTTGCACGGCTCGGGCCGCTTTGCGTTCGGAGCGCGCGGGCTCGGGCTCGGGTTGGCGGCGGTGCGCGGCATCGCCGAAGCACATGGCGGCGCGGTCTGCGTCGAGAGCACACCCGGGCAGGGCAGCGCCTTCACCCTGCGGGTGCCCGCCATCGCGCGGTAGCCCGTGCCGGCTGCACAGCGTACACTGGCGCGCATGAGCTCGGCGGACATCGCACGCGGCGCGGCGGCGGCGCTGCGTTGCGATCACTGCGGGCGCGCGGTGCGCGGCACGTGTCACACGCGAACCACGTACCAGGTCGACTACTATCGATTGCACAGCGGCCGCGGCGAGCTCTGCTCGGTGCTCGGGGATTTCGGCCGCGGCCTGACATACATCCGCTTGCTCGAGCAGTACGACATCATCACGTGCGCGCAATGTTACGGTCGGGAAGAGGTGCAGCTTCTGCGCGAGCGGCGTTTCCATCCCGAGATGGACGCGGGGGAGGTATGACGACAGGCGACCAGCTCGCATCACTGCCGGGCGAGTACGTGTTCAAGATTTTCGGCCGCCGGTCCCCGGAGCTGGTGGAGCGCGTGACCGCCACCATCGCGAAGACGCTGGGCGCCGTCCCGCCCGCCGCGGTTCGCGTGCGCGAATCCAGTCGCGGCCGATACGTGAGCATCACGATCGTAGTGTGGGCGGAGAGCCGCGCCCAGCTGGAACGCGTGTACGGGGATCTGCGCGCCGTGCCGGACGTGCTCCTCTACATCTGATCGGCGCGCTGCGCCGCTGCGCTGCGCGCGATCGTCCGCCGGCCACTGATCGGGCGCAGCCGTCGGGCGGGCGGCCGCAACCGGCGTTGCACGAGCGCAGACCAACGGGAATGGGGCGCGCGCGAGGCGCGCTCTCCATTGTCGGTCCAGAACCGCTGGGCTATAAGCGGCTATCTCCGCACGCATTATGGAACGCGCACTCACCGAGGCGGCGCGCACCCGGCCGAGCCCGCGTCGGCGGGCCGGCGGTCGCGGTCTGCTTTTGCTCGAGGCGATCGGCACGCTGATCGGCGAATCCGGCGACTTGCGCGGAATTCTGCAGCGCATCGTCGCGTTGGTCGCGGAACGCCTCGACATGGAGGTGTGCTCCATCTACCGCTACGATCCCGCGACCCAGCAGCTGCACCTGGTGGTCACGCATGGCCTGGCCAACACCTCCGTGAGCGCGGTGAGCATGCGCGTGGACGAGGGCCTCACCGGGTTCGCGATCGAAAAGGGCGAGCCCGTGATGGCGATCGATGCCCTCGCGCACCCGCGCTACAAGTACTTCCCCGAGACCGGCGAGGAACGGTACCACTCGTTTCTCGGCGTGCCGATCGTCGATCGGCGCGAAGCGCTCGGGGTGCTGGTGGTGCAGACATCCCGCCGCCGCCGGTTCACCCGCGACGAGGTCCGGTTGATGAAGGCCGTGGCGGTGCCGGTGGGCGGGCTGCTCACCCAACTGCACTTGCTGCAGAGCCTGGAAAGCAAGGAAGAGGAGCGCCGCGGCTACCAGCAGGGAATGCTGGATGCGCTGAAGAAGCTGCAGGCGTACGAGCGGACGCAGCTCTCGACCGACGAGACCCGCGCGGAACCGGCGCTGCGCCTGACCGGTGTGGCGGCCGCGCCGGGGTTCGGCATCGGCCGCGCGCATCTGCTCGAGCCGGCGGTGAGCTTCGCGAGCGTGCCGGAACGCAAGCGGCGCACGCCGCGCAAGGAGCTGGCGCGCTTCAGCGCCGCCGTGAAGCAATCCGAGGCGGAGCTGGAGCGGCTGAAGGCGCGCGCGCAGCGGTCGTTTCCGGAGATCGACGCCGCGATCTTCGACGTCCAGCGCCTCATGCTGACCGACGCGAGCTTCCTCGCGCGCGTCGAGCAGGAGATCCGCGACGGCTCCAGCGCCGAGGCGGCGCTGGAGCGCGTGGTCTCGGCGATGGTGGAGGAATTCGAACGGCTCACCGAACCGTACCTTCAGGAGCGCGCCGCGGACATCAAGGACATCGGCCAGCGCGCGCTGCGCAACCTGCTCGGCGTTGCCGAGCGCGACCGCTCGTTCGCTTCCGCGGTCGTGCTGGTCGCCCCGGAGGTGATGATGTCGGATCTGCTGCTCATCGAGCCGGAGCAGCTGAAGGGCATCGTCATGGGATCCGGCGGCGCAACCTCCCATGCCTCGATCCTCGCCAAGTCGCTCGAAATCCCCACGGTGGTCGGCCTCGAACGCCTGGAGGAGATCGGCGAGGGCGACCACCTCATCGTCGACGGCAATTCGGGCAGCGTCTACGTCCAACCGAGCACGGAAGTGCTGCGCGAGTACGGCCGCCTGCGCGACGAATACGCGGCGTTCAATCGCGAGCTCGACAGCTTGTGCGTGCTCCCGGCGGTTACGCGGGACGGCTGCCGTGTCATGTTGGGAGCGAACATCGGCCTTCTCGGCGATCTCCCGCTGGCCCATCGCCACGGGGCGGATCGCATCGGCCTCTACCGCACCGAGATCGCCTTCCTCAGCCACCGCGACTTCCTGGCCGAGGAGGAGCAGGTCGCGCTCTACCAGCGGGTGGTCGAATCCGCGCAGGGCATCCCGTTGACGGTCCGCACGCTCGACCTCGGCGCCGACAAATACCCGCCCTATCTCCACGTCCCGGAGGAAGCGAACCCGTTTCTCGGGTGGCGCTCGATCCGCGTGTCGCTCGAGCTCTCGCACGTGTTCAAGACCCAGCTGCGCGCGATCTTGCGCGCGAGCGCGCACGGCGGCGTCCGGATTCTCCTGCCGATGATCTCCAGCCTCGAGGAGGTGCGCCGCACGCAGCAGCTGATCGAGGAGGCCAAAGCCGAGTTGCGCCGCGAAGGCTACGCGTTCGACGAAGCCGTGCCGATCGGCATGATGGTCGAGGTCCCGTCGGCCGTGCAGCTGGCCGACCGCTTCATCCACGAGGTCGACTTCTTCAGCATCGGCACCAACGACCTGATCCAGTACCTGCTGGCGGTCGACCGCAACAACCGCAAGGTCGCTTCCCTCTATGAGCCGCTTCACCCGGCGGTGTTGCGCGCCGTCGCCTCCGTGGTGCGCGTCGCCGACGAAGCCGGCAAGCCGGTTTCACTGTGCGGCGAGATGGCGGCCGATCCCGTGTCCACCCTGGTGCTGATCGGCATGGGCCTGCGCGACCTCAGCATGAGCGCGTTCTTCATCCCGGTCATCAAACGGCTCATCCGCTCCGTGGACATCGTCGCCGCCGAGCGCGTGTTCGCGCAAGCGCTCGAGCTCGACACCGTGAAGGATGTCAAACGGCACGTGTTCGAGGAAATGCGCGAGCTCGGCGTGATCGAGCTGATGGAAACCTACCACTGAGGTAGGGTGTTTGACCGCCAATGGCAGGTGCTGGCTGTTACGCCGTTGCCCCGTATGGCAAACACATGTGTGCACTCCCTAACGGCGTAACGGCCTAACGGCCCACAGCGTGTGCCGAGCTCATGCGAGCCGTATGCATGACGTTGCTGCTCGCGGTGACCGCAGCCGCCGGCGATGCGACGCCGGAGGAGACGATCAGGCTGTACCTGCGCGCGCTGCAAGCCGGCGACTTCAAGGCCGCGTATCCGCTGGTTTCGCGCGGTATGGTCGGCGGCAAGAGCGAGGAGGACTGGGTCAAGGAGCAGCAGTGGATCGCGCAGATGGCGGAGGTGAAGATCTTCGAGTACCGCGTCTATCCGGGCGTGATCCAAGGCGAGAAGGCGCTCGTGCCCAATCTGCTGAGCTCGCAGGACAAGTTCATCAACCAGCTCGGCGTACCCGAGCACGAGCTCTATACCTTGGTCCGCGAGGATGGGCGCTGGAAGGTCGACCAGCAGCAGATCGTCGAGCCCACCGACGTCCGCAAATGGTTTCCGCCGCCTCCAGCGGGTGCCGATGACTAGCTGCGGCTGCGCGCCGCATTCCTTGACACTTGCGAGCCGGCGCCGATAGAGCGGCCCAATCCGCCGTGCTCCGCACGTACATCTGCGGACCGACGGCGGAGGGGATTGTCGTGCAGCGGTTGCGCCTGTCGAGAGGGTGGCTCGTCGCGGTGACATGCCTCCTCGCCGGTTGTCACTCGGACGGCGCCGACGAGGCACCGCTGTTCGCCCGCAAGATCAGCATCACCGACCGCTTCTATGACGTCGCCGCCATCGACGCGGACACCGCGATCGTCGTCGGCTACGGGGGCAAGATCCTGCGCACCGCCGACGGCGGTTACACCTGGGACGTGATCGACAGCGGCAGCGATAAGGCGCTCTACAGCGTCGATTTTCCGGACCGCGAGCACGGCTGGATCGCGGGGCAGTCGGGTACGCTGTTGCACTCGAGCGACGGCGGCAAAACGTGGGTGAAGCAGCAGAGCCCGACGCCCGTGTACCTGTTCTCCATCGACATGGTGAACGCGAGCGAGGGCTGGGCGGTCGGCGACCGGGCCACCACGCTGCACACGCGCGACGGCGGCAAGACCTGGCAGGCCGGCAAGCTCACCTCCACCGAGGGGCTCACGCCGGAACAGGCGGTCCTCGCCGAGGATCCGGTGCTCTACGGGGTGCAGTTCGTCGACCCGGCTACCGGCTGGATCGTGGGCGAGTTCGGCAACATCTACTTCACCGCGGACGGCGGGGCGACGTGGAAGACGCAGCAGGAGTCGCTGGTGGGCGAGGGCATGTACGATGCGCTCGACATCCCGACCTTCTTCGGCGTGCACTTCCTCGACGCCAGCAACGGCGTGGCGGCGGCCCTGGAGGGGCGCGTCGCGCGCACGCGCGACGGCGGCAAGAGCTGGAAGTACGAGGAGGCCGCGGTCAAGGAGCCGATCGTGGACCCGCTCCTGCAGCCGTTCCAGATGCCGGACACCACGGGCTGGGCCGTCGGCGTCGCCGGCGAGGTGCTGCGGCAGAGCACCGTGGGCGGGGCGTGGGAGCGCGCGTCGCTCGGCATGGAGGTCCCGACCTGGCTGCGCGGTATCGACTGGTTCGACGCACAGAACGGCTGGATCGTCGGCGGCTACGGGCTGATTCTGCATACCACCGACGGCGGCAAGTCGTGGGTGCCGTCGCTCGGCTGACGCCGGATGGAGCGGGTGAGGAGCGCTGGGGATGGATCCGCTGAAGCGCCTGGGCGAGCTGCTGATCGCCTTCCGCCTCCCGGTGCTGATCGTCGTCTCGCTCCTCACCGGGTTCTTCGCGTACCACGCCAGCCAGCTGAAGCTCGTCACCAGCTTCGCCGACCTGCTGCCGCAGGACCACCCGTACATCCAGATCCACAACCGCTTCTCGAGCTCGTTCGGCGGCGCGAACAACATCATGATCATGCTCGAGGTGCGCGACGGCACCGTCTTCACGCCCGAGACGCTGAACAAGATCTGGCGCATGACGCAGGCCGTCGACAAGCTCTACGGGGTCAATCACAACCAGATCGAATCGATCGCGCACCGCACCGTGCGCTACCTGAAGGTCGCCGCCGGCGGCACCATGCGCGCACAGCCCGTGATGCTCGGCGAGGTGAAGACGCCGGAAGAGGCCGCCGCGATCCGCCGCATCGTGCACAACGCGGAGAACATCTACGGGTTGCTGATCTCGCTCGATGACAAGGCGGCGCTGATCCGCGCGAACTTCATCGAAGGCCAATTGGATTACCGGCGCATCTTCGAGGAGATGAACGCCACCGTCATCGAGCCCTTCGAAGACGCCAACACGACCATCTATGCCGCCGGAGAGCCGCGCCTCTACGGGTGGGTGTACCGGTACGCCGGCGAGATCAAATACATCTTCATCGCCACGACCCTGGTGCTGTGGGTCCTGCTGTATCTCTACTTCCGGGACTGGCGCGGCGCGCTCCGCCCGACGATCTCCGGCGTCTTCTCTGCAATCTGGGGCCTCGGCTTCATGCACCTGATCGGCTTCTCGCTCGATCCGCTCGTGCTGGTGATCCCGTTCTTCATCACCGCGCGCGCGGTCAGCCACTCGGTGCAGATGCACGACCGCTACTACGAGACGTACGGGCGCACCGGTGACAAGCACGAGGCGATCATCGATGCGTTCGCCGAGCTGTTCGTCCCCACCTTTTCGGGCATCCTCACCGATGCGTTCGGCGTGCTGGTGATTCTGCTCGTGCCGATCGTCCTGCTGCAGAAGCTCGCGATCGGGGCGTGGTTCTGGATCATGACGATCATCGTCGCCGAGCTGCTGCTGAATCCGATCATCTATCACTACCTGGCACCGCCGCGGCTCGACATCATCCACGCCCGCGAGCGCGGGCGGTTCAAGCGGGTCATCGATGCCAGCGTCACGGCCGTGCTCAGCCCCGCCGGTCGCAAGGCGACCTATGCGATCACCGCTCTCACGATCGTCGTGTCCGCGTACTTCTGGCGCTCGCTCATCATCGGCGATCCGACCTCGGCCTCGCCGATCCTCCGCGCCGACGCGCCGTACAATGTCTCACACGAGCGCATCCAGCAGAAGTTCGGCGGGGTCGAGCCGCTGATCATCGTCGCCGAAGGCTACGACCGCGACGCGATGAAGGACCCGCGCATCCTACGCCGCATGGAGGAGTTCCAACGCGCCCTCGAGCGCGATCCCGGCGTCGGCTACAGCTTCTCCCTCGCCGACATCATCCGAGCGGTAAACATGGTGTTCCATGAGCTCGAGCCCAAGTGGGGCGTCATTCCGGACAGCTGGGTCGACGTCGGCGGGTTGTTCTTCATCTATTTCTCCGGCGCTCCGCCGACCGAAACCGCGAAGTACGTCGACCCGAGCTATACGACGGCGCACGTCACCTTCTTCTGCAAGGACCACAAGGGCGACAACATCCGGCGGATCGTCTCGCGCGCCAAGCAGTTCATATACGGCGCGCAGATGAAGGACCTCGGCCTCGACCTCGAGGAGCGCGACGGCCGGGTGGTGGTCCGCGCGGTCGGCGATGCGCCGAATTGGGAACGCGCCGGCCCGTCATGGGTCGAAAGCACCCGCGAGACCCCCGACGGGCCGTTCCGCATCGGCGATGTCGTCCTGCAGCTCGGCAAATACCCGGTCACCGATCTGGCGAGCTGGCAGGCGGCGTTGCAGAAGGAGACCGCCAACAAGACGCTCGTCGACGTCCGCCTGCAGCGCGACGGTGCGGTGGTCGAGGAAACGATCAGCGTGCCCTGGAAAGCCGCGTTCAAGCTCGCCGGCGGTCTGATCGGCGTGCTGGCCGCCGCGAACGAGGAGTTGCTGCGCAACGACTTGTTGATGAACCTGCTCGGCTTCGGCACGATCTACCTGGTGCTGCTGTTCACGTACCGCTCGTTCGTCGCGGGCATCTACATGCTGATCCCGCTCGTGGTGGCGAACGGCATCGTGAACGCCTACATGGGCGCGCGCAGCATCGGGATCAACATCAATACCCTGCCGGTGGTCACCGTGGGCGTGGGCTTCGGCATCGATTACGCGCTGTACATCGTCAGCCGGGTGATCGAGGAGTACAAGCGCAAGCCCGACTGGGAGCACGCCGTGCACCAGGCGTGCGTCACCTCGGGGAAAGCGGTGACCTTTACCGCTGCCAGCATGATCGCCGGCACGCTGTTCTGGATCTTTTCGCGCATCCGGTTCGACTCCGAGATGGGCCTGCTGCTCGCGCTGTGGATGGGCATCAGCTTCATCGGCTCGATGACCCTGCTGCCGGTCTCGCTGCTCACCTTCCGGCCGCGCTTCGTGGTGCTGGAAGCCGAGCGCATCGCGCGCGAGGAGGCGCGCCGCAAGCGCGCCCTGGAGCGTCTGCAACAGCGCAGGAGTGAAGCCGAGGCCGCGTCGGGCGGTCGTTGACTGGCGCCGCGCTGCCCGCGCAGGCCGTCCCGGCCAGCCAGCTGCAATGCCATGATCGCCGTCGAGCGGCTCACCAAGGCGTTTGGGCGCACGATCGCGGTCAGCGACGTCTCGTTCCGCGCCGCCACCGGCGAGATCGTCGGCCTGCTCGGGCCCAACGGGTCGGGCAAGACGACCATCATGCGCGCGATCGCCGGATACTTTCCGCCGACCGCGGGGCACATCGAGATCGCCGGTATCGACGTCTGCCGGGCGCGGCGGACGGCGCGCGATCTGATCGGGTATCTACCCGAGCACGCGGCCTGGTATCCCGACATGCGCGTGGATGAGTTCCTTGGCTTCTGCGCCGACGTGCGGCGGCTGCGCGGCGCCGGCCGGCGCGCGCGGCTCGCGGCGGTGGTGGACACGTGCGGCCTCAGCGACGTGCAGCGGCGGCTGATCGGCCACCTGTCGCGCGGGTACCGGCAGCGGCTCGGCATCGCCCAAGCGATCCTGCACGATCCGGCCGTGCTGATCCTCGACGAGCCCACCGTCGGCCTCGACCCGCGCCAGCTCGTCGAGATCCGCGCACTGGTGCGCAGCCTTCGCGGGCGCACCACCGTGTTGCTCAGCACGCACGTCCTCGCCGAGGTCTCGAGCGCGTGCGACCGCGTGGTGATCATCGACTGCGGGCGGGTGATCGCGGAAGGCAGCACCGCCGCGCTCACCCGCGCGCATCAAGGCGCCGAGCGGTTGTCGGTGCGCGTCGCCGGGCCACCGGGCGAAGTCGCCGCGGCGGTGCGCGGGCTGCCCGAAGTCGCCGAGGTGATCACCGAGCCCAGCGACGGCGACATCGCGCGCCTGCTCGTCACCGCGCGACCCGGTCCGCCGCCGGCGCCGGCCATTGCCGCCGCGGTGGTGGCGCGCGGCTGGGGACTGATCGAGATGCGACCGCTCGCGCTCAGCCTCGAGGAGCTGTTCGTGCGGCTCACCGCGGGCGGCGAGCGGCGCGCAGACAGCGCCGGCGCATGACGTTTCTCGCCCTGCTGCGGAAAGAGCTCCGCGCCTACTTCACCACGCCGCTGCTGTACGTGGTCGGCGCGGTCTTCTACGCGCTGACCGGGTTCTTCTTCTACACCCAGCTCATCTATTTCGTGCAGTACGGGTTCGGCCTGAACATCCTGGGCAACTTCTGGGTGTCGTTCCTCGCCGGCGCGCCGTACTCGGTGTCGATGGTGCTGCTACTCGTGGTGCCCCTGCTCACCATGCGGCTGTTTGCGGAGGAGCGGCGGCTCGGCACGATCGAGTTCCTCCTGACCACGCCGCTGCGCGACGGTGTCGTCGTCGGCGCGAAGCTCGCCGCGTGTGCGATGGTCGTCTCGCTCCTGCTGGCTGGCACCCTCGCGTTTCCGCTCTTCCTCGCCGCTCAGCATCCCCTCCCGTGGGCGCCGTTGGCGGGCAGCTATCTCGGCCTGCTGCTGCTGGCCCTGAGCTGCACGGCGTGTGGCGTCTTCGTGTCCTCGCTCACCGACAGCCAGGTGGTCGCGGCGGTTGGCACGCTGGGATTGCTGCTGTTCTTCTGGGCGTTGAGCTGGAATGAAGCCGCGACGACGCCGCTGCCGCTCCGCCTCGGGGCGCATCTGGCGCTGTTCGACCGTTTCGAGAGCTTCGCGCGCGGTGTGATCGACGCCGGCGACGTCGCCTATTTCCTCGCCGTCTCCGCCTTTTTCGCATTCCTGACCTTGCGGGTCCTCGAAGCGCGCCACTGGCGCGGGCGGCGATCGTGATGGGGGCGGGGCGCGCAGCCGCCACCGCGGTCGGCACGCTCGCGTGTGCGGTGGCCCTCGCCGCCGCCCAGCAGCTCGTGGAGCGCACCGGCTGGCGCGTCGATCTCACGCCCGAGCAGGCGGAGGTGCTGTCCGACACCGCCCGCGCGCTGCTCGCCGGGGTCGAGCGGCCGGTCGCGGTTACCGCCTTCGTCCGCGCGGATGACCCGCGAAACCGCGCCATCGACGCGCTGCTGCGCCGCGTCCATGCCGAACAGCCGCTCGTGCAGTATCGGATGGTCGACCTCAACCGCAGCCCGGCGCTGGCGCGGCGCTACGGCATCGACGCGTATGGCGCGATCGTCGTCCAGTCCGACGGGCGGTTCAGCTCATTCGCTCACGCGGACGAACGCGCCTTTCTGACCGCGCTCGTGCAGGTGACGCACCCCGGCCGCCGCCGGCTGTACTTCTCGACCGGAAACGGCGAGCGCGGCATCGAGGATCGCGATGCGCAGAACGGCTTCTTCAATGCCGCGGTCGCGCTGCTCACCGACATCTACGAGATCGACGAGGTGGCGCTCGGCCGCGACACCCCGGTGCCCGGCGATGCGCGCGTGCTGATCATCGCCAGCCCGCGCCGCGATTTTCCGCCCAGCGCCCTGGCCCACCTCGACGCATATCTGCGGGGCGGCGGGCGCGTGCTCGCGTTGCTCGATCCAGACGACGCCCCGAGCCTCGGCGCGCTGTTGCAGCGCTACGGGATCGTGGTGAGCGACGACATCGTGCTGGATCCCGGGCGGCGGCTGTTCGCCGGTGATCACCTGACGATGTCGGTGACCGGCGCCGACCACCGGCATCCGGTGAGTGCGGCGTTGCACGATCCCCCCGTGCTGTCCGGCGTGCGCCCGGTGCGCAGCGCCCCAGGCGGCGCGGCCCAGGAAGCGTCGGACGTGCTCACCACGGGCGCGGGCAGTTGGCGCACACCCGATCGGACGGTGCTCGAGCGCGGCGAGGGCGAGTTCGTCGACGGGCGGGATACGGCCGGCCCGGTGAGCGTCGCTGCCAGCGTGACGATTCCGCGCCGCGACGGAGAGCCCGGGCGCCTGCTCGTGATCGGCGACGCGGACTTCGCCGCCAATGCGTTCCTGGACTACCTGGGCAACCGCGAGCTGTTCCTCAACGCGGTCCACTGGCTCGCCGGCGAGGATCGCTTGGTCGGCCGTCGGCCGCCGCGCAAGATCGTCGGCGTGAACCAGCTATTCCTCTCCGAGCAGGAAGGCGAGTCGATCCTCTGGTTCGCCGCCGTGCTCCAGCCGGCACTCGTGCTGGCGCTGGGAGTGGCGGTGGTCGCGTGGCGGCGGCGCACCGGGTGACGCGGATGTCTCGGCGCCACGCCCTTGCTTACGTCGCCCTCGCCGCGGTGCTCGTCTCCGCACTGTGGATCACCACGCCGGTGCCGCCGCCGGCGGCTCCGAGTCCGCAGGTGGAGACTCTGCCACCGCAGGGGGAAACGCATGGCCCAGTGGTGGAAGCGGTGACGATCGAGGCCGGCGAGCACCGCGTGCGCGCGGTGCGGCGCGGTCGCGGCTGGGAGCTGCTCGAACCCGCGGGGGGAAAGGTCAGCGACGGCCTCATCGACCGCCTGCTCGAGGCCGTGCTCCACTCGCGCATCGAACAGGTCAGTGCCGGCGGCGGAACCGCGGCGGACTACGGTTTGGACCCGCCGCGCGCGCGCATCACGCTGTCGATCCGGGGCGGGGCGCAGTCCGTGCTGCAGCTCGGCGGGTACAACCCGACCGGCACGGCGATGTACGGCCGCCTCGAAGGCAGTCCACAGGTATTGCTGGTCGGCCTGGACATCTGGAGCTACGTCGACCTCGCGCTGCGATGAGCTCCCCAGCTAATGTAGCCGGCACCTGTGGCCGCACGGCATCGCGCAGCGATGCCGGGGGAGGGGCGCGGCACCGCCCGGCGTCCGCACCGCGAGGACATCGACTGGCCACCTCGTGCGGCGCTCCGCGCCGTGTGGTCAGGTGCCGCGGCTACACCTGTCGGTGCTGTTCGTGCTGCTGATCTGGCACCAGATCCAAAGCGGTCCGGGCGGCGCCGCTCCCGCAGCGGCGGGCTGAGCGGGCGGTGCATGGAAGCCGTGTGGTTCGCGCTCGTCGCGGCGATGCTCACCGCGTATGTCGTGCTCGACGGCTTCGATCTGGGCGCGGGGATCATCTACCGGTACGTCGCCCGCACGCATGGCGAGCGCGCCGTCGCGTTGAGTGCCATCGAGCCGGTGTGGGATGCGAACGAAGTCTGGCTCATTGCCGCCGGCGCGCTGTACTTCGCGTTCCCGCGCCTCTACGCCGCGAGCTTCAGCGGGTTTTATCTCGGGCTGATGATGGTGCTCTGGCTGCTCATCGTGCGCGGGGTCAGTGTCGGCTTGCGATCCCAGGTCCAGCATCCGCTCTGGTGGTCGTTCTTCGACTTCGCGTTTTCCAGCCCGAGCGCGCTGCTGGCTTTCTTCTACGGCGTGGCGATCGGCAACGTGCTCCGCGGGGTGCCGCTCGGCGCCGACGGCTATTTCTTCGAGCCGCTGTGGACGGATTTCGGCGTCAGCGCCAGCCCGGGGATTCTCGACTGGTACACGCTCCTCCTCGGCGCGCTGTCATTTGCCATCCTGACGGTGCACGGCGCGCACTACGTCGCGCTGAGGACCGAAGGCGCGATCAACCGCCGCACGCGCGAGATCGCTAGAGGGGGTTGGTATCCGGTGGCCGCGCTGGCGGTCGCGAGCCTCTTCGCCACCATCTCGCTGCGACCGGAAGTGTTGGACAAGCTGCGCTCGCGGCCGTGGGGATGGCTGACGGCGGTGGCGGTGGCCAGCGCAGTAGTCGCGATGCGTATCTGTACCGCTCGCGGCCGCGACTTCGGCGCGTTTGCGGCATCCAGCGTCTTCATCATGGGCCTGGTCGCGGGCGCGGCGTTCGCGATGTACCCGTATCTGCTGTTCGCCTCGACCGGCCCCGCGTACGGGTTGACCGTTCACTATACGAAGACTGGTGAATACAGCCTGAGCGTGGGACTGGTATGGTGGCTGTCGGGCATCGCATTGGCCGCGGGGTGTTTCGCGTTCGTGTACCGCTCCTTTCGCGGCAAGGTCGAGGCGAGCGCACCGGGGCTCTATTGAACGTCGACGGCGGATGCGATGGCAACCGCGGCGCATCGGCCGGGCAAACGGGAGGGCATGCGTGGATCGTCCGATCATCGGTTTCCACACGGACAGGGAGGGACATTGGGTCGCGGAGCTCGCGTGCGGCCACGGTCAGCACGTGCGACACGACCCGCCCTTCACCACGCGACCGTGGGTGCTGACGGCTGAGGGGCGGGCCGCGCGTATGGGCGCGGTGCTCGACTGCCCGCGCTGCGACCGCCTCGAGATGCCGGACAACCACGCGCCGTATCGCCGAACAGCCGCGTTCACGGGCGAGACCATGCCGGCGGCCCTCCGCCAACACCACACGACTCGCGCCGGGGTGTGGGCGCTCATTCACGTCCAGCGCGGCCAGCTCGAGTACCGACTGTCCACTCCCTTCGACAGCATCCAGGTCCTGGTGCCCGGCTCGCCGGGGATCGTGCCCCCGGAGGTCGAGCACGCCGTCTCGCCGCGCGGCCCGGTGGAATTCCTGGTCGAATTCTGGCGCGCGCAGAGCCAAACGGGGCCCGCGGGTTTTCAGCGGTTACGGGGTTGAGCGTTAGGGCGGAGGATCAGACGCTATTGGCTGTTTTCATGTTGGGCTGTTACGGAGAATCCGCGCGCTGCAAGCCGAAGGGGACCAGCACCGTAACAGCGGTGTCCGAGCCTAACCTCTCCCCTAACCCCTAGCCCCATTTCACGGGCGTATCCTGCACGTCGCGCCGAGCTCTACCCGGGGCTGGGCTCTCTACCTCCGGCGTAGCCGCCGCGGCCCTGTGCCGGCCGGGGCGCGGAGCGCGCGCCTTCGTCGGGTGTAGCCGCCGCAGGCGCGGCGGCTACAGCGGAGGTTGCGCGGGACGCGCACGCGGCTGTCTGCGTGCGTGCGCACTGGTCTAGGGGCGACAGAAGAAGTGTTTTCTGTGCGCGCGCTTTAGTTGTCCGGCGCCGCGCGCTACGAATCTGCCCCATGCGGGGGGCACAGGGTCAGGCCGCCACCGGGACGGCTCCGACGCGGCGCCCGTTGGGGGCACCGAGCCGCTGGGGGCGGCGGCGCGCCAGCTACGCATGGCTGGTGCTGCAATTCGCGCTCAAGGACTTCAAGATCCGCTACACGCACTCGCTCCTCGGCTATGCCTGGTCGGTGCTGAACCCGCTGCTGTTTTTCATCATCTACTACGTCGTATTCGCGCTCTTCATGCGGCTCGACGTGCCCAACTACCCGGGTTTCCTCCTGCTGGGCGTCGCGCTGTGGAATTTCTTTTCTGAGGGAACCGCAAATGGCGCGGGCGCCCTGCTCGCGCGCGCGGAGTTGCTGACCAAGGTCGTTCTGCCGCGGGAGGTCATGGTGTACGCGGCCCTGTTGAGCGCCGCGCTCACCTTCACGATCAACCTCGTCGTCCTCGCGGCGCTGCTGATCGCGACCGGCACGCCGATCACCGTCACGGCCATCTGCTTTCCGCTCCTGCTGATCGATCTCGTGCTGCTGACGCTCGGCGCCGCGCTGCTGCTGGCGCCACTCTACGTGCGCTATCGGGATGTCGGCTATCTATGGAACATCATCCTGCAGGTCGGTTTCTGGCTCACGCCCATCATCTATCTCGATCTGATGGTGCCCGAGCGGTGGCGCTGGATCGTGTGGGTGAATCCCGTCGCGCGCATCATCGGCGACAGCCGGCGGGCGCTGATCTACGGGTTGTGGCCGGGCGCGCGGGGGCTGGTAATCACGACCGCGATGGCCATGTGTCTATGCGCCTTCGGCTTCTGGGCGTTTCGCCGCATGCAAAACCGGCTCGTGGAGCATCTGTGATCGCCGTGCGTGCCGGGTTCCCGCTTCCGCAGTGCCGCGCCGCGCTCGCCGCTGTTTTCGCGTGGCGCGCCGGCCAGTCGCCGCGCTAGGTTTTCGCATGGCCGCGATCGAGCTGCACGACGTGCACAAGGCATTCCGGATTCCTCACGAGGTGCACACGACGATCACCGAGCGCGTGCTGAGCGGGTTTCGCCGGGTGACGTACGAGAGATTCGAAGCGCTCTGCGGGATCGATCTGACCATCGAAGCGGGGACGTTCGTCGGCGTGATCGGCGGCAACGGCTCCGGCAAATCGACGCTGCTGAAGATCGTGTCGGGTCTGCTCGAGCCGGACTGCGGCGAAGTCTCCGTCGACGGCTCGATGTCCGCGCTGCTCGAGTTGGGCCTCGGCTTCAGTCCGGAGCTGACGGTGCGCGAAAACGTCGAGCTGTACGCGGCCGTGCTCGGGTATCCGCGCCGGCAGGCCGCGCGCCGGGTCGACAGCGCCATCGAGTTCGCCGACCTGACGCGTTTTCGCGACGCCAAGCTGAAGAACCTGTCCACCGGCATGCGCGCGCGCCTCGGCTTCGCCACCGCGCTGCAGGCCGAGAGCGACATCCTGCTGCTCGACGAGATCCTCGCCGTCGGCGACTTCGACTTCCAGCAGAAGTGCCTGCAGGTGTTCGACAACCTCAAACGGCACCGGAAGACCATCGCCCTGGTCACGCACGACCTCGGCCAGGTGCAGCGCCTCTGCGACATGGCGGTGTGGCTCGACCGCGGACGCATCGGCGCCCGCGGCGCGCCGCAGGCCGTCATTGCCGCGTATATCGACCACGTTCAGGGCGAGGCGAGCGCCGCGGCGGCGCGGAAGGGCGTCGCCGTATGACGGACGGGCGGCCGGCGCGCCACCGAAGGGGACGGTCATCATTCTGACCTGGAACCGGGTCGATGACGTGGTGACCTGCCTGGAGAGCTTCGCTGACGTCGAGTACGCGAATTACGAAGTCGTCGTGGTCGACAACGCCTCGGCGGACGGGACCGGCGCCACCGGGCGCGAGCGCTATCCCTCGGCCACGCTGATCGTCAACGCGGACAACCTCGGCTGCGTCGGAGAGGGCCGCCTAACCCGTCGTCTACTCATATCCGAGCTGGTCGAGCAGCTCGCGAACACCGGGAAAGCTGACGATCTCCTCGACCCGCTCGGCGTGCCGCGGGTCTTTCCACTTGCCGAGCGAGCCCGTGTACAGCTGCTGGAGCGGCCCGTTGAGCGCGCGGTCCCGGCGTTTGCGGGCATGCGTGTACCAGTCGAGCACTTCCGGTGAAAGCGGCTCGTCCAGAAACGCCATCAGTCCGCGCAGCGCGGCCGCGTTGTCCATCACCAGATCCTCGTATCTGAGCGTGTGCACGCGGGCGTGGTGCCGATACGCGAGTGCCGGGCCGACGTGGTTCACCCAGCGCCGCGGCGGCACCCAGTAGGCCCCCGGCCTGGTCGGATGCACGGAGAGGCAGACGTCGCGGGCGTCGCGCACGATATGGATCACGCGCACTTCGTCGTTGAAGAAGTGCAGGATCTCGGGGATGTGCGCGATGTTCGGCGGCGACTTTTCGCACCAGCGATGCGCCAGGCGGGGAATGCGATGGAGGAGGATCTCGCGGTACAGGCGGTCGATCCGCTTTGGCCGCTCGCGCCCGAACGGATCGCGCCGCCAGCTCGTAAAGGTCCACGTCTCCCGGGGCACGACCCAGATGTGCGGATGCGCCGAGAGGATGGCGGCGAGCAGCGTGGTCCCTGAGCGCGCGCAGCCGCCGATCAGAATGGGCGGACGCGTGAGTCGCCGCTGCGCCTTGGCTTGTCCGAAGCGCAGCCAGGCCGGGGCCAGCACGCGGAATTTGAATGAGCCGTTCATGCGGCGCGCGGCCGTGGCGAGGCTGTCGTCCTCTCGCGCTCGTGCGCTCGCGCCGGCCAGCCTGGCCGCACCGGGCAGAGGAGCATAATCGTCCGCATAGGCGTTCTGCTGATCTGCGGTCCTAGCGCGTGAGCCAAGGCCAGAACATCCACCCCGCCCAGAGCGCGGTGAGCAGCCAAATGCCGCCGACCAGCACCGCCCCAGCGCGGCTCCGGGGACCGGCGGCGGAAAAGCGCCGCGCGGCCTCAGCCCGGTGTTCGGCTAGCAGGTCCGCCGGGATGCAGCGGATCGCCAGCGCCAGTCCGAGGGGCACCAGCACGAGGTCGTCGAGGTAGCCGAGCACCGGGACGAAGTCTGGAATGAGGTCGACCGGGCTGAGCGCGTACGCCACGGTCAGCCCGGTGACCGCCTTGGCGTACCAGGCGACGCGCGGATCGCGCGCCGCCAGGTAGAGCGCGCAGGTATCGGTTTGGAGCGCGACTGCACGCTGTCGCCATTGGGCCGGAGAGATGCTCACGGTCGCGTCGCGCTGGCTGGAGCGGCAGGCGTCTTGTACGCCACCTCGCACGGGATCTCCGGATCGCCGAGGATTTTGGTCAGGGTCATTTTCCAGGTCGCCGTGCGGTCCGCGACCGACGACGCGTTCGATTTCACTATCGAGCCCGGCAGCGCCGGGCCACTGTGAACTCATTGCCGAAATACTGCAACGCGCTCTCCGCCGTTTTGCTCGGTGCTCGTTCACCTGCGGCTTGCGAACCGCCAGGGTCGGGTGGCAGACTTGTTCAGCCATGCTGCACGACGAGTCTCCCAAGCCGAAGAGCTCCAACGTATTGTCGCGGATGCCCTCCCCGCTGTCCGAAAAGAATTACTCACCAGCCTTCGAGGCCATCGTGCTGGAGGGCCTGGAGATTCTCCGCCGGACGGACAAGAAGGATTCTTCGGGAACCAGCGCGGAGCCATCGAGGGGCCCGAATCCTTCACCCGAGGCGCCCGCAAGCTCCATGAGCTCTTTGCAGGACGAGATAGACTTGGAGACGCTCGACCTGGAGGACATGGAGGACGCCGACCCGGAGATGATCCTGGGGCTAGCCGCCCTCGCGCGGAAGTTCGGCCTGTAACGCCGTCGCCCGCCCAACCGGCCGGCCGGCGGGGCTCGCAGATCAACCGCCTCGCCCTCGAGCGCTCTCCCGCCGGCAATGCCGGCCCTCGCAAGGTGTCCTGCTCTTCGGGCCCGATGATCGCCCGCTGATTCTCAGCCGCGCGATGTCGGCGCATGATCCCGACCGCCTCGCGTCTTCGTTCTCGAGCAACCCCGACGAGCGCTTGTCGACCATGAACCAGCGCCTCGCCACAATCGACGCGACCGCATCGAAGAGGCGCGCCGCGGCGTGGTGCCGGTGCGCCAGACCTACCGCGAGGCTGGCACCCTCTCGCGCGACCACGCGCTGCCTATGGCCGCGCTCCAGCAGGATGCGCGCTTCGATGTATACGTGTTCGAGCTGCAGGCGGCCGTACCAGCGATCCCATATCTGTAGCTGCACCGCATCGGCGCTGTCGGACGCGCAGACCTCGAGGGCCAGCGCGCGCGCATGGGCGGGCGTCTTGAGACGAGTTGCGCGGTGCCGCGCACGCGGCGCTGCATGCCCTGTGCGCCGGCTCAGCGCTCGAGCGGGCACCAGCCCGTGCCGCACTGGATGGCGT
>JBFXHX010000017.1:0-89809 GCA_050176585.1 Binatia bacterium
CAGCCGGAGGCGAACTTCGTCCACGAGCGCCTCGTAGAGCTGGTGGCGCGCGAGCTCGGCATGGATCGGAACGAAATCCGGCGCAAGAACATGCCCGGGCCGGAGGAGTTTCCCTTCAACACCGGCGTGGTGTGGACGTACGACAGCGGCCGTTACGCGGACTGCGTCGATCTCTGCCTGCAGGGCCTGAAGGAGCACGGCTGGTGGAGCCGTCAGGCCGAGGCGCGCCGGGCCGGGCGCTCGGTGGGCGTCGGGTTCTCGTTCCACATCGAGGTCACCGCTTTCGGACCGACCCGACTGCTGAACGACGCCGGGTTCGAACATTCCGGCTTCGACAAAGAGGTCGTGCGGATCGACTCGAGCGGGCGCATCACCGTGTTCACCGGGCAGATCAGCATCGGTCAGGGCATCGAGACGGCACTGGCGCAGCTGGCGGCGGAGACGCTGGGCGTGCGCTTCGAAGACGTGACCGTCGTCGCCGGCGACACGGCCAGCTGTCCGGTCACCGGATACGGCACGGCCGCGAGCCGCGGGGCGTCGCTGGGGGGCGCGGCAGTGATCGGCGCGAGCCAGAAGCTGCGCGAGCAGGTGCTGCGCATCGCGGCGCACCTCCTAGAGGTCGCGTCAGAGGATCTGACGATCGAGGACGGTCGGATCGCGGTGGCCGGCGTGCCCGACCGGTACGTGACCATGGCGGACGTCGGGGATGCCGCCTATCGGCGATTGAGCGGCAAGCTCCCGGCCGACATGCCGCCGACGCTCGAAGAGGCCTGCGTCTTCGATACCGAGGCCTTCGCCATCACGTATGGCTACACGGCGGTGATGGCCGAGGTCGACCGGGAGACCGGCGTCGTCACGCTGCTCGACTACCTCACGGCGCATGATTGCGGCACGGTGATCAATCCGACCATCGTCGACGGGCAGTTGCACGGCGGCGCCGCCCAAGCGATCGCCGGCGCGCTGTACGAGGAGCTCGTCTACGACGATGTCGGACAACCGCTCGCGACGACGTTCATGGACTACCTGATGCCCACCGCCTCTGAGATCCCGCGCTTCACGCATCTGCATATGGAGACGCCGTCGCCGCACATTCCCGGCGGCATCAAGGGCATGGGCGAGTCCGGGACCATTCCGGGTTGCGCGGCCATCGCGAATGCCATCGACGACGCGCTCAGCGATTTGCCCGTCACCGTCACCACCCTGCCAGTGACACCGCCGCGGCTCCTCGCGCTGATCCGCGCCGCCGAGGCGAAGCGCTAGCGATCACGGCGACCGCTCGCAGCGAACCCAGCGCTGCTGAACCGCACGCTATGGAGCGTCCAGACACGTCATCCTCCACATGACGTGGAGCTCGGCCGCGGCGTGCAGCGAAGGCCGGCGCTACCAATTTTTTGCTCACCCTCTTTCCATTCTCGGACGCGCACATACACTCGAGCGCGTGCGTCGAGTCATTTTGGGCCTGACCCTGTCGCTCGCGCTCGGGGGGTGCGGCCTCTTTCAGCAGCAGCAACCGGCCGAACCCGAGCTCGCGCCGCTGACGAAGATCACGGCGGTGGAGATCCGCGTGCCGACGAAGCACGAGTTGCCGCCCGTCATCGGCCACATGCAGCGCTACCGCATCGCGCCCAAGGACACCCTGCTCGACGTCGGCCGCAACGCCGGGCTCGGCTTCAACGAAGTCAAGGATGCCAATCGCGAATACGACGAGTGGATTCCGCCCGTCGGCCAAGAAGTGGAGGTCCCGACGCAATGGATCCTGCCGCGCTCGAGCGGGCGCGGACTCGTCATCAATGTGCCCGAGATGCGCCTGTACATGTTCCCGCAGAACGCGAAACCGGGCGAGCTGGTGCTGCTGCGCACGTGGGCGGTGGCGATCGGCGAGAACCACACTCCGACGCCCGGCGGCGCGTTCACCATTAGCTCCAAAGACAAGAACCCGACCTGGTACGTGCCGGATTCCATCCCGCACTCCGAACGGCCCAAGCGCGTCGTCCCACCCGGCCCGGACAATCCGATGGGCGAATACCGCATCCGATTGTCGCGCGGCCTCTACTCGATTCACGGCACGGACACGCCGTGGGCGATCGGCCGGCAGACGACGCACGGCTGCATTCGGCTCTACCCGGAAGACATCGACGACCTGTACGAGCTCGTGCAGCCGAAGATGCGCGGCCAGTTCGTGTACGAACCGATCAAGTTCGGCGAGCAGAATGGCCGCATCTACGTCGAGGTGCACTCCGATCCGTATCGGCGCTACCGCAGCCTGGAAAAGGAGGCTTTTCGACTGGCGAAAGCGCAGCGCATCTCCGACCGCATCGACGCCGATCTGCTGCGCTTCGCGGTGATCGCGCGCCGCGGCGTGCCGGTCGATATCACGCGGCCGCCCAACGTTACTCGTGCGCTCGATACGGCATCGGCCGACTAGTCGAGGTCCGACCCGCGCGGCCCTCACGGGCTCTCACGTTGGCGCTCAGCGCGACGCAATCCCCGCAGACTGTAGAACCGATCGACCCGGTAGGGTGCGAGGTCGATGGACGGCCGACGACCGCCGATCAGGTCCGCAATGATCCGCCCGGTCGGTGCGCTCGCGATCAAACCGACGTGGCCGTGTCCGAACGCGTAGTACACGTTGGGGAACCGCGGCGACGGCCCGATCACGGGTAGGGAATCAGGCATCGCCGGGCGGTGCCCCATCCATTGCGTGATCGGGCTGCCCGACAGATTGGGGATCATGCGCTCCGCATGCCGCCGCAGCGCGTCCGCGCGCCGATAGTTCGGCGGTGCGTGCAGTCCGGCGAATTCCACCGTGCCACCTACGCGCAATCCGCTCTCCAGGGGCGTGACGAAGAACTTGCGGTCGCCCGACATCACCGGCCGCCGCAGCGCCACGCTCGGGCTCGCATAGGTCACATTGTAGCCGCGCTGCGACTCGAGCGGCACGCGGCTCCCCAGCTTCGCGCTGAATTCACTGGAGTGCACGCCGGCACACACCACCAGCGTCTCGACCGGAATTCGCTCGGCGTCGGTCACCAGCGCACGCACGCGGCCATCCCCGATCTCGAGGTCGAGCACGCGGCGGCGCAGGAGCACGCCACCGTCACGCTCGAATTGCGCCGCAAGGACGCGCGTGAGGCGTAAGGGATCGGCCACGAAGCCCTGCTCCGGCAGGAAGACACCGCGCGGAAAGATGTCGCGCAGCGCCGGCTCCAGCGCGCGCACGCCGGCGGTGTCGAGGTCCTCGCAGATCACCCCTTGCTCGCGGCGGATCGCCCAACCGAGCGCATCGGCGCGAAAGCCCTGCTCGCTCTCGTACACCACCAGATAGCCGGTGCGCCGGAACAGATCTTCGGCGCCCGCCCAGCGGGCGAGCGGCTCCCAGGCCTCGAAGGTCTGCTTCAGCAACGCGCGCAGCGCCGGCGCGATCTGGTGCACGCGCCGCAGCCGTGACGCGGCTTGGAAGCGCAACAGCCACGGCAACGCGCGCGGGAAGTACCGCGGCCGGATCGCGAGCGGGCCCAGTGGGTCGAGCAGCCATTTCGGCACCTTCCGCAGCGTGCCCGGCAGTCCAAATGGCACGCACGAGGCGGGGCTGAGGATGCTCGAGTTGCCGGCCGAGCAGTATTCGCCGGGCGGGCGCATGTCGACCACCGCGACGTCATGGCCCTCGCGGCGCAGATAGGATGCGCTGGCCATGCCGACGACCCCAGCGCCGATGATGGCGACGCGTCTGGTCATCGACCTCGCGCTCCTGGCCGATCCGTCCCGCCGCTACCGACCCGCGAGTGCTGCCTGTCGCCGGCGCGAACGTTCACGGTTGCAGCCCGCGTCGCCATCCGCTCGGCGCTAGCGCGCCGGCTCCTGAACCGCCGGCAACATGCGGCGGAGGAGCGCTCCGATCGGCACCATCTTCACGATCGTGTTGGCCGTGAACGCATCCACGGCTCCGAGCACTGCATGGAACAGCTCCGCGTCGGGCGGCGGATCGTTGGACAAGAGCGGGAGCATCGCGCGCGCTTGCGATTCCGCCGCCTCACGCGCCTGCGCGATGCTGGCGCCGAGCTCGCCGCCCGATGCGGCGACCAAAGCGCCGGCGGCGAGCGCGAGAAAGCCGGGCCAGTGCGCGAGATGGCGGTACATCGACGCCACCACCATGCCGTCGCCGACCTCGCCGAACGCATTCAGGTACCGGATCAGCGCCCAGGTCTGCGGACTCACCTCACTGCGATCCAGCAATCGCGGCAGTGGCGCGCGCGAGGCCGGCGGCAAGCTGCGCGCTGCGAAACCCACGGCGGCTGGCTCTGCCGGCCTCTGCGGCCGGAACCCCAACCGAAGTGCCGTGAGCGCGACCAGGTTGATCGCGTTCGCGCGCGTGTAGCTGTCGAGCACGCGGGCGAGCCCCCGCGCGGCGGCGGTGTCGACGCCGACGGCCGTGAGCGCCAGCAGCGGCAGGCGCGGGAGCGCCGGCAGGACGAGCGCGCCGAGCACCCGTTCCGCTGCGCCTTGCGCGACACCGGCGGCGTAGAGCGGCCGCAGCGTGCCCCAGGTCCATTCCAGTGCGCCCGGCGAGGCCGCCAGGTGCCGGAAGATCAGATTCACCATCGGCACCCCGGCGAGCGCGCCGATGTCGGCGTACAGGGCCGCGATGTGCGGCGGAGCGTCCGCCTCTGCGACGGCCGCGATGGGTTCGGCATCAGAGCGGGCAGCCCGGGACACGCGCTGCCACTAACGGGACGGGCGGAGGGGCGCAAGCACGTTGCCGCGCCACGCGCGCCGCATCCGCAATCGCGCGCAATTGCATCTTCTCGCGCCGCTCGGTAGCTCCGTAAGCCCCGCGATGATCGTCCGCTTCGGGTGCCTGGCCACGATCGCCAGTATCCTCCTTCTCGGCTCGGCGCCGGGCGCTCTCGCTAACGCCTCGTCCGCGCCCACCGCCGCGCCGCAGCTGGCCAGCGGCTTCTTGGAGCTGGACCCGCCCACTGCGCCGCCGGCCACGGCCTCGTTCACTCCAGCGCCGTCCGGCGAGACCGCCACGGCGACACCGAATCCCACGCTCGCCGCCTGCGCCGGCAACTGCAACGCAGACGCGATCGTGAGCGTGAACGAGCTCGTCACCGGCGTGAACATCGCGCTCGGCGTGTCCGGCGTATCGGCCTGTCGCACCATGGACCAGAACGGGAACGAGCGAGTCGAGGTGAACGAGCTCATCGCCGCCGTGAGCAACGCGCTGCTCGGGTGCGGGCCACGCCCGACGAGCCCACCCACCCGCACGCGCAGCGAGACGCCGACCGCCACATCCTCGCCGCCGCCGACCTCGACCGCTACCGCCACCCTGACGGCCACGCATACCGTCAGCTCCACACCGACGCGCTCTGCGACACCCACGCGCACCGCCACCTCCACCCGGAGGCCGACGCGCACGCGAACGGTCACGCCTACGCCGTTCGTGTGCCCGCACGTGTTTACGGATCAGCTCGGGCCGCGAGCCGCGCTCTGCGGGTACGAGGGTCCGTTCAATCTCACCTGCGGACTCCCGGACCTGTTCGGCAGGTGGGTC
Source organism: Binatia bacterium (assembly GCA_050176585.1). Taxonomy (GTDB): domain Bacteria; phylum Desulfobacterota; class Binatia; order HRBIN30; family CADEER01; genus CAYYWP01. The sequence goes on from JBFXHX010000017.1 coordinate 5,555, forward strand.
AGCGACGGGGAGCTGGTGGTCGGCATTATGGAGGACATCACGCCGACGCTCTACATCGGCGCGCGGCCCACCGCCGCGCGGCGGGCGACGCTGTTCGGCTGGTCGACCGACGCGTTCCAGACGTACACGCCGATGGGCGGCACCATGGAGCTTCAGTCCAACGGCCAATGGATCATCGCGCCGAACACGTCCCCGTTCACCATCGGCCGATGCCCGTTCGAGCGGTACATCGGCACCTTCACCGAGTTGTCGGTGCGGAACGCGAGCACCGCGAGCGCGGCAACAGCCGCTGATCTCGACGCCCTCGGGGCGCTGAGGCGTCATATCGCCGGCGCGCGCGGCCCGGACGCTGGGTCGGCCTCGCCGTGAGCTTTTCCGCCGCTGCTGCGCGGGGGGGCACCCGCTCGTATCCTTCGGCGTGGTCGGCCGCGACATGCAGGCGCAAGGCCATGTGCAGCTGGTGACGCATCTCGCGGATGCCGACTGCAACATCCAGGAAGCGATCGAACGCCCGCGCTTCAATTTCCTCGGCGGACACCGCGTGGCGTTGGAAGCCCCTCTCGAGGCATCCGTGGGTGCCGCATTGGCCCGGCGCGGCCACGACGTCGCCGACGAAGCCGCCGCGGTGCCCTACAGCAGCTTCGGCGGCGCGCAGGCCATCGTCATCGATCCCGACACCGGCGCGTACTGGGGCGCTGCCGACCGCGCAAGGACGGTTGCGCGATCGGCTTCTAACGCTCGCGGCATCACTTTCTTGCGGCGCACTCTCTCAATGATGGAGGCACGCCGACGGCGCAGATGCACGAGCATCCGCTCCTTCGCGAGCGACTCGACACGGGTGCGCACCGAGCGCGCAGCGTTCTCGAGCCCGATGGCAGGACGCCGGGGCCGTCAGCGTTGACGTATTCTGGCGCCTCGCGATAGAGATCACCGCCGGTGGCGCTGCACTTCGCATTCCTTAGCCCCTGCTCCATTGGTCCCTTGATCGAACCGGTCGCGAGAATGCGCGGAAGCTCGCGAGCCGTCACACCAGCTGGGTTGCCTTCGATCGCGCGCCCCCCTAGCGTTGCGCGAGGGGTGGCCCCGGCCGGACAACATTCCGCCTGGACGGGAGACGAAAGATGGACGTGATCCTACGCAACGGTACGGTGGTGACCGCCAACGACGTCTACGAGGCCGACGTGGGCATCGAGGGCGGCGTGGTGAAGCAAATCGGCAAGAACATCCCCGGACCGGCGAAACGCGAAGTCGATTGCACGGGCAAGCTGCTGGTGCCGGGCGGCGTGGACGTACACACCCACTGCGAGACCGTGCTCCTGGGCGAAGAGACCGCGGATGACTGGTACTCCTCCTCCGCGCAGGCGGCGTGCGGCGGCATCACCACGGTGGTCGATTACGCCCTCACGCACCCCGACCAGTCCATCATCGAGTGCCTGCAGCAGTGGGAGGCGCGGGCCAAGCCGAAGACGATCATCGATTACGGCCTGCACCCGACGCTCATGAAGCCGAGCGACAAGATCATCGCCGAGATGCCCGACGTCGTGGCCGAGGGGCACACGAGCTTCAAGATCTTCATGACCGGCCTCGCCGGGTTCGACGAGTACTCCACCCAGTACGCCAAGGCCATGGCCCAGGCGGGAAAGCTGGGCGCGCTCATCAACATCCATTGCGAAGACCAGACCTGCATCAGCTTCCATACGCAGCAGCTCGAGGCGGCCGGTCATTCGGATATCCGCCACTACCCGGATTCGCGCCCGCGCGAGTCGGAGGGGATCGCGGCCCAGCGCGCGATTCAGCTGGCGCGCATGACCGATACGCCGATCTATATGGTGCACCTCTCCTGTCAGGAGAGCCTCGACGAGATCAACGAAGCGCGCGCCCGCGGTCAGTCGGTGTACGGTGAGACGCGCCCGATCTACCTGCACCTCTCCCGCGACCGCTTCGAAGAGAAGATCGACCCCGAGCGCTACGTCGGCTGGCCGCCGCTGCGCCACGCCGACCAGATGGAAGTGCTCTGGCAGGCCCTCGACCACAGCGTGCTGCAGACCGTCGCGACCGACCACGTCGGCTGGACGATGAAGCAGAAAAAGAAATACCAGAAGGTCGATGAGCTGATTCCCGGCATGGCGAACCTCGAGACCGTCATGCCGATGCTGTACTCCGAAGGTGTCCGCAAGAACCGCCTGTCCCTGCAGCGTTTCGTCGCGGTGAGCTCCGCGAACCCGGCGAAGCTCATGGGCCTCTACCCGCGCAAAGGCACGATCGCCGTGGGATCGGACGCCGACATCGCGGTATTCGATCCGAATAAGAAGGTCACGATCCACCACAAGGACCTGCACTCGAAGCAGGGCTGGGAGCTGCACGAGGGATTCGAGGTCACCGGCTGGCCGGTGATGACGCTGTCGCGCGGTGAAATCATCGTCGAGAACGGCAAGGTGCTCGGACAGCCCGGGCGCGGCCAGCTGCTGAAGCGCAAGCGCTTTGCCGACATCAAGAACATCATCGACGTGCGCTGAGAGGAGCTCTAATGTCGTATATCGGTCAGTCGATCCCGAGTATCACGAATCGCAAGCTCGCCACCGGACACGGCGAGTTCACCGCCGATGTCATGCCGCCAGGCCTGGCGTACATGGCGGTGTTGCGGAGCCCGTACGCGTGTGCGCGGATCGTCTCGATCGATACGAGCGCGGCTGCCGCGCTGCCGGGTGTGCTGGCCGTGGTGACTGGCCGTGATCTGGAGAGCCTCGGCCCGATCCCGGCCGCGGCCGACCCCGGTTTCTACGGCGGGCAGTCGCGCAAGACCTATCCCCTGCCCATCGAACGGGTTGGGTTCGTCGGCGAGGCTGTCGCCGCTGTGGTGGCCGAGAGCCGCTACACCGCCCAGCAGGCTGTCGATCTGATCAGCGTCGAATGGGAAGAGCTGCCGGCCGTGCTCGATGCGATCGCTGCGCTCGAGCCAGACGCGCTCAAGACCGAGCCCTTGTGGAAGAACAACGTCATGATCGAGCGCGAGTTCGTCACCGGCGACGTCTCGAAGGCGCTGGCGCAGGCGGACGGCGTCCTGCGCGGGCGCGTGAAGGCACACCGCTACGTGCCCGCGCCGCTCGAGCCGCGCGCGTTCACGGCGAGCTGGGATCCGTTCGACGAGTTTCTCACCCTCTGGGCATCGACGCAGATGCCGCACACGGTGCGCTCCCTGCTCGCGAAGCAGCTCGGGCTCGCCGAGAGCAACGTGCGCGTGATCCAGCCGAACGTCGGCGGCGGATTCGGGCTGAAGGGTCCGCTCTCCCCCGAGGAAATCCTGGTGAGCTACTTCAGCCGCAAACTCTGCCGGCCGGTCGGATGGACCGAGTCGCGCACCGAGCACTTCCTGGCCGCCGGGCATTGCCGCGAGACGATTCTGGAGTTCGAAGCTGGCTACAAGAAAGACGGCAAGATCTCGGGCCTGCACGTGCGCGTCATCGCGGACGTCGGCGCGCCCCGCGCCAACTACGGCTGGGCGCAGTCGTTCGTCACGACGTACTCGCTGCCGACGGGCTACAAGGTCCCTGATTGCAAGCTCGAGCTGAAGACGGTGGTCACGAACAAGTGCCCGTGGACCGGCTACCGCGCCTTCGGCAAGGAGGCCTCCTCGTATCTGATGGAGCGCGTGCTCGATCGCATCGCCGACGCGACGGGCGTGGACCGCGCCGAGGTGCGGTTGCGCAACTTCATTGCGCCCGAGGAGTTTCCGTACTCGCAGGTCTCCGGCGCCATCCTCGACAGCGGCAACTACGCGGCCGCGCTGAATCGGCTACTCGAGCTGGTGGACGTGCCGGCGTTCCGCAAGACTCAGAGCAAGGCGCGACAGGAAGGCCGCCGCATCGGCCTCGGGCTCAGCTTCGCGCTCACGCCGGAGGGCTGCGCACTGCCGAACTCCGCCCTGCTCCAGGGGTATGACGGCACCACCATTCGCATCGCGCCGTCGGGCCACGTCACCGTGCTCACCGGCGTCACTTCCCCGGGCAGCGGCAACGAAACGGGTATCGCGCAGATCGTCGCCGACACGCTCGGCGTCCGCATGCAAGACATCCGCGTCGTCCAGGGCGACACCGACAAGTGCCCGTTCGGCATGGGCAACTACAGCTCGCGCAGTCTGATGATGGGCGGCTCCGCCGCCAAGCTGGCGGCGGAAGATCTGCGCCACAAGGTGCTCAACGTCGCCGCGAAGGCCCTCGAGGTCACCCCGGGGGACCTCCAGATGGAAGAGAGCACGATCTCTCTGAAGGGCGCTCCCGCCCGCAAGATCACGCTCGCCGAGGTCGCGCGCACGGTCTACCAGAACGCGCACGGCAAGGAGGCCATGGACGTCGAGCCGGGCCTCGAGGAGACGCGCTACTACCGGATCGACAACGTCTACCATCAGCCCGAAACGCAGGGGCGCTTCAGCACGTATCCGACCTGGCCATACGAGACCTGCGCCGTGGTGGTAGAGGTCGACCAAGAGACCGGCCTGGTAAAGCTGCTGCGCTACGTCGCCGTCCACGACTGCGGCACGGTGATCAACCCGTTGCTCGTGGACGCCAACCTGCACGGCGGCATCGCGCAGGGCATCGGCGCCGCTCTCTACGAGGACATGGTCTACGACGAGAACGGGCAGCTCCTGACCACGACGTTCATGGATTACACCCTACCGACGGCGCTCGAGATTCCGACCATGGAGCTCGACCATCAGGAGACGCCGACCCCGTTCACGCCGCTCGGCACCAAGGGCGCCGGCGAATCCGGCATCACCGGCCCGCTCTCCGCGATCGCCGCGGCGATCGAAGATGCGTTCCCCGAGAAGAAGCTCTCGCTGATGGAGACGCCGCTCATGCCCGCCCGGGTGTGGCGCGCTCTCCAGGAGAGCGCGTAAGCGGCTTAGCACCTCGCCGGATGCTGCGTACCCTGCTCGGCGCGCGCGACGCGATCGCGCGCGCCGAGATCGCGCCCGCGCAACTCCTGGAAGAGGCGCTCGAGGCGATCCGGCGTCACGCGACGCGCAACGCGATCGCTCACCTGCCGAGCGACGCGGACCTGCACGCCGCCATGCGGCGCGCGCCACGCGGGCCGCTGTTCGGGTTGCCGCTCACCGTCAAGGACCTGTTTGCCGTCGACGGCATGCCCACGCGGGCGGGCACCCGCGCGAGCCTTCCCGACCTCGGCCCGCAAGGCGTCGCAGTCACTCGCCTCGTGCAAGCCGGCGCCGTCCTGATCGCCAAGGTCAACATGCACGAGATCGCCGGCGGGGTGAGCGGTGAAAACGCCTGGACCGGCGATGTCCGCAACCCGCACGATCCGACCCGGCAATCCGGCGGGTCATCCAGCGGCTCGGCGGTCGCGGTAGCCTGCGGCATGGGGCTCGCGTCGCTCGGGAGCGACACCGGCGGCTCCATCCGGATCCCCGCCGCGCTCTGCGGCGTCGTGGGCATGAAGCCCACCTACGGCCTTATCCCGTTCGATGGCGCCCTGCCGTTGTCGTGGAGCTGCGATCACGCCGGGCCGCTGGCGCGCACCGTCGATGACGCGCACTGCCTGACGGAAGTGCTAGCAGCGACGCGGCTCGATGTTCGCCCGGTGGATGCTGGCGCGCCGGCGCGCCTCGGCGTCCCGCGCCGCTTCATCGACGGCTGGCTCGGGCCGCCGGTGCGGCGCGCCTTCGACGCCTGGCTCGCTGAGATCGGCGCCGCCCGCGTGGAGCTGATCGACGTCGATGCGCCGGCGATGGAAAACGCGCTCGCGACATACGGCCCGCTGCGCGGCGCCGAGTCCGCGTTCGTCCACCGCGCGGCATTGGCCCGCGAGCCGGAGCTCTTCTCGGCGCCAGTGCGCGAGCGGCTGCTCGAAGGGCTGGCGCTGCCGGCGCAAGCATACCTCGAGGCCCAGCGCGCCCAGCGCGCGCTCCGCGCCGAGGTCGAGGCGGCACTGCGCGACCTCGACGGCTGGGTTTTACCGACCGCCCCGCTGCCGGCGCCGCCGCTCGGGACCACGGACGTGGAGCTCGAGCGCGGCACCACCGATCACCGCGTCGCAACCGTGCGGTTCACCCTGCCGTTCAATCTGGCCGGCGTGCCGGTGCTGGCGCTGCCCTTCGGTCGGGTCGACGGCCTGCCGATCGGCTTGCAAGTCGTCGGGGCGCGCGATGCGGACGCGCGCGTGTTCGAAATCGGCCGCTGGCTCGAAGCCCGCGGCCTCGTCGGTTGAGCGCTCGCAGCGCCAGTGCGGAGGCGCGCCTCGCCTCGGAGACGCACCTCCCGCACCGGAACAACGCAGCGCGCTCGGATCAGCGGAACGCCGGCAATACGGTCTTGGCCGCGAGCTTGATGCTGTCCATGACGTGCTCGTGCGGCACTTCCACGTGGCTCATCTTCAACACCATATGGGTCGGGTTGATCATGTCCTTGATGCGCTGCAGGTGCTGGATGCAGTGCTGCGGATCGCCGATCGTGCAGCGGTCGCGCACGATGTCTTCCAGCAGGTCCGTGCGGCTTGACGGGATCGGCGTGCCGGAATCGTCGACCAGGTGATTCACCGACAGGTAGAAGCTGTACTCGCCCATCAGGCCCGGGCTGCCCAGCCGCCAAGCCGAATCGGCATCCTTACCGACGAAGAACTCGCGATAATAGGCGAGCTCCTGGTCCGCGGGGTTCTTGCCGTGTTTCTTCAGCGCGGCCAGCCAGTGCTGCTTGTTCTGCGCGATGATCGGCAGCGGGGTGATCGGATCGGGATACCAGCAATCGCCGACCTGTGCCGCGAGCTCGACCGCGTGGCGCTTCTTGGCCGCCACCCAGATCGGCGGCGCAGGGCGCTGGGCCGGCTTCGGCGTCAGGTTCACACCGTTGAGGTGGAAGTGCTTGCCGTGGAAGGTGACGTTCTCCTCCGTCCAGAGACGGCGCACGAGCGTCGCCCCCTCGCGCATGAGGCCGTTGCGGTCCTCGAGGCGCCGTCCGTAACCGGAGAACTCCTCGGGCCGATAGCCCTGCCCCACCCCGAAGATCAGGCGGCCGCCCGAGATCCGGTCGAACACCGCGGCATCCTCGGCCACGCGCACGGGCTCGTGCAGCGGCAGCAGCAGCACGCCCGTGCCGAGCTTGATCTTCGAGGTCACCGCGGCGAGGAATCCGAGCGCCACGAGCGGAGACGGAAACATCTCGTTATCGAGAAAGTGGTGCTCGCTGACGAAGGCAGAGTCGAACCCGACTTCCTCGGCGAGCTTGACCTGTTCGACCTGGGCGCGAAACACGTCTTCCGCTTTCCGGTGCGGCGTCGAATACGGAGCGAAGGTCAGTCCAAACTTCATAGATAATCTTCCCCCTCAAATGGTCGGGCGACCCTATACAAGGGCGTCTAGGAAGGCCACAAGGGTGCGCTCCGGTGTGCAGGCAGGCCTTACAATCGAGCTGAGGCCGGTCGATACCCGCGCAGATCCGCCGCAGCGACGGCAGCATGGCAATCAGCTGTCGATCCTTCTCGCCGGCGATTCGGTTCGTCGGACACGGACCCGATCGACGCAGTGCGGATGTTGCCGCCGAGGTCGAACACGATGTAAGCCCACCTCCGCGCGAGCAAAGTAGGGTCATGCCCTGTGTCGCACGAATCGTTACGATGCGGCGCGCAGTGCGCTGCGCCGGCAGCTCTCGAGCGATGCAATACGACGTCGGGCAGCACTCACCGAGGGCGCCGGACCGCGCACCACATGGAGGCGACGATGAGCAGAGTGAATGGGAAGATCTTGTTCGTAGGTAGTATCCCGTTCCAGACCGCCGAAGAGGTCTTTTGTACCACCGCGCAGGCGGTCGGGGACCAGGTGAGCTGCCTGCCGGACGGTGAGATCGGCTTCCGCAAGCAGTGGATCAACTTCCTCGCCGCCAAGCTCTACTGTGAGCACCCCTCGCTCACCACGGTGAGCCGACCGAAAACCCCCGACGGTGGAGACGGCTGGGAGCCGACCGGCTACGACGAGCACTGGTTCTTCCGCGTGCGCGACGGCGTCGAGTCGATCCGCTTCGACGACCTCGGCTATGCGCGCGAGGCGAACGATTCGTACGCGGTCTTTCGCCGGCTGCGCAACGACGGCGTGATTCCGCGCGGCGTGCGCTTTCAGATCTCGTTGCCGCTGACGGAGAGCGCCACCCGCCCGTTCGTGATCAGCACCAAAGACTTCCAGATCATGTGGGCGGCGTATGAGGACGCGATGATGCGCGAGCTCGCCCTCATTGTGAAAGCCATCCCGGCCGAGGATCTGGTCATCCAATGGGACATCTTCGGCGAAGTCGTGGCCATCGCCACCGGCGACCAGCGCGAAGGGCTATCGGCCTGGGAAGCGCCGGGAGATCCGTTTGACCGCTATCTGGGCGCGCTCCAGACCCTCGCCCGGCATGTCCCCGACGCCGTGCCGATGGGCCTGCACCTCTGCTACGGCGACCTACTGCACCGCCATCTCGTCGAACCGCAGGACCTCGGCGTCGTCGTGCGCGTCGCGAACGAATCCGTGGATGCGATCAAGCGCCCGGTCGATTATGTGCACATGCCGGTGCCGCGCAGCCGCTACGATCGCTCCTACTTCGCGCCGCTGCAGGATCTGTCGATCGGCGACGCGCGCCTGTACCTCGGGTTGGTCCATCACACGAACGGCCTGGACGGCACGCTGCGGCGCATCGACGCGGCCAAGAGACAACGGTCGAGCTTCGGCATCGCCACGGAGTGCGGTCTCGGACGGCGCAAGCCCGAAACGATTCCGGAGCTGCTGAAGATCCACCGCGCGGCAGCAACGCAGTTGGACTAGAAAACAAGGGGTAAGGGGTTCGTGGTTACGGGTTTACGGGTGCGCGACTCACCGCCATAACGGGACGGTCAGCTGCATTACTGCCGGGACCGCGCCCGCGCAATTTTCACCACTCCGGGTTCGCACACCGTAAGCCGTAACCCCTATCCGCCGCGCGCATTCCACCCGCCCCGCTGTGCTCGCGCGTATAAGTGAGCGAATGGATGCGGACCGGGCACTGATGCGGCGCGTGGCCGGCGGCGATGCCGTGGCGTTCACCGACCTCGTTGCGCTCTACGGACCGAAGCTGTTGGCCGTGGCGCATCGGCTTCTCGAATCGCGCGCGGATGCCGAGGACGCGGTCCAACGCGCGCTGCTCCAGTGCTACGAGGGCGCCGGCCGATACGAGCCGCGCTGGGCCGTGTCGACGTGGTTGTACCGCATCCTGACGAACATCTGCGTCGACGAGCTGCGCCGGCGCGGCGTCCGCACGGCGCACCGCGCATTGCGCGCGGACGAGCCAGCGCGTCCGTTCGATGCGCCGGGCGAGGCGGGCCGCCGGATCGATGTCGCGCGCGCCCTCGCGCGCGTTCCGCGCGAAGCGCGGGTGCTGCTCGCGCTGCACTACGTCAACGGGCTCGGCAACGCGGAGCTCGCCCGCATCCGCGGCATCTCGATCAACACGGTGAAAAGCCAGCTCGCGCGGGGCAAGTCCATCCTGCGCGCCGCGCTCGCGGAGGGAGGCTACGAGTGAACAGCGACGAATTCGAGCAGATGCTCGCCGAGTACTTCCGGCCCGCGCCGACCCCGGCGGCGCTCGCGGGCGCCGTGGTCCGCCGGGCGACAAGCGCCCAGCGCGAAGCCAACGCGCTGCTCGAGCGGCTTGCCGTGCAGGCCACGCCGCGTGGCGTCAGCCTCATCCGCGTGGGCCGGCAGGAAGCCACCGGCTCCGGCGCCGCCGCGCGATGGATCGACAGGGCGCACGCGGAGCTCCGCGAATACGTCGCCGGCCAGCGCACGTTCTTCTCGGTGCAACTAGATCTGTCCAACGCCCCGGCCTTCCAGGTCGAAGTGCTGAACGCGGCGCGCCGGATCCCCTTCGGCGAAGCGCGCCCGTATGCGTGGGTCGCCGAGCAGATCGGCAACCCGCGCGCGGTCCGCGCGGTGGGCACGGCACTCGGCCGCAACCCCGTGCCGTTTCTCCTGCCCTGTCACCGCGTGCTGAAGAGCGACGGCACCGCCGGCGGGTACATCTTCGGCACCGCGGTAAAGGAGGGCCTGCTCGCCCTCGAGCGCCGCGTGCCCGTGTTGGAAGGCTGTACCACCACCCGCATCGTCTGCCGGGTCGGGTGCTCCAGCGGGCAGCGCATGAAACCGGAGCACCGCGTCGTGTTCGCCTCGGTCGACGACGCCGCGTCGGTGGGTTACCGGCCCTGCCGCGTGTGCCGGCCGCAGGAGCTGCCATGAGCGAGGCGCTCGAACGGCGGGCGGCCGAGCTCGATTGGAAGTCGATCGGCGAGTCGCTCGACGCGCGCGGCTGGGCGACAACGGGCCCCCTGCTCGAGGCGGGCGAGTGCGCGCGGTTGACGGCGCTCTACGGCGATGCGTCCCGCTTTCGCAGCCGCGTCGAGATGGCTCGCCACCGGTTCGGCGAGGGCGAGTACAAGTACTTCGCCGCGCCGTTACCCGAGCAGGTGGCCACTCTGCGGCGCGCCTTCTATGCGCCGCTCGCGGCAATCGCGAACGGCTGGATGGAGCAACTCGCCGCGCAAGACCGCTACCCGGCGGACCTCCAGGGCATGCAGCGCCTGTGTGCAGACCACCGCCAGAGCAAACCGACGCCGCTCCTGCTGCGATACACGGCCGGGGGCTACAACTGCCTGCATCAAGATCTCTATGGCGACATCGCATTCCCGCTGCAGCTCACCGTTCTGCTGAGCGAGCCGGAGGTGGATTACACGGGCGGCGAGTTCATCCTCGTCGAGCAGCGGCCGCGCGCCCAATCCGCTGCGCAGGTCGTGCCGCTGTGCCGTGGCGAAGCGGTGATCTTCGCGACGCGCTATCGCCCGGCACGCGGGTCGCGGGGCTGGCACCGGGTGCAGATGCGCCACGGCGTCAGCGAGATCCGCAGCGGCGAACGGTACGCGCTGGGCGTCATCTTTCACGACGCCGCGTGACGGGCTGACCGGGGCATCGCATCAACCGGCGGCGCCCTACCCTCGACCGGCCGTCGAGCATCGCCCCCGCGCTTCGGCTCACCGGGTGCCGAGGCGGGCGCGATCGTAATGGAGCTCGCCGCGCCGCGCACCGCCCAACAAATAGAGCAGCACCACGCCCGCGACGAAACCGCCGATGTGCGCCCAAAACGCAACCCCGCCTTCCTCGCTGCCGAGCGACGGCAGACCGGCGAGAAACTGGATGAGGAACCAGTAGCCCAGCATGAACCACGCCGGCACCCAGATCGTGCGGAAATAGAATCCCAGCAGCACGCCGGTGAGCACGCGCGCGTGCGGATACCGCACGGCATACGCACCCATCACGCCGCCGATCGCTCCGGAGGCGCCGACCATCGGGAGCGGACTGGAAGGATTCGTGAGCATCTGGGCCGCCGCCGCCGCCACGCCGCAGAGGAGGTAAAACACCAGATACCGCACGTGCCCGAGCGCGTCTTCGACGTTGTTCCCGAACACCCAGAGGAACCACATGTTGCCGATCAGGTGGAACCAGCTGCCATGCATGAACATCGAGCTGAGCAGCGTGAGCCAGCTGCTCTCTCCGATCACGCAGGGCACGTCCCCGCCCATCGCGATCGCCGTGCCCGGCCGAATCCGCCCGAGCAACTCGCCGGGAATCAATCCGAGCGCGCACACCGAACGGCTGAGCGCCGGCTCACTACCCATGCCCTGGATGAAGACCCACACCAACACGTTCAGCGCGATGATCAGGAAGGTGACGACCGGCTTGATGTGCGTGGGGTTGTCGTCGCGAAGCGGAAACATGGCGGCGCCGTGGGTTCGAGGTCCGGGAGCTCGCGATCATTATAGTTGCCTCAACCGGCGCGTCGACTCGCCCACTTTACGACAGCGAACAGCCGCGGAACCGAAGACCGGCGGCGTCGCTCGCCGCGAACGCGTCAACGCGGCTCAATCGTCAGCACCCGGTCCGCCGCGATCGCGCCGCCGCCGCGCGCAAACAGGAAGAGCAGAATCGAGCTCCAGGTGAGGTGCTCTGACCACGCCTGGGGATAGACGAAAAGCTGGATCACCAGGATCACGCCGAGCAGCGGCAGAGTCGCGAGGCGCGTGAAGAGCCCCAACAGGAGCAGGATCGAACAGCCGATCTCGAAGCTCGCCGCCATGGTCGCCAGCCTCGCGGTGGGGGCCGGCTTCGCCTGCTTGGCACTCTCCCCCTTTCCCCCAATCCGCTATTTCGGGTGCTGATGGGCTGGACTGCGCTCACTGCGGTGATGTGTGACTTGGCCGTGCTGCCGGCCCTCCTGCTCTGGCGCGTCCGGCGGTCGACCACCTCCCCGGCGTGGTTGCCCCGCGCACCACGCGGCGCGCGAGGGGATCCGTTACTCCTGGCGTTTGAGCACCCAGAGGGCGCACGCGAATGCCGCCGCCGTAAAGGCGAGGAACGCCGCGGCTTCCAGCAGCAGCATCGCGTGGCGGCCGGCGCCGATGGTGGCATAGCGCAGCACATCGACGTGCCACGTGACCGGGTTTGCGTATGCCACCGCGCGGAAGAGCGCCGGCAGGCCCTCGAGCGGATAGAACATTGAGCTCGCGAACAGGAACAGGAAGTAGAAGATCGAGGTCACCGTGTTGAAGGCGTCGTTGCGCCGAATCCACAACGCGAAGATCGCGTAGAAGAAGAACCATCCCGCCGTACCGATCACCACCGCCGCGGCGAGCAGCGGCAGGAGATCGAACCGCACGCGCACGCGGAGCAGAAGGTGCGCGAGGACCATCGTCACGACCGCCTGGGCGACGGCGATGCCGACGTTGAACAGCACTTTCCCGAACAGATACTGCGATCGGCTCAGCGGGTACGTCAGCATCTCGTAGAAGATGCCGTTGTCGCGATCGACAAAAAACGACCACGACGTATTCGAGGCGATGCCGAAGCTCGCCATGCCGAGGACGCCGGCGAGGAAGAACGCGTTGTAGTCGACCGCCATCGCCGGCACGGTGAACCCCAGCGCGTGATTGATGCCGACGCCGAAGACGAGCAGGTACACGAGCGGGTAGCAGAGGTCCCAGAAGATGAACGTCAAGTTGGTAGCGCGGATCTTCGCCTCGCGCACCAGCACGGCCATGAGCGCTGAGCGCATCACGCCTCCGGCGGCGCCTGTGTGAGCTCGACGAAGATGTCCTCGAGGCTGGCGCCCCCGAGCTCGACTCGGAGCACGCGCCCGCGGCGGGCCAGATCACTCACCAGGTCGAGGACCGCGGCTTCTTCCGCCTTGAGCGCGAGCTCGATGGTGTTGTGGTTGGTGCGGAGGCGCAGCGGATGCCGCGCCTCCAGCTCGGCCACGATGCCGTCGGGCAGCGCCTCGAAAGTCATCGTGAGCTCATAGACACCCGCCGACAGCAGCTTCAGCGTGTGGAGATCGCCACGTGCGACTTGCCGGCCGCGGTGCATGATCAGAATGTCATCGCACAGCTCTTCGGCTTCGTTCAGGATATGGGTGGTGAGCACGATGGTCCGCCCGCGCTCCGCCTCGGCGCGGAGCAACTCCATGACGGAGCGCTTGAGGATCGGGTCCATGCCGGTCGAGAACTCGTCGAGGAACATGACCGGCGTATCGACCATGAACATCTTCGCCACCTGCACGCGCCGGCGGAACCCACCGCTGAGGTCGATCAGCTTGCGCTGCACCTCCTCGGTGAGACCGAACTGCTCGAGCACGCGCTCGGCGCGCCGGCGGACCTCAGCTCCGACGGCGCCGTGAAAGCGCGCAAACACGAGCAAGTTGTCGCGCACGGACAGGAAAAGCTCGGCCGCGCTCTCCTGGATGACGACCGCAATCCGCCGCCGTACCTCGAGCGGCTGCGCCGCGACATCGAATCCCATCACGCGAGCGGTGCCTGCGCTCGGCAGCGCGCGCGTCGTCAGCACGCGCAACGTGGTCGTCTTGCCGGCGCCGTTCGGACCCAGAAGGCCGAAGATCGCTCCCGGTCTGACCGCGAAGCTCAGTGCATCCACCGCCCGCAGTGCCGGTTGCCCGCGGCGGCGAAACGCCTTGACGAGATCGCGCACTTCGATCGCGAACTCGGGCATGTTTTCTCTTTTGCCCCGCAGTCGCGGATATCGGAAGGTAGGGGGTACTCAGGGTTTCAACGCCAAGGCGCGCAGGCGCTAGAGCGTCTTCGCGTGGAACGCGACGTGGTAGGCTGCGACTTGACGCCACCTTGCGCCCGGCCGTACGACGATCGGTGATAGGAGGCATGTATGAGCGAGCCCGTGGACCCGAGCTTGACCGACCTTCGCGATGCGGCGTGGGAAGAGGTGTATCCGGGCGTTCGCCGGCAGACGGTCGGTGCAACGCGCATGACGATGACCCGCTACGCGTTCGCTCCCGGCGGCCGCTTCCCGACCCATCGGCACGATCAGGAGCAGCTCACGCTCGTCCTCGACGGCGAGCTCGTCTTCACGATCGACCACCGCGCCGTTCATCTGCAGCCCGAGCAGCTGCTCGTGATCCCCGCGGGTGTGCCCCACGAAGCGGTGGGCGGGCCGGCCGGCGCTACGGTGGTGAGCGTCGTGTCACCGGCGCGGCGCGACAGCTCCGATTACAGCGTCGACTGCTGAGGCGATATTCACGTCGGCTCTGGCCCGCCGGCCGCCGCCGCGGGCCGGCCCTTCTCGATGGAGAACCGCGATGCTCGCGAATGCCCAAGATCCGGAATACCTGGAACGGCAGTACAACATTCGCGCCGCCATTCCCGAGCATCCGGCGATCTTCGCCCGGTATGCCGAGCGCTCTCGGCGCACCCGCAACACGGAGCGATGCGAGCTGGACGTGCGCTACGGTAACAGTTCGGATGAGACCGTCGACATCTTCCACGCGCACGGCACCAGTCGCGCGTTGCTGCTGTTCATCCATGGCGGTTACTGGCGCGCGCTCGACAAGAGCGACTTCTCGTTCGTCGCCGATGCGCTCGCGCCTGCCGGCGTGACGGTCGCGGTCGTGAACTACAGCCTCTGCCCAAAGGTGCACGTCGCGG
Source organism: Binatia bacterium (assembly GCA_050176585.1). Lineage (GTDB taxonomy): Bacteria > Desulfobacterota > Binatia > HRBIN30 > CADEER01 > CAYYWP01. The sequence continues at coordinate 20,567 of JBFXHX010000017.1, forward strand.
ACATCGTGCGACAGATGCGGCAGGCCACCGCATGGCTCTGGCGCAATGCCGGGGAATTCGGCGCGCCGGCGGACAGCCTGTACGTCTCCGGGCACTCGGCGGGCGCACATCTCACGGCGATGATGCTGGCGACCGACTGGGCTGCAGTGGCGCCGGACGTGCCATCGGACTTCATCAAGGGCGCGCTGGCGGTCAGCGGGCTCTACGAGCTCGAACCGCTGCGCAGCACCTCGATGAATGCGGACATCCGGCTTACCGAAAAGGACATCGCCGAGTGCAGCCCGGCTCGCCTGCAGCCGTGGATGAAGGCGCCACTGTATCTCTCCTTCGGAGGGCTGGAGAGCGACGAGTTCAAGCGCCACACTCGGTTGCTCGCCGACTGGTGGAGCGACCTCGGTTGCATCCACATACCGATGCCGAACGTCAATCACCTCGTCGTCATCGAGGAGCTCGCCAATCCGCAGAGCGCGTTGTGCAAAGGCGCGCTGGGGATGATGGGTTTGACCACCTGACGCATCGGCTGCCCGCCGGGAACACGCAACCGCCCTTGCGGAGCTCCGTGTAGGAAGTCAGCCGCGCCAGTGCTCCCGCTTGCGGCACGTTCGCTTGTGAGACGGGTCGTTGACCCGCGCGCGCCGTGGCCATAGGTCTGCGCGGCGCATGCCCTTCCTGAGGACGGCTGCCCGCCGCCGCACATCCCCGTCAGCCATCCTCGCGCTGGTGCTGTTGGTCCAGGCCGTCGCGACCATGGGCCCACTCGGGATGCCGGCGATCGCGCCGATGATCCGGGACGCGCTGGACTTGTCGCTCCCGCAAGCCGGTTCGTTTCTCTCCGCCTTTCACGCCGCGCCGATCGTGATGTCGCTCGCCGCGGGGCCGATCGCCGACCGCTTCGGCCTCGGCTTCTCGATCGTGCTCGGACAGGCGCTGATAGCCTTCGGGTTCGCCGGTGCGAGCCTCTCCAGCTCGTTTCCGGTGTTGATCACCATGGTCGCCCTGGGCGGTGTCGGCTTCGGGTTGCTGAACCCCGCCACCACCACCGCCGTCATCCGGTGGTTCCCGCCGGCGCAGCGCGCCACCGTGGTCGGAGTGAAACAGGTCGGGCTGCCGCTCGGCGGCGCGCTCGGCGCCCTGCTGCTGCCGCCGGTCGCGCTGCTGGTGGGATGGCGGCTGGCGCTCGCCGCATCGGCCGCGGCGATCGTGCTCGCGACGGCGTGCACGCTGCTCATCTACCGCGATCCACCGGCTCCGGAGCGGCCCGCCGGCACCGCATCCGCACCCCGGCGCAGCGTGTTCCGCGATCGCGACATCTGGTGCGTCGCCATTTCGTCGCTGGTGTTCGCCGGCGTGCAGACGGTGTGGATGGGGTATCTCGTGCTCTACCTGCGAGACATCGGCGTCGGCATGGCGTTGGCTGCGGCGCTGCTCGGACAGGCGCAGATAGCGGGTGTCGTCGCGCGCCTTGTCTTCGGCGTGCTCTCGGATCGCCTCTTCGGCGGTCGGCGCCGCATCGTGCTTGTCCTTGCCGCCTGCGGCTCGATGCTCTGCACGCTCGGACTCGCCTGCACTGGCGACAACTCGTCCGCGGCGTGGCTCTCCGCGCTCGTGCTCGGCTTCGGCTTTTTCGGCATCGGCTGGAACGGCGTGCAGCACGCGCTGATCGCCGAGCTGGCCGGACCGGCGAACGCCGCGACGGCGATCGGCCTCGGTCTGGCGACCTCTTCGTTCGGCGTCGTCGTCTTGCCGCCGATCTTCGGCTGGGCCGTGGACTGGACGGGCACATACCGCGACGCCTGGCTCGGCCTCGGCTTGTTCATGGCGATCGCGCTCGCTGCCCTCGCGGCCGTCCGCGAGCGCGGGGCGTCCGCATCCGCCGCTGCGGCGTAGCCGCGCGACCTTCACGCGGGTCCGTGTCGCTGCTATAAGCCCGGCGCCAATGGACCTCGTCGTACGCAACGCGACGCTGGCCGGCCGCCCCGGATCGCACGACATCGCGATCGAAGGCGGGCGCATCGCCGCCGTCGGCCCCGAGCTCGCGGTGCAGGGTGTCCCGGAGCTGGATGCCGAACATGGGCTGGTCACGCCGACGTTCGTCAACCCGCACGTGCATCTCGACAAAGCGCTGCTCGGCGAGACGATGCGCCCGAACGTCTCGCAGACATTGCAGGAAGCGATCGAGATCACCTGGGACTTCAAGCGCACGTATACGGTCGAGGACATCCTCACCCGCGCGAGCGCGTGCGTCGACGCAGCGGTCGCACAGGGGACGACCGTGCTCCGGGTGTTCGCCGATGTCGGCACCATCGGTGGGCTCACGCCGGTCGAGGCCCTGATCGCATTGCGCGAGCGCTGGCGAGGGATCGCCGACATACAGGTCGTCGCCTTCCCGCAGGAGGGCATCGACCGCGACCCCGGAACGGAGTCGCTGCTGGACAAGGCGATGCAGATGGGCGCCGATGTCGCCGGCGGCCTGCCGTGGTACGAGCGCACCGATGCGCACATGCGCCGCCACGTCGACGTCGTCCTGGAGCTCGCCCGCCGGTACGATGCGGACGTGCACATGCTGGTGGACGACACCGATGATGCGACGTCGCGCAGCCTCGAGTACCTCGCCGTGCGCACTATCGAGGCGGGCTGGCAAGGCCGCGTGGCGGCGAGCCATTGCGGGGCCCTGGCGCGCTACAACGACGTCCACGCCGCGAAGGTCGTCGCGCTCGTCAAAGAATCGGGCGTTGCGATCGTGAGCAATCCGCACATCAGCCTGGTGCTGGCCGGCCGCGCCGACCGCGAGCCCATCCCGCGCGGCATCACGCGGGTTCGCGAGCTGCTGGCGGCCGGCGTGAACGTCGCCTCCGGTCAGGATGACATCAAGGATCCGTACTATCCGTTCGGCCGCGGGAGCCAGCTGGAAGTCGCGCTCTTCATGGCCCACACGGCGCACCTCACCCACCCTCCCGAGCTCGAGCAGGTGCTCGCCATGGTCACTGCGAACGCGGCCCGCGCACTGCGGCTCCCCGATTACGGCATCGCGCCGGGATCGCATGCCGACCTGAACGTCTGGCGCGCGCCGAACGTCCAGGATCTCTTGCGGCTCCAGGAACCGCCGCGCCACGTGCTCAAGCGCGGGCGCCTCCTCGCCTCCTGGAGCGTCACCTGCGATCGGCGCTGGGCGACGCCGCCGGCGCGCTCGAGCTAGGGACGAGCAGACCAAGAACGCATCGGCCGTGCCGTATCCGCCACAGCGGGGCGGTGACGGTCTGATGCCGACGGCGGTTCGCCGACCGGCGCGCGATCACCTCATCGGCGAGCACGTGCGTATGCAAGGAGCCCTCAGCGCCGCTCTATCAGGTGTCGAGGAAATTGAAGACCGCCGCGGTGAACGCGCGCGGATGCTCGATCATCGCCCAGTGGCCGCAGTTCGGCACGATGTAGCCGAAGGAATCGTCGATGAGCTCCAGCAGCCGGTACGAACAGGCGAGCGGCACCACCTTATCTAGTTTGCCGTGCATGACGAGCGCACGCTTGCGCAACCGGCGGATGTAGTCTTCGTCGTAGAATAGTCCGCCCTGTTGCCCGAGCCAGCCCATGATCGCCGCGTACGCCGCGCGTGTGTCGGGTTCAATCGACAATCGATAGCGATACTCGACCATATCCTGGTCCACCGCGAAGCGCGGATGCGTGAGACCCTCGACGATGCGCCGCATACCCTCGATCGAGAAGTCGTAGTTCATGATCGACTGCAATTCGGGGCTGGGCGCAAACCGCACCCCGGCGCTGCCCATCAGCACCACGCGATCGACGAGATCGGGACGCTCGATGGCGACCCCGATCGAGGTGATGCCGCCCATGGAATTGCCAATGAGCGTAACTTCGCGCAGGCCGAGCGCTTCGATGAAGCCGATGATCTGGTCGACGCGGCCGGATTGCGTGTAGGTGTAGGTCGCCGGATCCGGCTTGGCGCTGCGGCCAAAGCCGAGGAGGTCGACGGCATAGACGTGTGCGCGCCGCGCCAGCGTTGGCAAGCAGCCACGCCAATTACCGAAACTGTCGGCGCCGGCGCCGCCGCCATGCAGGAGCAGCAGCGGCTGCCCGCTACCCGCTTCCAGATAATGGGTGCGAACGCCGGTAATGTCGACGGAGTGGCTCGCGACACCCTCAATCGTGGTGCTCCACGCCATGCGCATTCCTTTCGTCTGCGGTGACGTGATCACAGCCGCATGGCATTTGGCCAGGGCGCGGCAGGCGCTCGCCAGCCCGGCTGCGGCCGACCACGGAGAGTGCCGCAACGCAACGAGTGGCCTGGCCGCCGTAGCACGGCTTTGCGCAGGTCACTACCGGGTATCTCCCACGGCCGCTGCGCGGTGGTCGGAGTCGGCTGCGGGCTCGCGACGGTAGCGACCAGGTGCGCGCCGCTCCATCCACCGGCGCCGACAGAGCGGCGCCCTCCTGGCGCGGGCTCTGTGCTCCGCGGCAATGCTCTTCGCGACGTCGGGCAGCGCGCGCGAAGACTGTTCGGCCGCTGATCGGTGCCTTACCGCTACCGGTCTTGGCGGGGGTTCATGTCGTAGAACACGCAGTCGTTGCCTTTGCAGTGTGACTTGACCTCGATGGTGGTCTCTCCATCGCGGTACGACTGCGCCACAGTGCCCTTTTCCAGGTTGTTCGACGCGTCGAACACCCTGTAGACGACCACACCCCACTTGCAGCTCTCTTTGATGTCGAAGGAGGCCGACTCGCCGGGATTGATGCGATCGTTCCCGCGGTACACGATGCAGTCCGCCTGAGAGATGATCCGGTCCTTCACCAAATAGTACGCTTCCGGCGGCTTGGAGTTATTCGTGAGCTTGTGCGTCGAATGGTCGGCGCGCGTCATGCCGGCCGTGAACAGGACGGTGAGCAGAGCGACCGACGCGAACCGGACCCCGTATGACATCATCACCTCCGCTTTATGCATAAATGGAGCGGCACGTATCGCGCGATTCCGCCAGTGTCAAGGGACAAGTGCCGTCAGCCGGTCGCGCGTACGTGAGTGGAGCTCCGCGCGCCGCTGCAGAAACGCAACGTGGCTGGCAGCCGTGCCCGAGTACGCGGGGCATGCGAGTCGACGACATTCTTGAACGCATTGAGTCTCTCTGCGCACACTCGTTCGTCTTGGAAAAGCCGCCAAGATTGCGGCCCTGACCGGCGTTGAGCGGCGTGATGGGCGTCGCCCTTTCCACGGCGCCGACGGCGATCTCGGCACCGACCCGCACGTGCGCGATTACGCGACATTCAACGAATACGTCCACGGCGATACCGGACGGGGCCTCGGCGCGAGTTTCCAGGGCTGGACCCTGCTGGTGACACGCTGCCTCGGAGACCTCGCGCAAAGCCGCCAGTGATCGGGAGAGGCGCACAGATCGACGCACCCGCGTGACCCGTGCGTCGCGTGTATCGTCAGCCATGCGCGAACACTCAGTCGCAGCCTGCGGAGTTGGCGACTGAATCTCCAGGGCTGTTCTCTTGCGCCGCCCGCGCTTGCACCGCGCAGCGCGCGCACATACGGTCAGCCCGTTGTCCGCGAGTCGGCACCATCGACCCGACTCGCCGCACGAAAGGAAGGCAATGGCCAGCCGGAATTTGGAGGAACAGATCGCCCGCCTGAGCGCGATCGAAGACATCAAGCAGCTCAAAGCGCGCTACTGCGCCTACTGCGACGCACAGTACGACCCCGAGGGACTCGCGAGCTTGTTCGTCGAGGACGGGGTGTGGGACGGCGGCGAGACGTTCGGACGCTACGCGGGCCGGGACGCGATTCGGAATTTTTTCCAAAGCGTCTCCGGCGAACTGGTATTCGCCGCGCATCTGGTGCTGAACCCGATCATCACCGTGAACGGCAACACCGCGACCGGCCAGTGGCGCCTGATCATGCCGTGCACGGTGAAGAACGAGGCGGGTAAGCTCGAGGCGCGCTGGCTCCTCTCTGCGTATGACGAGGAGTATGTCGAGCGCGACGGACGCTGGTTGTTCAAAGAACTGCGCGTCACCCCGCAGTTCTACGCCGCCCACGAAACCGGGTGGGCCGAACAGACGGGCGGCAAGTGAGACCCGAGACGGGATCGGAGGACTGTATGGCATCACAGGAACTAGAAGCGGCCTTCACGGCCTGGCGCGACGCGTTCAATCGCGGCGATCTGGACGGCGCCTATGCCGCCATGGACGAGGAAATGGTCATTTACGACGAGGACATTCCGTGGCGATTCGGCAAGAACGACTTCATCGACCATATCGCCTTTCACCTGCCGAACTGGGAGTCCTTTCAATGGGTGCCGCGCGAGCTGCGCTTTCAGACGCGCGGCGACACCGGGCTGGTCTCCGGGTTCGCGACGTTGCGCGGCAAACCGCGAGACGCGGGGTTCCGGCAGCGCTTCATGGGGTTCACGCAGACCTGGGTGCGCAGCGGCAGTAAGTGGTCGCTGCTCTGCTGGCACCAGGGGCCGCTGCACGGCCAGATCGACGGCGCTTCGCCGACGTGAAAAAGCCGGCACCCGCTCGGCCCCGGGGATTGCCCCGGGGCCGGCGGATGCCCGATGTACTCGCCCGCACGGGGAATGCCCGCGCCGGCGGCATGAAGGTCCGGGCCGGCGCTCCTCAGAGGAGTCGACCGTCGCCCGGCGAGACTGTTCGGCTCAGCCGCCGATGCATTCGAAGACGCGGTACTCCACCGCGTTCGGCACCGCGTGCCCTTCCCCCACCGCCATCACGTTGTTGAGCCACGCGTAGCGCGGGTCGCCGGTCTCGAAGCGCGGTTGCGTCACCCAATGCGTATCGCCGTACTGGGTCGCCGGCCCGCCGGCGAGCGCGGCTTGCGTCTTCTCGTCGAAGACGATGATGCCCGGGTACTGCACGTAGATGTGCGCGCCGTCGTGGGTCTCGAAAACGCCGCGCACGTCCAGGCGGGCGACGCCCGCCGAGTCCAAGATGAGCCAGTCACCGCCACCGGTGAGGATCTTTCCACGCAGGCGCGGGCCTTCGAACGTGCCGCCGGTGATCTCGAAGAACATCCGATTGCCAATTGGGCCCATGCCCACCTCGACACCGGGTTTGAGCTGCGCTCGGTACGTAAGCAACAATTCGCATTTCATGCGGGGTCCTCCGTCGTGAATTGAGAAGTATGTGTTGGCTGTGGATCCGAAGATCGGCGAGGCGAACCGGGGCTCTCTACACCCGCGGTCGGCGCTTGTGCCAGTCGGTCGCGCGCTCGTAGGCCGCGCCGGCGCGGATGATCGTCGCTTCGTCCCCGTGTCGGCCGATGAACTGCATCGCGGTCGGCAGGCCCTCCGCGGTGAAACCATTGGGCAACGTCAGGCTGGGCGCGCCGGTGTAGTTGAACGGAGCCGCGTAGTGCACGAGCGGCGCGAGCGCCTCCGGGGGCGCGACCTGCTGGGGCGGGAACTCGGCCTGCAGCATCGGCGGCGCCGGCGTCGCCGGGCAGAGAAAGGTATCTACCTGGGTAAAGACGCGATCCAGGATCCCGCGCGTGGTCTGGCGCTGACGCTCCCCACGGGCGTAATCGGCGGCGCTGACCTCGGCGCCATAGTCGAGCAGCGAGCGAAATACCGGACCGTACTCCGCTCTGCGGCTGGGGTAGAAGTGCTGGTGACCGACCAGCGCATCGACCGCGCAGGTCTTCATCCAGTACTCGCAGCAATCCGCCAGGCCGTCGGCCCGGACCTCGACGATCTCGGCACCCAGCCCGGCAAGTAGCTCGACCGCGCGAAACGCAGCTTCGGTCATGCGCGGGTCCGTATCGGTCGTGCAGTACTCCCGGTCGATGCCGATCCGAAGCCCCTTGACCCCTTGCGCGAGGGCGGCTTCGTAATCCGCGCCCGGATCGCTGCGCGTCGTGGGATCGCGCTCATCCCACCCTTCCATCACCTGGAGCATCGCGGCCGCGTCCGCCACCGTGCGGGCCATCGGCCCGACGTGATCGAGGGTGTCGGCGAGCGGGAACACGCCGTAGCGGCTGACCTTCCCGAACGTGGGCTTGATGCCCACGATGCCGCACGCGCCCGAGGGGAAACGGATCGACCCGCCGGTGTCCGTGCCGATGGCGCCGAAGCACAGCCCCGCGGCCGTCGCCGCGCCGGACCCGCTGGAGGAAGCCCCGGCCCAGTAATCGAGATTCCACGGATTGCGCGGATACTCGTACTCCGGGTGGTATCCGTAGAGCGCGAACTCGGTGAGGTTCAGCTTCCCGAGCATCACCGCCCCGGCGGCTTCCAGCTTGGTGATCACGGTCGCGTCGACATCCGGTCGGAAGTCGCGCATGATCGTGGACGCGCACGTCGTCGGCACGCCCTTCTGGTGGACCAGATCCTTGATGCCGATCGGTATGCCGTGCAGCTTCCCGCGGTACCGGCCGGCGCGGATTTCCTGCTCGGCGTGCCGCGCCTGCGCGCGCGCGAGGTCAGCCGTGACCAACAGATAGCTGTACAGTTTGCCATCCAGCGCCGCGATGCGCGCGAGCATCGCTTCGGTCAGCTCGACCGGTGACACCGCGCGGCTCGCGATGAGCTGCGCGACCTCCGTCAACGGGCGCATGCACAGTTCAGCAGACAGGACCATCACCACTCCTTCCGGAAATTTCAGCGCGCCCATCTTGCCGGCAAGCGGGCACGCCGTCCAGCGAACGGCGTACGCCTGCCGCTCAGACGCCGGACCATGGTCAGTACCTGCCGCCGAAGAGCCGTGCGCGACCGCGCAGATGCGCGCGATCGCTTGCGCGCTCGGCGCGGCCGTCGGTACAAGCCGCACTGACGCAAATCGGCGCTCCGCGCTCGTTCATGCGCGCACCTCGCGCGCGCCTGCCGCGGTGCGGTTCGAAGAGGGAGGCATGCATGTCGAAGACGGTGATCGCCGAGATGATGCGCGCAAGCGAAGGCCGAATGCTCGGCGATGGGCTGCACTGGCCGGACATCCAGGAGGTCGTCGCGCGCTGTGAGACGTGGGACGACTGGTATCCGTCTTTCGCCGACATCGGCACCCGGTACGAGCGCCTGGCCGAGGCCGCGCTCGCGCGCGGGCACCGAATCTCGGGCGGCGAGCTGCTGTGGCGCGCCGCTATGAGCTACCACTACGCGCAGTGTTACGCGCACCATATGCCGGACCTGCGCGAGGAGGGTCAGCGCCAGAAGGTGAGCCTGTACGACCGCGCCGCGCCGCTGTTCTCTCCACCCGCCGAACGGATCGAGCTGCGCTTCGAAGGTTTCACGATTCCGGGCTACCTGCGCCTGCCCGACGGCCGGCGGCGCCCCCCGTGTGCGATCCTCATCGGCGGGCTCGAGAGCACCAAAGAGGAGAGTTACCTGTTCGAGAACATGTGCCTGGCGCGCGGCGTGGCGACCTTCGCGTTCGACGGCCCGGGCCAGGGGGAGATGTACTTCCAGACGCCGATCCGCGGCGACTTCGAGCGCTTCACCAGCGCCGTAATTGACTACCTGGAGACGCGCTTCGAAATCGACGCCACGCGGCTCGGGGTGCTCGGCCGCAGCCTCGGCGGCCATTATGCGGCGAAGAGCGCCGCCGCCGATCGGCGGCTCAAGAGCTGCGTGTGCTGGGGAGCGCTGTACGAGCTCGACTCCTACTGGGACACCATGCACTCCCTGGTGCGCGAAGCGTTCCGCTATTGCGCCGGACAGCCCACGCTCGAGGCGGGACGCAAGTATCTCAAGTGTATCGATCTACAGGGCTGGGCGGAGCGAATTGAAGCGCCGCTCTACATTCAGCACGGCGCGCAAGACGACCTGATCCCGGTGGGGCAGGCGGAGCGGCTCGCACGCGAGGCACGCCGCGCCGCGCGCGTGGTGACGCAGATCGAGCCCGAAGGCAACCACTGCTGCCACAACCTCTTCCACGTGACGCGCTATCAGATGGCCGACTTCCTCGCCGAAACCCTCGGCGCCTGACGCGCAGGCACGCGCGGCGGGCGCTGGAGGTGCCGTGCCGCAGCACGGCCGGTCCAGCGGCACGCCGCGCGCGCTCTGAGATCAGCGACTCTGCGCCGAGTCGGCAGTGAGCATCAACGAAGACTCGTCGACCGCTTCGAAATCGGAACCGCGGACGCCGGTCTTGAGCTGGCGCAGCTCGTCATTGTTCCATCGCTCATCGGGCACGCCGCTGAGAAACCACGCCGAGCCGTTGTCGGCGAGGAACATGCCGTAGGTCTTCAGCGCGGTCAGAATCACCCGGTTGGCCGGCGAGAACCCCGAGATGTCGAAGCTCGCCTTCAAGCGGAAGCGCTGACCCATTGGCGGGCGCGTCGGCTCGGTCGACGACGAGGCGTAGTGCCGCGCCGGCCACACGTACTCTTTGCGCGTAGCCGGCGCCGTGAAACGCAGCGCGTGCTTGATCACCCCGGAAGCGACCTCGTCGTAGCGCACGAGTCCGGGGAGAATCGGCAACCCAGCCGCGTCGGCAGAAGTCCACCCAGCCGGCCGTAAGGCGTTCGACCCGAGATCGAAGACCGCTCCGGAACCCGCCTCCCAACTGCCGTCACCGCGCGGAAACGCGTAGTACAGCTCGTACAGCGTGCAGCTCCCGGTCTCGACTACGAGTACGTGGCGATCGCCGGTGCTGCTGCTGCCCCCTTCGATCGGTGCGTTGGCCGGAATCGGATACGGCCCCGGGTCGCTCTCGTCGCCATACCAGCTGAACAGAATCGGGACCTGCGGCTGCAAGCCCGGCACGCTGATGAACGGAATCCCGATCGGTCCGCCATTCCACAGGCCAGAGCCGAAATCCGGGTGCATACCGGTCGTCGCGCCAATGGTGTTCACGTACGCGTTCGAGCGCGCATCGACCGGCAGATGATCGATGCGCCGGTTCCACACGTTGTCGGCCGGGAACACGGCGCAGCCGCCGATGCTCGGCCCGGTGCCGCTGACCGGTGTGGCGGTCCGCGTGAAGGTGCGCGTCGGCGGCGCGGTCGCGGCGTTCGTCGGCACCGCAGTGCGAGTGGCGCTCGCTGTCGGTGGCGCGGCAATCGGCGTGCGGGTAGCGGTCGGCGGCACGGTGCGCGTCCGCGTCGGAGTGCGGGTCCGGGTACGGGTCGGTGAAGCGGTGCGGGTGAAGGTCGCCTTCCGCAGTCGCTTGATCGTGGTCGCGCCATCGGCAGGCGAAGGCGCGGCCGCGAGCATGAGCAGCCCCGCAAGCAGGGCCGCCGTCGTTGCACTGTGCTGCATCAAATCCCCCAATTCTCGGCGGCGCTCCGCCGTCGAGAACTCACGGCTTCAAGAAGCATGCCCTATGAGCGCTCCCTCATGAGCGCTGCTTCGGCGCGCGCGCCCGCGGCGCGACCGCAATTCGCGTGTCGGGCCGTGGCGACGCCGTGCCGTTATGCCCCCCGGGCTCTACGGTCTGCGGGATGAGCAGCTTCGCCGCTTTCTGGCGTCCCTGACTGCGCTGGGTGGAGGAGCCGACAATTTCCACGGGAGGTGAACCCGGTGGCGCGCCTGCGCTATACGGTATTAGCTGAGGTGGTATGCCCGGACTGGTCCCAATCGAACGCATCCGCAGTGCCCGCGAGCGCGCGGCAGGTGTGGTGAAGCCGACGCCGCTGGATCACAGCGAGACGTTCAGCGCCCTCTGCGGGCGTGAGATCTACCTGAAGCTCGAGAACCTGCAGAAGACCGGCTCGTTCAAAGTTCGCGGCGCGCTGAACAAAATCCAGAACCTGGATGAAGCGACGCGGCGCCGCGGGGTGATCACGGCGTCGGCGGGCAATCACGCACAGGGCGTGGCCTATGCCGCGCGCATAGCCGGTGTGCCGGTGACAGTCGTGATGCCTGAGTCCGCGTCGTTCAGCAAAGTTGCCGCGACCACGGGTTATGGCGCGCGCGTGCTGCTACACGGCCGCGACTATGGCGCCGCTTGCGCGCATGCGGTGGAGCTAGCGAGCGCGCAGGGCCTCGGATTCGTGCACGCGTTCGACGACGCGGACATTATCGCCGGGCAGGGCACGCTCGGCTTGGAGCTGCTGGAGCAGCTGCCCGAGGTCGACATCGTCGTGGTTCCCGTCGGCGGCGGAGGGTTGCTCGCCGGCGTGGTGAGCGCGCTGCGCGGCAGCGGCTCGAAGGCGCGGGTAGTCGCCGCGCAGGCGGCGGGCGCGAGCTCGCTGGCCAAGAGCCTCGCCACTGGACAGCGCGTGGAGCTGAGCGGGGTCGATACGATCGCGGATGGTCTCGCGACCCGCTCGATCGGCGAGCTGCCACTCGCCATCGCCGCCCCGGAGGTCGAGCTCGCGGTCGAGGTCTCCGACGCCGAGATCGCGGACGCCGTCATCCTCTTGCTCGAGCGCTCGAAGATGCTCGTCGAAGGGGCCGGTGCCGTGGGCGTCGCGGCGTGCCTGCGCCAGCGCGTACCTGCGGACGCGCGCAAGGTCGCCGTGCTGATCACCGGCGGCAACATCGACATGAGCCTTCTCGACCGCATCATCAAGCTCGGATTGACTGAAGAGGGCCGCTTGTTCCGGTTCTCCACCCGCCTCGCGGACCGGCCCGGCGAGTTACAGCGCCTGGTGGGATGCGTGGGTGCCTGCGGCGCGAACATCCACCAGGTACATCACGAGCGCTCGCAACCCGGCCTCCCATTGACCCAGGCTTCGGTCACTCTCGAGCTCGAAACGCGCGGCCGCGAGCATGTGGGGGAGTTGCGGCGGGCGCTCGCCGAGGCGAATTTCGAAGTGCGCGAGCGCTGAGCCGCCCTGGGAGCCCAGCGGCGCCGTCGGCTCATGAGCAGCCGACGCGCCTGGTCAGTTGTCGCCTCGCGCCGGAGCGGGCGTGAAGCTGGCATCCGGGTCACCACGGTGCAGACCGGACCCTGCGGCCGCCGTTTCGCGCCCCACCGTCCGCCGCATCGGCTGGTGCCTCCCCGACGCGCTCGCGTATGATCCGCTGCTGCTGCGCCTAGCCGCGAGCGCAGCACAGATACGGCAAGCGTTCCGCGTCAGCTTTGCGCGGTCAGGAGCGCGCCATATGCACGAGTTCTATGATCGCATCTCTGGACGGTCGGACACCGCGCGGGCGGAGCAGTTCAGTGATGGAGTGCTCGCAATCATCATCACTTTGCTGGTGCTCGACCTGCACCGCCACTGAGCCGGGCCGGCTGCGCGCCGCGCTGACCGCACAGTGGCCGACCTATATCGCCTATGTCACCTCGTATCTGTACGTCGGAGTGGTCTGGCTCAATCACAAGGCGGCGTTCAAACGTATCCGGGCGGCCGATCAATGGGTGCACTGGGCGAACTTCGGCGTGCTGTTCTCGACTGCGCTCCTCCCGTTTTCCACGGCGGTGATCGCCAGCGCGGTGCAGGTCGGCGATCCCCGCGACGTGCAAACCGCCGTCGTATTGTATGCGGTGATTGGCGCGGTGCTCTGCGCGAGCTGGTACGCCTTCTTTCACTATCTCAGCCGCCACCCGGAGCTGGTGAAAGAGGACGTCCACGAGCGGTTCTTCGCGGGCGAGCGCACGCGCGCGTTGATAGGCGTGGGGCTGTACGCAGCCGCCGGCGTGCTGGCGTTCATCGCCAGCCCGCCGGTGGCGCTGTTCATCTTCTTCGCGCTGGGCGTCTTCTACGGCATCACCAGCGAAGGTCTCGAGAAATTGCCGGTGCGCAGACGGCGCTCCTGAGCGCCGAGTTATCCCTTACTGCTGCCGCCGGCGGCGCGCTGCACTCCGCGCCTGCCTGGACAGGGCGGTTTTCGACGCGGCGCTGCGGCCTTCGCGTTTCAGCGCGGTGCTCGCCGCCCGCGCGCGCTTGGTGCTCGAAGCCTGTCGTTTCCGGCTCCGCTGGCCGGCTGCGTCGGCGCTCTGCGCCGCGCGGCGCGTCCGCTCGCTGGTGCTTCCCTTCTTCGGCGGGCGCAGCGGCAGGCCGGCGCGTCGGGCTTTCGATAGGCCGATGGCAATGGCCTGCTTGGTCGAACGGACGCCGTGCTTACCCCGCCGCACATGCTCGATCTCCTCGCGCACGAACTCTCCGGCAGCGGTCGTCGGGCGCTTGCCCTCGCGCAGCGCCTTCTTCGCCTTCTGAACGGTCGCTCTCTCGGGCATGGCTGTTCACCTCTGCGCGTTTGTGCAGCACTGCCCGTGCCAGATCAGCAGCGCCGTCAGCGCAGGACCTTTCGCGCGCGCGTTTGAAAGTCTTCCTGGTGGCGACCGCAGGTCGCACAGAACGCTCAGGGGAGGCGCTCGGCCAACCGGCGCGCATCGTTCGGCGCGTTGGCCTCGTAGTCATTGTCGAAGTACACGTACACGTCGCGCCGCACGCGCCGCGGCGGAGCCCAATTGGTGATTCGCCTCGCGTCGAGAGGCTCCCCGCCGCTCCGCCACAGGCGGACGCGCTCAGCCCACGCGTCGAGCTCCGCCTCGCCATAGCGGCTGGCGTACTTGCGCTCGGAGCCGTGCAACCGAACGTACACGAAGCCCGCCGTCACCTCCTCCACCAGTGGCCATTCCGGCGCGTCCGAGCAGACGATCGCGATCCCGTGCCGGCGGGTGAGCCGCACGAACTCGGGCACCAGAAAACTCTCGCTGCGCACCTCGATCGCGTGCCGCAGTGGCCGGCGCGGTACCGGTCCCATCCAGTTCCGCCCGGCGACGCGATGATCGTGGCGTCGCGCAAGTCGCGCCGCCGCGTGCAAATCCCGCGGCAGCAGGGCGAAAAACGCGGCGAGGCGCTCGGGATCGAAGCGCGCGCTCTTCGGCAACTGCCAGACGAGCGGGCCCAACTTGTCCGCCAGCCGTAACACACCCGAGGCGAAGAAGTTCGCGAGCGGCCCTTCGACGTCGCGCAGCTTCTTGTTGTGGGTGATGAAGCGGCTCCCCTTGACCGCAAATACGAACCCCGGAGGGGTCTCGGCATACCACCGCGTGTACGTCTCCGGTCGCAACAGCCCGTAGAATGAACCGTTGACCTCGACCGAATTGAAGCATTGCGCGATGTAGCCGAGCACGCCGCGCCGCGGCACGTTGGAGGGATAGAACCTGTCGTTCCAACCTTTGTAGACCCATCCGGACGTGCCGATGCGCACCTGCCCCGACATCCACGGCAATTGTGCGCCCCTGTGACCGCACGGCAATCAGCCCTCGGGTTCCGCGGGCCCACGCGCGGCCGGCGCGCGCCGGCCGCGCGACGCCGTATCGCTGCGCCGGCGCTCTCGGCTCGTTCTGCTGCCGCAGGCCGTGCCGGCGCTAAGCAATACGCCTGCCGCGCGGATGCGGCATGACGACGGGTCACCGCCGTCGCGACTGGCGCACCGCGCCAACGCGTGCGCGCGGCCGCGGATGGCGCCGCGGTCGCACGCTATCCAGCCGCGCCGTCCGCTACCGCGCGTACTTGAACGGCGGAAGCTTCTTCAGCTCGTCTTTGGTGGCCCCCGGCAGCACGAACTTGTTGTCTCCGGGTTTCAACTGCCGCATCGGAATCGCCACGTGATGTTCGCCGATGCCGAGGAATCCACCGACGCCGATGATCGCGATCGAGACGAACTGGTTCGGCGTCACGATGATGTCGTCGATCTCCCCAATGCGCTCGTTCGCATCGTTGTAGACGGCCTTCCCCAGGATGTCTTTCTTCGCGCTCAACCCCGCCACGATCACCTTCAGCTCTTCGGCCGTGACGCCGAGAGTGACCTCGCCGGCGACTGGTTGTGCGCTGACCGGCTTCGCGCCCGCGAGTAGCAAACCCGTTACGAGAGCCGCCATCCAGGTTTTCATGTGCACCTCCTACGGTTGGGGACGGAGGGGACGTTCGAGCCGCGCCGGCTCGGCCGCCTCCGGCAGTTGGGCCAGTAGAGTACGGCGCTTGCACAGGTGCGAATCGAGAAAGAGGGCCACTGGCGGCGTGCGCTCGTCAGCACATGTGCCGTGGCGACATGGACATATTAACTGTGATCGCCAGGCCATAATTCTCGCTGTAATGGTCTATGAATATTTGCTCATGCGCAATACCATCCGCCTAGGCGACACGGCTCGAGCGGCCGCGCGCTTTGATCGGGCACCGCGTACGCGTTCGTCAGCAAATACGCATCGGTCGGTTGGCGGTAGCGTTGTGGCAGCGCATGTGCGCTCCATCCCGTCTTGTCTCCGCGGCGCGCACTCGCCATCGTGTGACGTCAAAACGGCCCGTGAGCCAGTTACGGAGGAATGCATGTCCGATGAGGATCTCAAGGCGGAGCTCGACCGTCTCACAAGGGAAAATGAAACGCTCAGGGCGCAGAACAGGGCAAAGCCCGGCCAGCTCGCGTTGAAGGTGAGCGAAAAGGGCGCCATCAGCGTCTACGGTCTCGGGCGCTTCCCCGTGACGCTATATCAGGAGCAATGGAACAAGCTGCTCGATCGCGCCGACGAGATCCGCGACTTCATCCGGGTGAATCAGGACCAGTTGAAGAAAAAGGAGAGCTGAGACGTCCCTGCTGCGCAGCATATACTCACCAAACCGTGCGAGCATTGCTGACACTTCGATTCGGCCCGCGGAGCGCGTGCGGTACGCTCTGCTCCACTTGAAACGCGAGGCCGTGGCGATCACCGGAAACCAAGGCGGGTGACACGATGAACAGCGCGAGGGTCGCGGGATGCTTTCTGATCGCCGTATTGGCGTGGGGCACCTGGGCGTCGGGCGCGGCAGAGCCTCCGCGCAGCATCGCCACCGCGACCTTTGCCGGGGGGTGCTTCTGGTGCATGGAGCCGCCATTCGAAAATTTCCCCGGCGTGGTATCCACGACGGTCGGGTACACCGGTGGCCAGACGGAGAATCCGACTTACGAGCAGGTGTCGTCCGGAACCACCGGGCACGTGGAAGCGGTGCAGATCACGTACGACCCAGCGACGGTCAGCTATGCTGAGTTGCTCGACGTGTTCTGGCGCAACATCGACCCGCTCTCGGCCGACGGGCAGTTCTGCGACCGCGGCCCGCAGTATCGCTCCGCGATCTTCGTACACGACGAGAGCCAACGGCAGGCTGCCGAGGCGTCAAAGGCCCGATTGCAAGAGTCCGGCAGGCTCGAGGGCTCGATTGCGACCGAGATTCTCCCGGCGGGTGCGTTTTATCGGGCTGAGGACTACCATCAGAAGTATCATGAAAAAAATCCCGTGCGGTACCGGTACTATCGGTGGGGGTGCGGCCGGGATCAACGGCTGAACGCGCTGTGGGGCCGCGAACCAGAGCCGCGCGCGGTCGCTGTCGCGCCGCGCGCACAGGGGTGGAATGCGATGACGTTCAAGAAGCCGACGGATGAAGAGCTGAAAGGGTCGTTGACGCCGGAGCAATATCAGGTCACCCAGCATGAGGCGACGGAACGCCCCTTTCACAACGCGTACTGGGACAACAAGCAACCGGGAATCTACGTCGACATCGTATCCGGAGAGCCGCTGTTCAGCTCGCTGGACAAATACGATTCCGGCACGGGCTGGCCGAGCTTCATGCGCCCGCTCGAACCGGGAAACATCACCGAAAAGGAAGATCGCCGCTTGTTCACGAGCCGCACCGAGGTGCGCTCCAAGCACGCCGACTCACACCTCGGCCACGTGTTCGACGATGGTCCGGCGCCGACCGGCCAGCGCTACTGCATGAACTCCGCCGCGCTGCGGTTCATTCCGGTCGATCGTTTGGCGGAAGAGGGGTACGCGCAATACCTGCCGCTGTTTCAGGGCCGCCGCGGTGGTGGGTCCGAACAGGGCGGCTGAGCGGCCGTGCGACGAGCGCGCTCCACGCGGGGCCCCGGCCTCCAACTCCAGCTCCGCGCCTGCGCGGCGCAGACCGCGTTCGCTTCGTCCGTTCCTAGGCGCCTGGCCCAACGCCACGCCGACAGGCTGCACGAGCGCACTGCGGGCGATGCTCGCGACCTGCTGCCCCCGGCATCTCGCACGGGTTTTCGAGCGGATGGGTCGCCATCGCTCGCGCGCTTCGTGTTGGAGCGGCAGCGCCGACGTCCCGGAATGAAAATGCCGGCACCAACGCCGCGCGCGCAGCGCACTGAGGCACGCACATCGCCGAGATCGGCTGGCGGACGTACCGTGGCCGTGCTAGCCGTCTCAGGTTGATTCACAACGGCGAAATGCGATCGGTGATCGTCAGCAATCGGCTGCCCATCGCGCTCGAGCGGCACGGCGACGAGTTCACGGTCACGCGATCCGCTGGCGGGCTCGTCACCGCGCTGGAGCCCGTGCTCCAGCGGAACGGCGGCACGTGGGTGGGCTGGCCCGGCGTGCCGTTTGACGCGGGCGATCAGCTGCCGAACCTCGAAGTACCGTACGAGATCCGGCCCGTCGCGCTCACGGCGCGCGACGTCCGCGAGTTCTACCACGGCTTCGCCAATGCGACCCTGTGGCCGCTGTTCCACGGCTTTTCGTCGCGCAGTCGCTTCGATCCCAAGGAATGGGCGGCGTACACGCGCATCAATCAGCGCTTCGCGACCGTCACCGCCGCGGCATCGACGGGGAACGACTTGGTGTGGGTGCACGACTATCAGCTCATGCTCGTGCCCTTGCAGCTGCGCGACCACCTGCCGTCGGCGAAGATCGCGTTCTTCCTGCACATCCCCTTCCCGGCCCTGGACATATACCGGCTGTTGCCCTGGGATCGCGAGTTGCTCAATGGCTTGCTGGCCTGCGATTTGATCGGGTTTCACATCGACGGGTACGTGCACAATTTCCTCGACTGCGCCGAACGCCTGGTCGGCGCGCGCGTCGATCGCACGGCGCGGCTCATCGAATACGGCGGGCGCACCGTACGCGTCGGCGCCTTTCCGCTCGGGATCGATTTCGACTTGTTCGAGTCGCGGGCGCGCGAGGCGCCGCGGAGCGATCCCTCCGACGTCCGGCTCATACTCGGAGTCGATCGCCTGGATTACACCAAGGGCATTCCAGACCGCATTCGCGCCTTCGAGCGCCTGCTGGAATGCCATCCCGAATACCGCGAGCGCGTCGTCCTGTTCCAGCTCGCGGTCCCGAGCCGGAGCGAGGTACCGGAATACCGTCGACAGAAACGCCAGATCGACGAGCTCGTCGGCCGCGTCAACGGGCGATTCGCGACTCCTCAATGGTCGCCGATCCACTATCTCCACCGCGGTACGGAGCCGGAGCACCTGGTGCAGCTCTATCGCGACGCGCATGTCGCACTGGTCACGCCGCTCAGGGACGGGATGAACCTCGTGGCGAAGGAGTTCGTCGCCTGTCAGGTCGGCGATCCGGGCGTGTTGGTGCTGTCGCGCTTCGCCGGAGCGAGCGAGACCATGCGCGAGGCGGTGCGCGTGAATCCGTACAGCATCGACGCCACCGCCGAGGCGATCCATCGCGCGCTGACCATGGATGAGCCCGAGCGGCGGTCGCGCATGGCCGCGCTCCGTTGGCGCGAGCGCTCGCACGACGTGTACCGATGGGCGAACGAGTTTCTGCAGGCGGCAGTCGCCGAATCAGGCGGTATCGCGCCGCCGAGCTCGAGCGACTTCGAACGATGGCTCGGCCCGCGCGTCGCCGATCACCGGATCGCGGTGTTCCTGGATTACGACGGCACGCTGGCCCCGATCTGCGAGCATCCGGCCGATGCGCAGCTCTCGCCGGAAGCGCGCGCCTCCTTGCTCCAATGCGCGCGGCATCCCGACATCGAGGTCGCGGTCGTCAGCGGGCGCGCGCTCGAGGACTTGCGGGCGATGGTCGCCGTGCCGGAGCTCGTTTACGCCGGCAACCACGGGCTCGATATCGCCATGCCCGGCGAGCCGATCTTCCGCCACAGCGCGGTCGCGCATTACGTGGACAAGCTCAGCCAGCTCGCCGACGAGCTCGACGGGATGACACCCGTGGGCGCCTGGACCGAGCGCAAGGGCGCCACGTTGACCCTGCACGTCCGCGGCGTCGAGCCATCGCAACGGGCGAGCGCGGCGGCGCGCGCACGCGCGGCGATCGTCGCGGCGGGCTTCCAGCCGCGCGACGCATTGTGCGCCCTCGAGGCCCGACCGCCGATCGGCTGGGACAAGGGGCAAGCAGTGCTGCACGTCCTGCGCCGGTTGTATGGGCACGCCTGGTCGGAGAGCGTGCGGGTCATCTATATCGGTGACGACGACACGGACGAGGACGCGTTTCGCGTACTGGCCGGTCTCGCGGTGACGTTTCGCGTCGGGCCGGCACGCTCGCTCTCGCTCGCCGAGCAGCGCCTGCCGAACGTCGATGCGGTGCGCGCGATGTTGGATTGGCTGGCGGCGCGGCCGGTGCGCTGGGACGCCGCGGAAGCCGCGCTTTCCTGATCCGCTAGTCCAGCATCACCACGCGCTCCTGCTTGTGCGCGAGGAAGAGGAACAGGAGCAGGTAATCGCGCAGCTGCCGCGTGAGCAGAAAATTCGTGCGCACGTGCTCGCGCCCGTTCTCGCCCAAGCGCTGCGCGTACTGCGGCGCATTCAGGAGCTGCTTGATCCAGAAGGCGGTGCCCTCGACGGTGTGCGTGAGGATGCCGCTGTAGCGATGCGCGATCTGCAGCGGGATACCGCCGACGGCGCTGGCGACGACGGGGCGGCCCTTCCAGAGCGCTTCGCTGACGGTGAGCCCGAATCCCTCTTTCAGCGATTTCTGCAGCACGATCGTGGAGCCGCGCTGCAGAGCGTTGATCTCGATGTTCGCGGTCGGGGGAAGGTCCAGGATGTAGATATCGGGGTCCGCCTGCGCCGCCTCGCGGACTTCGGCGAGCACCTGCGCGCCCTCCGGATCGTCCGTGGCGCTGCCGCCGGCGAGGACGAGGCGGAAATCGTTGTACTGGCGCGCGAGGCGAAACGCCCGGATCACGCCCATGGGGTCTTTCAGCCGGTCAAAGCGCGAGACTTGCGTCACGAGGGGCTTGTCGCGCGGCACCTTGAGACGTTCGAAGACCGCATCGATCTCCTCGTGCGTGAGCTCGCGGTTCTTCTCGCTCAGCGGATCGATCGACGGCGTGATCATCACCTGCGGCTGGGCGAGGTTGCGTGCGAACGCCGGCGCCGAGAACACCACCGCGTCGTAGTGCTCTACCCATGGCGCGAGGAAATTCCAGGTGTCGGCGTGTGGGGCGGAGACGTCGATGTGACACCGCCACACCCATTTGGCCGCGCTGCGGGCGCGCGCCTCGATCAATCCGACCGGCTGTGGGTCATGGATGAACACGATGTCGCCGTCGAGATCGAGGTTGGCCAGATTGCGCGCGGTGGTTTCGCGGAAGACGTCCCGGTCGTGCGCGGTCAGCACTTCCGGCGTCCCGTGCAGGGCGTTGTGGATTTTCTTGGTCACGCCGAAGAAATCCTCGCCGCCCTTCATGACCTCCCAGCGCATCGGGACGCCGAGCTGGTTGCAGAGCGGCACCAGCCGGCTGAGGATCTCGGCGACGCCGCCGCCGACCGCCGTGGAATTGACGGTCACGATCCGCTGCCCGGCCAGATGCCGGCCCAGCGCCCGCAGCTCATCCAGTGTTCCGGTGCCGACGATCGGCTCGTATTCTTCCAGGCGCATCATCGCCCCGCCTCACTCGCACGGCGCTGGTTCTCCTCGACGCGGCGCCGCACCAGGCGGACGATCTCGTTGCGCAGCCCATCCATGGTGTACGTGTAGGGGTCCAGCCGCGCGATCGCCTCCGCCAGCGCCACTTCGCCCAGCGCGAGCTTCAGCCATTCGGAGAAATCGTTGTCGCCGCGTTCCAGGCGCAGACGCGCATCGAACAAGTGGAAGGACAAGGAGCCAAACCCGATGCGCTCCATGCAGTCCGCAAACTCCACCAGGTCGCGCGCCATATAGCCGGTGGGGACGACGAACGTCGCCGCTTCGCGGAAGTGGAACTCCTCGCCGTCGGGCGCAGTGCGCAGCCGGCTGCTGCCCTCGAGGAAGGACTCCATGATCTGGATCAGGCGCTCGCGCAATCCGCCGATGCTGCGGAACTGGATGATGTCCACCGCCGCGAGCTGCTCGCCCAGCCGATCCTCACCCAGAACGTTGGTCACCCAGTACGCGAAGTCGTTGCGCGGCTCGGGAGACAGATACTGGTGTTGCACCAGAAACTGATGGGTGTGGTAATAGAGCGCGGACCCCGAAACCTCGCGGAGGTGATGGAGCAATTCCGCGACATCCCGGGCGTGGCGATTCACCACCAGGGTCAGCGACAGACTCGAGCGGAACTCGAAGGGAGTTCCGCCCCCCGAGGTCGAGCTGGCGGTGCTCACGAAGAAACCGCTCTGTAGCCGAGCAGATGCCCGGACGGCCTGAGCGCCACCGGAGAATCTCTGCATATCAATGCGCGGCGCGGTGAATACTCGACGGTCGATTCGGTCCAGTCATGGTTTGCCTCGCTCATCAAGAAACTCGCCTGCTTCCGCGATCCGCCCCACCGGTACACAGCGCGGTCGATTTCGCGGCGCGTCAATGCCAGCCACATGCCAATCCTCGCGTGTACGTGGTACCAGACGACGCGCGGCCCGTTCGGCGTGCCGGGGCGGTAGGATTCGCCATCTCGAGCGCAAATCCTTCCCGTTTTCCCAGGGCGTCGCAAGGCGGTCTGGCCATTGCCAGACGGGAGGCGATGCAATAGTTCCGTGAAAGGACGCGCATGAGTACGGCAGAGACGACGAAAGCAAAGAGCGGTCACGGTGCTCGGGTCGGCAGCGCGCTGTGGTGCGAAGTCGTCGAATGGTACTACCGCGAAGCGGACCTGCTCGACACCGGTCGCGAGCGCGAGTGGCTCGAGATGATCAGCCCCGACATCGTGTATCAGATGCCGGTGCGGCAGACCGTGGAGCGCGCCCGCGGATCGGGATTCGTCGAGAACACCTATCACCTTGACGAGCGGTTCGGATCACTCGCATCGCGCGTGCGGCGCAACGAGACTCCGTTCGCCTGGGCTGAGGATCCGCCGTCGCGGTTCCGCCACTACGTCAGCAACATCCGCGTCGCCGACGTGATCGGCGAGGATGTCCACGCGCGCACGAACCTGCTGATCTACCGCACCCGCGCGGACCAGACGACGCCGCAGCTCCTCGGCGGCGAGCGCCACGACATCCTGCGGCGCGGCCCCGACGGCGCGCTGCTGCTCCATCGGCGGACCGTGCTGCTCGACTTGACCGCAATCGGCACGCACAATCTCGCCATCATCTTCTAAGGAGCACCATGAACAGATTGTCGCCTTCGGAACGCACCGAACGCCTGCTGGCGGAAATGCGGGCGGAGCTGTCGGAGGGCGTAGTCCCCGCCACCGTGTTCGGCGACCCGGAGCTGTACCACCTCGAGCTCGAGCGCATCTTCGGTCGCGCCTGGGTGTTTCTCGCGCACGAGTCGGAGATCCCCGCCCGCGGAGATTACGTGGTGCGGCGCATCGGCGAGGACCCGTTCATCGTCGTGCGCGACGAGGACGGACACATCCACGCGTTCTTCGACGCGTGCCGCCACCGCGGCACGCAGGTGTGTCGCGCCGACAGCGGTAATACCTCGCATTTCCGCTGCCCGTATCACGGGTGGACCTACAGCACGAAGGGCGAGCTCGTGGGCGCGCCGCTCTGGCAGTCCGCGTTCGGCGGTATGCGCAAGGAGGACAACGGCCTCGCCTCGCCCGCTCAGGTCGACACGTACCAGGGCCTCATCTTCGCCACGCTCGACCCCTCCGCCCCTCCGCTGCGCGAGTACCTCGGCGGGATGGCGTGGTACATCGACCTGCTGTTCGGACTGAGCGAGCACGGGCTGGAGGTCATGCACCCGCCCCAGCGCTTCGTCATCGACGCCAATTGGAAGTCGCCCTCGGAGAACTTCGCCGGGGACGACTACCACCTGGGCACCCTGCACCGCTCGGTGTGGGATATCGGCGCCTTCCCGGTGTCGTTCCATGACAACATGATGGGGTATCACATCCACGCTTCTCCGGGGCACTCCCTGAGCTTCTCGATCGCCCCGGACGACGATGCGCCCGGGCCCCAGTTCTTCGGTTTCCCCGAAGAACTCGCGCGCACATTCAACACCAAGTGCATCTCCGCCGAGCAGCTCGACATCGCGCGCCGCAGCCGCGTGATCGTCGGCACCATCTTCCCGAATCTGTCGATGCTCGTGCTGCCGATGACCGAGGACGGGGCGAACCACCCGCCGACCGCCGTGGTCACCTTGCGCATCTGGCAGCCGCGCGGCGTCGGCACCGTCGAGGTGTGGAACTGGTTCTTCGCCTGGAAACACGCGACGCCGGAGCAGAAGGACCGCACTTATCGGGCCGGCCTCGGCACGTTTTCCATGGGCGGGTCGTTCGAGATGGATGACACCGAGCCCTGGATCACCGTCGGGCGTACGGGCCGCAGCACCTTCGCGCGCCTCACCAATTTCAAGCTGAATTACAAAATGGGACTGCCCGGCGTCGGCATCGCCCAGCGCGTCGACAACTGGATCGGCCCCGGGGTCTGCTACTGGCCGCGCTTCGAAGAGGGCGTGCAGCGCAACTTCTACCGCCTCTACCTCGGGCTCATGCAGGCCAACGGGCGATATCCGCAGACCAACTTCGATTGAGGGCGGGCACGGTGGGCATACTGGACGGTCAGGTGGCGCTCATCGTCGGCGCCGGCGGCGGTATCGGCGCCGCGGTCGCGCGCCGTTACGTGCGGGAGGGCGCGCGCGTCGTGGCCGTGGATCGCGACCCAGCGCGCTTGGCGCGTCTACAGGATGAGCTCGGCGAGCACGGCATCACGGTGGCCGCCGACGCGAGCAGTTGGGAAGCGAGCCAGTCGATGGTCGCGCGCACGGTGGACGCGTTCTCGGGTCTCGACGTGCTGGTGTGCGCGACCGGCATCTATGATCACGCCGTGCGGCTGGTGGACATCCCGGGAGATCGGCTCGGCACCGCGATCGACGAGTGCTTTCGAATCAACGTCGGTTCCATGCTGCTCAACGCGCGCGCGGCCGTACCACAGCTGCTCGCGCGCCGCGGGCGCATCGTGCTCACCGCGTCGCATGCCTCGTTTCTGCCCGCCGGTGGCGGCGTGCTCTACACGGCCGCGAAGCACGCGGTCGCAGGCATCGTCCGCCAGCTCGCGTACGAGCTGGCGCCCAAAGTGCGGGTCAACGGCGTCGCGCCCGGCGTCGCGCCGACGGTGATGAGCGGCTTGCAGGCACTCGGGCAGCAACCCCGTCCGTCGCTGCTCCCCGGCACCGAGAACGTGCTCCCGCTCGGTCGCGTGCCCACTGCGGACGAGTACGGACCGATTTTCGCCCTGCTCGGCTCGAACGACTCGGGCCCGATGACAGGCGCGATCGTGCGCGTCGACAGCGGCCTCGCCATACGCGGCATCGCCGCGCCGGCCGGCGGCGGCGACCTCTGAACAACTTCAGGGCATGAAGGAGTAACGCGCGATGCGTGCCCATGTGGATCCCAAGAAGTGCCAGGCGTACGGCGCGTGCGCGACCGTGTGCCCGTCGGTGTTTCAGTTGGACAAGTGGGGGTTTTCGACGGTGAAGGACGACGGCACCGTACCGCCTGGAGACGAGGAAAAAGCGCACGCTGCCGTGCGCGCCTGCCCCGAAAACGCGATTACCGTGGAGGGCTGAGCGTGGATCTCGGTCTCGACGGCAAGGTGGTGCTCGTCACTGCGGCGAGCCGCGGTATCGGACTGGCGTGTGCGCGGGCCTTCCTGGACGAAGGCGCTGCGGTCGCCATCAATGCGCGTGACGAAGCGGGGCTGGCCGCAGCGGCCAAGCAGCTCGGCGAACGCGGCCGGGTAACGTACCACCCGGCGGACCTGAGCAGCGAGGCGGACACGGCGCGGTTGCTGGCGGCGGTGGAACACGCGCACGACCGGCTCGATGTCCTGGTCTCCAACACCGGCGGGCCCACACTGGCGCCAGTTCTGGACACCACGCTCGACGACTGGGCGACCGCTTATCAACTGCTGCTCCGCCCGGCCGTCCAACTCGCCCAAGGGGCGGCGCAGCGCATGACCGCGCACGGCAGCGGCAGCATCGTCTTCCTCACCTCGACGTGGGTGAAGCAGCCGAAGGCGGGCGGAGTGCTCTCCGCAGCCATGCGCTCGGGCGTCGCCGCACTATCCAAACAGCTCGCGCTCGAGCTCGCCCCGCAGGGCGTGCGCGTCAATCAGGTGCTGCCAGGGGCAGTGGCGACCGATCGCATGCGCGCAGTGGCGATGGCCGCGGCGCGTCGGAATGGCACCAGCGAGGAGACCGAGCTCCAGAAGATGGTCGCCGACATCCCGCTCGCTCGCTGGGGTACACCCGAGGAGATCGCGGCGGCGGCGGTGTTCCTCGCCTCGCCACGGTCCGGGTTCACAACCGGTGCTTCGCTTCAGGTCGACGGCGGCTTGGTGCGCTTCACCCTGTGATGCGAGGAGGTCCGATGCCGAAGACGCTGCGTCAATTGTTCATCGACCAGTACCAGCTCTGTCAGCTCACTTCGAAAGAGATGGTCGCGGTGATCGCCGAGCTCGGTCAGAAGACGGCGTACGTCGAAGCCGCGGTGGAGGCCGCACACGACATCGGTGCGGGGGCGCTCGTGCTGACCGCGAGCAGCCTCTCGTACCCGATGCTGCCTCCGTACAATCCCGGTGCGTCCGGCCGCGAGGTGGGCGCGTTGCTCGCCGCGGCCGGGGAATGCGACATGGTGATCGACGCGACCGTCGGCGGGCTCATCCACTCCGAGGTCCGCACCCGCATCACCGGCAATGGCAAGCGGATGCTGTTCGTCGCCGAGCCGGCAGACGTGCTGGAGCGCTTGATGGGCACTCAGGAGCTGAAGCAGTCGGTGCTCGAGAGCGGCCAACGGCTGCGGCGCGGCGCGCTGCTGCACGTGACCAGCGACGGCGGCACCGATCTCACCGCCGACATCTCGGGCACCGATCTGCCGATCACGCATCAGTGGGGCTTCGTCGACGAACCCGGCCGCTGGGATCACTGGCCGAGCGGGTTCGTGGCCTGTTTCCCGAAGGACCGCAGCGCACAGGGCAGGATCGTGCTGCAACCCGGCGACGTGTTGGTGCCGTTCAATCGGTACATCAACGAACCCGTGGAGCTCGAGGTGCGCGACGGGTTCATCGTCGGCATACAGGGCGGCGGCGCCGATGCGGCGCGGTTGCGCGACTATTTCGATTCCTGGCACGACCCCGATGCCTGGGCCGTATCGCACATGGGTTGGGGCTTGCACCGCATGGCCAGCTGGGCCGCGCTTGACGTGTACGACGGGCGCAAGCTCTACGGTCAGGAGCTCCGTTCGACGCCGGGGAACTTCATGTGGTCGACGGGCTCGAACCGCTTCGCGGGCAGGGATACGCCCGCGCACATCGACATCCCGATGCGCGGCTGCACCGTGCGGGTGGATCGCGAGGTCGTCGTCGAGCGAGGGCACCTGGTCGCCTGAACAGGAGCATTGAACATGGACCGCAGCACCATCGAGCAGGCGATTCGCAGCCTCGCCGGAGATCCCGACCTACTGGCGCGCTTCAAGACCGATCCGCCGGGCGTCGGCGCAACGCTCGGGCTGAGCGCTGACGCCGCACAGGCGATCGCCAGCGGCGACCGCGGTGCCTTGCGCAATCTCGGTATCGACTCCGGGCTGAGCATCCTGGCGGGGCGCTGGTTCGGCGCTTCGGCACAGGACAGCACTCACCACAGCCGGTTCCAAGTCGATCACAGCACACCGGTGCCGCCCGCGGATGTGCCGGCGGGATTAGTGTTTGCCGGGGCGTGCTCGCACGTGCCCGACTTCCTCGCCCGGCCGGAGATCGACCCCCCGGAACAGATCGCGCGCCTCTCCCGGGCGTATGAGCAGTTGCGCGCGCGACTCACCGCGGCCGCACCCGACGTGATCATCGTCACCACCGACAACCACTTCCAGTCCTTCAAGACCGGTGGCACTGTCGTCGGCACGGGGCCGCGCCATACCGGCTCGATGGCGTTCTTCAAGCGCCCCGACCTCGATCTCACGATCACCGGCGACGAAGCCTTCGCGCAGCAGATCGTCGCCGCGGGGCGCGCCGCGGGTCTCGAGATCGAAGAGGCGCGGCACATCGATCTCGACCATGGGCTCATCGTACCATTGCGCTCCGTGCTGCCGCGGCCCGACATTCCGGTGGTGCCGGTGCTCACCCAGCCGGCGCGGTCGTTCTCGCCGTTCGGAGCGCGCGCATTCGGCCGCGCGATGCGCGAGGCGGTGAAACTCAGCGGCCGCCGGGTCGCGGTCCTGGCCACTGGCGGCCTCTCGCACTGGCTCGACCCCGGAAAGTTCGGCTTCGTGGATGTGGAATTCGACAACTATCTATTGGACATGCTGCGCAGCGGTCGCGGAACGGAGATCGGCGATCTCGAGCCCTACCCGTTGCTCGACCACGGTCAGTACGAATTTGGGAACTGGCTGATCATGCTCGGCGCGGTGGGCCCGGGCGTCACGGCGGAGGTCCTCGCCTACGAGCCGATGACGGCGTCGGGTGGGGGCTGGGCTGTCGTCGACATGCAGCTGCCGCACTAGACGGCCGTGATGGCCGATCCGGCGACGGGGACGCGCTTGCGCGTCGCGCTCACGCAATGGCACGCGACCATCGATGTCGCTTCGAACCTGGCGGTTGCGCTGGAGGTCGTGCGTGCCGCCGCGGCCGAACGGCCGGATCTGATCGTCCTGCCCGAGAATAGCCTATGTCTCGGCGGCAACGCCGAGATGCGCGCGCGCGCCCTCGACGCGAATGGCCCCGAGCTCGAGGCGCTCGCCGGCGTAGCGCGCGAAGCGCGCGCAGCGGTCATCCTCGGCGGCTTCAAGCGGCGCGTCGATGGCGACGAGCTGGTGCGCAACAGTGCCGCGGTGCTCGATTGCAACGGGCGGCTCGCGGCGCTCTACGACAAGATCCACCTCTTCGACGCCAACGTCGGGGGTACGATGTTCGCCGCCTCGTCGGTGGAGCGCGCCGGTGAGCGGCCGCTGATCGTGGAGGTCGCCGGCGCGAAGGTGGGCGTAACGATCTGCTACGATGTCCGATTTCCCGAGCTCTACCGCACACTGGCGCTGGCCGGCGCTGAAGTGCTGCTGGTCCCGTCGGCGTTCACGCTCACCACCGGCCGGGCACACTGGCACGTGCTCTTGCGCGCGCGCGCCATCGAGAATGGCGCGTTCGTCGTCGCCTCGGCCACGATGCGCGACGCCGGCGACGCCTTCGAGACCTACGGCCATGCGCTGGTCGTCGGGCCCTGGGGCGATGTCATGGTCGACCTCGGCGAGGCGAAGCGCGCGTGGCAGGTGGTCGAGCTCGATCTCGCGGAAGTTGCGGCGGCGCGCCGGCGCTTGCCCGTGCTCGCCGGCGTACGCCCCGCAGCGTCCACTGCGGCGCCGGCCCTGGTGGCACTCGGCCGCGGCAGCGCACCGTGAAGGACGCGCCGCGGGCACGCGTAAGAGGCGCACCGCCCTGCGCATCTCCGCGTCCAAGTAAGAGAGGTGTTGTGATGCGTGACCCCCACGAGGATGAGGCGCCCACCGATCGGCTCATCGACGGCGTGGCCGCTGAAGACGGCATCGTCGCCGCCGCCGATCCATTTCAGATCGTCAACGAGTTCACCGCCATTCAGGTTCGCAAGGTACGCACGCGCAACGGCGAACGGCTGGAGCTGCTCAACCTGCGCAGCGGCACGCGTATCCTGCTCGATGCGATGCAGCTCGAGATCATCGCGGCGCAGCGCCCGGAAGTGTTCACCTCCCTGCTCGCCACGTCGCAGTAACGGCGAGCACCCCGCGCGCGCAGCGGCAGTTCGCCGCCGTCCCCGACGGCCAAATCTCGCAAGGAGTGACCATGGCGTTTCATGGGGTCGACGCATCCAAGCAGTTCAAGCGCATGCGCGCGGCGGCGCCTGACACGTGGCGCGCCTGGCTCGAGTTCAATCAGAAGGCATTCGCCGAGGGCGCCTTGCCGGTGAAGACCAAGGAGCTGATCGCGGTGGCGATTGCGCACATCACGCAGTGCCCCTGGTGTATCGAGGCGCACGTGCAACACGCCGAGCGGGCGGGTGCCACCGAGCAGGAGCTCTCGGAGGTGACGTTCGTCGCGATGGCGATGGCCGCCGGAGCGGCCTGGGCTCACGGGAGCCTCGCCCTGCAATGCGCTGAAGGGCACGCGGCGAGGCGAGAGACATAACCCTCTCGGCAAGCCTTTGGATCCGCGCCTAAGGGTGCGCCGCTGCACGAGCCGATACCGAGCACGTGCGCCCGCCGAGCGGGTCGGACGTTTGCGAGACCGTCCGGCCTTTGCTCTTATTCGGCCAATGAAAAACGCTAATGGCAGGTCAGGGCTGCACGAGGCGATGCTCGGGCACATCACCGCCTTCTGGCTCTCGCAGCTGATCTTCGTCGCCGCCAGGTTGGGCATAGCAGACGCGCTATCGCGCGGGCCGCTGTCTGCCGAAGCGATCGCCGAGAAGGTCGGCGCGCATGCGCCATCGATACGCCGGGTGCTCCGCGCGCTCGCGAGCGCCGGCGTATTCGCGGAGCAAGCTGACGGGCGCTTCCGATTGACCCGGACGGCGGCCACGCTCCGCAGCGATGTCCCGGGCTCGTTGCGCAACTATGCGCTCATGCAGTCAGGTCAATGGGTGTGGAATGCCTGGGGCCATCTCCTGCACGGGGTGACCACGGGGGAGCTGCCGTTCGACCACGTATATGGCATGCCCGTGTTCGAGTACTTGCGCACGCACCCAGACGAGGACCGGCTGTTCTCGGCGTCGATGGCGAGCCTCTCAAGCACGGAGAACGCCGCTGTGGCGCGCGGCTACAACTTTGGGCGGTTCCGCAGCCTGGTGGATGTCGGGGGCGCGCATGGGCATCTGCTCGCCTGCATTCTCCAGCGGCATCGCCGCTTGCGCGGCGTACTGTACGACCAGCCACAGGTCGTCGCAGGCGCGGCGGCGAGCGGCTTCATCTCGGCGCCGGCAATCGCGTCGCGCTGCACCGCGGTGGGCGGTGATTTCTTCGTCGAGGTGCCGGCCAGCGCCGATGCCTATCTGCTCAAATACATCACCCATAACTGGAGCGACGAGCGCGCAGCGCGCATCCTCACCAACTGCCGGACAGCGATGGCGCCCCGCGGACGCGTTTTCGTCGTGGACCACGTGGTCAAGCCGGACAACGCGCCGGGGTGGGCGAAGCTGCTCGACGTGAACATGATGGTCGCCACCACCGGGCACGAGCGCACGCGCAATCAGTTCGAGGAGCTCTTCGCGCGCGCGGGTTTGCGCCTCCTGCGCGTGCACCCGACCGCGGTGGCCCTGCGCATCCTCGAAGGCGCGGCGGCGTAGCCCGCCCGCGCCGCACATCGGATCGGCGCGCACGCGCGACTGCCGTCGCAAGCGGATTGCATGCGCGACGCTCCCGACCAGTGCCCGTTGGGTTCCCGTGGCGTGTTTCAGCGCCGCGGCGCCCCCCTGTCCGCGGTGACGTTTGCGTCCCCATTCGCTTCTTGATTTCTTCACCGAAATGAACATCACAGCTCGGCGCCCTCCCGCGCAGGACGCGATGCTCGGGCACATCACCGCGTACTGGATCTCGCAGCTCGTATTGGTGGTGGCGAAGCTCGGCGTCGCCGACGCGCTTTCCCGCGGGCCGCTCAGCGCCGACGCGATCGCGAAGAAAGTCGGCGCGCACGCACCCTCGCTGCGCCGCGTGCTGCGCGCCCTCGCCAGCGTCGGCGTGTTCGCGGAGCGGCCGGACGGGCGTTTTCGACTCACGCCCGTCGCCGCGACACTGCGCAGCGACGCCCCGGGCTCGCTTCGCAACTTCGCGATGATGCAGACGGGTGGATTCATCTGGGATGCCTGGCGCGAGCTGTTGCACGGCGTCACCACCGGCGAGCTGCCGTTCGATCGCGTGCACGGCACGCCGATGTTCGAGTACCTGCGGGCCCATCCCGAAGAAGACCGGTTGTTCTCGGCTTCGATGGCGAGCATCTCCGCGGCGGAGAACGCCGCCGTCGCACGCGGCTACGACTTCGGGCTGTTTCGCACGTTGGTCGACGTTGGCGGTGCGCACGGGCACTTGCTCGCCACCATCCTGCGCCGGCATCGCCGACTGCGCGGCGTGCTCTACGATCAGCCGCAGGTGGTGGCGGGCGCATCCGCGAGCGGGTTCATCTCGGCACCGGCGATCGCCGAACGCTGCACCACCGAGAGCGGCAGCTTCTTCGAGCACGTGCCGGCCGGCGCCGATGGATATCTAATGAAGTACATCATCCACGACTGGAACGACGAGCTGGCCATCCGCATCTTGTCCAACTGCCGGTCCGCCATGACCGCGGACGGGCGCGTGCTGGTCGTCGATCACGTCGTGCGGCCCGGGAACGCGCCGGATTGGTACAAGTTGCTCGACGTGAACATGTTGGTCGCCACCGGCGGGCTGGAGCGCACGCGCAAGGAGTTTCGCGAGCTGTTCGCGCGCGCCGGATTGCGGCTGCTGCGGGTGCACCCCACCGCATCGCCGCTGAGCATCCTCGAGGCCGTCCCCGCATAGCGCCCGCGAGCGCGCGCGGCCTGACGAGTCCCGATGGTGCTGGCGTCTCGGCTGCCGAGCGAACGCGTCATGCGCGCGGCGCCCGGGTTCACCTGCACCGCGGGAACGGACGCCTGCGGCACATCGCGGCGATGTCGTGCTGCACCGGGCCCCTCACACGCGCCCTCGCGCCCGACCGCACGAGAAGGAGTGACCAGTGCCCTCGCCACCGCAATCCGCCGCTTTCGACCGTCACTTCGCTCGCGACCTCTGGCACCTCACGCGCGTGTATTGGTCGTCTGCCGACGCGAAGAAGGCCGCACTGCTGCTCGCGCTCTGCGTCGCGCTGGAGCTCGGCACGGTGTACGGCAACGTGCGCCTGGCCGGCGCACAAGCCCGGGTGTTCGACGCGGTGCAGAACAAGGAGGCCGGCGCGTTTCTCACCGCGATCGAGTGGTTCCTCGCCATCGCGCTGGCGGTGGTGCTGGTGTCGACCTATCGCATATACGCTCGCGGCATCCTGCAGATGCGCTGGCGCCAGCACCTCACCGACCATTTTCTGCGCCAGTGGATGGGACCCCAGGCGTACTGTCAGCGCGAGCTGTTCCACAAGGAAACCGACAACCCCGACCAACGCATTGCTGAGGATATCCAGTCGTACGTCGCCAGCGCGCTCGGTCTCTCGTTGTCACTGCTCTCCGCCGTAGCGACCCTGGTGTCCTTCGCCGGCATCCTGTGGACGCTATCGGGCAAGTGGCCGCTGCGCCTGGGCACGCACGAGTTCTGGATTCCCGGGCTCATGATGTGGGTGGCCATCGGCTACGCGCTGTTGAGCACCTGGCTCACGCACCGCGTCGGCCGCTCGCTCGTGTCGATCAACTTCAATCGCCTGCGCTATGAAGCCGACTTCCGCTATGGCCTGGTGCGATTCCGCGACAACGTCGAGGCGGTGGGATTGCTACGCGGCAACGCGGTGGAGCGCCAAGGCGCGCTCGCCCGCTTCGGCAACGTGATCCTCAATTGGTGGCAGCTCATCGCGGCGCAGCGCAATTTGAGCCTGCTGACCAGCGGCATCGGGCAGGCGAACGGCGTCGTGCCACTGCTCGTCGCCGCGCCGGCGTTTTTTGCCGGGCGGATGACGCTGGGAGCCCTGACCGAGACGGGGATCGCCTATGGGCAGGTGTCGGGCTCGCTGGCGTGGTTCGTCAACGCCTATCAGGAGATTGCGCAATGGCGCGCCAGCATCGAGCGCCTCGCGCGTTTCCAGGACGTGGTCGACGCCACGCGCACCGAGCTCTTGCACGGTGACGGCATCCGGATCGAACCGAGCGCCGACGCGGCGCTACACTTCGTGGACGTCGGCCTCGCCCAAGCGGACGGCCGGCTGATCGCGGACGGGTTGAACGCGACCGTGCCGGCCGGTGCGCGCCTGGCGCTGCTCGGTCCCCCCGGCGCAGTAAAAACCGCGCTGTTTCGCGCCATCGCGGGCATCTGGCCGTTCGGTCAGGGCCGGATCGAGCTGCCAGCGGCGGCGCGGCCGCTGTTCGTGCCGCACCAGCCGTACCTGTCGATCGGCACGTTGCGCCAGATCGTGTCCTACCCTTCGCCGGCCGGCGCATTCGGGGACGGCAAGATCGCCGCCGCGCTCGGCCTCCTCGACCTCGATCATTTGCAGACCCGGCTGGACGACGCCGAACCCTGGGAGCAATTGTTGTCCAGCGATGAACAGCAGCGGCTCATGTTCGTCCGCGTGCTGCTCCACGAGCCGGACTGGATTTTCATGGACGACGCGACCGCGACGCTCGACGGTGCGATGGAACGCCGCATCTACACGACGCTGGCTGCGCGCCTCCCGCACGCCACCGTGCTGTCCATCACGAACCGCCCCGGCGTAGCCGAACTACAGGAGCACCGCTGGACGATCGCCATAAACGGCGCCGGCCGGATGGCGCTCGAGGCCGCCTGATACTCCCATGACTACCGGTGGAGAGCTGATCCTGTGGGCTGGCGACCGCAGCATGTTCGAGCGGTGGAGCGCCAACGCCGCCGATGATTCGACGGCGCGGCTGTCAGTCGCCGGCGAGCCCGCCGACCCGACGTTGCGGTTTGATTTCAGCCTCGCCGGTCCAGGCAGCTGGACGATCGCGCGCTGTGCGATCGACGCCGTGCTGCCGCCGCATTACGTGGCAGTGCTCGAGGTCAGCGGCCAAGGCGACCCGAGCGAGCTCCAACTGAAGCTCGTGGACGCTAGCGGTGCGAACGTATGGTGGTGGCGGCGGCGCGGCTTCGTTCCGCCGCCCGAGCCGACGCGCCTCGACCTGCGCCGCGCGGCGCTCGAGTTCGCCTGGGGGCCAGCGAGCGGCGGTGAGCCCGCGCGGCTCGCGGCGGTCGAGCTCGCCCTGGCCGGCGAGCGCGCCGCAGGCACACTGCGCATCCACGGCCTGCGCATCGAAGCGCGCGACGTCGCTGCAGCCCATCCGCGCGTGCAGGCGGTGCGCGCTTCGAGCTCCCGCCCGGGCTGCGAGCCGGAACGCGTGCTCGACCCGAGCACCTCGACCTCGTGGCGCCCGGCCGCCGGGGACCGCGAGCCCTGGCTCGAGCTCGATCTCGGCCGCCCGAGCGAATGGGGTGGGCTCATCGTCGACTTCGCCGAGCAGACGCCGCCCTGTCGCCTGCTCGCCTCGAACGACGCCGCCGAGTGGCGATGTCTGGCAGAGACGCCGGGCAACCCACGACACCGCTGCTGGCTGCGTACAGCCGATGGCGACGGCCGGTACGCGCGTCTGGCGTTCGCGTCGGGCGAGGGCACTGCGGTGGCGCGAGTCGCGCTCGCGGCGCTGGAGCAAGCGGTCTCACCTGCACGCCACCTCAGCGCGGTGGCGCGAGAAGCGCCGCGCGGTCGCTACCCCCGGCACCTGCTCGGTGAACAGGTGTACTGGGCGCTGGTCGGTGCCGAAGGCGACGAGCACAAGGCGCTGCTGAGCGAGGATGGAGCGCTCGAGGTCGATGCCGAGTCGTTCTCGATCGAACCGTTCTTGTGGCTCGACGGGCGCTTGCTGACCTGGGCGGACGTCGAGCACCGGCTCACGCTGGCCAACGGGCACCTGCCGATGCCGGTGGTCGAATGGCGCACCGCCGACCTCCGCCTGGTGATCGCGGCTGTCGCGATCGGTGCGGGGGGGCAGCGCGCGCTGGCCGCGCGATACCGGATCGAGAATACCGGCGCGGAGAGCCGCGATTGCCGCCTCTTCCTGGCTGTCCGACCCTTTCAGGTCAATCCGAGCTGGCAGAGCTTGAACTTGGTGGGCGGCATCGCGCCGATCGCGGAGCTCGAGCACACCGAGGAAGGTCTGCGCGTGAACGGCGCGCGCACGGTGATCGCCGTGACCCGGCCGAACGCGGGGGGCGCGGCCCCTTCCGAGGCGGGCTTGCGCGCGCTCGCCGAGGGCCGGCCGCCGGACGAGGCTCGGGTCGAAGACGTGTTGGGATTCGCCGAGGGCGCCCTCGCCTTCGATCTCACGTTGTCCGCCGGCGCCACTGGCACGGTGGCGATCGCCGCCCCGTATGCAGACGGCGCTGCGCTGCCCCACGGATTGATGCCGGGCGACGCCGCGGAGTGGGTGGATGCGCGCCTCGCCGAAACGACAGAATACTGGCGCGCCCGGCTCGGCGCCTTGCCGATCGAGCTGCCGCCCGGTGCGCGGGCCTATAGCGATACGCTCCACGCCTCACTGGGCTGGATACTGGCCACCCGCGAAGGTCCCCGCATTCAGCCGGGCGCGCGCTGCTACCGCCGCGCGTGGATCCGCGATGGCGCGCTCATGGGAACGGCGATCGCGGAGCTCGGGTTCGCGGAGGAAGCCCGCCAGTTCCTGCGCTGGTACGCGCAGTTCCAGTTCACCGACGGGCGCGTGCCGTGCGCGGTCGACCGCCACGGCATCGACCGGGCGGTAGAGCACGACAGCCACGGCCAACTCGCGTGGGGCATCATCGAAGTGGCGCGCCTGGCGGGCGACCAGGGGTTCCTGCGCGAGCTATGGCCACACGTGCGCAGCGCCGTCGAGGCGATTCGGGATCTGCGCGCCACGCGCACGACCGAGGCATACACCGGCACCGCGCAGTTCGGCCTGCTTCCCGAATCGATCAGCCACGAAGGCTATGCCTCACGCCCCGTACACTCCTACTGGGACGACTTCTTCGCGGTGCGCGCCCTCGCCGATGCGGCGGAGGCGGCCACGGAGCTCGGTGACGCGCAGGCCGCCCGGGAGATCGCCGCGCTGCGGGATGCGATGGCGGGGGACGTGCGCGCCTCGATCGCCCGCAGCATGTACGAGCACGGGTTGGATGTGTTGCCCGGATCGGCGGAGCTCGGCGACTTCGACCCAACCTC
Organism: Binatia bacterium; assembly: GCA_050176585.1. Lineage (GTDB taxonomy): Bacteria > Desulfobacterota > Binatia > HRBIN30 > CADEER01 > CAYYWP01. The sequence continues at coordinate 57,430 of JBFXHX010000017.1, forward strand.
GAGCGCGATCGCACTCGATCCGTGCGGCGTCAGCGCGTTGCTGCCGCCGGACGGCCTCGCACACACGTTCGCGCGGTATTGGGCCGAGTTCGAAGCCCGCCGCCGCGGCGATGCGGCGGCCGAGGCATACACGCCGTACGAGATACGCAATGCCACCGCGCTCTTGCTGATGGGCGACAAGCCGCGCGCGCTCGAACTCCTGGACTGGCTGCTCGCAGAACAGCGCCCGACGGCGTGGCGGCAGTGGCCGGAGGTCTGCTGGCGAAACCGCCGCGCGCCGCGATTCTTCGGCGACCTGCCGCACGGGTGGGTGGGCTCGATCTTCATCCGCACGCTGCGGCGGATGCTCGCGTACGAACGGCGGGACGAACAGCAGCTCGTGCTCGCCGCCGGAGTTCCCGAGGCCTGGGTAGGCGAGCCGCCCGGAGTTCGCGTGCGCAATCTTCCCACCTTGTTTGGACCGCTCGATTACGCCGTGCGCGCGGAGGGGAGCGACCGGATCGCCATCGATCTGGGCCCAAATGTCCCGCGACCGGCAGGCGGTACGGAGATCAAATCCCCGTCGGCGCGCCGGATCCGGCGCGCCTGGGCGGACGGCCAGGCCCTCGATGCGACCGCCGCCAACAGCGTTCTCCTCCCGTCGGAAGGGGCGCGGGAAGTGGTGCTGGAGTATTGACCGCCGCCGTGCGCAGACGCCGCTCTCGCCACCGCGCGCTCACGTACGAAGGGGCACGTGCGCGCGTGTTGGCGCGCGGCCGGCGACTGCCGCGCGCTAGCGGTCGAACCGCGAGGCCGGTGAGTGCGAGTCGCCGGGCCGGCGCGGTTGTGGTCGGTCGGAAAGCTCTTTATACCGGCGCGGCGGTGCATCCGCTGGAGGATCATGGAGTTTATCAAGGAAGCGATCGATATTTTTCTGCACCTCGACAGCCACTTGAACGACCTCTCCATCGCGTTGGGGCCGTGGCTATACGTCGTGCTCTTCCTGATCATCTTCTGCGAGACCGGCCTGGTGGTCACGCCGTTCCTCCCGGGTGATTCGCTGCTGTTCGCGGTCGGCGCGCTCGCCGCCACTGACGGCTCGCCGCTCTCGCCGGGAACAATCGTCGTGCTGCTGTCAATCGCCGCCATCCTGGGCGACGCGGTGAACTACGCGATCGGGTACCGCGTCGGCCCCAAGGTGTTCAGCAGCGAGACATCGCGCCTGCTCAACAAAGAACACCTCGTGCGGACCCAGCGGTTCTACGAGAAGTATGGGGGCAAGACGATCATTCTGGCGCGCTTCATCCCGATCGTGCGCACCTTTGCCCCCTTCGTGGCCGGCATCGGCAAGATGCGCTACGCGCAATTTGCGGCCTACAACATCGTCGGTGGCATCGTATGGGTCACCAGCTTCACGATCGCCGGCTACTTTTTCGGCAACGTCCCGGTCGTCAAACGGAACTTCCACATCGTAATCCTGGCGATCATCATCATCTCGGTGATGCCGCCCATCATCGAATACTTGCGCGCCCGCCGTGAGGCAGCGGCCGCCGACTGACGCGCGGAGCTTTCGCAACATCGCGTCGCCGCGGGCGCGGCGTTGGCGAGCGCTCAGCGGGTGAAACCCCGCAGACCGCCGGCGCCAGTGCCCCCGCTGAACCTCGGCATCGCCATCGGTTTCGGCCCGCTGCGCGGGCCAGTGCGCGCGGAGCTCTCCCCTCCGCGGCTGAAGGAGCGAATGTCGGGCATGCGCGGTCGCGCGTTGCGGAGCGGCGCGCTGGCCCGCGAAGTATCGGCGCTGGGCCAATTGCTCTGCCCCGGCCCGATCTGCCGCGCGCCGCGCTTCGGAGCAGGCACGCCGGACGCGCCCCGCGCCCTGAGCCGTCCGAGCGCGTCAGCGCCGCTCTGCTCGGAGGCGCGGGGTAGCGCGCTGGGCGGCGGCGCGAGCCGCTCCGCGGTGCGCCGGCGCGCCAAGGGCGCTGCATCGACAGAGCGGCCTTGCGTCCGCATGCGCCGTAACGCCTCGCCGGGTTCTACGGACTTGTCCCGGACGCCGGTGGCCGGCGGAGCGGCCGCCGGCTGGCGCTGCCTTTCGATGTCTGGCGCACGCTGCTCCACCGCTGTCGGTGGCGCGCTGCGCTCGCTCTCGTCGCGAAGCTCCGGGGAAGCGGAGGTCGTCGCCGCCTTCGTGCGATCGAACCGAGTCGCCGCGCCTTCGCTCGAGCCGTCGCCGGCGGACGCCGCGGCTCGTTCGCGCCACAGCTCGGTCGAGTTCTTCTGCGGCGCCAGGTCTCGGGTCGGAGCGTGACCGGCCCCGAAGCCTTCGACCTGGCGCGCGCCGCCCACGCGCGGTGCACCTGGCAGGGGCTTCACATCGCTCTCGCGCAGCGATGCGAGCCGCGCCTGCAGCACGGGCACGCGGTGGAATTGCTCCTTCGGAACGGCGACCAACCCGCCTGGAACCGCGGCATTGCGGTACAGATTGATGCGTTGAACGGGGACATAGCTCCCGGGATCTCTCACGAATGCGTTGTTGACGTACCTCGGACCTCCCCATCCGTTCCAGCAGGGCACGCCGTAGAAGCCAGGGCGCCCCCACCACGGGATCAGCGGCTCGCCCCAACCGAGCGCCACCCAGCTCACGAACGGCGCGCCAACGCGCAAGCCGATTGACGGCCCGTAGAAAGCGACCAGTGCCGGCGCGTACACGGGCGAGTACAGCAGCGGCCCGGGTGCCCAGGCCCAGTATCCGCAGTATACCCAGCGGCCGTAGTGGAACGGCGCCCAGCCCCACGGGGAGTAATCCGCCCAGGCCCAACCCCATACGGGGTCGCGCAGCCAACGGCCGTATGTGTACGGCGCCCACCCGACCGGGACCGAGTACGGAACCCAGACGCGGCCGTAGGTCTGCACGTACCGCCAGCGGCCGTGCCGCTCGAGCTCATGTGCTCCGTAAACGTCGGGCGATACGGAGTACGAGCGCGGCGCGGCCAGCAAGGCGTCGGCGCGGCCGTAGTTCCATTCGTCCCACGCGTGCAGCTCTGCGGCGGCGCCGGCTTTGAGCTGCGTACCATCACCGGCGATCTCCAGGGCCTCGCCGGTCGCGAGCGTCAACGGACCAGCTCCAGTGGGCGTCACAAAGGCAGAGCCCGCGCGTCGAGCGGTGAAACGGGTGGAATCGGCGCTCGCATCGATCCGGTAGTAGCCGTCGCGGGTCGTGGTGAGCACTGCGCCGGGAGCGTCCACCTGGATCACCTGGCCCGGCGCGAGCTCGCGCAGGTCGAGGACGGCGCTGCCTTCGGTCACCTCGAGGTGGAGAAAATCGGGCTCCTGCGCCTTCATCCGCAGCCGGGTGTGCTCCCCACCGCGCGCGAAGGCGTGAGCGCCGATTTGGAGCTCGAAGCGACCGTCGCGCGTGGCCAGCGCGTCACCTGCGGCTAAGGGGATGTTGACCTGCGCCGTCTCCCACTCGTCAGTGCCCGGCCGCCAGAAGGAGACATCGCCTTCGACCAGCCCGAGCCGGGGCGGGGTCATGCGCAGGGTGCGCTCTTCGGCCGTGGCTGGAGCTGTACCAGCGACGGCGATAACCACGGCGGCGAGCGCGGCGCGCATTGCCTGGCGCGCCGCCGATGCGATCTCTCGGCCGCGGCAGCGCCGCTTTCCGATCGGGCTGAACCAGCTCAGCCGCGAGCTCATTTCACCGGCATGGTACTCGTTCGCCGGTTAAAGGGAAAGCGCCGTGTGAGAGAGGAGACCGCCGCCCTCGGCGCGGCGACGCCCGCGCTCTGCCGGACTGCGATCAGGTATAGCCCAGGGCGTCGATGATGTTCATATTTGCCGCCTTCCGAGCCGGGTAGATCCCGAAGAACAACCCGACGCCGACCGAAACGGCGAACGCCACGCCGACGCTGACCACCGAGATCGGCACCTCCATGCCGTAGAGGAAACCGACGTAGACCGGCAGCCCGACCCCGATCGCGGTCCCGGCTATGCCGCCGGCGAGGCTGAGAATGCTCGCCTCCATCAGGAACTGCAGCAATATGTCGCTGCGGCCGGCGCCGAGCGCGAGCCGGATGCCGATGTCCTGCGTCCGCTCCGTCACCGTGACCAGCATGATGTTCATGATGCCGATGCCGCCGACCAGCAGCGACACCGCTGCGATCGCCATTAAGCCGAGGCTCACCGCGTCCGAGATGCGCTGCACGAGCACGAGGTACTGGTCCAGCGACTCGACTTTGAAGCTGCTGAGGGCGCGGTGGCGCGACGCGATCACATCGCGCACCGCGGAGACCAACGGCGGCACCGCTTCCGGGCTGGTCGCCTGAAAATACACGACGTCGACGAAGCGCACGCCCGAGACGCTGCGGAACGTGGAGAACGGAATGATGGCGGTCAGCCCGGCCGCCTCGCTCTTCTGCAGGGCCGCCGCGCTTTCCACGCCTTCGCGAAACGTACCGATCACGCGGAAGCGCAGCCCGAACAACCGCAGCCACTGCTCGCCGACGGGCTCGCCGCCATAGAGCTTCTCGGCCAGCTCGTCCGAGATCACCACCACTTTCGCGGCGGAATGCTCCTCGGCGTCGGACAGAAACCGCCCTGACGACACGACCAAATTGCGCACCCGGGCGTACTGGGGCGTGACGCCGAGCACCCCCACGGTCTCCGGCTGGTTGCGAATCGACATGAGCTCGTTGCCGCTCAACACCGGCGCCATCGCCGCCACGTGAGGCAGCCGGTGCTGAAAGGCTTCGATGTCCTCGAAATCGAGCTCCTCCGGGTTCACGCCGCCGCCGGTGCCATAGGCGAATACGAGGTTGGAGCCGACGCCCTCGATGAGGCTGATGACGTACTGCCGCCCGAGCAGCCCGATGGAGACGACGGCGACGACGCTCGCGGTACCGATCGCCATCCCCAACATCGTGAGCAAGGAACGGCCGCGCTGCCCGGAGAGGCCGTCCAGGGCGAACCGAAACAGAAGCCTAAGCCACTCCGTCGTCGGTCTTTCCATCGCTGATGTGAATGATGCGCCTGGCGGTCTCGCCGACCTCGTGGTCGTGGGTGACGAGCACGATCGTCACACCACCGCGGTTCAGCTCGTGGAGAATGTCGAGGATCTCCGTCGCCGTGCGGCTGTCGAGGGCGCCGGTCGGCTCGTCCGCCAATACCACGCGGGGTTCGTTCACCAAGGCACGCGCGATAGCGGCGCGCTGGCGCTGACCGATCGACAGCTCGCGCGGCTTGTGGTCGAGGCGGTTGCCCAGCCCCATCTGCTCGAGCCGCCGGCGCGCGGCGGCCCGGCACTCGCGCGGCAGGCGACCGGCGTACAGCGCCGGCAGCGCCGCGTTCTCGAGGATGGTGAGCTGGGGCAATAGATGAAACGACTGGAACACGAACCCGATCTTGCGGTTGCGCAACCGCGACAGCTCGTTCGGGGACAGCCCGGACACGAGTTGACCGTCGAAGTAGTAGGTGCCCTCGTACTCGGCGTCGAGCAAACCGAGGATGTGGAGGAGCGTCGACTTCCCGGAACCCGAGCGCCCCATGATCGCGGTGAACTCGCCCGCGTGGATGTCGAGATCGACGCCCGCCAAAGCCACCACCGACGCGCCATCCCGTTGATAGGTCTTGCGAACCCCGCGCAGCGACATGAGCGCGCTCGTGGCCAGGTGGTCGGCCGCACGCACTTCGCGCTGCCGGACGAGCGACGGTACGGGAGCGGTCATTGGTCGCGGCGTTTGGCTGTGATGCGCATGCCGTCGTCCAGGCCCGTCGTCGGCCCCACGACCACCAGCGCGTCATCGGGTAGACCTTCCTCGATGGCCACGGCGCTCACGCTCGAGAGCCCCGTGCGCACCGGCGCCTTGCGCAAGCGGCGCCCGGTCACGCGGTACACGTAAGACTGGTCCCCATCGTTTATTACTGCCTCGGCGGGCACCTGCAGCGCATCGGCATCTTCCGCGACAGTGATCTCCACGTCGGCGGTCATTCCCGGCACGAGTCCCTCGACCGGCGGATCGAGGCTCGCCAGGCTTTCGGCCACGGCGCGGCTCTCCTTCACCACCACGTTGGGCACGATCTCGCTGATCTTGCCCGTCCACTCGCGCCCGGGAAACGCGTTGGCGCTGATGCGCACGTCCTGGCCCGGCCGGACGCGGCCGAGATCGACCTGGTCGATGTTGGCGCGCACGCGCAGGCGGTCCAGATCGGCAATCGAGAGCAAGGGCGCCCCGATGCGCACCATCTCGCCCTTCTTCGCCGCCGTCTTGTAGATCGTGCCGCTGATCGGAGCGCGCACCACCGTGGCATCGCGTTGGGCCTGGAGCTCGGCGATGCGTTTCTCCAATGCCGCGACGCGGAGCGGGACCTCGCGCTCGAGATGGCGCACATGCGCCGAGGCTTCCGCGGCCGCTCGCTCGCTGGTCGCGTAAGCCTCCCGGGTCATCGCACCGCCCTCGAACAACCGCCGGTCGGTGCGCACGCGGTCGCGCCGTTCATCCGCGACCGCCCGCGCGGCGCGCAGTGATTCGAGCGCGCTCAGCCGCTCCGATTCCGCCGCTGCCAACTCGCCCGCCACGGGCCCCTCGTCGAACCGCGCCACCACCTCGCCTTGCTGCACCCGCTTACCGGGGTCCGGGATGTCGACGACCCGCCCGTCGAGGCGGGCGCGCACGTCCACATCATCGATCGGCTCGATCTTGCCGTTCGTGGACACGATGACCCGCAGCGGGGCGCGGCGTACTGCGACCGCTTCGACCTGCGGCGGCTCGCGGCGCGCACACCACACCGGAATGGCCGCTGCCATCAGCACGATGGGCAGCGCGATCAGAACACGACGCACGTTTGTCGACATGTCAGAACCGGACTCTGGCGCTCAGGGCGCAGCGGTGGGCGCCGCCGCGTCTTCCACGAGGGACGATTTGAGCCGACCGGTCTCGCGCTGCAGCTGCGCCCACAACCGCAATCCCGCCAGCCGCGCGTCGACCGCCGCGAGCGCCGCGCGCGCGCGCTCGGCACGTGCCTCCAGCGCCTGGGCGAGCGTGCCGCGCTGGGCCTGAAGGCTCATATCGGCCAGCCGCTGGCGCTCCGTCGCGATGCGCACGCGCCGCTCGGCCAACGCGGACTCCCGCGCCGCCACGCGCAGCGCGCGCTGGAGCTCCCGCACCCGGGCGCGCTTGTCGTTCCGCATGGCCTCGTACCGCAACCGCGCGGCTTCTGCGGCCTTGGTCGCGCTATCGATGTTGCGGCTGGTCCGAAATCCATCGAACACCGGTACGTTCACGTCCACGCCGATCGCCACCTCCTGTTCGAACGCATCGAAGCGCTTCGTGCCGTAGTGAAAATACCCACCGCGCACGCCGAGGGTCGGATACCGGCCTGCGCGCGCGGCCTTTACCGCGAGATCTTCCATACGCTGCCGAAGGCCCAGGATGCGGAGTGCTGGTGCGTCGGCCACCTTCGCCTCGGCATCGCGGTCAACCGCCGCTGCATCCAGCGTGGGCAGGCTCGTCGGGTCGACCGTGATCGCGCTCGCCTCGTCGGGATCGGCACCAATGGCGTCGGCGAGTGCCGTGCGCGCCTGCTCGAGCTGTTCTCGATGCGCGTCGGCCTCGAGGCGGGCCTGCTCGAGCTCGATGGCTGCCCGCTCGCGCTCCTCGGGTAATGCCCGCCCGCCCTGGAGCAACAACTCGGCCTGGCGGTGCAGCCACTCCACGTCGGCGATTTTGGTGCGATCGTTGGCCGCGAGCTGTTCGAGCCGCACCACATCGACGTACCGGTCGACCACCGCATAGCTCACGCCCTCATGTTGCTCCGATTCGGCTACGTCGGCGGCCTCGGCTTCGAGCTCGGCGCGCTCCACGTCGCGCCACTGCTTCAGATCGAATAGGATCTGGTCGAAATATACCGCCAGCCAGGGCTCCGAGGAACCCTGGGCCGACAACGGGTAGCGCTTCAGCTGTCCCTTGCCGTTGATCGCATCGATCGTGCTGTCCTGCTCGCTCGACCAACCGGCCTGACTGCGCACGCCGGCGTGCGGCCAGTAGATGCTGCGCGCGGCGGCCGCTTGATCATCGGCCTTGCTCGCTTCGAGCTCCGCGATCTTGGCCTCGGGGGCGTCGCGCAGCGCGCGCGCCACCGCGTCGCGCAACGACAGCGTGACGGCGCCGGCCGCCACCGGGTAGATGAGCAGCGCGCCCGCGCAGACCAACACGGCTGCGGCTCTCCAAAGGTTGCGCTGCGGTTGCATCGACTTCCTCGCGAGGTGGCCCAAGCCACCCCCCGGCCCGGAACCGGGCCTGCTATCGCACGGCAGCATGGCCGAGGCAACGCGACAGCCGACGGGTCAGTGCGATGCTGTGCTCGCGCCGTCCGCCAGCGAATTGCCCGCAATCTGACCACCGCCCGCCGGCGGATGGCGGCGCTGGGCCATGAAGGAGAAGAATTCGCGTGCCTCGCGGAGGCGGCGCTTCATCACTCGTCGATCGCGAACCATGTCGCGCATGATGCGCAGGATCGGCCTCGGGCGCAGGTAATAAGCCCGGTAGAAGCGCTCCAATGCGTCATGCATCTCGGCGCTGGACAGATCCGGGTAGGACAACACCGCCTGCTGAATGCCCTGTCCCTGCACCAGGTCGTCGCGCGAGGTCACCGGCAGCCAGCCGCTCTCCTCGGCTTGGCGAAACAACTCCGTCCCGGGGTACGGCGCGGCGAGCGACACCTGGAGACTATACGGGTCGATGACCTTCGCGAACTCGATGGTGCGCGCGATCGATTCGCGAGTTTCGCCGGGCAAGCCGACGATGAACGTTCCGTGCACCAAGATCCCCAAGCGATGGCAGTCGCGCATAAACGCCATCGCGCGGTCGATGCGCGTCCCCTTGCGGATGTTGTTGAGAATCCGCTGGTCGCCGGTCTCGAATCCGACCAACAGCAAGCGCAGGCCGTTCTCCTTCAGCACCTTGAGCGTCTCGAACGGCACGTTCGCCTTCGCGTTGCACGACCACGTGATACCGAGGCGGCCGAGGCCACGCGCAATCGCTTCGGCGCGCGGGCGGTCGTCCGTGAACGTGTCGTCGTCGAAAAAGAACTCGCGCACCTGCGGGAACAGTTGGCGGGCGTGCGCCATCTCTCCGACCACGTGCTCGGCGCTCCGCGTGCGGTAGGTGTGGCCGGCGATCGTCTGCGGCCACAGGCAGAAGCTGCATCGGCTGCGGCAGCCGCGCCCGGTGTACAACGACACATACGGGTGCTGCAGATAACCGATGTAGTAGTGCTCGACGGTGAGATTGCGCGCGTAGACGTCGGTCACGTACGGAAACGCGTCGAGATCATGGATCGGCGGCTGCGGGATCGTGCGGCGGATCTCGCCGCCCGGTCCGCGGTAGGCGAGTCCGGCCACGTCGGCGAAGTCGGCGCCGGCCGCGATGTCGCGCACGGCATAATCGAACTCGCCGGTGGTGACGAAATCCACCGCCGGCGCCGCGTGCAGCGTCTGCTCCGGCAGCACCATCGTATGCGCGCCGACGAAGCCGATGCGGACGCCGGGCAGCGCTGCCTTCAGCTCTGCCGCGGTGCGCGCGTCCTGGTCCACGGACGGGGTCGAGGTGTGGATGATGATGAGGTCGTGCCCGGCGGCACGCCGGATCACTTCCGGCAACTCGAGCTCATCGGGCGGCGCGTCGATCAATGTGCTGCCCGGCACCAACGCAGCGGCCTGGGCCAACCACGTCGGATACCAGAATGACCTGACCTCACGCCGCGCCTGGTAACGCGCCCCCGCCCCACCGTCGAAGCCCTCGTAGGAGGGCGGATTCAGAAACAGCGTCTTAGTCATCACCCGATGATCTTCCCCCTGCCCCGCGCCGTTCCGCCCCGGGCTCAGCGGGGGGATAGTATCGGAGGGCTTCGAGCAGATCAACGCGGCCGCAGTAACCAAAGCCGTAAGCCGACCGGTACTTCGACCACCGCCGCGCACGTGGTACAGCGGGCGCGGCGCATGTTACGCCGGTTCGCCATCATCCTCGCCGGTCTCGGCGCCGTCGCTCTCGCGATTGGAAGCGCGCTATTTTGGCTTCGTCATTCGGAGCTTGCTCACGCCTGGCTCATGGAGCGGGTACGCGCCGCGCTGGGTCCATCGGTGCGCGTCGCGCAAGCCGAGTTGGCGCTCTGGCCGTTGCCGCTGTCGGTGACACTCGACGGGGTCGCCATTCTCGCCGGCGATGGTTCCGTGGCCGCCAGCGCCGCGCACGTGCGCTGCCGGGTGCGAGTGCGGTCGCTCTTGATCGGCGAGCCCGCGCTCGCGGCAGCGACGATCGACGGCCTCGCGGCCACGATCACTCGCGATCAGGTCGGCCAATATCATCTGGGCGGTCGCCCGCTTGGCTCGCAGGATCGGAGCCCCTCCCGCCCCGGCCTGGATGCCGAAATGCCGCCCGTACGGGTGCGCCGGGGGGCGATCACCCTGCGCGATGATGCCGCGCCCGGGCGCCGGGTCGAGCTGCGCGAGGTCGACGTCGACGTGGAGCCCCTGCGCCCGGGAGCCCGCATCAGCGCCACCGCGTCCTCACCGCAGTGGGGGCGCGTGCGCGCCGTGCTGAGGCTCCAGCGGCTGCAGGACCTCGCCACGGCGCCGTTTCACATCGAAGCCGAAGCCGTCGACGCATCCGCGGAGGCGGTCCGGGAGTGGGCGCCGGCGCGGCTTGGAGATCTCGCCGCCGCTGGCCGACTCCGCGGAACTCTGGCAGCGCAGGGGCAAGTTGCGGCGGCCGAGGCTGCGCTGACGTTGCAACTGACCGAAGGAGCCCTGACCTGGCACGGCGTCGCAGCCCGCGCGCCCGTGCAGCTCTCGGGACAAGTGGCGTGGGCGCATGCGAAGCCCGCATCGTTCACCGCGGCGCTGAACGCGAGCCATGTCGAGCATCAATCGCTCGCGGCGGGGGACGTGCAGGCCACAATCGCGCTGGAGAATTCCACGCCGGTGCTCACCGGGGCGCGCTGGCGGGCGTGCGGCGGCGCTTGGCAACAGACCGGCCGCATCGTGCTGAGCGAACCGCCGCGCCTGCAGGGCGCGGTGATCGAGGTCGAAAACGCGGACGGGCAGGCGTTGCTCGCCGCGGTGAAAAGCCGGCTCGGCGAGAGCCTGCGCGCGCCCGTGCTCACCGGGCCCGTGCGCTTCAGGATGACCGCGGACGGCGTGCTCGGCGCCGAAATCGCCGCGCACGTTGAAGCCGCGCTGCCCAGCGGTTCCGTGACCTGGCCGCCTGCGCGGGCGCTCGCGCCGATATCGCTCTCCGCCGACGGCACGTGGCGCCACGGTTCGATATCCCTCGACAACGGCCGCGCGAGCGCCGCACGGCTCGACGCGGCAGACATCGCCGCCCGCGCAGTCGAGGCGCGATTTACCTACGCCAAGGGCGCGCTAGCGCTGGCACCGCTGACCGCGAAAGCGTTCGGTGGCGCGTGGACCGCGGCGGGCACGCTCCCGTGGCGAGGCGGAACGCCGAGCGGCACGCTGCAGGCGCGCGGCGTCAACGCCGGCCAACTGGCGCGCGCCGTGTTGTCCGGCACCGATGCCGCCCCCGACGCAACCGGGACCGTCGACGCGACGGCGACGCTCACCGCGGATGGCGCCGGTGCGCTCGATGTACGGCTCACTTCTCCGACATTGAAGGTCGGGGACATCGAGATATACAAACCGGCCTCCGCTCGCGCGGCGCTGCGCAGCGCGGACGGACGCGTGCGCGTGGTGGACGGACACGCGGATCTCGGCAGTATTCGGGTGGGCGACGTGGCGGCACGCGCACTGCACACGCGATTTGCCACAACTGGCGATGCGCTGCGCGTGGGGCCGCTCACCGCCAGCGCGCTCGGCGGCACCTGGACGCTCGACGCAACCGCGTCGCGCGCGGAGGTGAGCGGCGCGATACTGGCCCGCTCGGTCGACCTGAACGCCCTGGTCGCGGGCGGCGCGCCGCCCGCGATCCCGCCCGCGCGCGGCGACGTGCAGGCGCAGTTTCGCCGGCCGCGCGGTGGCGCGCTCGCTGCCACGGTAGACGCTACGCTCACGGACGGCCGCTTCCAGTGGCGCGGGCTGGCGATCGATGCGCCCGCGAGCGCGAATGGCGAGATTCAGCGCGACGGCGATTTGGTAATCCGCAATGCCTCGGCCAAAGCGGCGGCCGCGAGTTACGGTCCGTTGCACGGCACGGATGCGACGGCGCAGTTCGGCGTGCTGGAGAAGCAGCTGCACTTCACCAATCTCCGCTTCGCGTCGTGCGGCGGGCAGTGGCAGTATACCGGAACCGCCGGGCTGTCGCGGCCACACGCGCTGGGCGGAACGCTCGACATCACCGGAGCCGGCGGGCGCGCGCTGTTCAACATCATCGATGCCGGCGGGTCGCCCCTGGACATCGAGCGCGTGGATTTGCACGGCCAGTTCACCGCCGAGGTCATCAAAGATTGGCGGCCGACGCTAGTCGGGAGCGGACGCCTGGCCGTTCAAGGCGGCTCGCTCCCGTCCACCGGTTTCCTGACTGCGATACTGGAGAAGATCTCTCCCAGCCGCACAGCGACAGAGCAAGCGCAGCGCGCCAACGAGCTCATCGCCGCCAGCCAGACGTTCGCGATCGTCAATGGCGTTGTCCACACGGATGATTTGGCGGTCGACACGCACGACTTCAGCCTCACCGGCTTCGGCACGATCGGCTTGGATCAGCGCCTGGATCTCGACACGCGCGTGACCCTGACGGCGCGCGGCATCGGCGCCATGCTCGACCTCGGCGGACTGACGCTGCCCACCGGCGTACTGCCCTCGCTGCCGCCGATCCCGATGCACATGGGCGGGACATTGGCCCACCCGGTGATTCGCGCGACCACGACCGGTCTGCCCGAAGCGACGGTCGGCTGGCTCGCGGACTCGCTGTTCGGCCTGCCCGGCCGGATCGGCGATTTCGTCGGCGGCTCATTGGACTCCATGTTCGACGCCGCCGGTGCGGAGCCGACACCGGCAGCGACGGCCCCCCAGCAATAGGGCGTTAGCGCGCCCGCCAGGGGACAGCAGCGGGACGGGTGGGGTCGCGACAGTCAATAGCCTGAATAGCGTCCGCCGCAGCGTAGTTCCGCAGTTGCGTGCCGTTCCTGCGCCGTGGACGCTCAATGGCCGCCGTGGTAGGCGTGCTCCCGCGCGCATGACGACCGCGGACTTCAGTGTAGCGCGCCCGACGCAAGGCGAATTGCTCGTGCGCTTGTCCGGTGCCTGGCAGATGTCGGGCCGCCTGCCCGATGCCGCGGAAATCGAGCATGCCCTCGCCAGCGACGGGACTCGCCGGATCGCATTCGACGCCACCGATCTGGGCGCGTGGGACACCGGGTTGCTGGTCTTCCTCAGCCGGATCGCCGACACCGCGGCGAAGCGCGGCATACCGATGGACCGCTCGGGGTTGCCAACCGGGGTGCAGCGCCTGCTGGCGCTGTCGGAAGCGGTGCCCGAGCGGTCGGGCGCGCGCAGCACGAGTGCGCCGCCGACGTTCCTGGCGCGCGTGGGCCGCGCGGCATTGAACGGCGCCGAGTCGGCGCGCGCGTTCGTCGGCTTCATCGGCCAGCTGACCCTCGCCTTCGGCGCGCTGATCCGCCGGCGGGCGCGTTTTCGGTGGTCGGACCTCCTCTTGTTCGTGCAACAGGCCAGCGCTGACGCGCTGCCGATCGTGACGCTGATCAGCTTCCTGGTCGGCGTCATCTTGTCGTTCGTGGGCGCGATCCAATTGGAGAAGTTCGGCGCGTCCATTTACGTAGCCGACCTGGTCGGGATCGGCATCGTCCACGACATGGGCGCGCTGATGACCGGCATCATTATGGCGGGGCGCACGGGGGCCGCTTTCGCCGCGCAGCTCGGCACGATGAAGGTCACACAGGAGATCGACGCGCTCACCACTATGGGCATCGATCCGCTCGAGTTTCTCGTCCTGCCGCGCGCCGTCGCGCTCAGCCTCATGATGCCGCTGCTCTGTCTGTACGCGGATCTGGTCGGCATTCTCGGCGGCGCGGTCATCGCCGCCGGCATGTTGGGCATCGGCCCACCAGTGTATTTTGGCGAGCTCTTCCAGGCCGTGCGCCTCAGCGACTTGTTCGGCGGCGTGTTCAAAGCCGCCGTGTACGGGGTCTTGATCGCCGTCGCGGGCTGTCTCCGCGGCATGCAGTCGGGCAACAGCGCGTCCGCGGTGGGCGACGCCGCGACGTCGGCGGTGGTGACCGGGATCGTGCTGATCGTCAGCGCCTGCGGCGTGTTCGCGGTCGTCTTCTACGTGCTGGGCATCTGAATGGTGAACCCGACGAACGGCAACGCATCCGCACCATCCCGCCCGCGCATCGAGGTCCGGGACCTGACGATGGCCTTCGGCAACTTCATGCTGATGCGGGACCTCAACTTCACCGTCAACGAGGGCGATGTGTTCATCATCATGGGCGCCAGCGGGTGCGGCAAGAGCACGCTGTTGCGGCATCTGATCGGCCTGCTCGAGCCCGCCAAGGGAGACATCCTGTACGACGGCGCGAGCTTCACCGCCGCGCCGCCAGAGCAGCGCGAGCGCATGCTTCGCCGTTTCGGCATCCTGTATCAGAGCGGCGCGCTGTTCAGCTCATTGACGCTCGCCGAAAATATCGCCCTGCCGCTGGGCGAGTTCACGGATCTGGCACCCGACGAGATCCGCGCCGTCGCATCCTTGAAGCTCGCCTTGGTCGGGCTCAAAGGCTTCGAGGATTTCTATCCATCACAGATCTCGGGGGGCATGCAGAAGCGCGCCGGCCTGGCGCGGGCCATGGCACTCGATCCCGACATCCTGTTCTTCGATGAGCCCTCGGCCGGACTCGACCCGATTAGCTCGCGGTTGCTCGATGATCTCATTCTGGAACTGCGCGACAGCCTCGGTACCACCATAGTGGTCGTCACCCACGAGCTGGCCAGCATCTTCGCGATCGGCAACAACTGCATCTTCCTCGACGTCGAAACCCGCACCGCCATCGCGCATGGCGAGCCCCGCCAACTGCGCGACCATTCCGATCAATCCGCCGTGCGGCGGTTCCTGACCCGGGGCGATGATCACGCGGAGGAAGTGCACTATGGGTAAGAAGCCGAATCCCGCCGCCGTCGGAGCATTCGTGCTCGGCGCAATCGCCCTGGTGGTGGTCGGGGTCGTCGCGTTTGGCTCGGGGCAGTACTTCAAGAAGACCAACCAGTGGGTGCTCTACTTCCCCGGCTCGGTGAATGGTCTCAACGTCGGGGCGCCGGTGAAGTTTCGCGGCGTGGAATTCGGTCGGGTGACGAACATCGAGCTGGTCTTCACGCCCAACAATCCGGACCACCAGGTGAACATCCCGGTGTACGTCGAAACCGACCCGAGCAAGATCACGTTCGAGGGTACGACGCTGCGCATGGGCGACACGAAGACCGCCCAGGCGCTCGTCGAGCGGGGGCTGCGCGCTCAGCTGCAACCCTCGAGCTTGGTGACCGGGTTGCTCTTCGTGCAGATCGACTTCTTCCCCGACACTCCCGTCAGGTATGTGCTTCCGCAGCCGTCGCTACCGCCCGAGATCCCCACCGTGCCGACCACGCTCGAGGAAGCATCGAGCGTGGTGAAGGAGATCATCGGGGAGCTGCGGAACATCCAACTCGGCCCGATGATCGAGCAAGTTTCGGCCGCCTTCAACGGCCTCAACCAGCTCATCAACTCACCGGAAATGAAAAAAGCCGTCGAGCGCCTGCCCGAGGTCGCGCACAACCTGAACAGCGCACTGTCGAGCGCGAACGGGCTCCTCGCCCGGCTCGACGGTCACGTCGGCCCGTTCTCGCGCCGACTGGATACGACGCTCGTGCGCACACAGCAGACGCTCGGCGCAGTGGAGAAAGCGGCGGGTGCGGCGAACACGATCATCGAGCCCGGCTCGCCGCTCGACCACGACCTGCGCAGCGCGCTGGTCGAAATCGCCAATGCGGCGCGCTCGGTCCAACAGCTCGCGGATTACCTGGAGCGCAACCCGAGCGCCCTGTTGTACGGCAAACCCGCTCCGGAAGGGAACGAGCAATGAGCATGACAAGAGCGCTCTGCCTGCTGCTCGCCGCCGCGGCTGTGACCGGGTGCAGCCTGTTGCGCGGTCCGACAGAGACGCCGACCCGCTTTTACGTGCTCACGGGAACGGTCGCGCCGGCGCCCGCGCGTTCGCCGCTCGCTATCGGCCTGGGGCCGATTGCGTTTCCCGCGTATCTGGAGCGACCGGAGTTCGCCTCGCGGGTCGAAACCAACGAGTTTGCTTACAGCCAGACCGCGCGCTGGGCCGAACCGCTGAAGCAGAACTTCACGCGGGTGCTGGCGGCGGACCTCGTCGGCCTGCTGGGGACCCAGCGAGTGCTGATCTACCCGTGGTACCGCTCGCTCACGCCCGACTATGCAATTGCGATAGATGTCACGCGCTTCGAACCGCAGCCCGGCGGCCAGGTCGCCTTGACCGCCCGCTGGGTGGTCACCGGCAGCGATCGACAGCTGGTGGCCTCCGAGGTCGCAGAGCTCACGCAGCGAGGCGGTCCACCGGAACAGACCGCGGCCGCGATGAGCGCGTTGATCGGCGATCTGGCTCAGCAGATCGCGGCCTCGATTCCGGCCCGTTGATCGAGTGTTCGCTTCGCCACCGCGCGCGCTTACCGCCTGGGCGTCGGCGTGCGGGTTGCATTCGGCGTCCCCGTCGACAGCGGGGGGGATGCAGTTGTCGTAGTGCGGCTATGCGGGCACGCACGCGGGGATCGGCGGGAACGGACCCCGGAGCTCGGGCTTCAGCTTCCCGGTGATACACGTCTGCAGATCGCCATTCGGGCAACAGGCCCTTTGGTGCCGTTTAGGCAGATCACGCTGCCGTCAGTCGCGAGCGCGCCGAGCCTGGCCGCTTCGCAGCCCACGACGTACGCGTCCCGTCTTACTCGGTGAAATTCCAGATGCCCGGCACGGCCGAGACTGCCGCATTGCTCAGCGTCACCCCGGTCACGCCGATCGCGTTCGAGAATCCGCGCCCTGTAGATAGCTGTCGTCGAACTCGGCGCCGGTCAGCGTCGCGCCATTGAACACCGTGTTTACCAGCTGGACCTTGTTGAACACCGCGTTGTTCAACGTGCCGCTGAACCGCGCGCCCGCACACAGCGTTGCTCGAGTTGGCGGAATCGAGCCCCGCGCGGGTGAGATTGGTGGCGGCCGCCGCACCGTACAAATGCGCCCCGGTGAGATCGACCGAGCGCAGATCGGCTCGGCCGGATCCACGTCGGTCATGAACGCACTGCGCAGCGTGGCGGCACCTCCTTCGGGACCGGCTTGCACGCCGAGGCTGGCGCCGCGCAGCTTTGCCTCGTGCAGGTTTGCGAACTTGAAGTTCGCGCCGACCAGGTTGAATCCCGGAGTGATGCCGGCGATCACGGCCCGGGTGAGGTTCGCCCAGGCGAAACGCGCGCCGGCAATCTTCGCATTGGTCAGGTTCTCGCGCGCGTCAGATCGGCACTATCAGCACGCGGATTATCGAACACGCTGCCAAAGTCGACTCCTTCGAGCACCGCGTTGCACAAGTCCGCGTCCATGAAGTGCGCGCCCGGAATGAATAGAGCCCTCACTCTCGCATCTGTGCTGCGCCTGGCCGAGCATCATCGCTGAGCCGGGATGCCTTGTTGCTGCGATTCGATGACGCCGAGATCGGCAATCGATCACGCTGCCCCGATGGCGAATGCGTACCCAGTCGCATGAGCATTGTCCACGTTATTCTCGCGGGTGCCTTCTGCCGCGTAGCGAAGGGTGCTCGACGGGACTGAGCCTCGGAGCTGCGGCTCGGCTGCTTTCAGCGCACGTGCGCTATGCGCTCTGCTACGCCCACCTGTACGCGGCGGGTGACCGTGCGAGCGCATGACCGGCGTGCTGCTACTCACCCAACCTGAGGATCACCGCGACGTCGCCTGCCAGCGTGTTGGCGGCGGGAACCGGTAATACGAACGTCCCGCTCTGACCGTCCCGCCAGGCGAGACAGGAAAAGTTCACCCCGGCATGCGACAGGCTCACCAGCGGTGCGCCGCCCTCGCTTAGAATTTCCGCCGTGCCGGTCGCGGTCGTCAGCACCGCCTGGAATTGCAAGGTGAAGGTCGCGGCGGCGCAATCGGCGGCGCTGGAGCCCACCGGCAACTGCACGAGCGCGACATCGGCGCGCAACGACGCCGCCCCGGCACCCGCGGAAATGCCAAGCCCGGTGTCGACCATGATGCGCGACATCCCGTCCACGGCTTGGGTCGCGCGCACGTCGTGCGCCGTGCTGCCTCCGCAGTCGAGCGTGCCGTCGCTGCCGCGCGCCAGGATCTTCGCGCACACAGTCGAGCCATCGGCTAACGGAATGCCCAACCGCGCGTCCTCGCGCAGCGTGAGCCCATGCACGTTGCCGCCCAGGTCGGGCCCGGCACAGAGCCGCAACGGGTCGGCCGCCCAGGGATCGCGGGACACGTCCGACGGAGCAGTGCTGACGAGCACGGCGCTTTGATCGGGGCGCCCGATCGTGAAGACGCGTTCGCCGAGCCCGTCGCCGCATCCGAATGGCGTATCGCCTTCGATGCGCACGACGATCTCGCGAACCGCGCTGACGTTGCCGCGCAGGTCGCGCACGCGCGCGGCGACGACGGTATCGCCGGGCGCGAAGCCCCACGGGCGGGCGATCGGCAGGCAGTACTGGAGGTCCGACCGCGCGTCGGTGAAGTTGTACACGGCCCCGAGATCGCGCGTGCACGCCGCGGCCGCGTTGCGCCCGAGCGGGTTGCCAGTGCCGTCGTTTACGCGGCAGCCGAGGTCCGCAATAGCGGCCAGGACCTCCGGGTCCTCGGAAAAGTGCGGCGGGTTCACCGCCGGAACCCCGCCGATCAGCGGAGGCTGTTGATCGCACACGGCGAGGCTGCCGTCGCCGAGCGGTCGCGAGACGAGGAATTCGATCCCGACGGGGGCTCCGTCCGGGTCGTAGGCGCTGACATTCAGCGGCGCGCCTCCGCGTTCGGCCTCCACGAACAGGACCATCCCCTGCCCCTGTGCCCGCGTGTAAATCGGGCGCCCCTCGGCATCGAATCCGCCCGGCGTTTGGACCGCGTCGTCGGGTCGTGCCACGCCGAACGCAACGATCGCAGGAGGGGCCAGGGTCGCGGTCCGGGTGGGTGTCGCGGTCGCGGTCGCCACACTGGTGGACGACTGTGTCGCTGTCGACGGCGCGGTCCCGGTCGCAGTAGCCGCCGGCGGCGCAGCCGTTTCGGTGGGCGTGGAGCTGACGGTCGTCCCGGTCGGCGTCGGCAGCCCCGGCCGTGCCTCGGCGTCGCCGCAACCGGACGCCGCGATCAGTGCGGCACACACTCCGACCGCCACGCGAACTCGCCGCACCGACATCCCCACTGCGGACTGTACTGTGCGGTTCCGCACATTCGCAATACGAAATGGCAGGTCGGGCCCAGAAGCCCAGGCGCGTGTTCCGAGCGATGGAGTTCGCCTTTTGCCACCGCGAGCCGCGAGATGTCCGTTGACTCGAACGCCGCCCTTCTGAATAGTCGGCGTCCCCACATCACCGTTCAGGAGTATTCGACATGAAGCTGTACAATCTCGACCTGAGCAACTTCGCCGCCAAGAGCCGGATCGCCATCTACGAAAAGGGCCTCGGCGTCGAAATGGTCGATCCGCCGGGTGGCCTCAGCTCGGCGGAGTACAAGCAGATCAACCCACTCGGCAAAATCCCGGCGCTCGTGCTCGACGATGGGCAGCTGATCGCCGAGTCCGAGCTGATCAACGAGTACCTGGAGGACAAGTACCCCGAAAAGCCGCTGCTCCCGCGCGATGCCGAAGGGCGCGCCCGGGTGCGGGCGTTCACGCGCTATCACGATCTGTACCTGGAGCCCCCGTTGCGCGCGACGTTCCCGAAGCTGTTCGGCCAGCAACTGGACGAGAGCTTCATCCGGGAGAAGCTGGTGGAATTCGGGCGGCGGCTGGACCAGCTGGAGACGACGCTCGCGCCGAACGGCCCGTGGGCGACCGGCGAGATGTTCACGCTCGCCGACGCCGCGCTCATCCCGACGCTGTTCCTCGCCTCCGGCGTTCTGCCGCAGTTCGGCGCCAAGGGCCCTCTCGAAGGGCGGCCGCGGCTGACCGCGTTGTGGGAGCGGGCGCAAACCCGGCCATCCACGAAGAAAGTCCTCACCGAGCAGCAAGCGGCTCTCACCGCGTTCATGAAGCGCTGACGCACCGCAGCGGCGTTTCGATCCAGCGCCGCCCCGGGGTGCGGATGCATCCACCGCGTGCCGCGAGAAGCTCCGAAGCCTGCCGATCCGCGGCGGCAGGAGTCGGCGCGGCGTGCCCACACGCGCGCAGGCCTGGATGAGCGCAGAGGGTATGGAGCCGCGCCGTGCGCGCAGGCCCCCCTTGCGCCTCCGATTCCCGCGCGGCATTGGGGAGAGATATGTCCGACGTCACGGACGAAATCCGGCGCGAGGTGGAGCGCCGCCGGACGTTCGCAATCATCTCCCACCCCGACGCCGGCAAGACCACGCTGACCGAGAAGCTGCTGCTGTACGGCGGCGCCGTCCGCCTGGCCGGAAGCGTGAAGCAGCGCCGTGCCGAGCGCCACGCCACCAGCGATTGGATGGCGCTCGAACGCGAGCGCGGCATCTCTATCGCCACGAGCGTGATGCAGTTTCCGTATCGCGACTACCAGGTGAACCTGCTCGACACGCCCGGGCACAACGACTTCAGCGAGGACACCTACCGCACGCTCGCGGCGGCGGACAGCGCCGTGATGCTGATCGACAGCGCCAAGGGCGTCGAGCCGCAGACGCTCAAGCTATTCCGGGTGTGCCGCGCGCGGGGCATCCCGATCTGCACGTTCATCAACAAGCTGGACCGACACGGCCGTGAGCCCCTCGACCTGCTCGACGAGATCGAACAGGTGCTCGAGATGCCGTGCAGCCCGCTCAACTGGCCCATCGGCGCGGGCCCGGATTTCCAGGGTGTCTACGACCGCGAAACGCGCCGGCTGTTGCGGTTCACGCGCGGCGAGTCGGGTGCCCACAAAGCGGCCATGCAGGTCAGCGCGATCGACGATGCGGCGCTCGGCCGGGCAATCGGGGCGCATGCGCACCAGCAACTGCTCGACGAAATCGCCCTGCTCCAAGGCGCCGGCCATGGGTTCGAACTGGAGCGCTTTCGCGCCGGCGAGCTGTCACCCGTGTTCTTCGGAAGCGCACTGACGAACTTCGGCGTGGAGCCGTTCCTGGACCGGTTTCTCGAGCTTGCGCCGCCGCCCGTGGCCCGGCGCACCGCGGGCGGTGAGGTGTCGCCGGCAGCGCCGTTCTTCTCCGGCTTCGTGTTCAAGATCCAGGCGAACATGGACCCGCAGCATCGCGACCGCATCGCGTTCGTGCGCATCTGCTCGGGGCGGTTCGTCCGCGGCATGAACGTCGTGCACGTCCGCACCGGCAAACCCCTCGCATTGAACAAGTCGCTGCAGCTGAAGGCGCAGGAGCGCACGCTGCTCGACGAAGCATTCGCCGGGGACATCATCGGCTTGTGGGACCCCGGCGTGTTGCGCATCGGCGATACCATCAGCGCGGACCCCGACGTCACGTTCGAGGGCATTCCGCGCTTTTCACCCGAGCGCTTCGCGCGCGCCGTGCTGCGCGAGCCGTTCAAGCGCAAGCAGCTGAAGAAGGGTCTCGACCAGCTGGCCGAAGAAGGCGTCGTGCAAGTGTTCTTCGATCGCCACCGCCTCGAGCGTGAGCCGGTGCTCGGCGCCGTGGGCCAGCTCCAGTTCGAGGTCATGCAGTATCGGCTGAAGCACGAATACGGCGTCGACGTCCGCCTCGAGCCCCTCGCGTACCAACATGCGCGCTGGATCGGCGCGGATGAGTTCGACCCCGACGCCTTCGAACGGCAGAGCGGCGCCACCTGCCTGGTCGATGTGGAACAGCGCCCGCTGGTGCTGTTCGAGAACGACTTTCGCTTGCAGCGCGCGCTCGCCAATCACCCCGAGCTGCGCTTCGTCGACGCGGTGCAGCCCGGCCGCAGCGGGCGCGCTGCCGCTTGACCAGCGCCGCCGGTTCCGCTCAGTTCTCGCCGACGGCTCGCTCGACTTCGCGCAGATAATTGCGCAGCGCGGCGGCGGACGCGCTCGGGTTGCTCGCGATCTGATCACCGGTGCCCGCGAGGATCACCTCGGAGTACACGCGCTTTTCGCGGTCGAACCGGTACGCCACGTCGAGGCTGCCGATGCCTTCGCCATTGCCGTGTCCGCGCGTGATCGGCGCGCGCGACGCGCTGTCGATCATGCGTGCCATCTCGACCAGTTGCTGGAGGTCGACCGTGCCAATCTGCGTTGCGCCCCTGTGCTTGGTCAGCATGTCCCGCTCGCTCAGCTCGCCCGGTTTGAGCTTCTCCGGGTACCACGGCGTACCGCGCTGCGAGTAGCTCCACACGCCGCCGTCGCCGTCGATGTACATGCCTTTGAGCTCGTAGCCCCACGTGAGGTTCAGGGAGTACGTCTCCAACACGACCGTGCCGGCGATGTCCGCGGTCGTGAGCGGCCGTTCGTCCTTGGATGCCGCGCTGCACGCGCCAATCAGCGCGACCACCAACCCCATCGAGATCCGCCGCATGCCGCACAACCTCCTTCGCGATTCGCACAGGCTACACCCATGACGAGCTCCGACCGGATCGCCGGACGGCGGTCCCATGCCGCCGATCACCGGCCTGACGCTCGCCCGCATGCTTCCCGGCTCACGCGGTCACGCTCGTAGCATGCGCCGGTGCGATACACACGCGTCCGTGGGTCCGCGCGCGCGATGTGCGTCGCTCGAGGCTAGGTGGATGCAGGCGGCGGCGCGTCGCCCGCACTGCCGCTAGCTCGCGCGATCCGGGCGGCGCGCCCAGCGCGTCTTTCTGCCCGCCCGCCGCGTTCGCCGTTTGCCGTCACTGACAGGCGGGAGGCTCGAGCGTGTAGAACTCGACGTTTGTCACGCCCGGACCGTAGGACCCCCGCGCGATCCCGAGCACCCCTGCCCGCGGCGCGGCGAAATGCGGGCTCGAGCCCAGCGCATCCGCGCTCAGCTCGAACGGCTCGAGCACCAATCCGGTCTGCGCGTCCGCCCCGAGCAGCTCGTACACCGCGACCACGTTCCCGTTGGCGCCGCGGCTGGCGTACTGGGCGACCCAATCGATCCCCATCGGGTGCACCTGGGTGCTCCAGCGGTGTCCGGTCTTCTGCTGCGCAATGTCGATCACGCGGTTCGCGATCAGCGTCGAAGCCTGTGACGTGCGTCGGAAGGTAGCGAAATTGATCTGCCAGGGCGCGGAGTGCGAGCGCGCCGAGTTCTCCGTCCAGATGGCGGCGAAGTGATTGCCGTTCCATGCAATGTCCGGGAACTCGTCCCACTTGTACTCCTTCGCCTGCACGACCTTCTTGTGACCGCTGATGATACCGCTCAGCGGCCAGTACTTGGTCATTACCCCGCCGTTCGCGATCGTGATGTCCTTGACGCTGAGCAGCGCAAAGCCGCTGCCATCGAATGCGCTGGCCGGATAGAACTGGTGGGTCAGGTCGAAGTCGACGAGGTTGGTGACGGCGCTCGTCGGCGAGCCGTTCGTGTCGAGCTTGAACGCATACGCGCAGGAGTGGCCGGCGCACTCGCCCTCGACGACGCCCATGAAACCGCCCGGGAACGCATCGAGATCGCCGTCGGATTCCTGATCGAACTGCGGATCGACGAACAGCGGCGGCCCGACCACATGCCGCCCGCTCAGCGCGCCGTCTAGGGTCATGTTGTGGTAGTACAGCGAGGAGTTCTCGGCGGTGAGCAGCGCGTAGCGGCCGGCGTTCCAGGCCACCATGTAATAGTGGGCGCGGAAGGCGATCTTGGGGATCGACGCGATCAGCTTCGGCGCCACCGTGATCTGGGCGTTGAAATCGACGTGCGCATAGTACAGGCGCGCGAGCCTGCTGTTGTCCGGGTCGACGCGCAGCCAAAAGATGCCCCAGCCGGAGTCGGTCGGAACGGTTCTCGCCAACCATATCTCGCCGCCGGTCTGTTGGCTGACGAGCCGCGGAGCGGAGATGCCCCACGCGGCGCCGTTGGCGCACGGCGTCGTCGGCGTCGGCGTGGCGCTGAAGGTCAGCGTCGGCGTTTGGGTCCGCGTGCCCGTGCGCGTCGGCGTCGCCGTAATCGTCGATGGCGGAGCCACGGTGCTGGTGCGGGTCCGGGTCGGCGTCGAGGAGCGGGTAGGCGTTCGCGTATACGTAGGCGTGAAGGTGCGCGTCGGTGGTGGCGTGGACGTTTCGGTCGCGGTCGGCGTGCGGGTGCGCGTCGGAGAGAGCGTGCGCGTGGACGTCGCCACTGGCGAGGCCGTGTGTGATGGTGTCGCCGTCAGCCTCGGTGTCGCCGTGCGTGGCGGGGCCGCGGACTGCCAGTTGCCAGTGCAGTCGCCGAAGAGCACCGCGACGAAATCCTGACCGGTGGCCGGGGGACTCAACGGCTCGTAGGCGATCGCCCCCGGCGCGCATGGCGCTCCCATGCGGTGCGCAATCAGGCGCTGATTGGCTGCCGAATCCGGGTTGGGAAGAAATGCCCAGTCCGAGCCGCAGGCTTGCGCTACCGGCAGCCGCTGCAACGAACCAGCGACAAGTTGCATGATTCGCGAGGCATCGAGGGCGCTGACCGTACCGTCCCCGGTGACGTCGCACGCGATCCGTTGCGCATCGCTGAAGCCGCGACTGCCGACTACAGTTTGCAGCGCGTGTGTGGCGTCGAGCGTGCTGACCGCGCCATTCAACTCGCCCGTCTTTCTGGGCTCGATGGTCCAATCGCCCGTGCCCGCGCTAACAAACTCGTAGGCACCACCTGCATCGGTCGTGGCTGCGCTCTGTCCAGTTCCGCTGAGCTCGACCACGACGTCCGGTACCGCGGCCGCGTTGGAGTAGTACCGGACTTGACCGGACAGCGCTGGCGATTGCGCGTGAGTAGCTTCCGGCATAGCCGAGCTCAGAACGATCGATACGACGACTGCATTTAGGCCCGCGCGGCCCCCCGTGATGGACTTCATATGATCTTTACCACGCAGGTGGGGCAGCAACCCAGATGCCAGCAACCCCCACCCCCGGTCAGCGCCCGTTAAAACAGCCCACCGGGCGCGCAACGCGCCCGGATAGTGACGCTTCCCGTTTCTCCGTCATCGAGCGCGCCGCAGGCGCGCTGCGCGCGCTATAGCGCGCGCAGTCACACGATCATCAGAAGCGTGCAAATGCTGCCCGCAGCTGTTCGCAGGCCTCCTGGTGCGCGACGCGCGCCTGATCGATCGCGTCCCCCATGCCGAAAAAGCCATGGATCATCCCCCCGTAGCGGCTGAGACGCACCGGCACGCCAGCTTCTTGCAACGCTCTGGCGTACTCCTCAGCCTCATCGCGCAGCGGATCGAACTCGGCGGTGATGACGAGCGCCGCAGGGAGGCCGGCGAGGTTTCTCTCCCGCAGTGGGGATGCGTATGGTTCGCCGGCGCGCGGCAGACCAGCACCGAGGTAATGGCCCCAGTACCAGCGCATATCCTCGGTGCTGAGCCAGTATCCCGCCGCATTGTCGCGGTACGACGCCGTGTCGAAACGCGCGTCCGTGACCGGGTAGATGAGCAGCTGGAACCGTAACGGCGGACCGCCGCGGTCGCGCGCCATCAACGCCGTCACCGTGGCGAGATTGCCGCCGGCACTGTCGCCACCCACGGCGACGCGACGCGGATCGGCGCCGAGATCGCCCGCGTGTGCGACGGCCCAGCACATCGCGGCGTAGGCGTCCTCTGCGGCCGCGGGATATGGGTGCTCGGGGGCAAGTCGGTAGTCTACGGACACGACTACACACCCCGCATCATCTGCGAGCGCGCCAGCGATGCTGTCGTGCGTGTCCAGGCTTCCGATCACCCAACCGCCGCCGTGGAAATACACCAGCACCGGCAGCGGCTCTCGGCTGCTCGGGATATAGATGCGGACCGGGATGTCGCCAGCCGGACCGGACGCGCTGCGATTGGCGACCGCGGCAGCGAAGGTCGGCTTGCCGCGCAGGGCCACCAGCGACTCCAGCATGCGGCGCGCTTCGGGCACGGTGAGTCGGTGCGCCGGCTGGATGCCGAGCATGGTCAATCGGTCGAGAACGGCTTGTGCCTGCGGATCGAGTGGCATGCGTACCCCCGTCGGTTCGTGCGTGCTCGGAAGAGGCCTCTGGCGTTCTTAGCATCGGAAACTCGCCGGCATTCAACCCGGCGCGCGCCGTCGGCTGCGCACGGCCCAGACGGCGGCCACCAGCACGGCCTGCACCGCGACCGCCATCTGTCCGGGCGGATCGTCGAAGTGATTGGCGAGGACGAAACCGACCGCGCTGCACGCAATGGCGATCAGCGGTGCGACCCAAAACAGCGATGCGGTTTCCCGGCAGAGCGCCGCGGCCGCCATCGCCGGCAGCACCAGGCAGCCGAAGGTATATAGGAGACCGGTGACGCGCATCGCCAGGCCCACCACCAGGCCGAGCCAGACGGCCAGGGCCGTTCGCCAACCGGTCGTGCGCATGCCGACGGCGGCCGCCATCGCGGGATCGCTGGCAAACAACATCAGCCGATCGCGCGCGGCCCATACGGCGATTACCGCGGTCGCGGTCAGCGCAGCGAACACCAACACGTCCATCGGGGTCGCACCGATGATGCTCGACGACACCAGGTGCTCGATCTCCTCCAGACCGTGCGGGCTGTGCGCCAGCACCAGAATGGCCAGACTTCCGGCGGCCAGAAACACCCAACCGGTCGCCGCCTCGCGCGCGCCACTGGGTCCCTCGCGCGCCGTGATCAGCGCCGCCGCGATCGCGAAGCCGACGCCGATGAATGAGAGAACGCCGTGCGCGTGATCCCCGCCCAACACTTCGATGTGGAGCGCGGCGCCGAGCCA
The DNA here is from genome assembly GCA_050176585.1 of Binatia bacterium. Classification (GTDB taxonomy): domain Bacteria; phylum Desulfobacterota; class Binatia; order HRBIN30; family CADEER01; genus CAYYWP01. The sequence continues at coordinate 84,409 of JBFXHX010000017.1, forward strand.
CATGCCGAGCGCGATGCCCAGGGTCGACGCCTGCGCAACGGCCGCGCCGATGAAGATGTGGTTGCGCGCGACCACGATCACACCGCTCAAGCCGAGCAGCGCAGCGATGAGCCAACCAGCGAGATAGGCGTTGTGGAACAGCGCCCACGAGCGCAGGAATTCGGCAATCACGGAGCGGGCTCGGACCCCAGCGCGATTCCGTAGGCCCGCTCCAGCCGCGCCGGGCGCAACAACACGGCAGCCTCTCCCGACTCGATACCGGCTCCGTGGAAAAGCGCCACGTGTGTGGCATGCCGCCGCGCGAGGTGTAACGCGTGGGTGACGAACAAGACCGTCGTGCCCTGCTCGGCATGCAAAGCGGCGAGCAGATCCAGCACGCCGCGTTCGATCAGGAAATCCAAATGGTTGGTCGGCTCGTCGAGGATGAGCAGCTGCGGCTCGCGCACGAGTGCCCGCGCGACGAGCGCGCGCTGGCGCTGGCCGCCGGAGAGCTCCCAATAGCTGCTGCGCTCGAGGTTTGTGAGGCCTGCGTGCGCGAGTGCCCGCGCCACGCGCGCGCGGCGCTCGTCCGGGCGCAGTCGCACTCCCACGAGCCCGAGCCCGACGAACTCGCGCACCGTGGTCGGCAGGATTGGATTGAGCATGCTGCGCTGCGGCACGAAGCCGATCGCGGCCCGATCGCGCAACGCGGGATGCATCTCCAGCACGCCGCGGGCCGCCGGCAGGTCCCCGAGGATGGCGCGCAGGAGCGTGGTCTTGCCGGTGCCGTTCGGCCCCAAGAAAAACCAGAACTGGCCGCGGCTGATCGTGAGATCGACGTCGCGTAACACCGGCGTGTCTCCGTACGCGAGCGTGAGATCGCGCATGACTAGCAAGGCGCCAGCGCGAGCGTCTTCCGATCCGCCCTGTGGGACTGTACTGCTCGGCGTCACGCGCCGCTCGCTACCACACGGAAATCAACGCCCGCAATGCGCCGGTCGATTCCACTGTTGCATTCTGCTATCGCGTTCAGTAGCAAGGCGCGTGATGCTGGCCGGGCGGCTGGCGACCGGGGGCTTGAAGCAAAAGGGGCAATCTATGTCGACGCGTGCAGATATTCGTTTGGCCGATCTCGAACGGCGCAAAGTACCCAGCAAGTTGATGAACGTGAAGGTTCCGGACAATGTCAGCGACGGCATCGACCGGGTGGCACAGGAGCTGAGCTGCTCGAAGACCGCGGTCGTCATCGCGCTGCTCAATGAAGGCCTGGATGTCGCGCGCGCGACCTTGCCGGCGCGCGCACCGCGCAACAAGCGCCCGCGCCGCGGGCGCCCGCCGCGTCCGCTGCCCAACTCGTAACGGCACCGGCGCCGTCTCGGTTAAGATTCCGCATAGCAAGTGCCATCTTTGCCGCGACTAGATTCCACCTGGGTTTTCCGCTTCCAAATAGCCGCATCGCCCACCGCGCGCGCTTTGTGGCCGTTGCACGGGAGCGCTGTCCCGGCGGCACTCACTGCTCGGGCACCGGATCGCGCGGGCACCCGTCGTCGCGCCGCCGAAGGCGCGCTGCGGTGCTCGCGATCATCGACGCTCAATGCGCGTGGGGAATCAACGTGCCCATCGCGGCGATCAGCAGCACGCCTGCAAAGAACGAAATGGTGCCGAGCCACGCATCGCGCGTGCCGGCGTGGTGCAGCTCCGGCATCAAGTCGGTAGCCGCCACATAGACGAACATTCCCGCGGTCGCGGCCATGAACCACGAGAGGTGCTGTTCGACCGGGCCCTGAAACCATCCGCAGGTAACCGCGCCAGCGACCGCAGCCAACCCGGACAGCGTGTTGAGCAGGAGCGCTGAGCGGCGGCTGAACCGGCTGCTGATCAGCACGCCATAATCCGCGATCTCCTGCGGGATCTCGTGAGCCGCGATCGCGAGCGTCGTGGTGATGCCGAGTGCTGGGTCGATGAGAAACGTGGCCGCGATCGCGATACCATCGATGAAGTTGTGCAGCGTGTCGCCGACTAGGATCAGATAGCCCGACGGCAGCGCATGGCTCTCGTCGATCTGGTGATCGTGGGTCGCGTGCAGCACGCGCTCCAGCACGAAGAACGCCGCCATCGCGGCGAGCGTGGCTGTGAATACGTTGCCACTCTGCTCGTGGCGATCGAGTGCTTCGGGCAGGATGTTCAGAAACGTCGTCGCCAACAGCACGCCTGCGGCAAAGCTCATGAAGAACATGCCCCGCCGCGCGGACCATTTCGTGAAGAAGAAGACGATCCCGATGAGGGAGATTGCGCTCACCAGTACGGTGGCGATGAGGGCCTGGGTCAGCGGCAACATAGATCAGCCGCCCATATCCGGGCGCGCGCTGCAGGACAAAGGGGGTGTCCAAAGGTCCGCGGCATGCCAGCCGCGGCGGCCACCGATGCTGCGCGCCGAACCGCGCCGGGGCGCTCATCTGCCCCCCGCGCAACGCGGCGACGACCGCGGAGCCACGTTGTCATTCACCATCGCCAGGAAACTCGTCCGTGCCCGGGCCGCGCGCCGCTTTGATTGGCCATGCACACGACCCGCGCGCCCGTCTCGCCGGCGAGTAACTCCACGTGCCGCGGATCGCAATCGGCGGCGCTGAGGATACCGCCTCCTTGCCATATCGACCAGCTCTCGCAGGTGCTAGGTGGTGATGGACGCCCGGTTTTGGCTCGAGCTGCCCCTCGACTCGCAACCCGAAGCGCCGCACGACGAACGTGGGATCGGTGCTGTAGATGAACGTCTCGGCTTGCGGCCCGGTCGAGTGGTCCGGACGAGGCCCGAAAATCCGACCGGAAGCTCGTGTCAGATCGCCCTCCTGCGCGTTGGTCACGCCGACTTCGAGTCGTGAGAACCAGGGACCGCGTGAGAACCAGCCAGCTCAGCTCGGCGCCGACCGAGTGCAGCCTTGGGGTCGCTGGAGAGCAGCCAGACGCTGGTGGCGCAGCCGAAGCCGCGCCGTCCGCGGTAGAAGCCGCGGCTCCGCCATCGACGCCGCAAGCCGAGTCCGAGATCCACAAGGCGCTCGCAGCGGTGCGCCCACAGCCGAGGTGACACAGCCGGCCAAGACTGCGGCCGTGAGCCGCCAGCCGGCGCTGCTCGCGGCGCGCGCGGGCGGCGGGCGGCTCCGCTTTCGTGCGAGCTGCCGCTGCACTCCCTCGATCTGCTTCTGCTGCTCCGCGTTTTGGCGCATGAGCTCACGCATCTGCGTTTTCAGCCGGTCCAGCTCACCGGTCGAGCGTGAACCTGCAATCGGCGCTCTGCCGCGCAGGTCGCGGCCGGCCGTCAGAACGAGGATGGTCCACCGCCTAGCGGCCTAATGCCGGTGGTTCATCCGGTGCGCACGCGAGTCGCCGACATTTGTCGGCGCCACGCGCCGGATTCACGTAGCCGCGAACGGACAGCCCTCGAGCGCGCTGCTCACGGCGCGCACCAGCTCAGCGATCGTCACGATTCCGTTGCCATCGCTGTCGAGCGCCAGGCACGGATCGGCCGGCGACCCGATCACGAGGTTCACGCCGCGGAGCAGCTCACCGATCTCTACGACGCGATTGCCATCGCAGTCACCGGCACACGGCGGCGGTGTGCGCGGCTCTTCGACCACGATTGCACCGTCGGCGCCGAGCGCTGCCAGCGGCTCGCCGGCTGCACCGCTGCTGGCCAGCGCCATTTCCACGCGCAGCGGATACAGGCCAGCTAGCGCATCGCGGGCAATGGCCACGTCGCAGGTGTAGAGCACGGCCCCATCGGGCAGCGGGTCGAGATTGGTCGCCGAGAAGACGAAGGCTCGGACACCCGTGCAGTCGATCTCGGGCGTGCAGTTCGCCGGCACGAATCTGAAGCTTGTGGCCTCTTTTTCGATACCCGGATTCACCTGGCATGCGGGCTCCCCGCCCGCCGCCCCGGCGATGGGGGTAGCGGGTTCGAACGACAGATCATTCTGGACGCCGACCACTGGCGGAACGAGCAGCTCGAAGGTCACGGTAATTGACATGGTTTGTCCCGGCTCGCCCACCGCTTCTCCCGCGACGAGCCGCGCAGCCGGGCGTGTGACGACCTCGACCGCGCCGGGAATGCCGGTGGTGGGGACGTCCATTCCACCGGACGCCGACGCACCGACCTCCGCGATCGCGAGCGGATACGCGCCGGGCGCGGCATCGCCGTCGATCTGCACCGCGCACGCGTAGAGCACGGCTCCGTCCGGGATCGATGCGAAATTGCTGAACGACAGCACGAACACGCGCACGCTTTCGCAGTTCGTCGCCGGATCGCAGCCAGGCGGCACGAAACGGAACGCGGTTGCCTCTTTGCGGATTTGCGGATTTGCCACGCAGTCGGGTTCGCCATCCTCTCCAGCCGCGATGAAAGTGCTGCGGGTGAAGTCGATGCGATTTTGCGTCGCCAGCACTTCCGCTCCGTCGGTAGACAGGGTCACGTCGATCACCACGCGTTCGCCTGGCTGGCCCGACGCGCTGCCCACCTGAATCGAAGCGGCCCGCGCGGTACTGGTCTGCGTTGACACCCCGAGCAGCACTACGGCCATCCATCGCACGCCCGTGCTCACCATCCGCCTCTCCTCTCGAACGCGCGCCCGAAGCCCTGAGTATAGCATGTCACAGTCGCGCTCACCGTGAATATGCAACCAAGCTTCTCGCGACGGCTATGCAGCAGCCGTTGCGGCCGGCGAAAAGGATGCATCGTCTGCGCAAAGATTGGCGGCGGGTCTCCCAGGGAGCGCCACCGCCGGCGCGGATGGCCATCACCACCGGTCGAGACCCAAGCTGCGAGCTCGTGCGGGCTCACATGGCGCTGTTGAGCACCGCGCGTTCGGCCTCGCCAACCCCTGGGACCGGCTCTATGCGTTCCGAAGGTCGGGAGCTGCTCACGCGCGCGGTGCTGGCCGTGGACCAGCACCGCGTGTGGTACTTAGAATCGATGCGACCGCGGCCCTTCACGCCGGGTATGCGGTGTCGAAGCGGAGAACAACTCGCTCATATACCTGTCGCGGTCGCCGTGGCCGTCGCGGTGTTGGTGGCAGTCGCAGTCCCGGTGGCCGCTTGCGTCGCCGTCACGGTAGCGGCCTGCGTTGCAGTAGACGTGGCAACCGGGCTGCCAGTCGCCGTCGCTGTGGCCAGTTGAGGGGTGGCCGTGCTGGTCGCCGCGGGACTCCCCGTCGCCGTCCCCGTAGCAACTGGGCTGCCGGTCGCGGTCGCCGTTGCCGGTTGGGAGCTCGCCGTACTGGTCGCCGCGGGACTGCCCGTCGCGGTTGCAGTCGCTGCCGGGCTGCGCGTTGCCGTCGCGCGGGCCGGTGGGGTCGTCGCCGTGCTGGTCGCCGCGGGACTGCCCGTCGCGGTGGGGGTCGGTGCCGGGCTGCCGGGTGCCGTCGCGGGGGGG
>JBFXHX010000018.1:0-89674 GCA_050176585.1 Binatia bacterium
CCGCCGTACTGGCCGCGCACGACCATCCTGGCTATCTCCTCACGCTCCATGCGGCGCACCGCCCGGAGCACGTCGACTTTCTTGTTGCGCAGCTCGTCGGCCGCGAACGACACCGTCGCCTCCATTGCGACCAGGCAGAGCAACTGCAGGAGGTGGTTCTGGATCATGTCCCGGAGGGCTCCGGAGTGCTCGTAATAGCCACCGCGCTGCTCGACGCCGACCTCCTCGGCGACGGTAATCTGTACGGAGTCGATGTAGCGGCGATTCCAGAGCGGTTCCTGGACGCCGTTGGCGAAACGGAACGCAAGCAGGTTCTGCACGGTTTCTTTTCCGAGGTAGTGGTCGATGCGGTAGATCTGGCGCTCGGCGAAGATCTCGGTCATGAACGCGTTGAGCACGCGGGCGCTGGAGAGGTCGCGGCCGAACGGCTTCTCGCACACGATGCGCGCCCGCTCGACGTCATCGGTCAGCCCCGATTGGTGCAGGTGCTTGGCCACCATCTGGACCACGGTGGGCGGTGTCGAGAGATAGAAGACGCGGATCGCCTTCGCCTTCCACGCGGCGTCGAGCTGATCGAGCTTGGTGGCCAGCGCGGCATAACGCGCCGCGTCGTCGAAATCGGCCTGCAGGTAGGTGATGTACGCGCTGAACCGCCGCCACTCTTCCTCGGACGCCTGGCCTTGCCGGCTGAAGCGGTCGATGCCCTCGCGCGCGTGCTGCAGGAACGCCGCGGTGTCGTTCGGCTTGCCGTCGATGCAGAAGATCGCCAGAGGCTCGGCGAGCCACTTGTCGAGCCACAGGTTGTACAGCGCCGGGATCAGCTTGCGCCAGGCCAGGTCGCCACCGCCGCCGAAGATCACGAAAGCCGTCGGTTCGGTCTGCGCCATCTCTCTGTCTCCTCGGCTGGCGTGGATACCACAGCCGCGGCGCTCGCGCCGCCCCGTTTCATCAAGGGCGATCTCCGCGTGCGTTGAAACAGCCGCGCCGCACAGCCGCGGCGAGCGCCGGGCGCACGGGACCGCCCGCCGCCGGCTGCGAAGCGCTCGGCATTATGCCGCTTGGCGCGCGCTCACGCGCTTCGCCTGCTGCTGGATGAGCTTCGCGACCAATCCGGTCCAGCCCGTCTGATGATTGGCGCCGAGGCCAGCGCCGTTGTCGCCGTGGAAATATTCGTAGAACAGGAGGTAGTCGCGCCAGTGCGGGTCGTGCTGGAACGTCTGCTGGCCGCCGAAGACCGGCCGGTTGCCGTCGGCATTGGGTGTGAACAGCGCAATCAAGCGCTGCGAGAGCTCGTCTGCCACCTGCAGCAGCGTCAGGTATCGGCCCGAGCCGGTCGGACATTCGACCTTGAAGTCGTCGCCGTAATAGTGGTGGAATTTTTGTAGCGCTTCGATGATCAGATAGTTCATCGGCATCCACACCGGGCCGCGCCAGTTCGAGTTGCCGCCGAACACGCCGCTGCGCGACTCGGCGGGTTCGTAGTCGACGCCGTACTCGCGCCCATCGACTGAGAGACGGTATGGATGCTCGGCGTAGACCTTGCTCACCGCCCGGACGCCGTGGTCGCTCAGAAACTCGCGCGGATCGAGCATGCGCTTGAGCAGCGCTTTCATGCGGTGGCCGCGCACGAGCGCGACCAGGCGGCGTTCGCCGAGCCCCGGCTCGTGCCAGCGCGATATGAGGCGCGCGAGGTCGGGCCGATGCTCGAGGAACCATTCGAGGCGGCTCTTGAAGCCCGGCAACCGGTCCAGCAAGTCAGGCTCGATCGTTTCGACGGCAAACAGCGGTGTCAGGCCGACCAGCGAACGCACCTTCAGCCGCGAGCGCGTGCCGTCGGGGCGGCGCAGGATGTCATAGAAGAACTCGTCCTCGTCGTCCCAGAGCGCCATGTGGTTGGGGCCCATCTCGTTCATCGCGCCGGCGATATAGAGGAAGTGCTCGAAGAACTTGGTCGCGATGTCCTCGTACACGCCGTCGTACTGCGCCAGCTCGAGGGCGATGCGCATCAGGTTCAGGGAGAACACGCCCATCCAGCTGGTGCCGTCGCTCTGTTCGAGTGCTCCGCCGCCCGGCAGCGGAGCGCTGCGGTCGAACACGCCGATGTTGTCGAGACCGAGGAAACCACCCTCGAAGACGTTGTTGCCCTGGGTGTCCTTTCGGTTCACCCACCACGTGAAGTTCAGCAGGAGCTTGTGGAACACGCGCTCGAGGAAGTCGCGGTCGGCGGCGCCGTATTCCCGCTCGCACACCTTGTAGACGCGATACGCAGCCCACGCATAGACGGGCGGGTTCACGTCGCCGAATGCCCATTCATAGGCGGGCATCTGACCGTTGGGGTGCTGGTACCACTCGCGACCGAGCAGGATCAGCTGCTCTTTTGCGAACTGCGGATCCACCAGCGCGAGCGGGATGCAGTGGAAGGCGAGATCCCACGCCGCGTACCAGGGGTATTCCCACTTGTCGGGCACCGAGAGGATCTCGGCGTTGTTCAGGTGCTCCCACTGGTAGTTGCGGCCACTGCGCCGCTCGCGCGGCGGCGCCGGTTGCGCGGGATCGCCGTCGAGCCACTGCCGGACGTTATAATGGTAGAACTGCTTCGACCACAGCATACCGGCCAGCGCTTGGCGCTGAATCCGGCGCTGGTCGTCCTCCATGCCGGCCGGTTGCAGCTCGCCGTAGAATTCGTCCGCTTCGCGCTGCCGCGCCGCGAACAGCTGGTCGAAATCCGCAAACGGCGTGCGCGACAATTCACCGGCCACGTCCAGGCGGTTCAGCCGCAGGCGCAACACGGCCGTGCCGCCGGCGGAGATGGTGCGCTCGTACCGCGCCGCCGCCTTGGTCCCGCGCCGCGCGGGGTTCACGGCGTCGTGGCGGCCGCGCACGACATACTCGTGAAAGGCGTCCTTCACGTACGGCGAAGCGTTCGGCGTCTCGAACAGGCGTGTGCCGTTGGTCTCGTTCTCCGTGAACAGCAGCTCGTCGGCGGCTTCGGCGTACAGCGCGTAATCGCCCAGCGAATGGTGTTGGGCGTGCACCGCGGGGACCGGTCCACGCGCGCCGGGCGGGGCATCGGCCAGTACCGGGCGGCGGTCGTCGTACCCCCACGACCAGGTATTCCGAAACCACAACGTCGGCAGCACGTGCAGCGCCGCGGGTTCGGGGCCGCGGTTCACGACGGTGATGCGGATCAGCAGGTCGCGCGGGCTCCCCTTCGCGTACTCGACGCCGACGTCGAAGTACCGGTCGTCCGCGAACACGCCGGTGTCGATCAGCTCGTACTCGGGATCCTCTTTGCCGCGCCGCCGATTTTCCGCGAGCAGCTGGGCGTACGGGTACTCGGCCTGGGGGTATTTGTAGAGCCAGCGCATGTATGAGTGCGTCGGGGTCGAGTCGAGGTAGTAGTAGTACTCCTTGACGTCCTCGCCGTGGTTGCCTTCGTTACCGGTGAGGCCGAACAGGCGCTCCTTGAGGATCGGGTCGCGCCCGTTCCACAGCGCCAGCGCGAAGCAGAGGCGCTGCTCGGCATCGCAGATGCCGGCGAGCCCATCCTCGTTCCAGCGATAGACGCGCGACCGGGCGTGGTCGTGGGCAAAATACTCCCACGCCGTGCCACCGGCGCTGTAGTCCTCTCGGACCGTCCCCCAGGCGCGCTCGGCCAGATACGGTCCCCAAAGCTTCCACTGCGGGCCATCGCGCTCCACGCGCTCGCGTTCGATGCTCATCGAGGACCCCCTGACCCGGGCGGGCGAAAATACGGCGCCGGGCGAGGCCATCGCAAGCGCGACCCGCCGCGCCTGAGATGCGCGGCCAGCGGCGAGGCGTTTCGGGGCGGCATTGACGCGTGCACGGCGGGTCTGGTTTTGAAAACGCATGCACGCCGTGCGGTTCGGCGAAAACGGCGTCGAACTCGTCGATGTGCCCGCGCCCGCGGGCGATGGCCTGCGCGTGCGCATCCGCGCCGCCGGGATCTGCGGATCGGATCTGCATGCCCTGGCGGAGGGCGGCCGCTCCGTACGCCCTGGCCACGAGCTCAGCGGCGAGCTCGACGACGGCACTCCGGTCGCCATAGAGCCGCTGTTGTCATGCGGGGTATGCGCGTTCTGCACGGCCGGCGACTACAACCTCTGCCGGGCCCCCCAGGCAGCGATCTTTGGCGTCTCGCGGGATGGGGGGATGGCGGAGGAGATTGCGGTGCCGGCGCGCTGTCTGGTGCCGCTGCCGCGCGGTGTGCGCGTGCAGGACGCCTGCCTGATCGAGCCGCTCGCGGTGGCCGTCCACGGCTTTCGCAAGATCGGTTTGCGAGGCGGTCAACGCGTCGCCGTGGTCGGCGGCGGTGCGATCGGCCTGTGTGCGGTGGCGGCAGCGCGTTCCGCCGGCGCGGAGGTCGGCCTGGTCGCGCGCTACGAACCGCAGCGCGCTGCCGGGGAGCGGCTCGGAGCGGTACCGGCACAGGGCGAGTACGACGTGGTCGCCGAGTGCGCCGGCACCGAGAGCGCCGCGCAGGTGGCGTGCGCGCTTGCGAAGCCGGGCGGCGTGCTGCTGATGCCGTCGATTCACTGGCAGGGGCTCGCGCTGCCGGGCCTGGAGATGCTCGAGAAGGAGCTTCGGTTGCAGCCCTCGCTCACCTACGGCCGCCATGCCGCCGGCCGGGACATCGACGGCGCGGCGGCGCTGCTGAGCGCCCATCCCGAAATTGCCGCCGCGCTCATCACCCACCGCCTTCCGCTCACCGCGGCGGCGGACGCATTCCGCATCGCCGCCGACCACCGCGGCGGCGCGATCAAAGTCGTGCTCGAGCCGTAGATGCGGTCCGTGCGGGCGGGCCCTTGCGCTCCGCCCACGCGCTCGGCCTATACAAGCGTCCACCACCACAGCTCGAGGAGGTACCGATGGCAAAACTCGACGACGCGCGCCGCGCATTGCTCAATGGCCGGCACATTGCGTCTTTCGCAACCACGAACGCGGATGGGACCCTCCACGTGGTACCGATCTGGTACCTATTCGAAAACGACCGGATATACGTCGAATCGCATTCCGGTAGCCTCAAGGTCCGCAACGTCTCCGCTCGGCCCACTGCGTCGCTGATGGTGGATACGCGCCGGCCGGGGACCGAGCGCTGGTTGTCCGCGGCAGGGCCCACCGAGATCATCCGCGGTGAGCACGCGCAGTCGATCAACGCGAGAATTCGCCAGCGGTATCTCACTAAAGCCGCGATCGACGATCCGCGCATTGGGCCCGTGTTCGCGGCGGTCGATGACGTGACGATCGCGGTGACGCCGCAGACGTGGCGTGCGTGGGACATGGAGAGCGTGGATATCCAGTACTTCGGCGGCGTGATGGGGAAGACGCCGGAGAAGTGGTATCTGCCACTCGACTGACGTTCGCACCGGGGGCATGCGGTAACCGGCGCATACGCCGCCGCCCGCTGGCCGCGGTACGCGCCGCGTGCGGGCTCGTGGACGACCGTGAGAGGCGCCGGCGTGTGGTCAGCCGGAGTGCGCGCGCGGACGGCCAATGCCAAACGTCGGCTCTTCGGCCACCGCCGAGGCCGCGGCGAGCCGGCGAAACTCCTCGCGCCTCGCGAGCAGCTCATCGAACGTGCCGCAGTCGACGACGCGGCCGTCGGCGACCAGCGCGATCCGGTCACAGCCGCGGACCGTGCTCAGGCGGTGCGCGATGATCAGGGCGGTCTTGTCGCCGTGCACGGCGCGAATCGCGTCCGTGACCGCCAGCTCGGTCGCGCCGTCGAGCGCAGAGGTCGCCTCGTCCAACACCAGAACGTCGGGATCGTGATAGAGCGCGCGGGCGATGCCGACGCGCTGCCGCTCGCCCCCGGACAGCCGCGTGCCGCGCTCGCCGACCGGGGTATCCCATCCATCGGGCAACGCGGCGATCAAGCCATCGAGTTGCGCGATGCGCGCCGCTTCGCGCAGGCGCCGTTCGTCGATGTCGCGGTCCGGCACCCCGAGCGCGATGTTGTGGCGCAGGCTGTCGTCGAGCAGCATGATCGATTGCGGCACGTAGCCCACGTGGCGCCGCCAGGTGCGCTCGCGGCCACCGGAGAGCTCGACGCCGTCCACCGTCAGGCGGCCTGCGGACGGCGGCAGGAGCCCCACGATCAGGTCCACCAAGGTGCTCTTGCCGGCGCCGCTCGCGCCGACGAAGCCGAGCGACTCGCCGCGGCGAATCGTGAGTGAGACGTCGCGCACCGCGAACGCGTCCTGCCCGGGGTAAGCGTAGGAAATCCGCTCCAGCGCGATTGCGTGCCGGAACTCGAGCGCGGCACCGCTCTCCTTGTCCGGCCAGTCGCGGTTCGTAACCAGCAGATAGTCGTCGTAGAGCGCGTCGACCGCCGGCGCGGTGCTGCGGATCTGGGTGATCCGCCAGGTGATCCGATTCGCCATCGGAATCACGCGAAATCCGGCGTACGCGAACAGCCCCAGCAGCGGCAGGCCGTGCGACTGGACCTGGCCGGTCACCGTCAACAGCACGACGACCAGCAGGGCGCCGCAGACGAAGACCGTCTCGATCACCAGCGGCGGAATTGCTTCCAACGTAACGTTCAAGTAGCCGAGCGACAGCAGCGCGCGCTGCTGGTCCGTGTAGGTCCGGTAGAAGAAGCTTTCGCGCCCCAGCACCTTGATCTCCTTGATGGCGCCCAGCGCGTTCTGCACCGTCTGCAGGAGCTCGCGGTGCAACCGGTGCTCGCCGCGCCCGAGCCGGTCGACGACCCGGCGCGTCCATCGCAGCCAGAGCGCGATCAGCAGTGCGAGCACGCCGCCGGCCACCACGGCGACGCCGGGAGCGGTGAGGATCAGCACGGTGACGATACCGGCGCCGACCAGGCATTCGGACAGGATCGTGGTGGCGGCGCCGAGCGCCGTGAAGACGGTGTTCACGGAATAGGTCGTGTTCCGAATCAACTCTGCCGAGTGGCGGCGGAAGTGGAATGGATACGGCGCGAGCAGGTAGCCGCGCAGCATCGTGGCGGCCAGCGCGGCGCTCGACTCCCCGACGATCCGGTGCCGCACGTACTGCGCGCCGATTACGAGGAGGTTCTTGGCGACGTGATAGAGTGCCACCAGCAGCGTGAACTGGAGAATGATGCCGTTCGCATCGCGGCGGGGGAAATACCCCGCGATGCTCGCCACGACGGGGATGCGGTCCACGTGGGCTGGATCGCTGATCACCTTGATGAGGGCGAAGACCGCCGCCGCCGCGCCGGCTTCGGCCGTTGCGGCGACCAGGGCCATCGGCGGCACCGCCAACCACGCTCGCCGTCGCTCCGGCGGGAGCATGGCGACGCATCGGCGCATGGTGGCCAACATTGGTGGTGCGTTATCCCGCCCGCGCCCGGTCTGTCGAGCGCGCGGCCGCGCTCGTCACCATGGCGGCGAGCGTCGCTTCGAGGCGCGCTCCGAAGCCGTGCAGTGAGAAATCCCGGGCGACGCGCGCGCGGCCGGCGCGACCCATGCGGCTCGCCCGTTCGGGCTCGATCCAGAATGCGCGCAGGGCGTCGGCGAAATCGTCCGCTGTGGCAGGCCGCAGAAAGCCCGTGCGGCCATCGTCGATCGTCTCGGCGGGACCGCCGTCGCCGACCGCCACCACCGGGCGTCCGGCCGCCATGGCCTCGATCGGCACGTAGCCGAAGTGCTCGCGCGATGGCGTGTAGACCACGCACCGCGCCTCGGCAAACAGCGCGAGGCGTTCGGCGTCGGTGGGTGAGTGGCGGAGGATGACTTGCTCCCCGATCCGCAGCGCATCGGCGCGCGCGCGCAGCGCGGCGGCGGTGTCGCGGCTCTCCGCCAGCCGCGGGTCGTAACCGCCCGCGATGACCAGGCGCGCGCGCGCAGTCGCCTCGGGCAGCATGTCGCGCAAGCGAGCGAACGCGTCGACGGCGAGGACGAGGTTCTTGGCCGGCACATAGCGGCTGAGCGCCAGGACGGTGTCACACGCCGCCGGCGCCGCCGCGGCGGCGGCGCGGTAGTGTTCCGGGTTCACGCCCGGGTGCAGGACCTGCGGGGTTAGCGCGAGGCGCGGGAACGTCCGGCGTACGGTCGCGGCGGTGAAGGCGCTGTTGACCAGCAGGTGGTCGGCACTGGCCATGCCGATTTCCTCGAGTCGATCGAGCGGCCGCCGATACCAGCGGTACCAGCCGCGGCGCCGGGGCGTCAGCAGTTGATCGGGGAAATGACAATAGAAGGCGATGGGCACGCGCAGCGCGCGCCGCAGGATCGGCACGACATGGGCGACGCTGTCGCAGAACACGACGTCGAACCGGCGCGAATCCCGCCGCGCGGCTCTGACGCTGGCCAGCATGCGCATGATGGCGGCCGGCGCGCGCAGGTGCCCGCCGACGTGCAGGGGCAGCCGACGGCCGTGCTCGCGCACGTCGAGCGTACCGTCGCGGGCTTCCGGAAAGCAGTGCTGCGGATCGCGATGCGCGGTGAACAGCGTGACATGATGATTGCGGGCCTGCAGCGCCATCGCGGCGTCGACCACCAGCCGTTCCGCTCCGCCGATCCCGAGCTCAGGGTGCAAGATGGCGATGTTCATTCCCGCCGTTGGGCCGCCTCCGGTGGGGGCGCCGTCGCGGCCGGCACCGCCGCGCCGTTCCAGTCGATGGCCCACGTGACGACGCGCTGGCCGCGCGCGCTCGTGCGGTCGTCGACCTTGCGAAAGCGCGTCACCCCGCGTCCATCGAGGTACATCAGCCGCGTGAACAGCGCATCGATCGCCGAGGGCGTACCCAGCAGCACCCGGCTGCGCTCCGGGTCGATCAGCAGCGCCGTGCTGTCCGCCGTCGCGGTCGCGCGCACGGTATCTACGCCCGCCGCGGTGGCGATCGACAGCGCGCCCGGCGCCGATTCCGTCCGCCGCCCGTCGCGCGCGCGCGTGATGATGCGCGCATTTCGCGGCGCCGCCGCGGGATACGCGACGGCTTCGACCCACGCGCCATAGCCATCCACGGCGCCGATCGGGCAGCGCAGCTCGCCGCCCGGCGCGGGCGTGCAAGCGGCCCAGCTCTTGGTGATGAGGCGACCGCCTGGTGCGACGAACCGCGCTCGCGCGCCATCCGGCAACGAGCGCGCCGTCTGATACAGCCGGTGCGCTTCGGGTTCGTCGTAGCCGAGCTCGCTCGTCAGCTCGGCGACGGCCTGGCGCTCGCCGAGGGCGCGTAGTGGCCCCGCGATGTACGCGCGCCTGGGGTCCCAGGTTCCCATCTGCCACCAGCCGGGGAACGTGGGCTGCCGATCGCTCAGGATGAGATACGACGGTGGCGGCTGACAGTGGGTGGCGGAGAGCACGTCGGCGCGCGCCGGCGCATCGAGGCCGCGCGCGGCCAGGTACTCCTCCGCGGCAGGCTGCTCGCGGGCCGCGAGCGCGAGCACGGCCCCGTACGCCGCGACGGGATCGAGGCCATGCTGTACGAGCTTCGCGTATGCGCCCAGCGCGCCTTCGGGATAGGGTTGGGCGTCGGAGCCGCAGTTCAGCATGCGCAACAGCCCCACCGCCTCGGCTTCCGATGCGCTGAGCTGCGCGCGCGCCAACCAGTGCGGTACGTGGGTGAGCAGCGTGCCGCCATCGGCACTCACCCGGCGCTCGCCGAGAAACTTGGTCCAATAGCCGTAGTCCCACCACGTATTCACGATGGCGTCGGGCGGTGACGTGGTGCGGAGGCGCTCCAAGGTCTCCGCCCACGCGCGATCGATGGCGGGGACGTATGAAGCGGCGGTCTGGTACCCGACGCGGATCGGGATGACGGCAAGCGCCAGCACCACCGCCGTGGCGAGTGCCCCCGGTATCGCCGAGCTGCGCGGACGGCGCGCGTGCGTCAGCTGCACTAGCCAGGCGTGAAATCGCCCGATGGCGACGCTGGCGGCGATGCCAAACGGCCCGGCGAGCAGCAGGATAAAGCGCATGCCGCGATAGGACATCAACAGGGCGGCGAGGAGCCACGCGACCACGATCATACCGGCGGCGGCATCCTCGGCGTCCGCCTCGTTTCCTTCGCGAACCAGGACCAGCGCCGCAGCCGCGAGCGGCAGCGCGAGCAGGGCGACGAGCGCAGCATGCGACAGTCCGGTGGCGGTCAGCAGGTAGCGATACAGCAGTGTGCCGCCGATCAAGACCACGTAGTGACCGGTGCGCCAGCGGCCGCGCGGCAGCAACAGCAACAACATGCCGAGCCAGCCCACGAAGAAGAGCAGAAATCCGTAGGACTGCGCCGCGATCGCGCCCAGACTGGGCAGCGACAACTCACCCACGTACGCGAACGTCGACGGCCAGTCCGCCGATCGGTCGTGCGGTGCCGGCTGAGCCGTGGTCGGCGCCGTGGCGTCCCACACGAACGAAAGAGCGTCGCCGCGGCCGAACGCGCTCGCGACGATAGCCGTGGTGAGCGCGTAGGCGATCAGCACCACCGCGGCTCGGCGCGCCCCCGGTGCGCGCCACACGCGTGCGCTGCGCCCGGCGAGTGCCCAGCGCGCCGCGTGCAACGCGATAGCGCCGCTCAGAGCGCACGCCGCCACGGCGAACCCGAACTGCCAGCCGCGCCATTCCGCCGCGTGCAATCCGCCGATCGCCCCGCCGAGCGTGGCGCCGATCAGGCGTGCGCGCGGTGTCCGCGCCTGCAGCGCCGCGATCAGCGCCCAGGCCATGTAGAGCGGTAGGACCACGTTCCACACGTCGTTGTCGCTGCCGATGCTGCGCAGCAGAAACATCGGATGCAGCCCGCTGATCACGGCGCCGAAAAACCCTCCGATCGGTCCCGCGAAGCGCCTGGCGATGGCGAATGCCGGGATGACGCCGAGCACGCCCACGATCACCGGAACGAGAAACGCGGTGACTGGGAGCGGGAGATGTGGGTCGAACCAGGTGGCGATGCGATGGAGTGCGGCGATGACGACGACGTGCGGCGTGCGGCCATAGATCATCGCGGTGCCGTGCGGCGCGAGCGTCAGCATATCCCGGCACTGGCCGTCCGCCACGGCGTCACAGACCGTGCCGTGGCGCAGTTGGTTGCGCGCCGCGCGCAACCACGCGTAGCTGTCGTAATCGCCCAGCAAGGGCCACCGACGCCCCGCACTGTCCTCATACGTGACGGCGGCGGTCAGGCGGTCCGTCTCTGCCGCGACATCGCGCTCGAACTGCGCGCTATGCGCGGCGATCCATTGATCGATGACGCGCTCGCGATACTCCACCATGCGCGCCGGATCCGCCGGGGCTCGGCTGGCGGCCGCTTGGACGTCGGGCCGCGCGGCAAGCTGTCCGCGGACGGCCATCCTCGCCTGCACCGGTACGGTGGACAACGACAGCGGCGCCAGCCGTACGTAGAGAACGATGGCCGCCGCGAGCAGCAACAGAGCGGCCGATGGGAGCTTTCCTGACCACATCAGCGCACGCGGTACCCGAGCTTGCGAATGCCGAAATAGGTGCCGACGGCGACGCCGCCGACGATCGCGGCGTTCCCGAGCCCGCGCACGCTGATGGCGATGAACGCCAACGCGCCGAACGCCGCACACACGGCGTACAACACGAGCACGGCGCGGCGATGCGTCATGCCGAGCTCGAGCAGGCGGTGATGGATGTGTTCCCGATCGGCGCGAAACACCGAGGCGATGCCGTCTACCAACACACGGCGGACGACCGTCACGGCGGTTTCCAGTATCGGCAGCCCCAGCGTGAGCATGGGCACCAGGATCACCACCGCGGTCGGCCCTTTTTGCAAAGACTGGATCGACAACACGGAGAGCAGGTACCCGAGCAGTAAGCTGCCGGCGTCGCCGAGGAATATCGAAGCGGGCGCGAAATTGAAGCGCAGAAAGCCCGTGAGCGTGCCGGCCAGCGCGCTCGCCAGCAGCGCCGCGTCGGGGCGGCCCTCGGCAAGGGCGATGAGAAACAGCGTGATCGCGGCGATCAGGCCCGTGCCGGTGGCAAGTCCGTCGAGGCCGTCGATGAGATTAAAGGCGTTGGTGATGGCCACGATCCATAGCACGGTCAGCAAGCCGCCGAACGGCGCCAAGGAGATCACTCCACCGCTGAACGGGTTGGTCACCGCGCTGAAGCCATACCCGCCCTGCGCGGTCACCATCGCGGCGATGGTGACGACGGCGAGCTTGATGGGCGCGGGGACGCCGTACAGATCGTCAGCGGCGCCCACCAACACGACCGCCAAGGCGCCGGTTGCGAGCAGGTCCAGATGCCACCCGTAGGAGTGCAGCGTCTGCTGGAGCTCCAAGCCGAGCATCTCTGCGACCGCGAGGCTGCCGCAGGCGGCCACGAATAGGGCGACACCCCCGAGGCGCGGGATGCGGCCATCGTGCACGCGCCGGCCGCCGCCGTGGTCGACCGCGTTCACCCGCAGGGCTACCGCGCGCACTGCCGGGGTGACCGCGATCACGAGCACCGCGGCAATGACGAACAACGCCCCGTACCAGATGCCCACGCGCACTCCCGGCGCCCTTCTACAGCGCACGCGTGGTCTGGTGCTATCACCCGGCCTCGTATCGGCCGTCGACCCCACGCCGTACGGAGCGCTTCGGCGCGCGGCGACGCGCACAGCAGGGGAGCGCGCGAGATCGCGCTCAAGCGCACTTCCATTGTGATTCGGGTCGTGGCAGGCGTGCCGACATGGCATCAGCGGAGGCGCGCTGTGTGGGGCGATGGCTTGCGATATTGCTGTTGCTGCCGGCGTGCGGAGGGTCGCGGCCGGCGGCGGTGCCACCGCCGGCGCGCGCGAGCGCGGCGCCGCCGTGGTCCACCGGCGAGCAGCGCGCGATGATCGCCGCGCTGCGCGACGGTGGATACGTGCTCTATTTTCTCCATGCCGCCACCGATGCCTCGGCGCGTGAGGGCGCCAACGTCATGGTCGAGGATTGCTCGACGCAACGCGGCTTGTCCGTTCTCGGGCAGAAACAGGCGCAAGCGATTGGGCGCGCTTTTGCACGGCTGCAAATCCCGGTCGGGGAGGTGCGGTCCAGTCCGTACTGCCGGTGCGCCGATACCGCACGGTTGGCGTTCGGTTATCTCCTGCTCGACGACGATCTCAGCCCGCTCTCCGACTCGAACGGCCGCGCGCGCATCGCCGCACTGCAACGACTGCTCGCGACACCGCCACTGCCCGGAAAGAACACTGTCCTCGTCGGCCACGGCGATGCGATCGCTGACGTGAGCGGTATGGCGCTCGAAGAGGGCGAGGCCGCGATCATCAAGCCCGCGCCCGCCGGGGGGTCCTACCGGGTCCTGGGACGCATACGCGCCGAGCAGTGGGACGCTGTCGCGGACCGCGCCGCCGGCCGCGCCGGCTGAGGCGCCGCCCTTGTGCGCTGCCGCGCTCGGCGATAACAGGGCGCCAACTCCAGCCGGGTGGGCCGGCCGGACAGCGGAGGAGGCCTGACATGGGTGACCGGAGCGGGTTAGGGCGGCTGCTGTTCCCGCCGGTGATCGAAGGGCGGGGTGCGGTTGGGTTGCTGGTCTTGCGGCTGGTGATGGGGGCGGCGTTCCTCAACCACGGCTGGGGGAAGATTCAAGCGCCGTTCAGCTGGATGGGGGCGGATGCACCGGTGCCGCCGATTTTACAGGCGCTCGCCGCCATCGCGGAGTTCTTCGGCGGCGGGATGCTGCTCCTGGTCGGCTTGCTCACGCCGCTTGCCGCGCTCGGCCTGCTGGGCGTGATGACGTTCGCGTTGCAGTACCACTTCGGGCGCGGCGATCCGTTCGTGAGCGTCGGGGGGCCGTCCTACGAGCTGGCGTTGGTCTACTGGAGCGCCGCGCTGCTCTTTGTATTGGCCGGGCCCGGCCGCTATTCGCTGGACGCCAACTTGTTTGGCAACGCGCGCCGTACCTGAGCGCGAACCAGCATCGGAATACTGTCCTGGCGGCGGTGGCGCGCAGCGCCGTGCGTGCTGCGCGCCGCCAGCAGCCGTCATGGAAACCGCTGCCGGCCGCGCGGTGCCGCGTGCACTCCCGAGGCGGGCAGGCCGTCTCGGCCGTACAGGGTCGCCACGTCATCAGCGTAGAGCACCCGCCAGCCGGGGCGGGCATGCGCTGCCGTTCGCAAGTCGTGCGGGACGAGCGCGAGATCGGTCGGGTAGGCATCGAGCAATCGGGAGTCTCCGTCGCCGCGGAAGAAAGCGAAGCCGTCCTCGACCACCCTCGGCGGGTAGACGGTGGCGAAACGCCCATCGAGAGATACTTTAACGGCGGGCGCTGCGTGAAAGAGCGCGTAACCGCCCCAGTCGAGCGGCACGGCCAAATTGCCGCGGATCGCGGTTTGGCGAACGTGGCGTAGCGCACCGACCGGATACTCGCCCGCCTCGAACATCAAAGCGCCGCGGTCATGCCAGAGCGCGTACGCCAGCGAGGCGAGTTGCACCGCTGCCAGGGAGCACAGTCCGGCCGCGATGCCGGCCGTTGCCGCAGCGGAGAGCCGCACGCGCGCGCTCAGCCAGCGGAACGCCCCGTCGAGTTGATCGGCGAGCGGGGCCGCCGCACAAATGGCGAACAATGGCGTGTGGCGCTGCGCTCGGAGCGCCATCACGGCGAGGCCGGCGACCAGCACGGCCCACCAGCCGTGGCGGCGCAGCAAACGCGCGAATGGCAATGTGAGCACCAGTGCCACGAGTGACACGGCGAACGGGCGGTGTGCTGTGTCGAACAGGTCGACCGCCTGCCACTCCGAGATGGGGTGGGCTACCCGCAGCTCCCCCGCGATGTACGCGAAGAGCGCCGGACCATAAGGGTTTACGCAGCAGCCGAGCACCGCCGCCGCCAGGAAGGCGACGCGCTGAGCCCGGGCCGGAGTGCCTTCACCGCCGACTGCGGCATAGATCGCCAGCACAGCCAGTCCGGCGATTACCGCTCCATGCAGGTTCGCCCATACCGCGAACGCGCCCGCGAGGCCGAGATAGGTCTGCCATGTTACGCGCCTGCTGCCGCGGAGCACGAGCCAGGCGAGCAGCGCCGCGAGACCGAGATAGCTGAGAACCTGCGGGCGCACGGCGTAGCCGCGCGCCATGGTCGCGAGCGCGAGTACCATCGCCGCGCCGCGCGCAGAGGGCATCGCGGCCGCTCGTCGTACCAGCAGCCACATGAGCCCGGCGGTCAGTACGCCGATGGCCAGCTTCACGGCCCAGAGGGTGGGGCTGCCGCCGATCTCGAAGAGTGCGGCCAGCGCCACTTGCGCCAGCCATTCGTGATCGACCCACGGCGCTCCGGCTGCCGTATACGAAGCATCGTCGACGCCCGGCACGGCGCCGTGCGCCAAGATGTGACGACCGCTGAAGAGGTGCATCCAGAGGTCGTTGTCCGCTTCGTTGTCGGACAGAAAATGGAGCGCGCTGGAGAGGGCCAGCACTATCCACCCGCGCGCGATCCAGCGCTCGGAGGCTGTTGCGCTCACGAGACGGTGACGGGGAGCTCGCTGCACCCGGAGTGTTCAGGCGGTCACGGGCTGTCCGGTCTCCACCGGTCGGATCTGGTGCCAGGCGTTGCGAAAGCTCGCGAACTTGCCCGCGTATGAACGGCGCGAATCCGGGAGGTAGAACGTTTTACCGCTGATCGCCTCCCACGGGATCACGAACGCGTGCGTCAGGTCGAGCGGATGTCCGGGCACGAGCGGCACGCAGGCGAAAAAGTCGCTATAGCGCTCGCCTACCTTGCCGCGGTGATGAAAATTGAAGTTCCAGGCGCGGTATACGTAATTGTAGTGGCGACCGCCGACGTGCACGCGGCGGCGAGACGAACTCGGGTAAGCCACGCGGAGAGCCAGCCGCACCTGTTCATCGACCACGAAATCGTACCGCGCTTGTGGTGGCGCCGGCTCCACTCGGTGGCCGAGCTCGGTGAGATGCGTGATGACCTGCTCTTTCGGGACGTCGTGAATTTCGACCCGATTCATCGTCCGTTGCGAGGACGTTGTGCGTCGGCTTGTCGCCATGGCCTCGGCCCCCCCACGGCCTGCTACTCCCCCCCAGGAGTATGGCGTGGTCCCAGTACCGCTTGCTCACATATCTTGCTCTCGTGCGATAGCCAAGCAAAAAACCGTCAAGACGCTGCACGCGCTGAACGGCGGAGCCCCAGTCTGCTCCGGCCTATGGCGAGCAGCAACAGGGCTTAGTTCACGACTAATGTATCCAGCGAGATCGTTTGGGAGGGTTTGGAGCGGAAATCGGGGCGGTTTTGTCTGGAAACGGGCAAATGTCGAGCAACGGACACCGCGGGCAGTCCGGACGGCGCGCGTGGCAGATGGCTCGGCCGTGCTGCTGCAGCAAGTGACAGAAGTGGATCTGGGCTGGCACCGGCACTGCGCTCGCGAGGTCAGCCTCGATGCGGTCCGGTTCAGATTGTTGGCTGAAACCGAGCCGTTGCGAGAGGCGGGCGACGTGCGTGTCGACACCGATTCCGGGCACGCCATACGCATTGCCGAGTAAAATGTTCGCCGTCTTACGCCCGACGCCCGGCAGGCTCAGCAGTGCGTCCAACTCGCGCGGCACCTCACCGCCGAAGCGCTCGACTAGCGCGGCGCTACAGGCGCGCAGCGTCCGCGCCTTCTGGCGGAAGAATCCGGTGGGCTTCACCCACTTCTCGAGCTCTTCCTGGGAAACGGCGGCGAGCGCGCGCGGGTTGGGAAAGCGGCGGAACAGCTCCGGGGTGACCTCGTTGACCTTGGCGTCGGTACATTGCGCGGCGAGGATGAGCGCGACGAGGAGCTCGAAAGGTGACGAGAAGTCGAGCGCCAGCCGCGCGTCCGGATACGCGCGCTCCAGCCGATCGATCACCTCTCGCACCGGTGCGCGGGGGCGGCCGGGAGCGGGGTGCCGTCGGCTGGGTTGCCGCGATCGAGTGTCAGGCACGGCTGTCGGCGAACGTCACTGCGTTAGTGATTGCTCCGCCGTTTGCGGAGCAGCGAAATACCGAAGCTGCGCCATCCTGCGGCTTCGCGTTCCGGAGCGCTAGTCCGTCACATGTACGAACCGCCGGTGACGAGCACGACGTGTCCGGTGACGTAGTCGGCCAGGGGCGAGGCGAGGAACAGCACCGGTCCCGCGGCCTCTTCCGGCGTGCCGGTTCGTCCGAGCGGGATCTGCTTGATGAACAGATTCCGGGTGTCTTCCGGGATACCGATCTCGACCACGTTCCCATCGACCTGGGCTTTCTGGGACTTGTCTTTCGCCGCGGTCAGGCGGGTTTCGATGAACCCATACGCGACCGCGTTGACGTGGATGTTCAGCCGACCCCATTCTTTCGCGAGTGTCTTCGTCACTCCGACGATGCCCATCTTCCCAGCCGCGTAGTTCACCTGTCCCGCATTACCGGCGACGCCGGAGGTGGACGAGGTGTTGATGACCCGCCGGATGACCCGCCGACCTTCCGCCTGCTCCTGCTTCACCCAGTCGCGCCAGTACAGAGAGGCCGCGCGGAGGATGCGGAACGGACCGGTCAGGTGACAATCGAGCATCGCGAGCCACTGCTCGTCGCTCATCTTGTGGATCACGCCGTCGTAGGTATAGCCGGCGTTGTTCACGATGATGTCCAAGCCTTTGAAATGGTCGACCGTCGTCTTGATCAGGCGGTTCGGAAACGCGGGGTCGGTCACCGAGCCGGCGCACACCAGGGCCTCGCCTCCGTTCTTGCGGACCGCGGCCGCCGCTTCTTCGGCGACGTCAGGGTCGAGATCGTTGATCACCACGCGGGCGCCGTGTCGCGCGAACAGCTCGGCCACTGCGCGTCCGATGCCGCGCCCCGACCCCGTGACGACGGCCACTTTTCCCTCGATCAGCTTCATCGTGCCTCCAGCGCAAATTGTTAACCGCTTAGCCCAAATCTCCGGCCCAGGGGAACACCGGGCGCGGCGCAGATCTCCGCTCGCCCGCGCACGGGCGATCTGGTAACTCCCCATCGTCTGGAGTCGGCCCTGGAGGACATCGGCAATCTCAACGTGAAGCGCGCCGCGGCGGCCGCAGTGGGCGTGCAGGCGCGCGATCTATGGCAGCTCCTCCGGCCGACCCAGTGGGTGAAGAACAGCGTCCTGTTCGCGGCGCTGATCTTCTCGAAGCACTTGTTCGTGTGGGACGACATCGTGCGCGTCGCCGCCGCCTTCGTCTGCTTCTGCTGTCTCGCCAGCGGCGCCTACGTCATGAACGACGTCCGCGACTGCGCGCGCGACCGCCAGCATCCGCTGAAATCGCTGCGGCCGCTGCCGTCCGGACGCGTGCCGCGCAACACGGCGCTGGCGCTGACCGTCGGGTTGATGGTGGTCGGCCTCGTCGGGGCCGCACTCCTCGGCCCGGCATTCGCGGCGCTGGCCGCAGCGTACCTCCTGCTGCAGATCGCATACACGTTCGCGCTCAAGGAGCTGGTCATCTTCGACGTGATGTCGATCGCCAGTGGATTCGTGATCCGCGCCGCCGCCGGCGGCGTCGTGATCGCCGTCCCGGTATCTCCCTGGTTGATGGTGTGCACGTTCCTACTGGCGCTGTTTCTCGCCTTAGCCAAGCGCCGTCACGAGCTCGTGCTGCTGGAGGACAACGCCCACGCGCACCGCGCGGCGCTGCGCGAATACAGCCCGTACTTCCTCGATCAGATGATCTCGGTGGTGACGGCCTCCGTGGTGGTGGCCTACGCGATCTACACGGTGTCACCGGAAGTGCAGCACAAGCTCGGCACCGACAAGCTCTACTTGACGATTCCCTTCGTGCTGTTCGGCATTTTCCGATATCTCTACCTCGTGCATCAGCGCGAGGAAGGCGGAAATCCGACCCGACTGCTGCTCACTGACCGGCCGTTGTTGATGGTGGTGGTGCTGTGGGTCGCCACTGCGGCGGTCCTGCTGTATTCGAATCGATGATGGGCCCTGCACAGGCCGAACGCCTCGACAAGCCGTGGGGTTATGAGCTCCTCTGGGCGCGCACGGACCACTACGCCGGGAAAATTCTGCACATCATCGCCGGAGAGGCGTTGAGCTTGCAGTACCATCGGCGCAAGGAGGAGACGCTCTACCTGCTCGTGGGCACGCTCGAGCTCGAGCTCGGCGACGACGATCAGCAGATGCGAACCATCATCCTGCAACCGGGGCAGTGCGTGCACATTCCGGCCGGGCAACGCCATCGGCTGACTGCGCGGACCATGTGCGAGGTCTTCGAGGTGTCGACCCCCGAGCTGGACGACGTCGTGCGTCTCGCCGATCGGTACGGGCGCAGCGACCTCGGCGAGGGCTGAGCGCGGCAGCTCGCTCCGCGTGGCTGCGCATGCGCGCCCTCGTCACCGGGATCGACGGATTCGTCGGCGGATTTCTCGCCCGCGCGCTGTTGGCGCGCGGGGCGGCAGTGTACGGCACCGTGCGCACCGCGGGCCGCCGCGCGCGGCTACGCGATCTCGTGACACAGGGGCTGCGCGAGCCGGACGTGCATGCGGTCGATGTGGAGCATGCCGGGGCCGTCGAGGCGGCGGTGGCAGCTGTGCAGCCCGACGCGCTCTTTCATCTCGCTGGCTTGGCCTTCATTCCCGCCGCCGCGGCGAATCCGAGCGCGGCGTTTCGCACCAACGCGCTGGGCGCCCTGCACGTGCTCGCCGCGGTGCAGCGGCATGCCCCGCGCTGCCGCGTGCTGATCGTCGGCTCGGCCGATGCGTACGGCGCCGTCAGATCGGAAGAGCTGCCGGTGCGCGAGGACTGCCCGCTCCGGCCGGTGAGCGCGTATGGCGCGAGCAAAGCCGCAGCGGATCTGCTCGCGGCGCAGTGGGCGCGCGGGATGGACCTCGACGTCGTCCGCGTGCGGCCGTTCAATCACACCGGGCCCGGGCAGCGGGCGGTGTTCGTCTGCGCGGACTTTGCCCGCCAGTTGGTGGCCATCGAGCGCGGCGCGCGGCCGCCGCGGCTGGAGGTCGGCGATCTGGAGCCCGTGCGCGACTTCACGGACGTGCGCGACGTGGTCGCGGCATATCTCGCCGCATGCGAGCGCGGCACGGCCGGCGAGGCTTACAACGTGTGCTCGGGTGTGGGGCGCTCGATCGCGAGCGTGCTTGCGGACTTGGTGGCCGAGGCCGGCGTGCGGGTGGAGATCGCGACGGTTCATGATCGCGTCCGCCCGAACCGGATCCCCCGGCTGATCGGCACCGCCGCGGCGCTGTGCGCCGCCACGGGCTGGGAACCGCGCATCCCGTGGCCGCAGACGGTCGCGGATTTGATCGCTTACGAGCGGGCGTTGGCCTCCGGCGCCGCCTAGCCGCTGTCCTCACTGTGTAGCCGACGGGCCTGTGGCGGCCCGGCGCGCGTCGAGCGTTCCTGCCCATCGAGTGGCCCTTCGCCTGTGCGCACAGCTCCGCCGCGGGTCGCCACGGCGTACTCGCAAAGACGCGAGGAATCCATCCATTCCGGTGCAGTGCTTCGAAACGATCGACCCTCGACATAGAGGCGCGCTTTGCGCGCCCGGCTGCCACAGGTGCGCCGGCTACAGCAAGCGCAGCGCGGGCCTTTGCGGCAGCCACCCCAGGCAGCATCCGCCGGCGCGATGCGCGCGTTGCCCCGACGCGATGCGTCAGTTCAACTGATAGGTGACGCGGAGTGCGACCTGGTCGCGATCGCGGAAGAAGCCGAGCGCCTGGTATGCGCCGTCGATGTGCTGCCAGTCGGCTTGGAAGAGCAGCGAATCGGTCCAGCGGTAGATCAGGGTCGGATGGATCGCATAGGTGCCGCGGACGTACCCGATCAGGGTGAGGCGCGGTATCAAACGCCCGTGCAGGTAATCGGTCTGGATCGTCATCTGTCCCTGCGCGTCGAGCGGGTACGTATTGACATAGTCGCTCTGCACCGCGCCGCGCTGCACGGGCTGCAAGCCGCCGTCCGGCAGGCGGCGGAAGAGCGATGGCTTGAGCTGCGGAGAGCGGAAGTGCGCGTCGCTGGCTCCGGTGTAAGACGCGTTGTAGGAGCCGACTGCCGAGGCACTGAGCACGAAGCTGTTGCTCGGATTCAGTGAGCGCAGGAAGAAAAACCGGTCGAAGCCGATCTCGTAGCGCAGGATGTCGTTGTACGGGATGTAGCCGGGGCTCGAGATCGGGTTGCGGCCGCCCGGGCACACCATCGGCTGGGTGCGGCTAATCGGACAGATGTTCAAGTTCGCCTGCGGAATGAAGCCCTGTTCGTGCTCGAACAGCTGCGCATTCAGGCGCAGGATGCCGTCGAGTGGCTCGGCGAAAAACGTCGCCGCCACGCCGTAGACCATCACCGGTTTGTGCTCGATGGAGACGATGAACAAGTTCGTGCCGTTGATCGAGAACGGCAGGTTGTCCTGGCGCCCGATCTTCACCGGCACCGGGTTTTGCGGCAGCGTGCGGTACGCCCACGCCTGTAGCGTGTACGCGCCGTCGATGACGGTCTGGAAGCGGATGCCCCAACGGCTGCTTTCCATGCCGGACTTCGGTAGGTGATCCAAGAATACGAACTGGAACGTCGGCGGAAACACGCCGCCGGATTGTTGACTCGCGAGCTGCGGATCCTTGCCGCGCGGCGAGTACGGACTGGCGGTGATCAGCGGCGTGATCGGCGTGGTCGCGTCGAGATCCCCCGGTACCCAGTAGCCCTCGAGCATGCCGCTCGAGAAGCGCCCCCACACGTCGAACAGCGTGTAGCTCGTGCGCAACGTGTACAGGGGAATGCGCGACTCCTCGATGTCTTCGAAGAATCCGGGAGCGGCCAACGTGAGATCGAACGGATTGCTCTGATCGAGCAACGCGATGGTGTCCGATTCGCCCCAGGAGATGCTCTGGCGTCCGAAGCGCACGAACAGGGGCCCCTTGGTATAGCTGAGGTACAGCTCGTTCACCCGCGCCTGATGCGCGTAAATATCGGGCGGATCGTACAGCTCGAAGTCGGGAAAGACCTGGTTGAAGCGCGTCGCGCCGGGCACCAGCTTGATATTTTCTCCGCGCACGAACCAGCCGCCGGCGCGGAGGTTGATCGGCCCCTGGCGGGGAACGCGGTTGTCGAAGGAAGCGTTGATCACCTTCTGCGCCGCATCGAACTGCGAAGCGCCGTAATCGTAGAGGCCGTCGTAGAAGCCCCAGGCGGTGGCGCGAAACCGCAGATCGTCCGGCGCGAGCCAGTCCAGCCAGCCCCCGCGCATCCACGCGGTGTAGCTGGTGAGCTTGGCGTCGAGCTCCGGGTAAAAGAAATTTCGATGCTGGATCAGCTGGCCGGACTTGGTGACGGGTGCGGTGTCAGGGGCGGAATCCTGGATGCGGATCGCCGCCTGGCTGTAGATGCGGGCACGCAGCGTGATGTTGCGGTCGTCGTCGAGCGTCAGCGCCGCAGCCATCGAGGCGCAGAGCGCGATCGAGGACACGAGGAGGAGTGTCGCGGCGGTCAGAACCGCTGGCCAGGCCTGCCGTCGCACCATGCTTCTCTCCCATTGCGCCTGTTCACCAGCGCACCCGTGCGACGACAGCCGAGCGGCCGGCCTCGCCCATGCGGCACCCTCTCGCGAAACGCGAGCTCGGCAGGAACCCCGGCGCAAACGGGCGCGATTTACGCCGGCGGTTTTTCCACTGTCAAGGCTGGCGCGGGCGGGGCGAGCCGCGCTCGGCGCCCGCGGCCGCCGGTGACCGCGATCGCGCCATCGCGGGTGATGGTAAGCGCGACGGCGCCGTCGCGATCGGTGCGCCAGAGCGGAATGCCGCGCGCGGCGTAGTCTCGCTCGACGTGCGGGTCGGGAAAGCCGAATCGGTTGTCGGCGCCGACGGAGACGACGGCGAGCGATGGCGCGATGTGGGCGAGAAAGGTCGGTGAGCTCGACGATCGGCTGCCGTGGTGCGGTACTTTGAGCACCGTGCTGGCCAGCGCCGAGCCCCAGCGCGCGACGAGTGCCGCTTCGCCCGCGGCTTCGATGTCGCCCGGCAACAGCACGGCAGCTGGCCCGTAACGCAGCCGCAAAGTCAGCGAGCGGTCGTTGTCCGTCGCGCTGCGCGCGCCGTTCCCGGGGTGCAAGACCTCCACCAGCACGCCGTCGATCTCCCGCCGGGTACCGGCGCGCGGAGCGACCGTGGGAATGCCCGCTGCCGTCACCGCGCGCCATAGCGCGGTGAACTCCCCGCCCGGGTTCGCGACGCCGTTCCACCAGAGCGCGCGCGGCGCAAACGTTTCGGTGAGAAAGCGCAAGCCGCCGTAATGATCGAAATCCGCATGGGTGAGGACGGCGATGTCGATGCGGGTAATCTTGCGCCTCCAGAGGGCGGGGCCGACCACGCGCGCGCCGATGTCGAAGTGCCCACCCGTCAGGCCGCCGGCGTCGACGATCATGACGTGACGGCCGGGGAACTCGATGAGCGTACAGTCGCCCTGGCCGACGGAGAGAAAGGTCACGCGAAGCGCGCCGCTGGCGCTCCGCTCGATGGCCCAGGCGGACGCGTCGACCAGCAGCGCTGCCCCGCACAGCGCGAGCGCGATTCGCCGCCAGTGGCGGTCGCGCAGGAGGCTTGCACCGAGCGCCGCGTACACGAGTGCAAGCTCGACGAGCGATGGAGTCGGCACGCGGACCGAGGCGGCGGGGAGCGCCGCAAACCATGTGGTGATGAAGTCGGCCAGGCGGATTGGCGGTCCAATCGCGGCGAAGCAGAACGGGGCCGCCGCGGGCGCGATGGTCACCGCGAGGGTGCCGAGGAGGCCGAGGCCGATGGTCAGTCCGCCGAGCAACGGGACGACGATGAGGTTCGCGAGCGGCGCGACAAGCGAGATCTGGTTGAAGTGCCATGCCATCAATGGCGCCGTTGCCACCAAGGCGCTCACAGTGGCGGCCTCCGACAGCGCCAACCAGCGTAGCCATGCCCAGGCGCGGTGCCGGAACCGGAGGAGGCGCGCTTCCTCGAACGCAGCCCATCGCGCCCGCGCCCGCGGGACGCCCACGGCGATGCCGAGGACGGCCATGCAGGACAGCTGAAACGAGATCTCGCGCGCGACTCCGGGCTGGTCGATGGCCAGCCCGGCTGCGGCCGCTGCCAACGGCGCGAGCCAGTCGCGCGGTCGGTCGAGCAACAGCGCGCCGAACACTAGCAGCCACATGAGCTCCGCCCGCACCGTGGCGACGTTGCTGCCGGCCAGTGCGGCGTAAAACAGTACCGGAACGAGGCTGCCGGTCATCGCCAGTTTGGGGACGTTGGCGCACAGCAGCAGGCGCTCGCTCCGGCCGAGCAGCCAGCGCAACGCGGTATACGCGCCGACGGAAACCAGCGCGACGTGCAAACCCGAGATGGACAGCACGTGGCTGACGCCAGCGCGCGAGTATCGCTCGCGGACCTCGGCGCTCAGCGCCGCTTGCTCGCCCACCAACAGCGCGGCGGCGACGGCCGCTTCGCGGGGAGGGAGGGCCGCTGCAATCGCGCTGCGGGTTTCATCCCGCCACTGCTCGAGACGGTCCCGCCAGCTCGAGATCGCCGCCGCGGCGCGCCGCCATCCCCGATCGTCGGCGGCATAGGCGGTGACATGGACACCGCGGCGGGCCAGAAAGGCTTCATAATCGAACTCGCCCGGGTTGCCGAAGTTGCGCGGCCGCCGCAGCGTCACGATGGCCTCGAGCGCATCACCGCGGCGCCACGGCTGCTGCGCGCGCCCCACGGTGATCAGGACGTGGCCCGCCGCGGGCCGCCATTCCGGTCCGCGGCGCACGGCCTGCGTTGCGATCAGCAGGCGCATGCCGTGTTGCGCGGCCATGGAGCGCTCGATGACCGTGCCACGCACCCAGGTGCGACCCCCGGCCCAGTGCACGACGTCGTCCGCCGTCGCGCCCGGCGCGGGTCGGGTATCTGCCTGCCAGTGGCCCGCGGTGGCGCCGAGCAGCGCCAAGCCCGTCGCGTGTGCCCAATTCGCCAGCGGACGGCATCGCCCACCGCCGAGGACCAGAATCGCGACGCCGCCGGCGAGTACGCGCGGGACTCCGCCGGGGACGGGTATGGCCGCGAGCTGCCCGGCGAGCACGCCGAGCGCGATCCAGTACACTGGTGTGATCGGTGGCCGCGCCGATCGCATGGATGTCGGCCCTATATGCAGTGCACACAAAATAGCATACGCAGAGTCTACTAATTAAATTTACACCAGTGCGCTGGTTGGGTAAAGCATCCGCACCGGCTCTCGCGGGCGCATCAACCACCGGCGCACACGCGCCGAAACAAGGAGGGATCTCCATGTCACGACCAAACGTGCGCACCCTGCTCGGAGTGCTGGCGGCGTTGGCGGTATTCATCGCCCGACCCGTCGCCGCCGAGAGTAGCCCTGTGAACATCAACACCGCCTCCGTCACGGAATTGGCCGGTTTGAAAGGAATCGGTCCGGCCAAGGCGCAGGCCATCATCGAGCACCGCGACAAGAACGGCGAGTTCAAGAGCATCGACGACCTGAAGCTCGTGCGCGGCATTGGGGACAAGATGCTCGAGGAATTGCGTCCGCAGGTCACCGTCCAGAGCAAGAGCGCGGCGGCCGCACCGGCCGCCGCGCCGAAACCGTAACTCGACCAGCGCCACGCGCGACCGCGAGAGCCGGCCTCGCGCGTCCGCCGCAGTGGCGCGCTTGTGGCCGCTCTCGCGTCGCGCCGAGAACCGGCGAGCTGGCTATTTCGCTGCAAGCGCGTATGTATGGAAGCGAAAGCGGTCGCGCAGTTTCGGGTCGTTTCGACCCGGCGGCGGCGGTCGCGCGAGACCGTGCGCGTCAACGGCAGCTGAGACCGCGGCCACGGGGTCAGAGTATGACGAGGATCGTACGATGTGCGGCTGCAGCGTTGTTCGCGCTGAGCCTCACG
This sequence comes from Binatia bacterium, assembly GCA_050176585.1. Taxonomy (GTDB): domain Bacteria; phylum Desulfobacterota; class Binatia; order HRBIN30; family CADEER01; genus CAYYWP01. The sequence continues at coordinate 25,782 of JBFXHX010000018.1, forward strand.
TGGGCCGCGGCAGTCGCCGCCGACGCGTCGCCCATCGCGATCATCGACGAGTTGCACGGAACTCTCCTCGGCGTCATGAAAGACGCTCAAGCGCTCGGCTACGCCGGGCGCTACGAACGCATCAGACCGGTGATCGACCGGCACTTCGACCTCGATTTCATGGCTCGGTTCGTGTTGGGGCCGGGATGGAAAGAGCTCAGCCCGGCGGATCAGGAGCGCTGGCGCGAGGCGTTCGAGCACATCAGCGCGGCGACGTACGCGGGGCGGTTTACCGGCTACGGAGGTGAGCGCTTCCGCACCCTCGGTGAGGAGCCGGGCGCGGAAGGCACGGTCTTCGTGCGCACGGTGCTCGACCGTCCCGACGGGGAGGACGTCGAGTTGACGTACCGTCTACGGAGCACCGACGGCGCGTGGAAGATCGTCGACGTCTATCAGAAGGGAACCGTGAGTGAGCTGGCGCTGCGGCGGTCCGAGTACTCGACCGTGCTGAAGCGCGAAGGGTTCGCCAAGCTCCTCGCATCGGTGCATGCGAAAGCCGCGGACTACGCAGCTGGCAAGGTTAACGGCTAGCGCATGGCGAGCGCGCAGGACTTGCCAGGCGCGCGATGATCCTCCTGGCCAACGCCGTGCGCCGTCACGGTGCGAGGGCGTCCGTGGAAGGCGGCCGCCCGTCCACGTCGCGGGTGGCGGCCGCCGCGGTGTTCCGTTGCTGATGCGCAGCGCGCCGGCGCCAGATGTCCGCCGTGCGGGTCTGGTAATAGGCGCTGCGCAGGGCCGAGTAATAATCGATGGACGACGCCCGCAGCGCTTCCAGACCCTCTGCATGCGCCTCGCGCAGTGACAGCCCGCGCGAGCCTTCGAAAACGAACAGCGCGGCTATCGGCAGCGCGTACAACATCGGCTGCAAAAGGAAGTCGACCACCGCTCCGGAAGCGTCTCGCACGTTGCTCGGGCCGAAGAAGGGCAGCACGACATACGGGCCGCTGTCGAGGCCGGCCAGCGCCAGCGTCTGGCCGAAGTCCGAGCTGTGTCGCGGCAGGCCGAAATCCTCGGCGGGATCGAACAGCCCGCCGATCCCGACCGTGGAGTTGATGAGGAATCGCTCCGTCGTGATGCTGGCGTCGGCCCACTCGCGCTGCAGGAGATCGTTCACGAGCACGGCCGGGGAGTTGATGTTCAAGCAGAAGCGGCGGACGGCGTGGCGCGCCGGCTCCGGAACCAAAAACTGGTAAATGTCGACCGCCGGCGTGATGACCCACCCGTCGAGCTGACGGTCGAACCACAGCATTTTGCGATTCGTGTTTTCCCACGGATCTGGAAAGCCGGACGCCTGTTGCTCGTCGACGGTGGCCTCCTCCTCGAGCGGGACCACGTCTCGTTCCGCCCGGAGCTCGGGCGTGGGCGGATCGCTCGTTGATCGCTCGGCAGCGGTACAGGCCGGAGCCAGCGCGATGAGGGCGGCCAACGCGCAGAGGGCTCGAGGGCGGATGGCATCGCAGGGCATCACGTGATGGGCCGTCCTCCAGGCCGCTCCGCGCAATCTACACGGGTGCAGCCGTAGCGGCTACTGCATTCGCCGCCGCCGGGCGCCCATGTCCCGTGCCGCGTGGCAGCGGGTTCAACTCCACGTCTTCGTGAACAACCGACAGCCGAATTCCCCGAGCGTCGTCGTCGCAGCACGTCCGTGAACGCCTCGCGAGGCCTTCGGGCGCTATGGCGCGACCGTCAACACGGCGGCGCCGTCGAAACCGTCGGACTTCAACTGGCGGAGCGCTTCATTGGCGTCAGCGAGCGGGAAGAGCACCGTGCGCGGGCGGATCGGGATCTCGGCCGCCAGGCGCAGCAGCTCGGCGCCGTCTTGGCGCGTATTGGCGGTGACACTACAGAGGGTGCGCTCGTAGAAGAGATGGCGTTGGTAATCGAGCGGCGGCACCCCGGTGAGATAGATTCCGGCCAGCGCCAGCGTACCGCCGCGGTCGAGCGCCGCTAGCGCCGTCGGCACCAGGAGCCCGGCCGGTGCGAACAACACCGCGCTGTCGAGCAGCTCGGGTGGCGTGTCGTCCGCGGCTCCGGTCCACTCGGCGCCCAACGCCGCCGCTAGGGCGCGATGCTTCGCCTCGCGCGTCATCACGAACACGCGGCAGCCGAGATGGCGCGCGATTTGGATGGCGATGTGCGCCGACGCGCCGAAGCCATACAACCCGAGCCGGCAGCCCGCGAAGATACGCGCGCGGCGCAGGGCGCGATAGCCGATGATGCCCGCGCAGAGCAGCGGTGCGGCCTCTGCGTCGCCGAGGGCATCGGGTATGGCGTACGCGAAGTCCGAGCGCACGATCGCGTACTCGGCGTAGCCGCCATCCGCGTGCCAGCCGGTGAACTCGGCGCCCGCGCAGAGGTTCTCGGCTCCACGGCGGCATGCGGCACATGTCCCACACGTGGCGCGCAGCCAGGCGATGCCGACGCGCTCGCCGACCGCGAACCGGCTCGGACTGGGGCCGGCGGCATCCACGATGCCGACGACTTGATGACCGGGCACCACGCGCGCGCGCTGCGGAGCGAGCTCCCCTTCGACCACGTGCAGGTCGGTGCGGCAGACGCCGCACACGTGCACGCGCACGCGCAACTCGCCGGGGCGCGGTTCCGGCACGGGCATGCTCAGCAACTGCAGCGGTGCCGTTTCGACCGGAGCCGGGCGCTCTAAAGCCATGGCGCGCATGCGCGCATTCTTCGGCGCGCATGCGGTCGCGTGCAAGTGCCCGCCCTTGCCGCCGCCGCGTGGCCACGGCAGCATCGCGCCCGATGAAAACCGGCAAGCGCGCCAGGACTGCCGCGGCCCGCCCGCGGGGTGCGACGGCGACCGTGGTGCGTGCGAGCCCCCCAAGCCCCGCAGCCGCGACGCGACCGGCGCGTGCCGCGGCGGCGTCGCTGCTCCTGTTCGCTCTGACGTTCGCGATCTACGCGGCCAACTTCCGCCTACGCGGCACCGGCGACAGCCTACCAACGCGCGTCTTGCCGTTCAGCCTGCTGCGCGAGGGCGACCTGGACCTCGACGAGTTCAGCTGGGACCGCACGAGGCGCAACCGTCTTCCGTACTACCTGCACGTTCGCGACGGCCACATCTATTCCGTCTCGCCGATCGCGACGTCGATCGTGGTCACTCCGTTCTACATCCCCGCTGCATGGTGGATGGCGGCGCGCGGCATCAGCTACGACGATGTGCGCGCCCGGGTCGTCATCGTCGTGATGGAACGCCTGGCCGCCGCGGCGCTCACGGCCTTGTCGGCCAGCCTGCTGTTCGGCGTGCTCCGCCGGCTGACGCAATGGCACTGGGCCGTGCTCCTCACCCTGATCTACGCACTGGGCACTTCCACGTGGGCGCTTTCCAGTCAGGCCCTCTGGCCGCACGCGCTCGCTGAGCTGATGCTGGTCCTCTTGTCCCGCTTCCTGATCGAGCCGCGCCCCAGCACCGGGGTGCTGGCGCTCGCAGGGCTGAGCGCTGCGCTGGCGGTCGCCAATCGCCCCCAAATGATCATCTTCGCCGGGCTGGCAGGGGTGTATGCGTGGGTGCGCTGGCGCTGGCGTGCCCTGGCATTCGCGATCCCACCGCTGCTGCTCGGCGGTGCGCTCGCGGGCTACAACCGGGCGATCTTTCAAACCGTCGCCGGCGGCTACGGGGGGTTTGACCACTTCGGCGGGCCATTGTTCGAAGGCATGGCCGGGTTGTTCATCAGCCCCAACCGCGGCCTGTTGGTGTTCACGCCCATCATGGCGTTCGCGCTGTGGGGCGCAGTGCGCGTGTGGTGGGTACCGGCACCTGCCTGGCTCCGCTGGCTGTCGGTCGGCGTGGCGATGCACGTGATCGTGCACGCCAAGTTCGACGAGTGGTGGGCGGGATATACCTACGGACCGCGCTACATGACCGATGTGTTGCCCGCGCTGACCATCTTCCTCGTGTATGGCTTGGTCCCGCTCTGCCGGAGGCCGGCCATGCGGGCGTTTGCCGCGGTGCTCGCGCTGTACGGCGTGGCGGTGCAGGCGATCGGTGCGTATGCCGCGGACGAATCCTGGAACCGCGAGCCGGTGCCGTTGGAGCGGGCGCCGTCGCGCGTCTGGGACTGGAGTGACCTCCAGATCGTACGCAGCGCTCGGAACGGCTTCCGCGGCCTCGAGCTCGCCCACGTGATGGTCGATGCCTTCCGCGACCCACTGCCGGCCCGCGTGGCGCCGCTGCAGCCGGAAGATCTCGCGGCAGCCATTCAAGCGTCCGGGGTGCCGTCGGCGATGGCGGTTGGAAGTCGAGTACCGATCAGCGTCTCGATCGAAAACCGGGCGGCGATACCCTGGCCGGCTTTCAACGGGGAGAGCATGATCGGCTCGCGCCGCCTCGTGTTCCTGATGGTGCGCTGGCTCGGCCGCGGCGAGCCGGTCGCCGGTGTCGGCGACGTCATCCTGCTGCCGGAAAATGTTGCACCCGGCGAGCGCATCGACATGCTTGTGACCTTGGAGGCCCCGCGCCATTCGGGTGACTATGAGCTCGAGCTGCGAGTCACCCAAGCGGTCGACGGCACCCGCGGTGTCATCGGACCTGGATCCCGCCGGTTTCCGCTGCGCGTGCGGTGAGCCCGGGCGGGCCGCACCGGCAGGATGCCGTGCGCTATTCTGTGCGATGTTGCGTGGCTTTTAGCTTGACGCAAAGGTGGCCAAACGGATAAGCCGCGCTCGCGGAATGCGGATGCTGAGGCGCCGTGGGTACGTCCCGCGAACGGCAAAGGCGCTGTGGGTGGTGCTAGCCCTGCTTGCCCAGCCGGCGGGTGGCGCGCAACCCAAGATCGAGGCCGGCGCCGCGCCCATGGCGCTCCCCGCGGGGGTATCCACGGCATCCGTGGTCCTCTACGAGCAGACCGACAGTGCCAGTGGGAACGGCGCCCCGGCGCAGAACTTCGGGCCGCCGTACGAAGCCTTCGACTCGGAGGGCGCTGACGACTTCATCGTCACTGGGCCAGGATGGAAGATCACGCAAGTGTTGATGATTACCACCGCCGAGGTAGTGGGCGCCGCGAGCGTCGATCTCACATTCTACAGCGACGCCGGCGGGGTCCCCGGCGCAGCCGAAGCGGCATACACCGGTGTCATCCCGACCGCGGACACGCCGAATCTGGAGATCACGCTGCCGACGCCCGCCGTGCTGCGCCCGGGCCTGCACTGGGTCGGCATTGCAGTGAATCAGAACTTTCAGACACACGGCCAGCGGTTTTGGTCGAACCGCCTCGTGCAGAGCAACAACCCGAGCGTGTGGCGGAACCCAGGGAACGGGTTCGCCACCGGTTGCACGACTTTCGACACGCAAATCGCGTGCGGTGTCGGGGGCGGCACGAATCCCGATTTCCTGTTTCAGGTGATCGGCGAGCTCGCGGAGCCTCAGCCGGTCATTGCGCCCGCGACCGGCGCCCGTGGTTTGATGATTTGTACGCTGGTGCTTCTAATCATCGGGCGGGTGCGTATCGCTCGCGCGAGCGCGCGCCGCACCTGAACGGGCGCGGTGCCCGCCAGCCGCTCGGGGTGCGTAGACGCGCGCGATGGTCAAAGGAGGCGCACCAGGGCGCGTTCGAGGCAACGCGCGATCTCATCGCGACATGCCGCGAACAAGGCCCGTCGCGTCCGGCCGGACCTCGATGTCCCCGCACGCTGCGGTGCGCCTCGGGAAAGCCGCTGCACAGCATGCTTCCCTGTTCTTCGGTCCATCGTGGGGATGAGATCAGCGCTGGCGATCATATCGCGGTGCCGCTTGAGATCGACGGAGGTGCGCTCGGACGCAGCTGGATGCCAATCTCGCTGAGCGCCAGGTGCGCATCGAGCGAAATGAGCGCGCCGTCGCGCGCGTAGGGCGCGACTCCGCCCGAGGTCACGCGATATCGCGCGGCCCTGCCGGAGCGCGCGCGCAACAGATGCTCGAGCAACGCGTGGGCGAGGCGCTGCGGCTCGTGTTCGCGTGGCAGACGAACAGAATGGTGCGGACGGGCTCGGTCGCGCTTGCGTCCGCGCGCGGACGTCCTGTACCGCCGCACCCGGCGCCAGCGTCAGCACCCATCGGGAATGACCGAAGCGAGCGTCTCCTTTGCAGTGATCCCTTTCTCCAGCTCCGCTTTGAGCACGATGCCCAGACTCGCCGGATCCCACGTCGACAGCTGAGACACCTTGCCGACGGAATGCCAGCCCTGCATCAGCCAGATCGTCCCGCCACCTACGCGGAACACTTCTCCGTGCGTACCCGCCGCGGCATCGCTGCCCAGCCATACGACCAGCGGTGCGACGTTGCGCGGGTCGAAGACATCGAACTTGTCCTCCTCCGCCGGCTTGGCCATCAGCCCGGCGACTGCGGGTGTCGCATCGACGGTCAAGCGCGTGCGAGCGATCGGCGCGATGGCGTTGCAGCATACGCCGTACTTCTGCATCTCGCCGTCGACGACGATTGCCATCGCGGCCACCGCGGCCTTGGCGGCGCTGTAGTTCGTCTGGCCGAAGTTGCCGAGCAGGCCGGAGTCCGACGTGGTGTTGATGATGCGGCCGTTCAGCACATTGCCCTTCTTGTGTTCGTCGCGCCAGTACGCGCACGCGTGACGGCTCATCGAAAACGTGCCCTTCAGGTGTACGCCGATCACGGCGTCCCAGTCCTCTTCGCTCATGTTGAAGATGGTGCGGTCGCGCAGGATGCCGGCGTTGTTCACGACGATGTTGAGCTTCCCGAAGTTGTCGAGCGCGCAGTCGATGATGCGTTTGGCGCCGGTGAAATCGGCGACGCTCTCGCCGTTCGCGACTGCTTCACCGCCTCGCGCCTTGATCTCGTCGACCACCTGCTGCGCAGGGCTCGGATCCGCGCCGCTGCCGTCGAAGTGCGCGCCGAGATCGTTGACGACCACTTTGGCGCCGTGCGCCGCCATCAGCAGCGCCTCTTCCCGTCCGATGCCGCGGCCGGCCCCGGTGATGATCGCGACCTTCCCCTCGAGCAGGCGGGCCATGCCAGTTCTCCTCCGTCGCCGAAATGCTGTGCATGGGCCGGGCGGACCCCGCGCGCGACGTCGCCGGAGTCGGTCGGCCGCGGCGATACCTCCGCCGAACCGGTGGGCAAGTCAAGGCGTGCCGCGCGTCCGCAGTGCCGCGAGCACCAGCGCGTCAGTGGGAAACGCGAGAGCGGGCAGCCGTTCAGGGGCGAAGTAGGCGAGCGCGTCTAAATCGTCCCCAGGTAACGCCTGTCCGCCGGTCACGTGACCGGCGAACCAGATGCCCACGGTCTGGCGCGCGCGATCGTGAAAATTGGAATGCACGGCCAGCACGTCTCCGAGCGCCACCTCGAGGGCGGTTTCTTCGCGCATCTCGCGCCGCGCTGCATCGCGCACGTCTTCATCCCACTCGACGTAACCGCACGGAATGCACCAGAGGCCGGCGTACTGGCCGCGGCTACGGCGCCCCAACAACACACCGCCCTGATCGCGGAGCACCACCGCCACGCCGACCGCCGGATTGCGATAATGAATCCGCCCGCAGCTTTCGCAGGTCGGGCGCGGGTGCCCGTCGTGCGTCTGCAGGCGCACCGGCGCGGCGCAGGAGCTGCAATAAGCATGAGGGTGCGCTGCCAGCATAAGTCCTCTCTAGATCAGCTCTTTCTGGCCATACAGGGCCGGAGCTTTTTTGGTTGATTTGTGTGTGACGGGAGCCTAGTATCCGCCGCGTCGGAATGCGTGGAGCGGCGGTCAAGAGCGTCTGGGGGGTTAAGATCGCACTCGCCCTCCTGAGCGGAATTTTCGGGGCAACGGCCCGGGCCGATGCGCCCCCCCAGCGGCTGCCTTCGGCGGTGATCATTTTCCCCTTTGTTAGCACCGAAGGTGGCGGCGCGAGCGTGGATACCCGGATCGAGCTGGTCAATCTGACCAGCCGTCCGGTGCATGCGAAGTGCGTTTTCGTCTTCGCCCCGAGCTGCGGCGGCATCAATTTCCACATCTATCTCACTCCCAACCAGCCATTCTCGTGGCTGGCGAGCCAGGGCTCGCGCGGCGTGGGCTTAACCGCCGTACCGCCCTTGCAGGGGACCGGCGAGCTGAAGTGCATCGTTCAAACGGAAGAGGAGCCGGTCGATCGCCACAACGCGCTGCAGGGCCGGGCGGCGGTCTTTGGCGCCGATGGCCAGACGATCGGGTACAGCGCGGTCGGCTTTCTGCGGCTGACCGACGGGCTCGCCACGAACGTGATCTCGCTCGACGGCGCCACCTACACGCAGTGCCCGGATGAGCAGCACTTTTTGTTCTTGTCCAGCGAGACCGGCCAGCCGCAGACCGAGAGCGAGATCATTCTGGCGCCGTGCACGGAAGACCTCGAGAACATCGTGCCGACGGGCACCAACGTACAGTTCGTCGTCGTGAATGAGTTCGAGCAGCGGTTTTCGGCTTCCACCAACGTAAACTGTTATGCGCGCCTCAGGCTGCGCCAGATCAGCCACGCGTTCACGCGCGACGTTCTCGGGTCGCAGACCGGGCACATCGTTGTCAAAGGCGTGCAGTCCTCGATTCTGGCGATGCTCATCGATCGCTTCACGACGCCGGACGGGGCGCGCGGGACTGCTGGCAACGAACCGGCGCTACGCGGCGGGCGGTTTGGGGAGATTCGCTTGCCATGAGCCGCGGGTGGCGTGCGCGCATAGCCCGAATCGCCGCCGTCGTCGCATTTGGCGTCGGCATGGCGCATCCGGTTGCGGCGCAGCCGGCCGTCAATTGGAACGCCGTCATGCGCGCGCTCGGCGGCGCGCTCGATTCTTGGCGGCTCTCGCCGTTGGGCGGCCCGCGGAACACGCCTGGGGCGCCGACCCGCACCATGCGCCCGACGCGCACGCCCACGTCGACACGCCCGGCGACCGCAACCCGCACGGGGACCGCGACGCGCACGGAGACGAGGACCCGTCCCGCCACGCGAACGGGGACCCCGACCCGCACGATCACCAACACGCGCGTCCCGAGCTTTACGCGGACTCCGCGCCCCACCGCGACACCGGTCCCGACGCTGGCGAACGACGGGCAGATCTCGTTCCTCGCCACCGCGCAGGGCGTTCCTCCCGCCCAGAAACTGGCCTCGGCTCTGCTTGTGTTTCCTTACATCGCGACCAGCTCGACCCAGGATACGCGCATCGAGCTGATGAACATGTCGGATCGCGACGTCGAGTTGCAGTGCTTCTACGTACGGCAGAGCGACTGCATCGAGGTCGGGTTCTTCGTCCGGCTCACGCCGCAACAACCTCTGTCGTGGCTGGCGAACGACGGGGCCAGCAATCCCCTGACGTTGACCGCGGTGCCACCGTTCGACGGCCCCGGCGAGCTCAAGTGCGCGGTTGCTGCCGAACGCCCCGAGTTGAGCGCGCACAACGCCATTCAGGGGCGTGCGCTCGTCTACGATCGGTTCTCCGGCGAGACCGTTGGCTATGACGCCGTCGGATTCCAGCGCCTGAGCCCCGGTACGTACAACGGCATCATCGATCTGGACGGCTTTACGTACGAGCAGTGCCCCGACCGGCTGCATTTCGTCGTGCTCACCCGTCAAACAGGCGGGCCCTCCAGCGAGCTGATCACGGTGCCCTGTGCGGAGGACCTGCTCTTCCAGACGCCCACCGAGACGACCGTGCAGCTCGCGATCATCAACGAGTTCGAGCAGGTGTTTTCATCCTCGTACCGCCTGAAGTGCATGAGCAGCCAGTCGTTCTCGCGCTTCGGGACGCTCGGGAAATCGACCCTCGGCACCGACACCGCTCACCTGATCGTCCGCGGCGTGTCTTCACCGCTCATCGGTCTGGTGATCGATCGCTTCAACGGGCAGAACAACACGCTGCACACTACGGCAAACGAGCCCTTCCTCGAGGGCGGGCGCGACTCGCGCGTGATCTTCCCCTGATCGGGACGCACCTGCGTCGGCAGTTTGCCTTGCCGTCGGTCCGCGGCGCCGTATAATGCCGCCCCGTGCGGGAGTTTGTGTACGGGCTGATACTCGGTGCCGCGGCGATGTACTGCTTCGAGTACCTCGATGCGCCGGGGGTGTTGGCGTATCTGAACAGCGCGACCGAATCGGCCGTTCAATCGACGCACGGCTATTCGCGTTGAGCGCGCTCAGCCCCCGAGGGCGAGGACGCGGCGGCCGCACCCCGAGCGCACGGCGTCCTGCAGTAGCAGCTTGATCTCGGACTTGCCGAGATTGCCCTCCTGCCGCAGCGCCTTCAGGTAACGCGCTACGCAGTGCACGTACGCGCGCTGGTTCGGCCATTCCTCGCCGCTGGACGGCCCGTCGCACGGGCACGTTTGTGCCAGCGCACACCCGTCGTGTAGCACGGGATCGCCGGGCGAAGTGTCCGGGCACGCGTCGCAGGAGTCACCCACGTCGTCGCCGTCGGTATCCGTCTGGGTGGCGGTGGCGAGCGCCGGGCAGTTGTCCGATGCGTCGCTCACGCCGTCGCCGTCGACATCCGGAGCGCGGCTGACCTCCGGGATGGCCACCAAGGTGATGGCAAACCGGCTGCGGACGCCTTGGGGGGACAAGAGGTGCAAGCGGATCTCGCCGGGTTTGGATGACTGTCGGCGCCCGCTGGTCAATAGAATCGGCACCCCATTGAACCGCGCGTCGATCACCATCGCCAGGCGACCGTCGGCGAAGCGCTGCAGAAATCCGGAGCCTGCGATGTTCGTGCTCGGGCCGCTCCAGCGCAAGCCGGTGACCGCTTCCACGGCGTAATCCGTGCCGGGCAAGATACTGACGTCGAAGACGCCCGTCAGCGGTTCGCTGCGGCTCTCGGCTGGATCGCACCCCTCGCAGCGCGTGACCAACCGGCTCTCCGGCGCGAGCACGTACCGCACGGTATCTGCGGCTGCCGACCGCCCCCAAGCTCCCGCAACCGCCAGCGCGAGCAGAAACCCTTGCCAGCGCATGGCGCGACGATACGCCCGAGGCTCAGCAGTGGCAAGTGCAAAGAAAACCGGCGGCATCGCGTGCCGCGGCTGGACGCGCTAGGAGATCACGGGACCGATGTCCCGTTGGCCGCGCGCTTGGGCTTGGTGACGACGACCACGTCTTGGCCGTTCACGCGCACTGTGCGCCGATCGTTCACCGATGGGCGCGCGGCCGACTTCCGCGCCCGGTCCTCCCGCCATTTGCGCAGCTGGTCCTCGAGATCGCCGCCTTTCGGCATTCCCTCCTCCTTGCTCCCCTCCACCACGATGTTCTGGCTGTCAGGCCGGCTGTTCCTCAGTTGCCGACGAACGACTCGATGGATCGAGCGCGACTGGGATGGCGCAGCTTGCGCAATGCCTTGGCCTCGATCTGTCGAATTCTCTCGCGCGTGACTGCGAACCGCTGCCCCACTTCCTCGAGGGTGTAGTCCGATTTTTCCCCGATGCCGAACCGCATACGCAGGATCTGTTCCTCGCGCGGCGTGAGCGTGGCCAGCACCTTGCGGGTCTGTTCCTCGAGGCTGGTGTACACCGCCGCGTCGGCGGGTGAGACGGTCTGCCGGTCCTCGACAAAGTCGCCCAGCGAGCTCTCTTCCTCATCGCCGATCGGCGTCTCGAGTGACACCGGCTCCTTGACGATGCGGAGCACGTTGCGGACCTTGTCGAGCGGCATCTCCATCTTCGCGGCGATTTCTTCCGGCGTCGGCTCCCGTCCCAACTGTTGCACCAGATACCGAGAGGACCGCACCACCTTGTTGATCGTCTCGATCATGTGCACGGGAATGCGAATCGTGCGCGCCTGATCGGCGATCGCGCGGCTCACCGACTGGCGAATCCACCAGGTGGCGTATGTCGAGAATTTATAGCCGCGTTGATACTCGAACTTTTCGACCGCGCGCATCAGGCCGATGTTGCCCTCCTGCACGAGGTCGAGGAAGCCCAACCCGCGGTTCGTGTACCGCTTGGCAATGCTGACCACGAGGCGCAGGTTGGCCTCGATCAGGCGTTTCTGGCCATCCTGAGCCTTGAACTCGCCCTGGCGGATGATGCGGAGCGTCTGCGACAGGCGCTCCTGGGGCATGCCGATCTCGCCCTCGAGGTCGCCGATCTGCTTGCGCGCCGCTTTCAGCTCGTCGACGAGTCGGCGCGCCTCCTCGAGGCCTACGCGCAGCTGCCGCGCGGCGGCTGCCGCCTGGCGGCTGTCGTCGCTCTTCACGCGCGGCGCCAGCCGCAGCACCTGTGGGGCCGTCTGCCGGGTTCGCTTTTCGATCGCGGCGATCAGGTCGTACTGTTGGTCGAGCACGCGCTCGGCCTTCTTCAGTTTCTCCACCACGGTCGTGATGTGCCGCTTGCCGAGCTGAAGCTCGTCCAGCACGCGCCGCACCCGCTGCTCGGCGGCGGCCAGCTTGCGGGCGAGTTGCGGCGACGGGCGCTTTAGCTTCCGCCCGGCTTCGTGGAGTTGCGTGCGCTCGGTGGCCGCCTTGCGCAGCTTCTCCAGCACCTTGAGGATCGCGCCGTCGGTGGCCTGCGCCTCTTCGCCGCCTTCCTCTTGGGAGTCGTCCTCGGCCTCCTCGTCCTGCAGCTCGCGTTCGCTCAGCTCTCCGGCTTTGATCCGATCGGCGAGCTCGAGGAGGTAGTTGATCACGAAGGGGTGGTTCAGCACGTTCTCGCGAACCTGCTTTTCACCTTCCTCGATCTGCTTGGCGATCTCGACCTCTTGTTCCCGGGTCAGGAGGGAGACGGCCCCGATTTCCTGGAGGTACATTCGGACTGGGTCCGATGTGTCCTCGGCAAAGCCGCCGCTGCTGGCCGGCGCCGGCGGACGCTCTTCGCGCTCCTCCTCGGTCCATTCAGCGTCCTTCTCGGGGACGTCTTTGCCGAGGCCAGCCTCGGCGAGAGACTCGACACTCTCGACGTCGATCTCGCCCAGCATGGAGATCACGCCATCGATCTCTTCGGTTGCACCGTCGCTCTGTCCCATGCGTTCGCCGATCTCGTCGAACGAACGCGTGTGTGCCTTGCTGTCGTCCGCGAGCTTGCGCGCCTTCGCGTGGGAACGATTACGCTCCATAGTCCTTCACCTGCTCACCCTCCAACGCTCGGGTCTGGCGACCGCCCGCTGGCGCACGGTGGAACAGGGCTCCGTGGCAGCGAGGGATGCGCGCGATCGCTCTGGAGTGCTCGACACCGGGGAATTGTCTAACGGTCGGCGCAGAAAACGGGTCGCCATCCGGGTGGAGAGGCCCAATTATCAGCCAAGGCACTATTAAACGGGGCCTTGGGACGAGTCAAGGCCGATCCCAGCAAGCAGGAGAAAATCGCCTCTCTCGGCTGCGCTTGCCCGGTTCAGTCGTAATACTCGAGCCCGAGGTGTGTGATCAGCTCTTCGCCCCGTAGATGGCGGAGGGTGTTCTTCAATTTCATCAGCTGAATGAACAGATCGTGCTCGGGATACAGGCCTGGAGCCGTCTGCGGGCTCTTGAAATAGAAGGAGAGCCATTCCTGCACCCCATGCATGCCAGCTCGCTGGGCGAGATCGAGGAACAGCGCCAGGTCGAGGACCAGCGGCGCGGCCAGGATCGAATCGCGGCAAAGGAAATTCACCTTGATTTGCATGGGGTAGCCAAGCCACCCGAAGACGTCGATGTTGTCCCAGCCCTCTTTGTTGTCGCCGCGGGGCGGGTAGTAGTGGATGCTGACGCGGTGGACGTAATCGCCGTACAATTCCGGGTGCAGGTCCTGGCGCAAAATGACGTCGAGCACCGAGAGCTTGCTCTCCTCCTTGGTGCGAAAGGAAGAAGGCTCGTCGAGTACCTCGCCGTCCCGATTCCCCAGGATGTTGGTCGAGAACCAGCCCTGCAGGCCGAGCATGCGCGCCTTCAGGCCAGGTGCGATGATCGTCTTCATCAGCGTCTGGCCGGTTTTGAAGTCCTTCCCGCAGATCGGCACGCCCCGCACCTGCGCCAGCTCGATCATTGCCGGGATGTCGCTGGTCAAGTTGGGCGCGCCGTTCGCGAACGGGATGCCGAGGCGCAGCGCGGCGTAGGCGTAGAGCATGCTCGGGGCGATGGCGGGGTCGTTGCCTCGCAGACCCGCTTCGAAGCTGCGCAGACTCCCGTGCACCGGTTCGGGACGGAGGAAGCTCTCTGTGCTGCCGCACCAGATCATCACCAGGCGGTCTGCGCCGGTGCGGGCGCGGAATGCCTCGATGTCGGCCATCAACTGCTCGGCGAGCGCCATTTTGGTCGCGCCGCTTTTCACGTGCGGGCCGTTCAGCCGCTTCACGTAGTGCGGATCGAACGCCGCGGGCCAAGGTGACAGGGCCTCGAGCTCGTCGCGCACGCGCCCGAGCAGGGTCGCATCGACCACGCCGGCCTTTAACGCGCTTTGGTAGCAGTTGTCGGGAAAGATGTCCCAGGCGCCAAAGACCAGATCGTCGAGGCCCGCCAACGGGACAAAGTCGCGAATGAGCGGTGTGCGATTGTCGGTCCGCTTGCCGAGCCGGATCGTGCCGAGCTGCGTGAGCGACCCGATCGGCCGCGCCAGGCCCTTGCGCGCGAGCTCGACGCCGGCGATCAGCGTCGTGCTGACGGCGCCGAGGCCGGGTAGTAGAACACCGAGACGACCCTCGGCCGGAGCAATGGGCACCAATGCCATGGCGCGAGCTGCTTAGAAGGTTAAGTTCCTCAAGGCAAGGTAGCGCGCGGAAGCACCTTGACTTGGTCACTGGCTTCGGGAACGGTTCCGCCATGCTCTCGCGGGGTGGGCGACGGTGAGGTTGGGCGGCTGGATTCTCGGCGGTGCGCTCCTCGTGCTCGCACTCGGCTCGGTGTGGTGGCTCAAGCTGGAACCGGAGGGCCCGCAGATCGAGTTCGTTCGGCTACCGGAGTTGGTCGGCCGCACCATCAGCGGCGAGGTGACGGTGCGCACGCGGGGACGTCCCGGGCTGCGATGGATCGAGGTCAATTTGCTCGCCGGAGGGCAGACGGTGCCACTGTACCGCGAAGAGCTGGTGGGCGAGACGGCGCACGCGAACGAGCGCAAGGTGCATTTCGACGCCGACCTATCTACGACCGGCCTGCGCGAGGGACCCGCGGCGATCGAAGTGGCGGCCGATACGTACGCCTGGCACCTTTTCGGCGGCAATCGCGGCGCGCGCGCGACGCGTGACATCACCGTCGACCTCACGCCACCGCGAGTCGACCTGTTGACAACCCAGCACAACATGCGGCTCGGCGGCGCCGCGCTCGCCGTGTTCACCGTCACTCCCGACGCGGTCGACGCCGGAGTCGCC
Organism: Binatia bacterium; assembly: GCA_050176585.1. GTDB lineage: Bacteria > Desulfobacterota > Binatia > HRBIN30 > CADEER01 > CAYYWP01. The sequence goes on from JBFXHX010000018.1 coordinate 41,052, forward strand.
GTGGAGTCGTATTACTTCCCGGCCGTGCGCGGCTATTTCGCGGATGCAAATGCCGCGTTCGCGGTGTTTGCCGTTCCGCAAGATCTCAGCCCGCAAGCGCGCCCGAAGGTTCGCGCCACCGATGCCGCCGGAAACGCCACGGAAGTGGAGCTGCCGGTCGCGATCAAGGCGCGCCACTTCCCCGAGCGGCAAATGGCGATCGACGACGTGTTTTTGCAGCGCAAGGTGCCCGAGATCCTGTCGAAAGTCGGGCGGCCCGTACCCGCCGACCTGCGCGAGGGCTACTTGATCGTGAACCGCGACGTGCGCCGCGAATCCGAGGAGAAGATCGACGCGATTACCGCGAAGTCCGCGCCCGAACCCCTGTGGACGGGCGCGTTCCGCCGCCAGTCCAACGCCGCGCCGATGAGCGCCTTCGCCGATCGCCGCTTCTACGTCTACAAGGGCGAGACCATCGATCGCCAGACGCACCTCGGGTACGACCTGGCGTCGTTGAAACGCGCTCCGGTCGAAGCGACGCAGACCGGCACGGTGGTGTTTGCCGGCTACCTCGGCATTTACGGCGACAGCGTCGTGATCGATCACGGTCTCGGCGTATTCTCCCTCTACGGTCACCTGAGCAGTATTGGCGTACGCGAGGGGCAGACCGTGCAAGTCGGGGAGCCGATCGGACAGACCGGTGAATCCGGGCTCGCGGGAGGCGATCATCTGCATTTTTCGATCGTCCTACGCGGCACCCACGTCGATCCCGTGGAGTGGTGGGACCCGCTGTGGATGCGCGACCACATCGAGCGCCCCCTGGCGAGCTTGCCTGCGGCGAAGGCGGCGCAAGCGGCCGCGCCTCCCGCTGCCGAGGCCAGCGATGGCGAAGGCCAGCGCTGAAGATTCGCAAGCGGCGGGCGAGCGCCGGCTCGCAGAGTGGGGCGTCGCGCCCGAGGCGGACCCGCAAGCGCTGGGCCCGTGGATTGGACGAGATGCGCTGGCGGATCTCGCCATCGCCGCGCGCCTGGGCGCCATTGCCACCGAGACCAGCGCGCGGGTCCTCCAGGACCTGATGAGCCGCGCCGGCGAGAAGCGAGTCCGCCGGGAGGCCAAGCGAGCGCTGTATCGCCTCGAGCAACGCGGGGTCGCGATCCCGCGCGCGGCGGAAGCGGCTGCGCCCGCTGCGCCGCTGCTGGCGCCAACCATCGAGGGCTGGGCTTCGCCGGTCGACGGTCATGGCGACCAGCTCCTGTGGCTCGGCCGCCCGCAACCCGGGGGAGTCGTGCACCTGTTCGGGATCGCAAACGACCCCGCCGGACTGCGCGAGGTGGCCCTGCACACCATCACGCGCAAGGCGCTGCGCGCGCTGCGGGCGGAGCTCGAACGAAAGAACCAGGTGAAGCTGGTGGAGATGGACTGGCGCCACGTCGATTTCGTGCTCCATCGAGCCTTTGGGTGGGCGCGCGAACACGGCACGCGGATGGAGGGCGACTATCCCGCGCTGCGCGCGCAGTTCAGCCGCCAAGCGCCGTTCGAGAGCGAGCCGCCGGGACAACGCGACGGACTCGAGGCGGCACTGGTCAGCGCGCCGCAAGCGTTGACCCAGTCCGCGGAGCTCCTGTCAGAGCCGGAATTCCGCACCTGGTTTCGCTCCGCGGAGGAGCTCAAGCCGTTTCTCGACGAGCTCGCAGCGGTGCGGGACAGCCCGCTGGTGCTGAACGCGGCCCAGCAACAAGAGCGGTACGAGCAGATCACCGCGCGCGCCATCGAGAGCGTGTTCGGCGGCGCCCACCGCGATTCCTGGTCGCGGCGCTTGGCGGAGATGGCGACCTACCTGGCGGCGTCAGGCCGCCGGCAGCAATCGGCACAGGCGTTCGCAGTTGCACGGGCTTTGGCGGAAAACGGCGCGCCACGTGACCTGCCGTTCTGCAGCCAACTCGGGCGCATCAGCCTCACATTCTTTTTTCAGCAGGCCGTCCAAGACGACCAAGAGCGCCAGCGTTCCTCGCTGGTGCTCACGCCGCAGGAAGCACTGCGCCAGCGGCAGCGCGAGCGGCGCTAGCCGTCAGAGCTCGACCGCGAGCCCGTCGCGGGCGAGCTCGGCGTCGATCTCGTGGCGACGCGCCAGCACCTCGCGGCCTACGTGCGAGAGAATCAGCCGCCGACACCCAAAGCGCGCGCGGTGCTCCGCGATGCGCGGATAGTCGAGGTGAAAAGACGTACGCGTTTCGTAATAGCAGCACTCGCAGATGAACAGATCCGCGCCTTGCGACTGTTCCACCAACACCTCGGTCCACCCCGTATCGCCCGAGTACACCACCACCTTGCCGTCCACGGTCGCGCGCACGCCGAGGGACGTCTCGGTCTCCTGGTGCGGCACCACGAACGGGAGGAGCTGCACCGGGCCCACCGCCGTGGATTGCCCGCCGCCCACCTCGACGTAGCGGACCTCGTACGGGAGGGGTTTGCTGGCCAGGTCCCGGTACATGGCGCGAAACAGCGCGTTCACGCGCTCCTCCGTGCCCGGTGGGCCGACGATGGTCACCGGCCGCTGCCGCGGTGTTTCGTAGTTCCAACTCAAGAATAGAAACGGCAAGCCCGAGAAGTGGTCGCCGTGTAAATGGCTGACGAAGACCGCGTCCAGCGCCTCGACCGGCAAGCCGTCGCGCTTCATCGCGAGCAGCGCCGAGGAGCCGCAGTCGAGCAAGATCGAATACGCCGGCGCGCTCACTAAATAACTCGCATGACAGCGGCCGCTGGCGTTGAACGCGTCACCCGTACCGAGGAACCGAACCGTGACACCCACTGTCACCCCTTCGCTGCGGCGCTTCGCGCCCGTCGACCGCTCGGCGGATTATTGCCTGTGCGGACCGACATACCAAGCCCTCTTCACCGCACCGGTGGGCGGGCGAGACGGCCGAGTTCACGCATCACGACCAGGAGCGCTGGCAGGCTCGGCTGTGGAGCGGCTTTTGAGTCGCTGACCAGGCGCAGCACCATCTCGATTTGCTCGCGGCGCGCCGCTGCATAGGCAGCGAAGCACTCCGCGACGCTGCGCCCGGGCACGCAGTCCGCCAGGACGTCGCGAGTGATCTGCCGCCTCGCCTGGCGCAGGCCGTCAAGCAGGACAGCGGCCGCGCGCGGCTCCCACCGGTCCTCGCCGCCGAACGCACCCGGCAGCGCCTTGCGTACCCAGTTCAGCTCCAAAGACGCCCCGATCTCCCCATAGGCCTCGGCGGCAAGGCGGAGCGGCACTCCCGCGATCGCGCCGATGTGCGCGATCTCGAGCGCCTCCGCGAGCGCGGTTACTTTCGCCAGCCGCTCGGCCAATGAAACCGGCACGGCGGCCTCGGTGAGCGCGCGTACTTCGGCCAGATAGGTGGCGCGTTCACCAGGGCCGAGCCAGTCCGGCCAGGCGGCGAGCACTGTCCGGGTAGGATCGCTCCATCGCCACAACAGAGCCGTCAGCGACTCGCTGCTGGGGTGCATGTCGGCGAGCCACAGCACCGCGCGCTCGAGCGCGCTCTCGAGCGCGAACGCGCAGCGTTGATCGGCTTCGGCAGGCAGTGTGGCGCGCGCGTCTCCGAGCTCGCGATCCAACGCGTCACCCTCCGCGAGTCGATGTGCGACCACCCAGAGCCCGACCAGCTCCGGCACACCGCGGCCGGTATCGCGCGCCGCGCGTACGAGGAAGGTCATGCCCATCTGGTCCACGAGCTGTCCGGCCAACTGCACCGCGATGATCTCCCGGCGCAGAGGATGCCCGAGCACGGCCTCCGGAAACCGGGTGGCGAACTCGTGAGGAAAATACGCGCTCAGCACCTGTTCCAGCTCGGGATCGTCGCACAACCGGGAGTGCAGCAGCCGCTTGCGCAGGTCGAGCTTGGTCGCGGCCAGTAGGACCGCGAGCTCGGGGCGGGTGAGGCCGAGGTAGATCCCGCGGCGCAGCCGCAGTGTCTCGCGCGTGGGGAGGTATGCGAGCTGCCGGTCGAAAGCCGCGTCTGTTTCCAAGCGACCGAGCAGATCGCGGAAGTCGGCCAGTCGGGTGCGCGAGCGCACATGGTCGAGGCTCAGCGCGCGCGCCTGGCTGCGATTGTGCGCGAGCACGGCCTCCATCACCGGGGCGGACAGGTCGCGCAGGATTCGGTTGCGCTCCCCGGCGCCGAGCGCGCCGCTCGCGACGACCGGTCGCAGCGCGATCTTGAGGTTCACCTCGTGGTCCGAACAATCCACACCGCCGGAGTTGTCGATCGCATCGGTGTTGATGCGCCCGCCCCCGAGGGCGTACTCCACGCGGCCCCGTTGGGTGACGCCGAGATTGCCGCCTTCCAGAACGACCGCCGCGCCGAGCGCGCTGGCGTCAACGCGGACCGCGTCATTGGCGGGATCGCCCACCTCGGCATGCGTCTCGTCGCTCGCTTTCACATATGTGCCGATGCCGCCGTTCCACAAGAGGTCGACCTTGAGTCGCAGGATGGCGCGGACCACGCTTTCCCCCGACGGCGCCGGTTCGGCCAGCCCCAGCAGGGCACGGGCCTCTGCCGACAGCGGAATTTCTTTTGCGGCGCGCGCGTACACCCCGCCGCCGGCGCTCAGCGCATCTTTCGCGTAGTCCGCCCAACTCGAGCGCGGCAAATCGAACAGTCGTTGGCGCTCCCGGTAGGCGCGCTCGGGGTCGGGATCCGGGTCGACGAAGACGTGCCGGTGATCGAAGGCGCCGAGCAGCCGGATGCGCGAGGAGAGCAGCAAGCCGTTGCCGAACACGTCCCCGCTCATGTCCCCGATGCCGATCGCGGTGACCTCTTCGCGGTCGAGATCGCGACCCATCTCGCGAAAGTGGTGACGCGCGCATTCCCAGGCGCCGCGCGCCGTGATGCCGAGCTTCTTGTGGTCGTAACCGGTACTGCCGCCGGAGGCGAAGGCATCACCGAGCCAGAAGCCGCGTGCTGCGGCGCGCGCGTTCGCGAGGTCGGAGAACGCGGCGGTGCCCTTGTCGGCCGCTACGACGAGGTACGGGTCAGGGTGGTCGTACATGATCAGGCCGTGCGGCGGCCCGGGTCGGGCGCTCTCTACGTTGTCCGTGATCGACAAGAGGGCGTCGATGAACGCGCGGTACGCGGCTTGGATGCGCTCGGCACTCGCCACGGCGCCGTCGCGCAGGCCTTTCAGGATGAACCCACCCTTTGCGCCGACCGGAACGATTACGGCGTTCTTCACCACCTGCGTACGCATCAGGCCGAGGATCTCGGTGCGGAAGTCATCCGGACGATCGCTGTAGCGGATGCCCCCGCGCGCCACCCGGCCGCTGCGTAGGTGAATGCCTTGCATGCCCACGGCGTGTACCCAGGTCTCCACCAGCGGCGTCGGTGGTGGCAGCGCGGTCAGGCGAGTCGCATCGAACTTCAGGACAATCGGCTCGCCACGCACGCGGGCATACACGTTCGTGCGCACGGTCGCCGCAATTGCATTCGCGAAGGCGCGCAGGATGCGGTCGTCCGTCAAGCTCGGCACTGCCGCCAGGCCGTCGGTGAAGACGCGCTCAGCCTCCGCCACGGGTCCGTTGAGGCGCTCGCCGGCGGCGAGAGCGGAGGCGTGCGGATCGAACTTTGCCGCGAACAGCGCGAACAAATGCCCGGCCGACGCCGGATTCGCCGTGAGCGCGTCTTGCAGCGTGTGCCGGTGCCCGATGCCGATCTGCCGGGCGTGCTCGAGGACCGCGCGGAGCACATCGACCGCGTGCCACTCGAGCCCCGCCGCGAGCACCAGGGTGTTCAACCGATCGTCATCGACCTCGCCATTGCGCACCGCGTGCACGGTGGCCACGATGCGCGGCGCCGCTTGCGCGAGGTCCGCACCCCCAGCGGCCGTCGGCTCCACCGCGAAGTTGTGGATCGCGACCCGCCGCTCCAGTGCCGGCAGTTCGATGATGTCCTGCCCGAGCACCCGGAGGCCGAGGTGCTCGAGCACGGGCACGAAGTCGCTGAGCGCGAGCACCTCGTTCCCCAGGTACAGGCGCAATGCGGCGGCGCCGGCGTGCGGCGACACCAGCTCGATCTGCGTCTGTCCGGTCGCCAGCAGCGCTTCGATGCGCGCGACATCGTGTGCGGCGTCGACGACGTCGGTCGCGGCCTTGTACGCCGGCGGAAACACCGCGGCGTAGCGCGCGGCCGATCGCTCCGCCGCATCCGCGGGAAGCGTGCGTGAGAGCACCTCGCGCAAGCCCTCGTCCCAGGTGCGGAGGAGGCTGCTCACGGCGTCGCGCAAGGCTTCGACCGGCAGCGCACCAGTCCGCTGGTCGTCCGCGGCGACGTAGTAATGAAGCCGCGCCATCAGGCGATCGTCCAACGCGAGGTGGGCATGGAGCACGGCGCCGCCCATGATCTGCGCGACCGCGGCGGTGATGCGCGCGTGCAAGTCGGTCGAGAACCGCGCGCGCGGCACCACCACGTGCACGAAGATGCCGCGGCCGACCGCATCGCGGCGGGCGTGGACCTCGAGCTCCTCTTCGGCCTCGGCGCGCCGGATGGCTCGTATCGCTGCGTGAATGTCCGCCGCCCGGCTGGCGAAAAGCTCTTCGCGCGGAAAGCTGTTGTAGAGCGCCTCCAGATCTCGGTAATCGTGAGAGTCGAAGACGACGCCCTCCCGCCGCAAGATGGCGGTGAAGATCTGGCGCAAGATCGGCGTTGCGCTGGCCGGGTCCGCGTAGGCCTTGGCCGTGAAGAGTCCGAGCAGACGCCGAACTCCGATGACCGTGCCGGCGGCATCGACCTCTTTGAGCGCGATATCGTCCATACGCACCGGGCGGTGCACGGGGCTGATCGCATTCGTTTTCGAGACGAGGGCGAGCTGGGGCGCGTCGACCCGGCTTTGTAGGGCAGGGCCGAGCGGTTGTTCCGTCGCGAAGCGCGACCGCCCGGCATCGCGCAAGATGCCGAGCCCTGTTTCGCGCCGCACGGCGGCGAGCCGCTGCGCGTCGGCGCCGCGCAGGTCGTACTCGCGGTAGCCGAGGAACACGAAGCGCCTGTCGGCGAGCCACTCCAACCACTGGACAGTCTCGGCGCGCTGCGGCTCCCAGCCCTCCGGCAGCGGCTGCGCCCGCATGTCAGCCGTAATCTCGGCCAGCCGCCGCCGCATCGGCGCGTAGTCGTCCGTGGCCGCGATGAGATCGCGCAATCGGGCGGTAATCCGCCGCTCGAGAGCCGCCGACGGCGGCAGCCCGGCGACTTCCAGATGCAAAAACGATTCGCGCCGCGCATAGGCATCCGCCGGGCCCACCCGCAACGGAGCGCCGTCGCGCTCGCGTTCGACGCCGAGAATCGGGTGGCGGAGCAGGTGGATCACCCCGCCTTCGCTCTCGATCACTTCGGTCAGGGTGTCGACGATGAACGGGCGGTCGTCCAGCGCGGTTTGGACCACGGTGCGCTCGCCCGTCCAGCCATTGCGGTCCCGATCGGGCACGAACACGCGGACGGAAAAGGGTGCGTGGCCGCGCGCGCGGAAGAACCGAAACGCATCCACCGCCAGCGCGACGAGCATCGACCGGTCCACCGCATTCAGGAGATCGGCCGCCCTCGCAAAGAGCTCGCGCGCGAACCCTTCCGCAGGCTCCTGTTGTTCCGCGGGTAACCGGCTGCGGATCTCCGCCAGCAAACGAGCGAGCGCAGGCGGCTCAGTCGGTTTGGCCAGTGCCTTCTTGGACCGAGTCATCGGGATGGCCGGCAGGCGCTACTCGAGCTGCGTCGACACCTCGAAGCACCACTGCTCGCCCATCGGACGCCACCCGAGCCTGGCCAGAAACGCGCGGCCAGGCTCGTCCAAGCCGCCATCGCCATGCGTGAGCCAGCGGCAGCGGCGCGCACGAGCACGCGCCGCGGCGAGCGCCGCGAGGCCCCGGCCGACGCCACGGCCACGCGCGTCTGGCGTGACCAGCAACAGCTCGAGCGTCGCTCGTTGTCCCTCCACGAGATGGCGCGCGTAGGTCAGGTGGACCACCCCGACCAGGTGCTCATCCATGGTGGCGACGTAGAGATCGCCGCCCAAGTCGGCGACGATTCGCCGGAAGCGGCTCCGATCGGCACGCCGCTCGGCGTTCGCCGCGAAACCGGCTGCATTGAGCAACGCAAAGATGGCGTCGCAGTCACTGCGCTGCGCGCGGCGGTAGCGGATGGGCCGCAGGTGCATGCCTCCGCCTCTATCATACGCGGTGCACTCGCCCAGCCGCCTGCAGTGTGCGCGGGGCCTGTACGATCCACAGCCCACCTGTGCTAGCGCCTCGGAATGGCCCTCGAAGCGCCGCGGCACGCGATCGTGACCACAGAGCGCATGGCTTACGGGCCGCACGCGGTCACGCGCGACGCCGGCAAGGTGCTGTTCGTGCGTGGTGCGGCGCCGCAGGAGCGGGTCGAGGTCGCCGTCCGCGAGGAGCACGACCGCTTCGCCTTTGCCGACGTGGTGTCCGTGTTGCAGCCATCTCCCGCCCGTCGCGTGCCTCCGTGCGAGTACCTGCCGCACTGCGGCGGGTGCCCCTGGCAGCACCTCGATCCAGGCGCGCAACGCGCGGCCAAGCGACAGATCGTCGCCGAGCAACTCCGGCGGCTCGGCGGCCTGGAGGTGGCGGTGGAGCCGGTGCTCGCCGCTCCCCGCGAGTTCGGGTATCGGCGCCGCGTCAAGTTGCGCGTCGCGAATGGCGCTATCGGCTATCACGCCGCGGCATCCCACGCGATCGTCCCGGTCGGACATTGTCTGCTGGCCGAGCCCCCGGTCGACGCGGCCATGGCGGCTTTGCCCGACTTGCTGGCCGGCGCGCGGTCGGCGATCCGCCGGTTGGAGATCGTCAACGGCGGCAGCGGCGGCGGGGTGGTGGTGGTCGGCGAGGTCGAAGGGCCGTTCGAGGCCGCGGATGAGGCGCACGCCACCGCCTGGCTCGAAGGTTTCGCCGCCGTCTCCGGTCTCGTCCTGCGCGGCCGAAAATGGGAGCGCACGTGGGGCGATCCACTGGTCGCGCTGTCAACCTCCGACGCGAGTCCGCTGAAGGTGCACGCGGCGGGCTTCACGCAAGTGAATTCCGCCGCCAATCAGTTGCTCGTCGATACCGTGCTGCGTTTGGCCGATCCGCATCCGGGCCAGCGCATCCTCGACCTCTACGCCGGCGCCGGAAATCTCTCGCTGCCGCTGCGGCGCGCAGGTGCCGAGGTCACCGCCGTGGAGCGCGATGCTCGCGCCACCCGCGATGCCCGGCGAAACGCCGAAGCGGAGCCGGGTCCGCCCTTACAAGCCATCGCGCAGCGGGCGGAGCGGGCGGTGGCACAGCTCGCGGCCGCCGGCGAGCGCTTCGATGTGGTGATTCTCGATCCACCGCGGAGCGGCGCCCAGGCCTGTATCGAAGCGCTGCGCGCCCTCGGCGTCCCCCGCTTGATCTACGTGTCGTGCGACCCCGCCACGCTCGCGCGCGACCTGCGCGCGCTGGTGCCGCCGTATGCGGTGGACGTCGTCCAGCCGATCGACATGTTCCCGCAGACGTACCACGTGGAAATAGTGCTTCGCGCGGCGCTCGCTTGCGAGCCAGCGGACCCTATTGTATCCTCGCCCCGGCGTCGAGGGTCGGTTCGCCGGCTGCGCCGCCGCCGCACGTGAAGCTAGGCGACGCGCATACGCCCGGTGCAGAGGTCGAGAGCTGATGGCAAAGGACCCGAAGACACTCGCACCGAAGATCACCATCATCCCCGGGCGGGGGGTCTCGCAGACCATCAACTATCTGCTCAAGGACCGCGACGAGCTGGATTGGCTGGTGGCGGTCGGGCGCAACAAAGACGGCGAGATCTTCTTCTACGATACCGGCGGTGACATCATCGAAGATCTCGGCACCCTCGAATACTTGAAAGAGCGGATCGCCAGAGCCCATTTCGGCGACGAGCCGGAGTGAGCCCCAGCGCGCCTCCCGGCCTGCCGTGGAGGCCCATCGCCAGCGCAACCCGCGTCGGCTACTCGACGCTCACGGGAGCCGCTGAGCTACCACAGCGCATCCTTTCCGATTCGCCCTGCAGGGCATGATTCTGGCTCCATGTCGATGCCGCCGCATCCGGCGGACCGGAGGGGACATGGAAGATTTCCGCAAACAGGCCAATGACCTACTCGTCTTTTACGGCAAGATGCAGAACCGCCTCTCGCAGGCCGGTGTCACCGATACCGGCTCGCTGGTAGGCCTGTTCAGGCAGTTGGAGCGGGGGCTCGAAGCGGTCGCGCTCGAGGAGCTCGATCCAGCGCTCCAGGAGGTCACCCGCTTGGTGGAGGCGCTGAACCGCATGCACGCGGATCTGCAGATCATCAAAGAGCTGAAACTCCGCGTCGAAAAGACGAAAGCCGCGGTCGGCGCGCCACGGCACGACGACGCGGCGCCCATGATGAGCGCAAACGGGCGCCGCTAGGGCGCCGATCGCGGATCAACTGCTCTGGCGTGGCGGGCCGCCGTTGGTCTTGCGCGGCGGCAATGGTGCCACGTCTTTCCGCTGCGGCGGCGCGGCATCGGGGGGCAGTGGCTCGAGCACGTCGTTCAGGCGCACCTTGCGGTACGAGCTCGGCACCTCGAAGGTAGATGCGGCGACATCGCCCTGGCGTACGGAGGTGGCCACGCGTTCGAAACCGCCGGCGACGTGCCGCGTCACCACCTTCAGGGGGAAACCGCTGCCCAACAGCTTGAGATACTCCTCGTTGCGGTAGACGGCGTTGTAGGCGATGGCCGACTTGCCCAACATGCCGGTGGTGATCTTTCGCTGTGCTTCGGCGAAGCGCTGCGGGTTCAAGTCGGCGGAGAGGTTCACGCCGGGAGCGATCCACAGCTCCTCGAACAGCGTGCCGTCGATGCGTACCTCGTACTTCTCGGTGTCGTAGCCGGCGATCTTTTCCTTCAGGCCGGTCTTGGCGACGGCGACGGGCGGAAGAGTGGCGGGATCGATCGGAGGCGGCATGTAATCCGCCGGCGGGGCCTTTTGCCCGGGCTTCGGCGTGACGACCACCTTACCCATGCGCTCCGCTACCGCCTCTCCGCGCGCTTTCGCCATCTCGCGCAAGTACTCGTCGAGCGTCCCACTCCAGAAGTACTGCTTGGCGGGGTTCAGCAGGGCGAATCGATCGGCGTCGTAGTCGGTGATCGTGATGACGGCGGGCTGGTCCATGCGCGCGCGATTGTTGGCGATCGATTGCGAAGCCGCTTCGGACGGAAGCCGATCGCCCTTCTGGTTGAAGGCGGTCATGTTCCATTCCAGCATCCATCCGGCGTCAGCCGCCGTCGGGGCGAGTGCTATGGTGAGTAGCAACGTGAGCGCGCGAAACATTCCGGATGTCCTTCCTCGTTCAGCGTCAATGGCGAACTCTATGGGGCACTGGTATGCAAGTCAATTTCGCGTGGCGCCCGAACGCGCGGTGCGCATGCGCGCGCGAATGCATAAGGAGGTGGCGCGCGGGGTCGCTCCCGCAGTCCCTGGCGCGTTTCTCGCCGGGCCTCATACCGCGCGGTTGCGACCCAGTGGCGCTCCGCGCTAGGGACCGAACAGCCGATGCTGGTAACGCTGATCGGAGTTGCGGTCGTCGTCGTATCGCTCGGCGTCCTCGTTTTCCTCGCCAGCCTTCTGTGGGGCGCCGTGCGCGTCCCCTTGGGCGCGTTCGTGGAACGGCGGCAGTTCGCGCGCCAGACGGCGCGCGCACAGCGCGCGGACCGACTGCTCCGCGACGGCAATCTCGACGGCGCGCTGGCGGAAATCGAAGCCGCGCTCTATCCCCATCCGCCGCACTCGGCCGCGATGGCGCGCGCCATCGTGAACCATCACACCGGACTGCTGAGCCGATTGATGGCCGCCGCGGACTCGGTTCAGGGACAGCGCGTGCGGCTCATCTCCCTGGCGAAGGCCGACCGGCTCTTCCACGAGCGCGCCGCGCTGCAACAGCGGTACGTCGCGCTGCGCCAGAGCGGGTCGCACCGGCGGCTCCGGCAGCTCGAACAGGAGTTTCGCGCCAACACCCGCGAGCTGCGCGCGACGCTCAACGCGCTGGCGGCCGAAATTGCCAGCGCGCGAACCGTCCGCTACCAGTGATCCGGTGCAGTGGGAGCAGGAGCTCGCAGTAGCGATTGCGGCGGCACGTGCCGCCGGCGCCATCGTCCGCGATGTGTACGGCCGTCCGTTCGCGGTGCGCCAGAAGTCCGCGGACAACCCGGTGACCGAGGCGGATCTGCGCGCCAACGATTGCATCCAGCGCGCAATCACCACCGCTTTCCCCGGCGACGGCTGGCTGTCCGAGGAGACCGCCGACTCGTCCGATCGGCTCGCCAAACGCCGCGTATGGATCATCGATCCGCTCGATGGGACCAAGGAGTTCACGCAGCACATCCCCGAATTCTGCGTATGCATCGCGTTGGTCGACGCCGGCGCGCCGGTGGTCGGGGTCAGTTACAACCCGGTGACCGATGAGCTCTTCGCTACGGCGCGCGGACTCGGCCTGCACGTCAACGGCGTTCCCGCCCGCACCAGCACTTGCGCCGACCTCGCGAGCGCCCGCGTGCTGGCGAGTCGGTCGGAAGACCAACGCGGCGAATGGGAGCAGTACAAACCGTTGATGCGGGTCGAGCCGACCGGCAGCGTGGCGCTGAAACTCGCGCTCATCGCCGCGGGCCGGGCCGATGCGACGTTCAGCTTGACGCCGAAAAACGAATGGGACATCTGCGCTGGCGCTGCGCTCGTCGAGGGCGGCGGTGGCCGCATTACCGACTGTCATGGCCAGCCACTGCGGTTCAACCGCGAGACGCCGCTCTTGCCGGGGCTGATCGCCAGCAATGTCCCGCTCTACGATCGCTTGCGCTCGGTCATCGCCACCGTGGAGGCCACGGGGTGACGCATCGCCGGCTCAGGCCCCGCGGTGTTGCCGCGCGACTTCTATCGCGAGTCCCGGCAGATCCGAGACGATGCCGTCCACGCCGAGCTCGAGCAGCCGCGCGATTTCCGCGCCGTCGTTGATCGTCCAGGCGTGCACCTCGAGCCCGAACTGATGCGCGGCGGCGATGCTGGCGGGTGTGATGATGTCGACCCCGCCGAACGCCGGCGGCACCTGCAGCGCGTGACCCGGCGGCACATAGCCGTGCAGATCGGCGCGGCGTACGCGGTCGAGAAAGGTCAGCACCTCGCCCGCGCTCAACCCGGTGGCGACGCGGTCCGCGGCCGCGCGCCGGATCTCGGCCATGATGTCATCGTGCTCCGCCGTGAGCAGGCAACGCGCGAGAGCGCGTTCGCGCTGCAACAGCTCCAGCACCGCCTCGGCGATCGGCGGCTCGCCTTGTTTGATCTCGATGTTCAAGCGGTGCGCGGCACATGCGCGCAGCACGTCCTGCAGGCGCGGCACGCGCACGCCCTGGCCGCGAAACGGGAAGCTCCGCTGGTCGTGACTGAACCGGCAGCCCGCGTCGAGCTGCGCCACCTCGCTCCAGGTGCGGTCGCGCACGGGCCCGCTCCCATCGGTGGTGCGATCGAGCAGCGCGTCGTGCAGCACCACGACCTCGCCATCGCGCGTCGCGTGGACGTCGAGCTCCAGGTACTCCGCGCCGAACGCCGCCGCCACCGCAAAGGAAGGCAGCGTGTTCTCGGGTGCGACGCCCGCGGCACCGCGATGCCCGAGGATGCGCGGGCGCGGCGGTGCGAAGTACGTCATCGCGATCAGAAGGTCAGGGTAATGGGGCCGCTCCGCCCCACCTGCGCCAACGGCGGCAAGCCGATCTCGGGTGCCGTAGGCGCGACGGGCGAGCTCGACCCGATCGCTTGCAACCGCGCTACCATCTGACCGCGCCAGCGCGCGAACGCCTCCGGATCGAGCACGGTCTCCTGGGCCGGATACTTGATCGAGAGTGGGTCCACGTACTGGCCCCGATCGAAGATCGCGAAGTGCAGGTGGGGGCCGGTCGCCAAGCCGGAGCTTCCGACCCATCCGATGATCTCGCCGTGGCGCACCCGCGCGCCGGCGCGCACCCGTGGCGCGATGCGCTGCAGATGGGAGTATGCGGACACGAAGCCCCGTCCGTGATCGAGCTCGACGTGTCTGCCGAACCCGCCTTGCACGCCGGAGAACTGTACGGATGCCGCGCCAATCGCGCGCACCGGAGTGCCCGCCGGCGCGGCGAAGTCGATCCCGAGATGCGGCCGGTTGCGATGCAGCACGGGATGGAAACGCGCGTCGGAGAACGTGGACGTGATGCGCGAGAACTCGAGCGGGAAGCGCAGCGGAGCGCCGTCGAGCCGGTGGCCGTCCGCGTCGACGTAGATCGGCTCGCCTTTTCCTGGACGGTATAGATACGCGGCGGCGCTCTCCGAGCGCCCGACGTACTCGACCGCCAGCACGCGACCGGGGCGCAGCGCGCGCCCGTCGAGCGTGGTGCGCCGCTCCCACAGCAACCGGAAGCGGTCGCCGCGGTGCACGTCTTCTTTGAAGTCCAGCCGCCAGCTCAGCAGGTCGACCATCTGCGAGATCACCGCTTCGGGAATGCCCGCCCGCAGCGCCGTGTCCTTCAGGCTGCGCCCGACCGTGCCGCGCGCGCCCACGGTGCGCATGCGCACCGGCGCGGGCTCGCGCCGCACGACCGGCACTCCGCGCGGACCGCGTTCGAGCACCAGGCGCGCTTCGCCATTCAGGTCGTAACTCATGGCGAGCAGCCGTTCGCCGGCGCCGAACTCCAGGCCGAGCGCGCGGCCGGGCGCCAGTCGCCGCAGCTCGGACTGGCGGCGCGCCGTGCGCTCCCATCGCGCGATCTCCTCGCGCGGTACGCCTTCGGTTTCCAGGATGCTGGTGAAGGTTTCGCCGGCGAGCACCAGGCGGTCGACGCGGCGCAGCACCGGCGCCGGATCGGCCTCGGGCGCACGGCTCAAGGCCGGCGCGTACACCGGTGCGATCACGAGCCCTGCGCTCGCGGCGACCAACACCCAGCGCCGCAGTAAGCCACGAGCTGCACCGCGTACGCTGGCTGCCGAGATGCCTCGCGGCCTCTCGCTCCCCCGCAGCCTTTCAAGCATGACGTGTGGGCCGCAACGTGCCAGAGCCCGGTGCGGCGGTCAAGAAAATTACGCCGGCGCGCGCGATCGCCATACGTCTGCCGAAGCGCTGCTCGAAGCGCGCCGGCGTGCGAAGGCGTAAAATTGCCCACCGCGTCCCTGCTTGGTACCGTATGGGCGATGACCGCGCGCGGGGAGGGATGATGCGGCGCGCGCTGCTGGGAGCGTTCGTCGCGCTGGCGGCGATGGCGGCGCTCGGCGCTGCGACCGCATGGTGGGCCTGGCGCATGCTCAACACCGCGCCGCGCACCGCACCTGCCGCAGTCGTGTACGTTCCCCCCGGTGAACCATTTCGCGCCGTGGCCGCGCGTTTGCATGCGGCCGGTGTGGTCGCGTACCCGCGACTGCTCGGTGCGTGGGCGCGTGTGACCGGGCTGGATCGCTCGGTGCGCAGTGGCGAGTTCCGCTTTGATGAGCCGCTGACCCCGATCGAAATTCTCGCGTTGCTCCGATCGCCCGCGGAGAGCGCGCGCGTGCTGACGGTTCCGGAAGGCCGGACCGCCGAGCAGATCGCGGCGTTGCTCGAGGAGCGCGGATACGGCGGGCGCGACGTGTTCCTCTGCGTGATGCAGGACCCGGCCCTGCTGCTCGAATTTCGACTGCCGGCGAGTGGCGTGGAAGGCTATCTCTTTCCCGACACATACGCGTTTGACCTGGCGACGCCGCCCAACGAAATCGTGCGCGCCATGCTCGGGCGCTTCCGGCAGCAGACGGGCGATCTCGCATCGCGCCGGCCCGCCGATATGAGCGAAGCGGCGATGGTGACGCTCGCGTCCGTGATTGAAAAAGAAGCCAGCCTGGCGGCCGAGCGCGGCCTGATCTCCGGTGTGTTCCACAACCGGCTGCGCCTGGGCATGCCGCTGCAATCGGATCCCACCGTGCTGTACGGACGCCGGGATGGACGAGGACCGATCACGCGCGCCGACCTGAGCGACTCGAACCCGTACAACACCTACGTGCACCGCGGCCTGCCGCCCGGACCGATCGCGAATCCGGGCCGCGCAGCGCTCGAGGCGGCCGTGGCGCCGGCGCCGACGAACGCGCTCTACTTCGTCGCGCGCAACGACGGCGGGCACGAATTCTCCGAGACGCTCGACGCGCACAACCGCGCCGTGCGCAAGTTCCAGCCCGACCGCGATTGAGCCGGCCGCCGCACTGAGCGCCTCAAGCCTGCTCGAGCCGTTCGAGCTTGCCGTAGAGCACGTCGATGTCGCGTTTCAGCTGGGCGTACCGGCTGAACACCTGCTGCGGGCTGGCGTGCGTCTCATAGAAATCCGCGGTGTTGATCAGCGCGGAGACCTCCGCCAGTGCGCCTTCCTTCTCGGCGATCTCAGCCTCCAACCGCGCCAGGTCGCGTCCGCGCTTCGCCAGCGCGCGTGCCGTGGCCGCTTGCTCGCGGCGCGTGTCGGAGGGAGCAGCCGCGGCGCCGTTGGCGCCGCTCGGCGCCGGCGCGTCGTGCACGGGGATCGGCGCCGGCACGCGGCCGTCCGCCTCGGCCGCTTTGTGCGCCACGTAATCTTCGTAGTTGCCGAGATACCGGGTGGCGTGCCCGGAGCCGACTTCGATGATCTCCTCCGGCAGATTGTCGAGCACGTAGCGGTCGTGCGCGACCAGCACGAGCGTCCCGGTATACTGCTGCAAGGCTTCGAGCAGCACCTGCTTGGCGGTCATGTCGAGGTGGTTGGTCGGCTCGTCGAGCAGGAGGCAGTTCGGTGGGTCCATCAGGAGGAGCGCGAGCGCGAGTCGGTTCCGCTCGCCGCCGCTCAGCACGCCGACCTTCTTATCGACTGCCTCGCCGCTGAACAGGAAGGCGCCGAGTAGGCCGCGCACCTGCGGTACGAAATCGACCGGCGCGGCCGCGGTAGCCAGCGACAATACCGTGCGTTCCGGATCGAGCACGCGCGCTTGATCCTGGGCGAAGTAGCCGATGCGGACGTTGTGTCCGACCTGGCGAGCGCCGCCGCTCAGCGGTTCCACGCCGGCGAGCAGCTTTATCAGCGTAGACTTCCCGGCCCCGTTCGGGCCGACGAGCGCGACCTTTCGCCCGCGCTCGACCACCAGCGACAGATCGCTGTAGACGCTCCGGTCGGCGTACCGCTTGGCGGCGTGGTCGAGCCGGAGAACGTGGCGCCCGCTCCGCTCGCATGCCGGAAAGCGAAGGCTCAGCTCCGCCGGTCCACCCTCCGGTTGCGGGAGGCGCTCGAGCCGTTCGAGGTACTTGACGCGGCTCTGGACGAGCGCGGCTTTCGAGGCCTGATAGCGAAAGCGGCTGATGAACGCCTCCAGCCGCGCGATCTCTTCCTGCTGGGCGCGATAGGCGGCGAGCTGTTGCTCGCGTTGCGCCGCGCGCGTCTCCAGGTAGCGGCTGTACGGCGCGGGGTAATCCGTGAGCCGGCCGCCCGACACCTCGGTGATTCGGGTCGCGGTCACATCGAGGAAATAGCGGTCGTGCGCGACGAGGACCACGGTCGACGGATAGTCGGCGAGAAATCCCTCGAGCCAATTGCGCGCCTCGAGGTCGAGATGGTTGGTGGGCTCGTCCAACAGGAGGAGGTTCGGCCCGCGGAGCAGCAATTTCGCGAGCGCCAGGCGCATCTGCCAACCGCCGGAGAATTCCCCGGCGTCGCGTTCGAAATCGGCGTTCGAGAATCCGAGGCCGAGCAGCACGCGCTCGGCTTGGCTCTCGTAGTCGTAGCTGCCCTGCACATCCCAGCGCGCTCGCGCGTCGCCGTAGGCATCCAGCAACGCGCCGTGGTCGGGCGCGTCGGCCGGCGTGCGCGCCAGCGCCTCCTCCAGCGCGCGGCATTGCCGCTCGAGCGCGAGCACGTCGGCGAACGCGTCCAGCGCCTCGGCCAGCACGGTGCGCCCGGCTGAGGTCAAGCCGTCCTGTGGCAGATATCCGACCGTCCACCCTCGGGGGATGCTGATGATCCCATCGTCGGGCTCGTCGAGCCCCGCGATCAGGCGCAGCAGGGTGGATTTGCCGGACCCATTCGCGCCCACCAGGGCGATGCGGTCGCGTTCACCGACCGACCAGCTGGCGCGATCGAAGACGACCTGGCCGCCGAATCGCCGGCAGAGGTTGCTGACGTTCAGCATAACCTCGGATCCCTAGCGGCGGCCCCGCTGGCGCGCAAGGCGGTTTGGCCTGGCTTGCACTTGTGGCCCGTCTTCTCTATCCGCCCAAGCGGAGCCGCGCGCGTGTCCATACTGCTGCGAGTCGCCGCGATCTACTTCCTCGTCTGGGCGATCTGTCTGGCCGTGCCCAATGTGCTCCCCCCGGGGGTGGCGCCCGAGGGGGCGGCCGGCCGTTCGCTCGCGCTGAACCTCGCCGCCGCCAACGTGGGCTACGCGCTCCTGCTCTGGCGTGCGGCGCGCAACCCGGTCGAGTCGACGATCATCATCTACGCGGCGTTGGTGCTCTTTGGTCTGCGCGCCGCGATCGGCACCTACCAGGTGCTCTACTCGGAGAGCGCCACCACCCTGCAGCTGATCGACTTGGGCCTCTGCCTCCCGGCGTTCGTCGGCATCCTCAACCTGCTGCCGCGCGCGCTCGGTCAGAAAACCTCCACCGCCGGCAGCGCCGACCGCGCGCGCTGAGCGGGGCCGACCCGGCGACTGCTCGTGAGACGGCCGCGCGGAGCGCGCGGCCCAGCGCCGGTCAGGTCGCGAACGAGGAGCCGCACCCGCAGGTGCGGCTCGCGTTCGGGTTGAGAAACTTGAACCCCGCCCCGTGCAGGCCGGTGACATAGTCGAGCGTCATGCCTTCGAGATGCGGCAGGCTGGCGGCGTCGACGAATATGCGGACGCCTTGCTGCTCGATTACGGCATCGCTCTCGCCGGCCCGCGATTCGAATGACAGGTTGTATTGGAAGCCCGAGCAACCGCCACCGACCACGCCAATCCGCAATCCGCAGCCCTCCGCCCCCTCCCTCGTCATCGCGGCTTTGATCATCTCCGCCGCCTTGTCGGTGAGGGTGACAAGAGGCCCGGTCGCGCCCTCTGCAAGGGCCGTCTCGACTGCCATCGGTTCGCTCCTCAGCCACTCAGAAGTGAAGATTCTTTCGCCACCTGCGTCACTACCCACCGCTAACGGTGGGCTGGGATGCAGTCAAGGGTGTTGGCGGCGCACAAACTTGAATTCGCGCGGGGCTTTTGCCTATAGATGCGCGGCCTTGGAGAAATGTCGTTCTCGCCACGATACCTGGTGGTAGTCAACCTGCTGTTGCTTGCCCTGGCGGCCTATTCGGCTTCATCAATCGTGGGAAATGCGCTGGCGGCGAAGTTCATTCCGCCGCCCGCCGTCGCGCTGAGCGCCCCACCGCCACCGATCGAACTAGAACCGGTCAAGGCCCAGGCCCATTACGACGTGATTCACAAGCGGGACATCTTCAACTCCGTCAAACCGGCAGCCGCTCCCGCGGCGGCCGCGCCCGCCGTGGCCACGCAACTGAAGCTCAAGCTCTGGGGGACCGCGGTCTTCGGCAACGGCGGCTCGTACAGCATCATCGAGGACCTCGGCGCCAGAAAACAGGGCGTTTACGGCGTCAACTCATCGGTGCCGGGCGGAGCGACGGTCAAGTCCATCGAATGGGAACGCGTGGTTTTGCTGCACAACGGCAAGGATGAGATCCTCAACCTGGAAAAGCAGTCCACCGTCCTCGGTGCGGCGCGATCGGCGACCGGCGCGGCAGCGCCGGCCCCAGCGGCTCCCGCGGGCGGCATTCAGCAGACGTCGGAGAACGAGTTCTCGGTGTCGCGTGCCGAGGTCGACAGTGCGCTGGAGAACATGAGCCAGCTCTTTACCCAAGTGCGCGCGGTGCCTCACTTCGAAGGCGGCCAATCGGTCGGCTTTCGCCTCTTTGCCATTCGTCGCGGTAGCCTTTTCGACCGCATCGGACTCAAGAACGGCGACATTATCCGCAGCATCAACGGCAGCGAGATGAACGATCCGAGCCGTGCGGTGACGCTGTTGCAGGAGCTGCGGGATGCTCAAAACCTCGAAGTTGAAATCACCCGGAATCAGCAGCCACAGAAGCTCAGTTACTCGATTCAGTGAGCTCGGGCGGTGCGAGGAACTATGCAGCGGCTGCGCTCGGGCCTGATGCTGTTTGGCCTGGCCGTGGCGATATTCGCATCGTCAGCGGCGGCGCAACCACCGCCCGCGGGCGCGCCCGTACCGGACGTACCCGCGCCCGCGCCGCGCCAGGCGGTCGCACCGGCATCGCCGGATGAGAAACTGATCACGATGAACTTCCAGGACATCGATCTCGATGCCCTGGTGAAGTTCATCAGCGAGATCACCGGCCGCAACTTCATCCTGGACGACCGCGTTAAGGGCAAGGTGACGATCATCTCGCCCGGGAAGATTTCGGTCGACGAGGCCTATGCGGTTTTCAACTCGGTGCTGCAGGTGAAGGGCTTCACCACCGTCCCCAGCGGCGCGGTGATCAAGATCCTCCCCGCGCAGGAAGCCAAGAGCTCTACCGTGCAGACGGTGCTGCCGGGCGCGCCCGCGCGCGCAGCCGGCGACGAGTTCATCACCAAGCTGATCCCGCTCGACAACGTCGACGTGAACAACATGCTGGGCATTGTCCAGCCGCTGGTGTCTCCGAACGGCCTCTTGGCCGCGTATACGGCCACCAATACGATGATCATCATCGACAGCGCGTCGAACATCGACCGCATCTCGCGCATTCTTCGCGAGCTCGACGTCGACGTGCGCGATCGGGGCGTGGAGGTCGTGCGGTTGAACTACGCCTTCGCCGGCGAGCTGGCGGCGACGCTCGCCCAAGTCCTCGAGGATCCCGCGAACGCCGCACCGACTGGTCCCGTGGCGGCCGCGCCCCGCGCTCCCGCGGCTGGCGGAGCAGCCGCGCGGCGCGCCGCGGGCGCTGCGGCGGCGGCAGCCGCCCAGCCGATATCCGGCGGGACCGGCGCGGCATCCTACAAGATCATTCCGGACGAGCGCACGAACGCGCTCATCATCGTGGCCGCGCCGCTGGAGATGCGGAAGATCAAGGATCTGATCGTCCGGTTGGACGTACCGCTGCCGTTCGGAACCGGCCGGATCCACGTCTATTACCTCAAACACGCCAACGCCTTCGAGATCGTCCCCGTGCTGTCCGACTTGATTGGCGGCGGCGGTCCGGCCGGCCTGGGCGCGGGTCTGTTCGGTCGCGGGCTCGCCGGCCGCACCAGCTTTCGCGGCGGCCGGCTCGGTGAGCGCGGCGGCGTCGGCGGTATCGCGGGTGATCTGGGCGGTTTCGGCGGCAGCGGGTTTGGCGGCGGGTTCCGCGGTCAAAGCGGCGGCGGCTTCGGCGGCGCGAGCGGCTCCCTGCGCGGTTCTCGCGGCGGTTTCGGCGGGGGCGGTTTCGGCGGGGGTGCGTTCGGCGGTCCCGGAGCGCAGGGCGGCGTGGCGTCGGTGGCCGGCGGCGGGGGCGGCGAGTTCGAAGGTGAGGTCCGCATCACCGCCGATCCCTCGACCAACGCGTTAATCATCAACGCCTCGCCGCAGGACTACGAAACGCTCAAGCAAGTGATCGTGCAGCTCGACGTGCGCCGCCGGCAGGTCTACGTCGAGGCGATCGTCATGGAAGTGCGCCTCGAGACGCAGCGCGCGCTCGGCATCGAGCTGCAAGGGGCGACCGGCGTCAACAACGGCGTGCTGTTCGGGCGCGTCAACTTCGGCAACCTCAACGCGCTCAACAATCCCGCCGCCCTTGCCACGTTGCCCGGGTTGATTGCGGCCGCGGCGAGCAATCAGACGATTCGGCTGCCCGATGGCACCGTCGTGCCCGCCCAAGTGGCGTTGATCACGGCGTCGGAGGGCAACACCGACGTCAACATCCTCTCGGCGCCGAACATCGTCACCACTGACAACCAAGAAGCGGAAATCGTGGTCGGTCAGAACGTGCCGTTCATCGCCTCCACATCGACGAGCGAGACCAACCTCGGCAACGTCTTCAACACCATCGAGCGGCGCGACGTCGGTATCACGCTGCGTCTGACGCCGCAGATTTCCGAGGGCGGCATGGTCCGCCTCGACATTTTCGAAGAGGTATCGGCACTGGTGCCGAACGCGCTCATCAACGCCTCGCAGCTCGGTCCGGTGACCACGATCCGCTCGGCGACCACCTCCGTGGTGGTGCGCGACAAGCAGACGGTAGTGATCGGCGGCTTGATCTCCGACGGCACGGATAACCGCGAGAACAGCGTGCCCTTTCTCAGCGACATCCCGGTGATCGGCAACTTGATGCGTACCACCTCGGGCCGGCGCGAAAAGATCAACCTGCTCATCTTCCTGACGCCGCACATCATTCGCGACGCCGCCGAGCACCGCGATCGCTCGCTCCAGAACCGCGACCAGATGAAGTCGTTCATGGAGGAGCAGGGGATTCGCTACCGCAAGCGCAAGGTGCTCGACCATCCGTCATGGACGCCGGAGATTCCGCCGGCAGGTGAAGAGGGCGCCACGACCGACGATCGCTCGAAGGGAGCGACTATCTATCAGCCGCCGCCGCTGCCGCCCGCACCGCCGGCGACGTCCAGCGCCGCGCCGCTCGGCGCGGCCGAGCTCTCCTCGCCGCCGCAGGCGGAGTACACGCACCTGGAGCCCGCCGTCCCGCCGCCGCCCGCGCGCTATGTGCTGTTGGCCTCGTTCGCGGAGATGGGCACCCCGCCGCCGGGCCTGCAGAGCACCAGCGGTTTGGTCGCGGTGGAGCTGCAACCGGACTCGCGCCTCGCGGAGCTCTTTAAGCCCGGGCACCAGTACCGGTTCGTCAGTGACAAGTTCGAGGGCTATTACCGCGTGCTCGAAGCGTACCCCAGCGCCTACGAAGCCCTGCTGGTGTACCCCGAGGGCATGCCGGTCGATCCGGCGAAAGGCGATTTCCTGCATTGGCGATCACTGGACGACGCGACTTCCGCTGACGCTACGGCGTGGTTTGCGCTACAGTAGGACAGCATGGCGGTTACGGCGCGGTCCCTGGAAGCCTGTCTGATCGAGCAGGGCGCGATCTCGGAGGCGATTATCGAAAAGGCGCGCGAGCGCCAGCGGGAGGGGAAGCGTCTCGGCGACGTCCTGCAGGAAATGGGAGCCATCGACGGGCGGGCGTTCGCCAAGGCGTTGGCGACGCACTTCGGGCTGCCCTACGTCGAGCAGCTCCCGGACGACGGCACCGCGGCGGAGTGCGTCGAGAAGCTGCCGATCAACTTCGCCAAGCGCTACCAGCTGCTGCCGGTCGGCAAGGCGGGTGATTCGATCGTCGTTGCCACCGCCGACCCGAGCCATCTGGGGCCCCTCGACGACGTGCGCATGCTGCTGCGCCGTCCGGTCAAAGTGGTGGTCGCCCCCGGGATGATCATCCTCGACGCGATCAACCGCATCTACGATGCCGCGTCGAACAACGCGTCCGACCTCATGGAGGGCCTCGACGAAGAGCGCCTCGAGATGATGGCGAGCACCGTCGAAGAGACGCAGGACCTGCTCGATGCCGACGACGAGGCGCCGATCATCCGGTTGGTGAACTCGCTCCTGTTCCAGGCGGTGAAGGACCGCGCCAGCGACATCCACATCGAGCCGTTCGAGCGCGATTTGACGGTGCGCTTTCGGATCGACGGCATCCTGTACGACATCATCTCGCCGCCGAAGCGGTTTCAGCCGGTCATCATCTCGCGCGTCAAGATCATGGCCGGCCTGAACATCGCCGAGAAACGCCTGCCCCAAGACGGGCGCATCCGGATCAAGTTGGCCGGCAAGGAGGTCGACATCCGCGTGTCGACCGTGCCCACCGCCTTCGGCGAGCGCGTGGTGATGCGCCTCCTCGACCGCTCGGCGACCATCCTCCAGCTCGACGAGCTCGGCCTCACCGGACACAAGCTCGAGCGCGTGGACTCCCTCATCCATCAGTCGCACGGCATCATCTTGGTCACCGGGCCGACCGGCTCGGGCAAGACGACCACGCTCTACGCCGCGCTCTCGCGGATCAACACCACCGACAAGAACATCATCACGATCGAGGATCCCATCGAGTATCAGCTCCACGGCGTCGGCCAGATCCAGGTCAACCCCAGGATCGAGCTCACGTTCGCCAGCGGGTTGCGGTCGACCCTGCGCCAGGATCCCGACGTCATCATGGTCGGCGAAATCCGCGACGCCGAGACGGCGAAGATCGCCATTCAGGCCGCGCTCACCGGACACTTGGTGTTTTCCACGTTGCACACCAACGATTCCTGTGGGGCGATCACCCGCCTGATCGAAATGGGCATCGAGCCGTTCCTGGTCGCGTCGTCGGTGATCGCTGTGATGGCCCAGCGGTTGCTGCGCCGTGTGTGCCCGAGCTGTCGCGAGCCGTACCGGCCTTCGATCGAGGAGCTGCGGCAGCTCGGCGTCTCGGCCGACGATCTGGAAGGGCGCTCGGTGTACCGCCAGGGCGGCGGCTGCGCGGAGTGCAAGCAGACCGGGTATCGCGGGCGGCTCGGCATCCATGAGCTGTTGGTCATCGACGACGAGGTGCGCAACCTGACCATGCGCGCCTCGGATTCGGCTTCGATTCGCCGCGTCGCCGCGGCCAAGGGCATGACCTCGCTGCGCGAAGACGGCGCGGAAAAAGTGCTCAAGGGGATGACCACCATTGAGGAGGTTCTGCGGGTCACGCAGGAGGACCTGGTCTGATGCGACCCGTGCGCCCGGCCTGAATCTCGCGGGCGGACGGGCGTCGGAAGCACAGGCGGCATGCCGGTCTACGCATACAAAGGCCTCAACGAGAAAGGGCGCAGTGTCGGTGGGATCGTCGACGCCGACACGCCGAAGAACGCGCGGCTGAAGCTGCGCAAGGTCGGCGTCTATCCCACCGAGCTCAACGAGACCCGCGACCAGCTGCCCACTGCAGGTGCCAGCCAGGGCCGTCTCTCCGGGCTGGGCATCGACCTCTCCGCGCTGTTCGAGCGCATCACGCCCCAGGACCTCGCGCTCATCACGCGCCAGCTCGCGACCCTCGTAGGCGCCGGCCTGCCGTTGGTCGATTGCCTGGGGGCGCTGATCGATCAGGTGGACAACGCGCGCCAGAAACGGGTCCTATCGCAGGTGCGCGCACGCGTCGTGGAAGGCGGCACGCTCGCCGACGCGCTGAAGCAGCACCCCGCGGTGTTCAACGAGCTCTACGTGAACATGGTGCGCGCCGGCGAGGCGAGCGGTGCGCTGGACATCGTCCTCATCCGGCTCGCCGACTACACCGAACGCGCCGCGGCCCTGCGTTCCAAGGTGCGCTCCGCGCTCACCTATCCGGTGTTCATGGGTATCGTCAGCATGGGCATCCTCTTCTTCCTGCTGTCGTATGTCGTGCCCAAGATGACGCGCATCTTCGAGGAGACCCACGCGGAGCTGCCGGCCGTCACGGTCGTGCTGCTCACGATCAGCGACTTCCTGCAGTCCTATTGGTGGGCCATCCTCGCCGTGGTCGGCGCCGCGATCATGGCCGTGCGCGTGTCCTCGCGCACGCCGACCGGTCGCCTGCGGCTCGACCGCTTCACGCTGCGCATTCCCTATTTCGGCAAGGTTCTGAAGAAGGTCGCCCTCGCGCGCTTCGCGCGCACGTTGTCGACGCTGCTGTTGGGCGGCATTCCGCTCCTGCAAGCGCTCGACATCGTCAAGCACGTGGTCAGCAACATGGTGCTGAGTAACGCGATCGAAGACGGCCGCAACAGCATCCGCGAGGGGCACAGCGTCGCCGATCCGCTGAAGCGGAGCGGATTGTTCCCGCCGCTGCTCGTGCACATGATCGCGGTCGGCGAGAAGAGCGGCGAGCTCGAGGGCATGCTCGCCCGTGCCGCGGATGCCTACGACAACGAGGTCGAGGCGGCCGTGTCGGCCCTGAGCAGCATCATGGAGCCGGTACTGGTCATTTTCATGGGCGGCGTCGTGCTGTTCATCGTGATGGCCATCCTCTTGCCGATCTTCCAGCTGAACCAGCTGGTCAAATGAGCTGCGCACCCTCTCTGTCGTTCCGGAGGAAGTCCATGCGTCGTGTCGCGTCCAATGCGGGGTTCACCCTCATCGAAATCATGGTCGTCGTGTTCATCCTCGGCCTGCTCGTGGCGCTCGTCGCCCCGAAGATCATCGGCCGCACGGATGACGCGCGCGTCACCAAGGCCAAGGCCGACGTCAAAGCCGTCGAAGCCGCGCTGAACCTGTTCAAGCTCGACAACGGCTTCTATCCGTCGTCAGGCGAGGGGTTGAATGCGCTCGTCCAGGCGCCGCCCCGGGCGCGCAAGTTCAATCCGGACGGCTATCTCGCCAAGGTGCCGGTGGATCCCTGGGGCAACGAGTACCTGTACCAGAGCGACGGCCGCCAGATCCTGGTGCTCTCGCTCGGCGCGGACGGTGTGGAGGGCGGCGACGGCTACAATGCCGACATCAGCAACCACAGCATCGATTGAGCAGGGACCGCGCCGCGATGCCGCCGGTTTCACGCTCATCGAGCTCGGCCTGGTGCTGCTCATCATCAGCGTGGTGCTGGCGCTCACCATCCCGCGCTTTCGCGACCAGTCGCATGCCGAGCTGATCTCCCAGACCCGCAAGCTGGCGGCCACCGTCCGCTTCCTGCAGCACGAGGCGATTCTCGACGGGCGCGTTTACCGGCTCACCTTCGACCTCGACCAGCAACGCTACTTCGTCAGCTCCGCTGACGTGGGCGGGCAGAACGCCAGAGGCGCCACCGGGATCCTGGCCCGCGATGTGACGTTGCCCTCCACGGTGCAGATCGCCGACATCGACGTTCCAGAGCTCGGCGGCAAAGCGTACGAGGGCGTGGGCTTCGTGCACTTCTATCCCGACGGATACGTCGATCCGATCGTCGTGCACCTCGACAACGGACACGAAGTCTACACGCTGTACGTGCCCGACGGCTTGACTGGCCGCGCCTATGTGGCATCCGGCTATCTCGATCTCGGACCGCGCGGCTGAGCCGCGCTGCGCGGCGCGCGGCTTCACCTTGATCGAGGTGATGGTCGCGCTCACCGTCGTCGCCTTCGGCTTCGTCGCGCTGCTCGGGCTGCACAATCACAACCTCGCGCTCGTCGCGCGGGACCAGGACCTCACCCGTGCAACGCTGCTCGCCCGCCAGCTCATCTCCGAGATGGAGGTCGTCGAGGGCTGGCCGGACACGGGCACCACGCGCGGCGAGTTCGGGAACGCGCCCGGGTTCGTCTGGGAGCGCGACGTGGAGGACACCGTCCTGCCCACCGTGCGGCGGGTAGTGCTGCGGGTAATCTGGGACGAACGCCTGCCGAATGCCTGCGAGCTCGTGTACTTCATCCGGGACCGCCGTGAACCCGAACTCTGAGCACCGCGCGGGCGGCTTCACGCTCCTCGAGCTGTTGCTGGCGATCGTCATCCTCGGTCTCCTGCTCACGACAGTCTACGGCACGCTGTCGCGCACCGAGTGGTCGAAGCGCATCGCCGAAGAGCGCGCCGAGCTGTTCTCCAGCGGCCGCCAGGCGGTGCTGAAGATGGCGGGCGACATCGAAGCGGCGCTCCCGCCGCCGGCCGGGGATCGCATCTACTTCCGGGGCACGCCCGACGGCGTCCCCGAGATTCATCTGATCAACATGAATCGGGGCGGGTACGGTGTGAATCGAGTACGGCCCGGCCGGTCGCTCGTCGTGTACAGCCTCGATCCGCTCCCGCGCCGGCGCGGACAGCACGCGCTGCGCCGCGAGGAATACTTGTACGCGAAGATGCTGGCCGAAGCGGATGGCGTCGAGAGCGCGCCCACTGAGGAGGAGGAAGAGGCCGAGGTGCAAGCGCCCACCGAGCAGGCCACCTATCTGCTCGACTGTCCGGATCTGCCCAATGACCTCAACCTGCCCGGCGCGTGCCTCCCGGTGACGGCGCTCGCGTTTCGCTACTTCGACGAAACGGTCGGCGACTGGCGCGACGAGTGGGACACCACCGTCGAGCCCACGCTCGGGCGGCTGCCGGCGGCAGTCGAGATCAGCCTCGTCATCGCCGACGAGGATGGCGGCGAGCACGACTTCAACACCATCGTCGACCTGCCGCTGTCGCGCGGACAACCCACGCCGCGGCCCGGTCAGGCACAGACGGTCGGCGGCGGAGACGGCGGCGACCCACAGGCCGGCGCCGGCGAGGGCGGCGGGCAGCAGTCGCAGGGGCGTCGATGAGTGGGCGCGGCTCGCGCTGGCTCGGCGCGCCCGCGCGCAGGCGCTGCCAGCGGCTCGCAGATGAACGGGGGGTCGCGCTCATCCTGGTGTTGATCATCGTCGCGCTGCTGACCGTGACCGTGACCGAGTTCACGTACTCGGTGCAGATCGACCAGCACCGCACGCGCAACGCCATTCACGCCTTGCAGGCCCAGCTGCTGGCGCGCTCCGGGATCAACCTCGCCGAGGGCTTCCTCATGCTCGACGCGGAGCAGGGCTTCGACGCATACAGCGAGGACTGGTGGCTGCAGCTGCTCGAATTCTGCCGAGAAATGCCGCTCGACAATACGATGCGGATCCGCTGCACCGTCCGCGACGAGAGCGGCAAGATCAACCTCAACAACACGCGCGAGCCGCGCCGGCAGACACAAGCGCAGGCCGTGACCGCGAGCGCCGTGTTGCGCGACGGGTTGCGCTGCATCTTCGAGCGGCGCGGCATCGACGTGGAAGTGGTCGACAAGCTGGCCGACTATTGGCAGCAGGAGCCGCCGGCGCGAACGGACGGCACGCTCGCAACGATTCCCGACTTCACCTCACTCGAGGATTTCGGCGCGACCTTCGGCATCTCGGCCGCGCAACTGCACGAGCTGCGGCACGTGGTGACGGCTCAGCCGCGCGAGGTGCTGCGCAAGATCAACGTGAACACGGCTCCCGCCGAGGTGCTGGCGGCGGTGATCAACGCCGAGCAGCAGGGTTGCCCGCCGAACGAGCAGGTGGAGGAGATCATCGAGCGCCAGCGCGACGTCGAACAGCCTTTCCGGACGACCGGGGAGGTCACCGCCATGCTGTCAGGCCTCGATAACGCCAACCTCAAGGGCGGGCTCTTCGACGTGAAGAGCAGTCTATATCGGCTCGAGGCCAGCGCCTTGGCCAACGTCGATCCGGAGGACCCAGACGGCGGCGGGATCGGGCAGACGCTCGGCGTCCTGGTCTGGCGGCGGATCGGTCCGGCGCGCCCCGGCGCAACCGGCGCCGGTCCCGTGCGTACCGGCGGGGTCGCGGCCGGAACAGAGGACAAGCCTCTCCCCAACTGGACTTTGCGTCCTTTGGACTGGCAAAAGGAGGGGGGCGCTCGCCTGTTCCGCAGTCCCGCCGGTGGCGAGGATGAGCCCGGGTTGATGGACGAGGACGCGGAAGCCGAGAACGGCGAGATCGGCTGACCTATCCATGCCACACCGCATAGTTTCTCTAGAAATCGGCGACGCGGAGCTGAAAGCCGCCGTGTTGCAGACCAGCTTCCGCGACTACAAGGTCACGGCCTTTCATCGTGAAGCCCTCAACGGCGCGCCGGATCAGCAACTGCGCTCCTTTCTCGAGCGCTACGCGGAGGCGGGCGATACCATTCTCACCGCGCTACCCGGGGACCGGGTCACGTGGCGGACCTTCTTTCTCCCCTTTCGCGACCAAAAGAGGCTGGCGCAGACCGTTCCGTTCGAGCTCGAGAACAGCGTGCCGTTCGGCCTCGATGAGGTCGTGGTCGACTACCAGGTCCTGCACCGCGACCGCGCCGGCACGACCGTGCTGGCGGCGCTGGTGCAGAAGGACGACCTCGAAGCGCACCTCGAGCTGCTGCAGCGCGGCGGCGCCGATCCGAAAGTAGTCGATATCGGCCCGCTCGCTTCGCTCAACACCCTCAGCTTGGTCGGCGACCTCCCGCCGACGTTTGCGTATCTCGACTTCGGCCCTCAGGCCGTGACGGTGGCCCTCTACCGCGAGCGCGAGCTGAGCGGGCTGCGCACCCTCGCGCGCGGTTCCGCGCACGACGACGCGCCCCTGAACGGCGGCGGACTCGAATCGGGTGAGCGCGCCGATAGGCTGGTCGCCGATGTGCGCTGGACTCTGCTGGCGCTGAACGGCGCCCCCCTGGACGACGCGCTGCCGTGCTATGTGGCCGGAGAGGCCGCCGAGCTCGATGCCATCGCCGCGCCGCTCGCGGAGGCGCTGGGCGTCCATGTGCGCCGGCTCGACCGATTGCCGCTGCGGAATCTCGCCACCGATGTGAGCGCGCAGGCCCCGGCGTTCAGCTCGAGCCTGGGGCTCGCGTTGCGCGAGGTGGCTCCGACCTCCACGATGGGCGTCAACTTCCGCAAAGGCGAGTTCACGTTCCATCGCAGCCAGCAGGAGTTCCGGCGCGCGCTGCGGACCGTCGCCGCGCTGGGGATCATCGTGCTGGTGCTGACCGTGCTCGATCTGTTCACCAAGCATCAGCAGCTGAAGCAGCAAGCCGCCGGAATCGAACAGCAGATTCAGCAGGTCTTCGCCGCGGCGTTGCCCGACTCCGGCCGCGTGCCGAATCCGAAAGCCGTCCTGCAGGAGGAGGCCGACGGGCTGCGCCGGCGCGTGGATCTGCTCAACGACGTCGTCCCGGTGAGCAGCTCCACCAGCATCGACATTCTTCGTGCCGTGTCATCCGCCGTGCCGAACAAGATCCGCGTCGATTGCGAAGAGTACACCATGGATCCCGACGCCGTGCGCGTGCGCTGCAACACCGAGAGCTACGACGCGGTCGACGAGATCAAGGAAGGCCTGCGCGAGACCGGGTATTTCAGCGAGGTCGAAGTGAAGGATGCCAAGGCGAATCCGAAGGGCGGGGTCGATTTCCGCATGACGCTCACGCTCAACAAGTACTTCCGACCGCGCGGAGG
Organism: Binatia bacterium; assembly: GCA_050176585.1. Lineage (GTDB taxonomy): Bacteria > Desulfobacterota > Binatia > HRBIN30 > CADEER01 > CAYYWP01. The sequence continues at coordinate 71,983 of JBFXHX010000018.1, forward strand.
GCACCGCCAGTGAAGCTGGATTTCCGCCAACTCACCGCCTCCTACCAGCGACTGTCGAGCCGCGAGCGCGGCCTGGTGGGCCTGGCCTCGGGGGCGTTGCTGGTGATCGCGCTCTACAGCTTCGTCTGGCAGCCGCTCGAGGATGGGCGCACGATGCTGAGCCGGCGCATCCAGACCAAGCAGCGCGAGTTGCTGGAGATCCAGCAGATGCGCGAGACCTACCTCGACCTGCTGAGGCAATTCGAGCTGCGCCAGAAAATCATCGAGCAAGCGGATCCCAAGTTCTCCCTGTTCCCGCACATGGAGGCCACCGTGGGCCGGGTCGTCGGCCGGGAGAAGATCAGCTCGATGAGCCCGCAAAACAAGGACATCGCCGGCGCGTATCGGGAGGAATCCGTCGAGATCAAGCTGAACGGCATCTCCCTGCAACAGATCGCCGATCTCATGTACCACATCGAGAAATCGACCCAGCCGTTGCGGCTCACGCGGTTGCAGGTGAAGAAGCGCGCCCGCGAACCGCAATCGTTCGACGTGACCGCGACCGTCTCCATGTTGCGCTCTCTGGACGCCGACAAGGCGCCGGGGCCGGGCGAACCCGTTCCGGCCGGTTGATCGCGCCATGCGGCTCCCCGTTCTCCGAGTGCCGCGCCCCTCGTTTGAGTGGCTCGAGGCCGCGGCGACACGCACCACCCTGCTGTACGCGCTGTACACGGGCGTGCTGTTTTCGGTGTTCCTGCTCGCCAATTTCCCGCACGGCGCGGTCGTCCAGCGCGTCCTGCGCACCATCGACGTGCCAGGCCTGCGGATCGACGTCGGCGGAGCGCGCTTTGCGTGGTGGCGCGGCATCGAGCTGCAAGACGTCCGCGTCGCGCCGCTCCATCCCGAGCAGCCGGACTACTTCCGTGCCGAGGGCCTGTACCTGCGGCCGGGTTTCGACGGCTTGTTGGACGGCCAGGTGCGCTCGTTTCACATCAGCGGTCCGACCTACGGCGGCGGTCTCGACGGCAGCTTCCACGGGGGCCAGGTGAATCGCGCCACCGTCTCCATCGACGGCCTCCAGCTGCAGCGGTATCCGCTGCTCGCATCCCTGCTGAACGGCGGCCACATCGCCGGCCGTCTCAGCGGCGCCGCCACCCTCGAGGCGCCGAACAATGGCGATGGCGAAATGCGCGCCGCCGGCGAGCTGACGCTTTCGCAAGGCAGCATGGTCGACGCCAAATGGAAGCAGCTGCCAGTGCCAGCGCTGCACTTCGATACGGTCACGCTGAAGTTCAGCCTGCAGGGGAGCCGACTCGAGATCCAGGAACTGGATGCCAGTGGCCCGGAGCTGAAGATCAGCGGCAGTGGCCAGATTGCGTTGCGGCCGGTGATCGCCGACAGCGTGTTGAACCTCAAGGTGTCCATCGCCCCCGGCAATGAGAGCCCCGAAACGATCACCGCTTTGCTGGCGCTCCTGCCCCCGCCGACGCGGGGTGCCAAGCCGGACGCGCCGCGCGTGCTGAGCGGAACGCTTGCCAAGCCGAGGCTCCGCTAGGGTCATCGACGGGTCGCGGGGGCGATGGGCTCGCCGCCGCCAGCCGCGGAACACGGGCTCCACCCGCATTGACGCGGCGGGTCCCATGGTCGATCCTCATCACCGAGCGAACGGAGGCGAGCATGGCGTACGAGCAGATCGAGACCCGCCGCGAATGTGAAGCGGTACAGATTCCGCAGGGCGTCGCTGTCCGCATCCCCGCCGGCACGACCGCGATCATCACGCAATCGCTCGGCGGCAGCTACACGCTCCAGATTCCGAGCCTCGGCGGCTTGTTCCGGGTGGACGGCTGCGACGCGGATGCCCTCGGCCTCGAGAATGCGCAGCCCGACGATGCCGCGGCGGACGGGGCACCCGTCAGTGAAGACACGATCTGGGCGCAGCTGCGCCACGTGTACGATCCCGAGATCCCGGTAAACATCGTCGACCTCGGGCTGGTCTACGACATGCGCGTGCTGCCGGCGGGCAGCGGCGGCAGCCGCGTCGAGGTCAAGATGACGCTCACCGCCCAGGGCTGCGGAATGGGGCACGCGATCTCCATGGACGCCAAGCGACGCATCGAGAGCCTTGCCGGCGTCGAGGAAGCGGATGTGCAGGTGGTATGGGATCCGCCTTGGAATCCGCACATGATCTCTCCGGAAGGGCGCGCCAAGCTCGGCATGGAATGACCCTTCGCCGCCCGTCGTAACCGCAAGACGACCGCGGTCGCTGCCCGCAGCCATAATTTCCTATTGTGGACGCGGGACGTCTATGATAAGCGACCACGAATGCCACGCTGAACTTGATGCAGCGTTGCTAATGTCACACAGAGCGCGACTTATGCGCGCATCGGCCAAGGCCGAGAAGGCGGTTACGAATGGTTCCCAAGATGTCGCCGGTGATCATCCCGGAGGAGTTGATCGCCTCGGAGCCGGCCCTACCCGTACAGTTTCAGGACATCTGGCACCGGACGAGATACGTCTCGCCGGAACGCTCGCTCGTCCTGTCGGTGGTCTGGCAAGCCGTGATCGATCTGCAGAAGTATCGCTTCGCCAAGCGCCGTCGCCAGCAGCGCCTCTTCATGGAGGCGTACAACTGGGTAGCCTCTACCGATCGCAAATGGCCGTACGCGTTCGAGAACATCGCCGAGATGCTGAACGTCGATTCTGAGCGCCTGCGCGAGCAGTTGATTGGCAACAGCGAACCGATTTTCGCGCCGATGCCCGCTCCATCCCTCGAGGTGGAAGAGGCAGCAGCCGCTTGACGCGGCGCGCTTGCGATTCCCTGCTCAGCGGGCGGGAGCGCAGGACATCGGCCGAGTCTCGACCACGAGCTCGCGCTCCCACCATGCGGTGGTGCTGGCGCGCGTCTGTGGGTCGCTGAAGCGATAACGCCAGAAGAGGATCTTCACGGCCGTCCGCCGCGCTGGCAGGGCGGGCACGAACAACGGCTGCACTGCTTGCGGGTCGCGGCAGAGCCGCTCCAGCAGCGCGCCGACGTAGCCCGGCGTGCCGCGGGTGAAGCTGAGCCCGTAGAACCAGAGCTGGAAATCGACGCGCGGTTGGTGCGGCGCCACGATGGGCGGCGCGCGCTGCACATCTCCCGGCTTGTACCAGAGCATGAGCTCGGTCCATTGGCCGTCGCTTTCGACGGCGAACTGCGGCTCGATGCGCTCGCGGGTCACCTGACCGAAGAGGTGGTACGTGTTGACCAGTCGCCACGGCGCCACGCGACGCAGCAGCGCGTAGAGCGAAGCCGGCGCGTAGCCGGGCGCAAACGTCGCCAGCGCATCGCCGGCGGAGATGCCGACGTAGATCGCGGTGACGAGCACGGCCAAGGCAGGGCGCAACTCAGCGGGCGCGGCGCGCGCCGGCGCTCCCGAGCGCGCGATGCGCCCGCGCGTGGGGAGCCGATCGAGCACGCGTTGCAGGTCGGCGTCGGCGAGCAGAAACACCTGCAGGATCAAGGCGAGATAAACGAAGAAGCCGTAATTCGCGGTCGCCACGTTGGCCAGTTGAAACGCGCCGAACGCGGCGAACAGCCACAGGCGCGCTCGACGGGGGCCGAAGACTAGCAGTGGACCGGCGAGCTCCAGCAGCAGCACGGCCCGGCTTTCGAAGTGATGCCACCATTGCGGCAGGTGGTGTGCATACCACCCGATCCACGTCGGCAGCGGCGCGGTCTCGTAATACCAGACCATCGCGCTGCCATCCTGCCAGTCACCGAGAGGCGACTGCCACTTGGCTATTCCCGATTCCCAGTAGAGCTTGAAGAGCAGCAGCCGGAAGAGCGCGTGTACCCAGGGCGCCGGCCGATCGGTCGGGAGCAGAACCGCCAGCGCGCCGCACTCGAGCAACAGGTTGTCCCATTGGAAAGAGAGAAAGCTCTGTGCGACGGTGGCGTACGACAGGTACAACGCCGTGGCGATCCCCGTGCACAGCCGCGGCCGCCAGCCGAGGAACGCCGCCGCCGATAGGGCCACGCCGAGCCAAATACCGCCGCGCAGGGCGAGGTCGCTGGCGTCGAGCCAGAAGACGGTTGGCAACGTCAGCCAACCGAGCCCGTGCGCGCGCGCGTCGGCCAAATAGCCGGCGGCCGGCAGCAGGCCGTGGCTGCCGACGAGCACGTCCAGTTGCCGGCCGAGCGAGAGCCACGCGGCGCAGAACGTGGCCGCGAGGAGCCGGTGAAACAGGCGCGCGACGAGTGCGCCGGAGCGCCGAGCGGATTCCGCGGGCGCCGCCGTCACCGGCCGGGTCGCGCGCTCGCTCACCCCGCGCTCGCGCGTGCGGGCTCAGCGGTGCAGGAACACCGGGCAGTCGCTGTTGCGCAGCACGTACTCGGTCGTGCTGCCGAGCACCATTTCGATGATGCGCCCGTGGCCATATGCGCCGATGAAGAGCAGGTCGTGGCCGCGCTCGCGGATGAAGTTGGCGATCCGCTCCGGCGCATTGCCGGTCTGCTGCAGCTCGAGCTGTACTTGGAGCCCGTATGGCCTCAGGTACGCCTCCGCTTCCGCGAGCACGCGGCGGCCGGCCTCCTCGTCGCGGTTCACGGTCAGGACCGTCAGCGGCAATGCCAACGTGGCGCAGAACTCGGCCGCCTGCTGCATGACCGCCGATGCGCGCGCGCTGCCGTCGTACGCCAGCAGCGGCTTGCGCGGCTCTACGAACGCGAGCGGCGCGATGAACACGGGCTTCGGGCTCTTGCGCGTGACGCTCTCCGCCGTGCCGCCGAGGAGCCCGGTAGAGAAGCGTTCGTTGACGCCGCGCCGTCCGATGACCACCAGGTCGGCGGTCCGCGCGCGCTCGGCGATCTCGTTCGCGACGATGCCCATCGCGAGCACGGTCTCCGCGCGCGCGCCGTGCGCCGCCGCATCCTCCGCGAACGCCTCGAGCAGGGCGCGGCCGCGCTCCTCGAGCACGCCGCGCATCTTCGATGAGAAGTCGAGATACGGCTCGAAGCCCAACGACCCCGAGATGTCGTGAAACAACGAGCCCTCGATCGACACGATGTCGACCACGTGCAGACCGACCACCCGCGCGCCCAGCCGTTGGGCGAGCCAGACGGCGTAACGGGTCGCCGTGCGCGCGTGCTCGGAGCCGTCGATGCCGACCAGGATCGTCTTAATCATGTGCGATGGCCGTTAGCACGGCCGAGGCGGGTGGAGCCAGCCGCATGTGCGCGGCGCACCGGCCGTGGTGCGGCGGCGGGCGGCAACACTGCGCGGCGCGGCACAGCAGCGCGAGCACGCGCGTGCGTGCGCGGCGCACGCGCGCGTTGCCTTTACATCCCGGCGCCCCTCTTCTAGGTTCGGCGCCATGGCGGCGAAGGCGGCGGCTCCATCGGCGGCGCAATCCGCGTTGCTCGATGAGTTGAAGGCGGCGGCGGAGAAGACGGGGTTGCGCGTGCGCGAAGAGCGCCTCATGCGTGAGGTCGGATACCGGGTGCGCAGCGGGCGCTGTCGGCTGGGCGAAGACGAGATGCTGCTCCTCGACCGCGCTCTGCCGGTGACCGCACAGCTGGAGGTGCTGGTAGAGGAGCTCGCCAACCGTTCGCTCGAGGACATTTATCTCTCGCCAGCCGCGCGCGCGTTGATCGAGCGGGCCGCGGCAAGAGGGCCTCGGAATGGCGGAAGCGAAGCGCAGCACGGATGATCGCTTCACCCGCTTCAAGGATCACCTGCGGGCGCAGCGCCTGAAGTCCACGGCTCAACGCGACGCAATCGTCAAAGCCTTCCTCGAAGTCCAGCGGCACATCTCGGTCGAGGAGCTGTACAACGAGGTGCGCCGGCGGAATCCGCGCATCGGGTATGCCACCGTGTACCGGACGATGAAGCTGCTCACCGAATGCGGGGTCGCTGCGGAGCGCCATTTTCGCGATGGCGAAGCGCGCTACGAGAACGCGGCCAAGCGCCACCACGATCACCTGATTTGCGAGCAGTGCGGCAAGATCGTCGAGTTCGAAGAGCCGCGCATCGAGGAGCTGCAGGAATCGACCGCGCGCCGGCTGGGCTTCCAGTTCACGGGGCATAAGATGGAGCTGTACGGCCTGTGCCGCGACTGCCGGCGCGGCGGTCAGCACGACAGCGCTACCGCCTGAGCGCGGCCGCACCGCCGCGGTGGGATGCCGCCGCGGGGCCGCGCGCGCGTCCCCCAGCGTTGTCTTGACATCCACAGCGCGCCGCGCATTTACTGAAATTGATTTTCAGTATCGTCGTTATGCGCCGCTGTCTCCGTGCCCTCAGTCGGCCCGCACTCTGCGCGGCGTTGCTCCTCCTGCCCGCTGCCGCGACCGCCGCGATCGAGGGACCCGGCGCCCAGGACGTACGCCGCGCGCTGACGCTGCTCAACGTCGCCGCCGAGGAGTACCGGGAAGGCGTCGTCGACGGCCGGGTGGTGAATGAGCTGGAGTATGCCGAGGCGCGCGCGTTTCTCGACGAAGCGGAGTCGCGCCTGCGCAGCGCCGCGCCGGACGCCACTGCCAATGCGACGGCCTTTGCCGCTGCGCGCGCGCTGATCGCGGAGAAGCAGCCCGCCGCGCAGGTCCGCGAGCAGCTCGCGGCGCTGAGCGCGGCCATCAGCGCCAGCACGGGCGTGAGCGAGCCGGTCTGGCCGCCCGCACCGCCGTCCGCCTCGCGCGGCCGCGCGCTGTTCTCGGAGAGCTGCGCCGCTTGTCACGGCGAGCGGGGCGATGGTCGCGGACCGACCGCGTCGATGCTCGTCCCCCCGCCGGCCAATTTCGCCGACCCGGCGTTCATGCAGAACGAGACTCCCTTCGATTTCTTCCATGTCATCACGCTCGGCCGGAGCAGGTCGGCGATGCCGGCGTGGGGCGACGTGCTGTCGCTGCAAGAGCGTTGGGACCTGGTGAGCTTTCTCTGGACGGTGCACGGCGCGCCGGCGAACTGGAGCGAGGGGCAGGGCGTCTATCTCTCCGCCTGCGCCGGGTGCCACGGCTCCGCCGGCGCGGGCGATGGCGCCTACCGTGAGGTGCTGCGGTCGCCGATGCGCGCTTTGAACGACCCCGCCACGTTGGCCCGCACCACCGATGCGGAGCTGTACGCACTGGTCGCCGATGGACGACCGGGCACCGCGATGCCGGGTTTCGCCGGCCGCTTGAGCGAAGCGCAGATGCGGTCCGCCGTCGCGTACGCGCGGCTGTTGTCGCTCGGCGGCGACGATGGGGCGCGCGCCCTCGCCGCCGACGAAGGCGCCGTGGTGCGCTACACCGGTCTGCTCCGGCTACTCGCGGACGAGTACGGCGCCGCGGTGCCCGCCGGCGGTACCCCCGATCCGCAGGGGCTGATCGAGAGCGAAGTCCTGCTCGGCCAGGTGACGGCGCAGGCGCCGCGTGTGCAGAGCGCGCTCGCGGCGCGCGACGCCGCGGCGGGGCGCGAGCTCGAGACCGCGGTGCAGCAGCTCGCGCGGCTGATCCAGGCCCGCGGGCCGGGCAGGGAGGTAAGCGCGGCGGCTGCGCGCGGCGCCGCACTGCTAGAGGCGCAGTTCCCGGCGGCCGCCGCGGCGCCGGTCTCGTCGCCCGACGCGCTCGCCGAAACGAGCCGCATGTTAGAGCAGGCGTTGGCGGCGTACCGCGCCGGCAACCAACGTGCCGTGTACATCGCGTCCGATGCGTATTTCATCTTCGATCCGCTGGAGAAGACCCTCGCCCTGTCGGATCAGGCATTGGCCCTGCGCCTGGAGGGGCGCTTCGGGGAGCTGCGCGCGGTCATGAGCCAACCCGGCGGCGAAGCCGAAGCCGCCGCGCTGGTCGCCGCCATGCAGGCCGATCTCACCGTGGCGCGCGAGGCCATGGCACCGCGCGCCGCCGGAGCGGCCAACGCGGCGTTCCAGGCCGCGTTCATCATCGTGCGCGAAGGGTTCGAGGTCGTGCTGATCGTGGGCGCGCTCCTCACCTACGCGGCCAAGACGGGCATGATCTCGCTGCGGGCGCCGATCCTATGGGGCGGCGCGGGCGGTGTGGTCGCGAGCTTGGTCACGGCGTACGCGCTCGTGCGGTTGTTTCAGGCCAGCGGCGCCGCCGCCGAGGTCATCGAAGGCGCGACGATGCTGCTGGCGGCTGCCGTGTTGTTCTTCGTCAGCTACTGGCTGATCTCCAAAGCGGAGGCGGAGCGCTGGCAGCGATACATCCAGGGCAAGGTCAAATCCGCGATCGCCCGCGGCAATCTCCTTGCGCTCGCCGGCGCTTCGTTTCTCGCCGTGTACCGCGAGGGCGTCGAAACCGTGCTCTTCTACAAGGCGCTGATCGCGTCGTCGCCCGGCCAGCTCCCCGCGATCGCGGGCGGGTTTGCGGGCGGCGCGGCAGCGCTCGCCGTCATTTACGCGCTCTATCAGCGCATCGGGCGCCGGGTGCCGATGCGCCCGTTCTTCCTCGCCACCGGCGTGCTGCTCTACTACCTGGCGGTGGTGTTCGCCGGCAAAGGCATCGCCGAGTTGCAAGGAGGCGGGGTCGCGTCGACGACGCCGGTGGCCTGGGTGCCGCGCATCGAGGCACTCGGGCTCTATCCGACGATCGAAACGCTTGCCGCACAGGGTCTGCTGCTCCTGTGCGCGCTGGTCGCGCTCGTCGTCGCCCTGCGGCGCGCGCGCCGCTCCTCCGCGGCTGCAGACCTCGCCCTGGACAGCGCGTCGCCCGGCGGCGCGCCGCTTTGAGGCGGCCGGCTTCCCCGGCACCGCGGCCGCGCGCGGTCGAAACCTCGAGAGCCCGGAGCGGACCGAATCGCTCGCGGCACTCCCGCGCCGCCCCGACCGCGCGGGCCGCGGCCGCGTCGTCCGCGACGACGATCACCTGCAGCACCGTGCCCGTCACTGGCGTTCCGGTGCGGAACCTCGCCGCCGGCGCGGCGGACGCGACGAGGACGAGCGCGCTCGCCAGGTGGCGGCCCCGCAGGCGAGCCTCGTCCGCTTGGAAGCGCGCGCGGGTCAGGGGCCAATGGTTTGAGCGATGTCCTCGCCGCCGCGCTGCGCTGCATGCGGGAGCTCTCGGCCGCGACCGGCGGCGCTTTCGATCCGGCGGCCGGACCGCTCGTCGACCGCTGCCGCCGACCGGAGCCGCCGGCGACGCCGCCCGCGATCACCGCCGCCCACCGCATCATCGACCCGCGCACTGGCGCGCCCGTCTTCGGCGCCCGGTTGACGACCGTGCGCGGGCGATGCGACGACGGCGGAAGCATAGTCGAAGCAGCTCATCGTGCTCGGGCGCGAGGGTTTGTCCGCGGCTGCCGCACAACGGGGCCGCCGCCATGTTGGTCGCAGCGATGCATGGAACGCACGGGAGATTTCGACGTCGAGCGGCTCGGTGCGAGCGTGTAAGCGAGTGAAGAGCGTTCGCTGTTGGGCGCCTGTTTCGGTCGGAAAATCTTGGCGGCCGCCCGCCTGCTCGTATCCGACAGTGTAACGCGCACAGCCCAACGCCTTTCAGCGCACCCGTCGTTCGCCCCGATCCGGGCGATCGCACGTCGCGCTGCGCGGGCGCGGTGTTGTTCTTGACGGACGCCTCGCGCGGTGGGACAGATTCGCGCAGCGCCGGTGCTGCGAATCTCGCAGAGGAGGCTCGCATGAAGCGCTTCGCAGTTGTTCCGTTCACTATGGCGGCTGCAATCGCGGTGATCGGCCCCCGCACTCCGGTCTCCGCTCAGCCGAGTCCAACGACCCCGGTTCAGCCGACCGCGACGGCATCGGCTCCGGCCACGGCGACGACATCGCCTCAGCCGACCGTGACGACATCGGCGCAACCCACGCCGACGACCACGCCAGCCGCGGCGTGTAAGGGCCAAGCGCGCATTCTCGCCAACATCCGCGGCGTGAATGTCCGCACCATCGATGAAAAGAGCTGCGTCCAGCAGAAGAACTGCGCCGATGAGAAGCACTGCAAGGTGCTCTCGGAGGATCCGGACGGCGGCGGCCCCTTGCCGGTGACCAGCTGGTGTGGGTGTCCAGGAGAGAAGGCGCCGCCCAAGGAGTGCACGACCCTCATCGTGCCCGATCCGAATCCGAAGCGGCCCGACCACGTGCGCTGTGAGGGCACGTGCCCAGGTGCCCAGAAATGCTGCCCGCGGTGGGTCGGTGCGGAAGGAACGGGCAAAGGCGCGGACCGCGGCTTTTGCGAATGCAGTTGCGCGGACCTCAGCGCGGGCAAGTGCCCGGCTTCCGGAGCGCCCGTCGCAGACGCTTGCGACTAGCTGCGGCCGCGCGGCGAAGCGGTCGTGAGCGCGTCCGACCGCCGCCCCGCTACTCGGCGCGCCTCGTCACCTGTTCGCCGGCGCTAGCGCTTTCTGCATGGCGGGTCGCGCGTTGAGCCGGGCGAGATAGGCCTGCTGATTTGGCGACTCCTCGCCGATCACATGGAACCACTTCGCCAGCTGCACGGTGTAGCCCATCATGATGTCCGCGGCCGTGAACTCGCGCCCGCACAGGTAGTGCCTGCCGGCGAGCGCGCCCTCGACCACCGCCATACTCGCGCGGGCGCGCGCGATCGCATCGGGCACCAATGCGGCGATGCGCTCGGCTTCCGGCTTCAGCACGGAATGCTGGGCCAGATCGGAGAGCGGCGGCAACGCCGTGGCTTCGGCGTAGTGGAACCATTGCAGAAAGGTGGCGCGCTCGGGCGAGTCGGGGGCGGGTGCCAAGCGACCGTCGCCGTAGCGTTCGAGAAGGTACTCCAGGATCGCACCCGATTCGTGCATGAGCACGTCGCCGTCGCGCAGCGCCGGCACTCTGCCGAGCGGATGGATCTGCCGGTAGCGCTCGCTCTGCAGACCGGTTGGCCCGAGCGCCAGCACCTCGAGCTGGTAGGGCAGGGCGAGCTCCTCGAGCAGCCAGAGCACGCGCAGCGAACGGCTCTGCGGATAGTGGTACAGCGTGATCATTCGCATCATCTCCTCATCGGCGCTCCAGTGGGTGCGCCACCGGATGCGGTCACTAACCCGGCCGCTGCGCTCGCGCCAGTCAGCGCGCGCCGCGTGCGCGCCGCGCGCCCTGCGGCGGGGCGGCGTGCTCGGGCGCAGCGAGCGCAGCGGTCAAGCGATCGAGCGCCGCCGCATCGGCGCCGGGCAACGCGTCGGCGAGGGCGGCGCGCCACGCGGCGGTGGGGCTCGCGGGCAAGCGATCCAGCTCGCCGTACAGCGCGGTGTCGATGCGCCGGAGGGCGGCGCGCAGGCTCTCGAGGGAGTGCGCTGTCGGGGTGGGCTCAGCCGCGCGCTGGACCGCCTTCGCCATCTCGATGAGCTCGGCAAAAACCGCCGCCGCGCGCGCCGGAGCCGACGGCGCCTGTGCTCGCGCCCGCTCGAGCACGCGCGCCTCCTGCCCGCGGTCCTCGATCGGCAGCCCGGCGGCGCGTTTTGCCGCCGCGACATCGGGCATGAGCGCCAGGCGGAGCCGGATGAGCGCTGCGACCGCCTGGCGCGCGGCGGCGGCCGCGTCCAGGTGTGCATCGGCGCCGAGCCAACGCCGGCGCTCGGCGTCGAGCCATCCGTCCGCTTCGCGGTCTCTCAACCAATCGTCCATGCGCCGGGCCAGAGCGGAGCGCGCGGCGGGAACGAGATACGCTTTGTAATCGCGGGTGAACGGCCCGCGCGCCACGACGTCGGGTGCGAGCCAGGCGCTCAGCTCGGCGCTGTCGGTTACCGCCGCGTCGGCGTCCCCGCGGCGCAGCGCCGCGGGGACGGCCTGATTGTCGGCGATCGGCGTGATCGCGGCGCGCGCAAAGCGGCGTCGCGCGACGGCTTCCAGGTGCCCGCCTGCATTGACCGCGATGCGCACGCCCGCGCGGTCGAGGTCGTCGATGTCGGCGAAGCGCGCAGCGTCGGACGCGCGCACCAGCACCATCGCGCCGCTGGTGGCGTATGGGCGCGTGAATGCGCCCACCATCGCGCGATCGGCCCGCATCGTGATGCCGCTCATCGCGACGTCGAAGGAGGCCGCCGCGGTCGCCGTGCCGAGCTCGGGCCAGGCGAGGCGCACCCACTCCACCCGCACGCCGAGATCGCGCGCGAGCCGCTCGGCGACGGCGATGTCGAGACCGGCGCGGCGGCCGTCCGCGGCGGTCACACTGAACGGCGCGTAATCGCCGCTGGTCGCGACCCGCAGCGACGGAACTTCCGCCGCAAGCACGACGAGCGGCAGCGCCGCGGCGACCAGGAGCGCGGCGGCGAACGAGCAAGCGGCGCGCCGCGGCAGGCGAAGAACGAGCACGAGAGGAGGCCGATTGACACGCTCCCGCGCCGCAGGCAAGAGCGCACGAGATGGCCACGCTCACGCAGGAGGAATTCACGCAGCTCGTCCGCGTGCTGGCCGACGAGCTCGGCGTGCAGCGCCTTCGCGACAAGCTGGTCGCGATGCGGGGACTGGTGACGCGGCGCGGTGCTCCGATCGTGGCGGCGCTCGCCGACCAGCTCTACCAGCTCACCGGCGGCATGCGCCGGCAGGTCCCGGCCACGCTCGCGCTGCAGGGGTTGTGGGCCGAGCAGATCGGCGCGGCCCTGGGCGAAGAGGGCGAGAAGGCGCTCGAGAGCCTGGCCGACCCGATCAACGCGTGCCTTGGCGAGCGCGACGCGATCTTGGACGGCAAGGAAGCGGAGCTGGACGAAGCGCTGGCGCGCTACGAGCAACAACTCGCCGGAGCTGTGGGACCGGAGCGCGCCCGCCTCGACATGCTGCTCAAGGCCGTGCCCGCGGTTGCGGCCAAATTGCGCGCGATGCCGCTGCACTCCGCCGCGACCGCCGCTGACCGCCCCGGCGAACCGCCCAGCGCTTGAGCCCGGCCATGGCGCGGCTGCGCGAGCTGCTGCGCGCCGAGCGCATCGTCGCCGCGCACGGCTCGCTCGACGTGCCCGTGACCGGTATTGCCACCGACTCGCGCACCGCCGCGCCCGGTGATGTCTTCGTCTGCCTGCCGGGCTATCGGACCGAGGGCGGAGAGTCGCGCGCCGATCGGCATGAGTTCATCGGGGCGGCGGTGGACGCCGGCGTGCGCGCGCTGGTCCTCGAGCGCGACCTGGCGACGCCGCCCGGCGTCACCGCGGTCCGCGTCGACGATGCGTGGGTCGCCGTCGCGGAAATGGCCGCCGAGCTGCACCGGCATCCATCCCGCGAGCTCGCCCTGGTGGGCATCACCGGCACGAGCGGCAAGACGTCGAGCACGTACTTCGTGGACGCCGTGCTCGGCGCCGCCGGGCACCGCGTCGCGCGCATCGGCACGATCGCATACCGCTTGGGCGCGCAGGTGCTGCCGTCCGAGCAGACCACTCCCGAGGCGCCGCTGCTTCAATCGCTGTTGCGCCGCGCGATCGATGCCGGCTGCACCGCCGGCGTGATGGAGGTGTCGTCGCATGCACTTGCGCTGCACCGCGTCGTGCAGGTCGATTTCGATATCGCGGTATTCACCAATCTCAGCCACGATCACCTCAACTTCCACCCCGACATGGACCACTACCGCCGGTCCAAAGGGCGTCTCTTCGAAACGCTCGGGAGCGGCGCAAAGCGCGGCACCGCCGTGGTCAACATCGACGACCCCGAGAGCGCGTATTTCCTCGCCGTGAATCGCGGCGAGCTGCTCACATACGGCACGTCGGCGCGCGCGGCGGTGCGCGCCTCTGACGTGACCATGACCCTGGAGGGCGTCGCCTTCACCGCCGCGACGCCGCGCGGGTGCGTCCCCGTGCGGCTGCGCCACCTCGGCGCGTATTCTGTGTACAACGCGCTCGCGGCGCTGGCGGTCGGCGAGTGCCTCGGGTTCGACCTGGACGCGATGGCGAGCGGCCTCGCAGCGGCGCCGCCCGTCCCCGGCCGCTTCGAGCTCGTGCAAGCGGGGCAGGACTTCGTCGTGGCCGTCGATTATGCGCACAAACCCGACGCGCTGCAGCGGCTGCTCGAGAGCGCGCGCCAGCTCGGACCGCGGCGCGTCATCACGGTGTTCGGGTGCGGCGGCGATCGCGACCGCGCCAAACGGCCGCTGATGGGGCGGGTGAGCGTGGCGCTGAGCGACCTCACGGTCGTCACCTCCGACAACCCGCGCGGCGAGGACCCGCGGGCCATCGTCGATGAGATCCTCGCCGGCGTGCGCGGCATCGATTCCGCGGGCACCAAGCACCTCGTCGAGGTCGACCGCCGGAGCGCGATCGCGCGCGCGATCGAGTTGGCCGGACCCGGCGACATCGTGCTGATCGCGGGCAAGGGGCACGAGCCCTACCAGCTGATCGCGGGTCGAAAGTACGACTTCGACGACCGCGCAGTGGCGCGCGCAGCGCTCGCCGCGCGCGGCTACGCGTAGACGGGCGCGCGTCACGGGGCACGCGACGCCGCCTCCGAAGCGAAGCCGCGCTACAGCGCGGCGGCCAAGTGACCGGCCAATTCCTCCGGCGCCAGCGCGCCGCGGCCGGTGAGCAAGCGCACGCCAGCGGAGAGGAACGCCTCTTCACGCGCCTCGGCTTCGGCGTCGAGCAGAAAGAGCATCGGGATGTCGCGCGAGATCTCCGCCGCGCGCAGCCCGGCGATGGCGCGAAACACGTCGGCGCAGTGGGGCGACAGATGGAGGACAGCCGCCTCCGGCCGGATGGTCGGTACCAGATCGAGCGCCTGGCGGCCGTCGAGCACGACCGCGGTCGAGATGCCGGCGTCGCTGAGCTGTGCGCGCACGTCGCTCATCACGTCGATGTCGTTGCTCATCGCCAGGACGCGTTTCACCTTCGGCCCGAGGCGCTGGAGCAGCGCGGGAAGCTCGAGGTCGGCCACCGGGAGCATGGCGAAATCCACCGCGCCGAGCCAGAAGCCCCTCGGCCCGTCGGCCGACAGCGCATACGCGACCAGCGGCATGTGCGGGATGCCGCTGCCGTTCCGCAGATGGCGCAACATGCTCCACGCCGCGGCGCCGCCGAGGTTGATCGCCGCGCCGGCGAGCTGCCGGCCGCGCAGGTGCTGGGCCGCTTCGACCGTCGCCGGCAGCGCGGCCGCGCGGCGTCCGAATTCGATCAAGCGCGCGACCGCCTGCGCCGC
The DNA here is from genome assembly GCA_050176585.1 of Binatia bacterium. GTDB lineage: Bacteria > Desulfobacterota > Binatia > HRBIN30 > CADEER01 > CAYYWP01. Next base: position 87,004 of record JBFXHX010000018.1, read on the forward strand.
GCCCGAGCTGTCGTCGAGGACGATCAGCTCTCCCGCATCGCCATCGAGCGCGGGCACGACCGCCGGGGCGTCCGCCGCCGCGAGCGGGCTCGCCGCGCCGTCGCGCTGGATGGCGAACACGACATCTTCGTCATCGGCATCGAGGTCGAAAGCGTTGAGGTTCTGTTCCGCGGACTGCAACAGGAGATCCTTCTCGGCCAGCCGCTCGAGCAAACGCTCGTGCTCCTCGGCCGCTGCCGCCATTGCGGCGCGCAACGCGCTGAGCTCGGCCTCGACTTGCGCGCGCTGGTTCTGCGCGGCGCGCAGCTCGTCGCGGAGCTCCGCGACGGCCGCGCTGGCCGACGCCTGCGTGGCCGAAGCGGCGGACAGCGCCGCGTGCAGCTCGGCCGCCTGGCTGGCCTGCGCGGTCAGCTCCGCGACGCTTGTCCGCAGCGCGCTGACCTCTTCGGCGCGCGCGCGCGCGGCGTCGGACGCGGCGCGCAGCTGTTCTTCGACCGCGTGGCGTTGTGCCGTCAGATCGGAGAATGCCGCATCCAGATCGGTCGCCTGGCGCTCGCGGTCGGTGAGCTGGGCCTGCAGTTCATCGATGCGCGCGCGCGCGGCCGCGCCGGCCTCGTGGGCGGCCGCGAGCTGGCCGGTGAGCTCGTCCACCCGAGTCTCGAGAGCGGGCATCCGCTCGTGCTCGGCCCGGAGCGCCGCCAGCTCTCGTTCGAGCTGGGCGCCGCGTTCGCGGGCCGCTTTCAGAAACGACTGGGCGGTGACGCGCTCGGCCGCTTCCGTCGCGCGCTCGCGCTCGGCGGTCTCGAGCGCTTCGGTCAAGCGCGCGAGCTCGGCTTTCAGCGCCGCCAGCCCGCGCAGGAGCGTCGGTTGCCCGCCCGCGGCGTCCGGCTCGATCGCGGCGGACGCTGCTGGCGCAGCGGGGAGCTCGCTGAACGCCAGCGCGCAGACGCGCAGCGCCTGGCTGAGCGTTGTCAGCGCCGCGTCGGTGAAGCCGCGCGGGTTCGGTGAGAACAGCACCGCGACGCCGACTGGCGCGTTGGCGTGAAAGAAGGGCAGGGCCGCAATGCTCAGCCGGCGCGGGCTGATCGCGGTCAGCGACTTGGGAACGAACGGATTGTCGTGTGCGGCTTCGATGACGTTGATGCGCCGGTTGCGGAGACTGCGCAGCGGGATGTCCCACGTACTCGCAGCCGATTCGCCGCTCAATGCGGCGAGCGCGTCGCGGTCGAGGTCGGCGTGCGACAGGAGTTGCAGCCGCCCGCTACGCGCGTCGTAGAGCAGCAGGGCGGCCGCCTTCGCGCTGGTGGCCCGGGCGAGCAGCCGCACGGCCTCTTCCGCATACACCGCCCGCGGCGGACGTGAAGCGTATAATTGTTGGAGGTGATCGCGGAGTGCGCCGACACCGACCGCGCCCGCGGGCGCTGCCGGCGCGACGCCTGGCATGGCCCCGCCCTCCGCCTCGGTATCGGCGGCCGGGGCGGGCGCAGCGGTGAGCTCGGCTTCGCGAGCCTCGGCCGGCGGTTCAGTGGATGGAACAGCGCCGGCCGTGCTCGGCCGTCGCTGGCGCGAAAACAGACCCATTGCTCAGTCCAGCGCCAGCGCCGACTGGACCTCCCACCAGCCCGGCTGATCCGTCGTGTCGACGATCAGCTCGAGACGCTGTGTATCGTCTGGCTCTCCCGAGAGCTCCAACCAGACCAGGTTCGCGCGCAACATCATGCTCTCGCCGTTCCTTTCAAGGACGAAGGTCAGGGCCTCGCCCGTCTGCGCGTCGACCGCGCCCTGATCGATCCGCAGCGATCCGCAGAAGCCGGTCAGCACCGCGAGACCAGCCGCAGAGATCGACTGCACCTCCAGCGGCACCCGGAGCCCCGGCCAACACTGCCCGAGCTCCAGCGAGAGCGTCACTGCCCCTGGCGGTACGGGCGGGTCCGGCGATTGGCCGTGAGCTGCGCGCACGCTGTCACGCGCTCGCAATTCACATACCACTGCGCCAATGCCACCCGCCGGCCTCCTGCGATGTGCGGCATCCCTGCGGCAGAGGCGGCCGGGCGGCACCGCGGCGAATTTGCGACGCGCGAAGCGCGCGCAGCCAGCCACTTGCGGTCGCGCCGAAACTTGTGAAGAAGTGCTGGCATGAGCGACCGGCGGGCTCCCGGCGACAGGCGACACCACGGCGAACGGCGAGGTGAAAGGCGGGCGTGCAGGCGGTTGATCTGATCGCGGCTGGCGGCGTCATCGCATCGCCGCCGTCCGACTCGTTCGAGAGTGCCGTGCGCTTGCTGACGCACGCGCTGATCGCCAACGGCCAACTGGCGACGGACGTGGGCGAGCCCGCCGTGCGGGCGGTGTGCGAGCGCGAGGCGGTTGGCAGCACGGCGATCGTGGAGATCGGCGTGGCCGTGCCGCACGCACGGGTCGAGGGCGTGGACGGAGTAGTCGCGGCGCTCGCTACGTCGCCGACGGCGGTATACTACCCGATCACCGGTGTCCCGATCTCGATCATGGTGATGGTCCTGTCGGCCCCCGACCGTGTCGAGGACCACCTGAACGCGTTGGCAGGTGTCTCGCTGTTGCTGCAGTCCGCGAGCCTGCGCCGCGCGCTGCAGCGCGCCGGCGATGCGGCGACCGCGCTCCGCGTGCTGCGCCGCGGCAGCGCTTGAGCGAGAGC
>JBFXHX010000019.1:0-70881 GCA_050176585.1 Binatia bacterium
CGACGGCCGCCTGCTGTGCTTCGACCAGGAGCGCGCAGTGCGCGAAGCCAATGCGTGGGCCCGCCGAATGGCCGGTTAAGCTGTTGCGCTGCGAGGCTGTTCGCTGTTCGCGCTGCGGAGCGGCGCGACGAGAGCTCTCGTTGCGCCCGGTGGCGAGGCTGAGCGCCCTGACTGCGAACAGCGTAACAGCCTGCTTCATCCGATGAGCTCGAGCACGCGCTCGGGCGGCCGCGCGATCACCGCGTGGTCGCCGCGAATCACGACCGGGCGCTCCATCAGCTCCGGACGCGCGAGCAGGAGCGCGATCACCTGCTCGCGCGTGGTGTAGTCGCTGGCGTCCAGCTTCAGCTCAGCAAACCGCTTGTCGTGGCGAACCAGCGCCGCCGGAGGCTCGGCAAGCCGATCGAGGACGCGCTCCAGCGCAGCGCGATCGGGAGGCTGTTTCAGATACTCGATGACGTCGCACGCGACGCCGCGTTCGCGCAAGATCTCCAGCGCGCCGCGCGACTTCCCTCAGCCGGGGTTGTGATAGACCGTGAAGCGTTCCATCGCCGCGTCTGCTATCCGAACGCGCCCCCGTTGCGCAATCCCTCGCGGGCTGCGCGACCCCCGCGGACCTCTGAAGTCGGTCGCGGTTGAGTGCGACGCACTCGGACCGGCGATCTGGTACCCTCACCGGGGTCATGCAAAGGCACTGGAATCGGCGGGCGATCATCGCAGCCGCGTTGGTGCTCGCGGCGCTCGCCGCCGCGGCGTACTTGCGATATCGCGGCAAGGGCGAGCGGGAGGTCTATGTCACCGCCAGCGTCGACCGCGGTCCGATCAGCGCGTCCGTCACCGCCACCGGCGCGGTCAATCCCGTGACCACGGTGCAGGTCGGCACGTACGTATCCGGTCCGATTCAGGCGATCGACGTCGATTTCAATTCGCCGGTGCACAAAGGTCAACGCGTGGCGAAAATCGACCCGGCGCCGTTCGAAGTGAAGGTGCGACGCGGCGAAGCCAATCTCGCCACCGCTGCCGCGCGCGTCGAGCGCGCACGGGCCGACCTCGAGCTCAAATCGCTCACGCTGCAGCGCAGCACGCGCCTGCGCGGCACCGATGTGTTGGCCCAGAACGAGCTCGACATCGCGCGCAGCGATTACGAGCAAGCGCGCGCGCAGCTCGCGCTCGAAGAAGCCGGCGTGCGGCAGGCGCGCGCCGAGCTCGACGAGGCGCGGATCAATCTCGGGTATACCGACATCACCTCGCCGGTGGACGGCGTGGTCGTGGCGCGAAACGTAGACGTGGGGCAGACGGTGGCGGCCAGCTTCCAGACGCCCACGCTGTTTCTTATCGCGCAGGACCTGACGAAGATGCAGGTCAACGCCAGCGTGAGCGAATCCGACATCGGCGGCATACGCGAGGGCCAAACGGCCACCTTCAGCGTCGATGCCTACCCTGGGCGCACCTTCATCGGCAGCGTGATGCAGGTGCGCAACGCGCCGACAACGGTCCAGAACGTGGTGACCTATGACGTGGTGATCGGCGTCGCGAATCCGGACCTCGCGCTCAAGCCGGGTATGACCGCGAACGTGCGGGTCACGACCGACCATGTGGACGATGCGCTTCGCCTGCCCCTGCGCGCGCTGACGTTCACGCCGCCGGGCGATGGAGCCCGGTCGCGCGACGGCGAACACGCCGTGTGGCGGCTGAATGCAGAGGGCAACCTGGAGCGCGTCGCCGTGCGCACCGGCGTGCGCGACGACACGCACGTCGCAGTGGAGTCGGACGGGCTGCGGTCGGGCGATGTGGTGGCTATCGCCATCGACCAACCCGTCGGCCCCCGCGAGGGCCCCCGCATTCCCGGCGTGCCCCGCTACCGCTGATGGCCGAGCCCTTGGTCGTCATCCGCGACCTGTGGAAGATCTACCGGCTGGGCGCCGCTATCGAAGTGCCGGCGCTGCGCGGCATCGATCTCGACATCCACGCGGGCGAATTCGTCGCCATCATGGGCGCGTCCGGGTCCGGCAAGTCGACACTGATGCACATCCTCGGCTGTCTGGACCGCCCCACCCGCGGCGCGTACCGCTTCGCCGGCGCCGACGTCCCCGCGCTCTCCGCGGACGCCCGGGCCGAGCTGCGGAACCGGCGTATCGGCTTCGTCTTTCAGAGCTTCAACCTGCTGCCGCGCACGACCGCCTTGGAGAATGTCGAGCTGCCGCTGGTGTACAGCGACACGCCGGCGGCCGCGCAGCGCGCGCGGGCGCGCGCTGCGCTCGCCATCGTCGGCCTGACGGCGCGCGAGCAGCACCTGCCCAATCAACTCTCCGGCGGCCAGCAGCAGCGCGTCGCCATCGCTCGCGCACTCGTCAACGAGCCGTCGCTGCTGCTCGCCGATGAGCCTACGGGTAATCTCGACAGCGACACGACGGCGGAGATCATGGACATCGTCGCCGCCTTGCACCGCGAGCGCGGTTTGACGGTGGTCCTGGTCACGCACGAGGCCGAGGTCGCCGCGTGGGCGCGGCGCGTGATCACGTTTCGCGACGGCGTCATCGTCACCGACGTCCGGAACCCGGCGCCTACGGCTGAACGGAGGATGCCGGCGCTCGAACCGGAGCCCGCCCGGTGAAGCTACTCCACATGACCGTGATCGCGGCGGCGCGCGCACTCCGGCGCAACGCGCTGCGCTCGGCATTGACCACACTCGGCATCGTCATCGGGGTGGCCGCCGTCATCGCCATGGTGAGCATCGGGCGCGGCGCCGATGCCGCCGTGCAGGCGCAGATTCGCAGCTTCGGCACCAACCTGTTGATGGTGCTGCCCGGCGCCACCACGGCGGCGGGCGTGCGCTCCGGGTGGGGTGGGGCGTCGACGCTGACCGCGGCGGACGCGGAAGCGATCCGGGAGCGATGTCCCGCGGTGGCCGAAGCGAGTTACTTCCGGCGGCAAGTCGCGCAGGTCGTCGCCGGTGAGCGCAACTGGTCGACCGCGATCCAGGGGGCGCCACCATCGTACTTCGACGTGCGGCCGTGGGCGGTGGCATCGGGCAGCGTCTACGGCGAGAGCGACGAAGCGGCGGCCCACCGGGTCGCGATGCTGGGCCGCACGGTAGTCGACCAGCTGTTCGGCGCCGGGCAGGACCCCATAGGCGGCCAACTCCGCATCAAGGGCGTACCGTTTCGGATCATCGGGATACTGGAACCGATGGGCCAGACGATGTGGGGACAGGATCAGGACGACGTCATCTTCATCCCGTTCAGCACGGCCGAGCGCCGCGTGCTCGGCGCCGAGTGGCTGGGCACGGTGGACATGATCCAGGCGAGCGCGGTGAGCGCGTCGCAGATGCCCGCCGCCCAGGAGCAGATCACTGCACTGCTGCGCCAGCGCCATCGCGTGCAGCCCGGCGAGGAGGATGACTTCACTGTGCGCAGCATGGAGGAGTTCGCGCGCGCCTCACGGACCGCGAGCCAGGTGATGGGCAATCTGCTGCTCAGCGTCGCGGCCATCTCGCTGGTGGTCGGCGGCATCGGGATCATGAACATCCTGCTCGTCTCGGTCACCGAGCGCACGCACGAGATCGGCATCCGCATGGCCGTCGGCGCAAAGCCCCGGCATATCCTGCTCCAGTTCCTGGTCGAGGCGGTGACGCTGAGCGCGGTTGGCGGCATTCTCGGCATTGCGCTCGGCATCGGTGCCGCCGCGCTGATCGCCCGCTTCGCGGGCTGGCCGATCCTGGTGGCGCCCACCGCCATCGCCGGCGCGCTGCTCTTCGCGGGCGCCGTCGGCGTGTTCTTCGGCTTTTATCCCGCGCGACAAGCGGCGCGCCTCGACCCGATCACGGCGCTGCGCTACGAGTGACGCCGTGTGCAAAGCACGGCGCGCCCTTCGGCCGCGGGGATTGGCGATCGGCGCACAATGATTCGGAGGCGATGATGCGGGCAGTGCGTTGGAATTCCGGTACCTCCATCCGGCTCGGAGCGGCGGCGCTCTTCGTCGCGATCGCCAGCGCAGCACTCGCGGCAGACGCACCGCCGCTGCGGGTCGGCATCGCGCCGAACTACCCTCCGCTGGCGTTCAAGGAGAACGGCGACCTCGACGGTATCGAGGTCGACTTCGCTCAGCGCCTCGAGAAGGCGCTCGGCCGGCGCATCGTGCTCGTGGAAGTGGCGTGGGAGGAGCTCCCCGAAGCGCTGCTCGAAAAAAAGACGATCGACATGATCATGTCGGGCACCTCGATCACCGAGAGGCGCAAGCAACGGGTGAACTTCACCGAGCCCTATCTCGAGATCGGCCAGATGGCGATCGTGCGCCAGGCGGACTACCCGGAGCTTCGGGAGCCCGCGGCAATGGACCGGCCGCAGTCGCGCGTGGGATTCATCTCACGCTCCACGGGTGAGGCGTGGGCCCGGGAGCATCTGAAGAAGGCCAAGCTGCACGGCTACAGCGATACGGACGAAGGCGTGCGGGCGCTGCAAAACGAGCAGATCGACTATTTCATCCAGGACGCCCCCGCGGTTTGGCGGGTTACGGGTGGGTTCATCAACTCGAATCCAAACCTCCGGGGCATCTACCGCCCGCTGACGACCGAATACCTCGCGTGGGCGGTGCCGAAGGACAACCCCGAGCTGCTCGAACAGCTCAATGCCGTGCTGGAAAAGTGGAAAACGGACGGGACGCTCGACGACGTGCTGGACGATTGGATCACCGTGAAGAAGACCACGATCGAGCTGAAGCCGCGCGCGGATCAGTGAGCCGCGGCGTGCTCAGCGCCGCGCGGCCCGTCGTCCACAGCGCGCAACTCGTCCGCCGTCAGCCATGCGGTGGTGCCCTTGCGGAGGTTGATGAAGATCAGCTCCGGCGCGCTGTACAGGATACCCCGCGAGCTTCGCTCGAGTAGGCGGCCGCCGTCCACCGGCCAGGTGATCAGCCCGATCGCGCTGCCAATCACGCCGGCGCCGACGTTGAACGCGCCGAGGATCGGGCGCATCACCGCCGCGCCGTCGGTGAAGAACAGAAACGCCGAATCATCCGGCCCCGCGCGGTACGCCGTCGACCTCCACGCAGTGGCTTCGGCCAGCGACGCCCCCCAGGTCTGCTCGCGCGCTTTGGAAGCGCGGGCCTGCTGCATGAACGACGGCCAGGTCTCGCGGCTAGTGACGCGATACGCGTTGCCGACGCTGGCGGCGGATACGAACGGAATCGCGTTCCATGGCTCGCGGCCGACACCGCCGCCGAGCGCCGCCCGTTCGGCGGTTTGGACATCGCCATCGCCGGCGAACGCCTCGCGCATCATCGCGAGCAACTCGGAGACGCAATTCCGGGTTAATAGATTGTAGCCGCGCACGGCCTGCAGGTGGCGCACATGGCCCTCCAGGGTGGCGCGCGAGATCTCCGCCTCCCGCACAACCGCTGTGATTGGCAATCGCGGTACCGCCAGATCGCGGCGGCTCGCCGTTCGCGCCGGCAGCAACGGATCGAGTCCCACCCGCGGCGCGCGCCCGGCCGCGACCGCGTCGCGGACCTCGACGTGCCGATTCATCGCCGTCTCGAGGCGCGTGTATTCCCTTTCGATACAATCCGGCGCGCTCAAACACGCCGCTCGGGCGCGCGCATACACCCCTTCCGTCTGCTCCTGGAGCGCCGCGAAAAAAGCGCGCTGCCGTTCATCACCGTCCGGTAACGGCGGCGCCGGCGCATTCGCGGGCCAGGCGTCGAGCACGGCGAGCTGACCGGTCGCCAGCGACCACTCGATCGCGGCGAGGCGCGCCATTCCGAGCAGCAGCGCATACCCCCAATCGGGTCTCGATGAGCCGCTCAACGCCGCAAGCGCCGTCGCCATCCGATCGCGCAACGCCTCGAGCGCGGTTCGCTCGCCGGCACCCAGCGGTGGCCCCGCGAGCACCAGCGCAGCGGGGTGGAGGGCGGGGGCCGCTTGCAGTACCTCCAGCGCCGTCAGCTGCTCGATCAGCTCGCGATAGCGGGTGGCGACGGTCGGCGGAAAATTCGGCAAGTTGTCGTGTGACCCCGGTGAGGTCGGCCGCGCCGCACGCCAGTCGAGCGCCGCCAGCTCCGCACGCACCGCCGCGATCCGCTTCGGCAACGCGTCGACTCCGCTTCGCTCGCGCACCTGCGCGCGGACTGCCGCGAGCGCGGGCGAGCCGCCGGCCGCTTCGCTGCCAGCGCCGAACTCCGGTTCGAAGAAATACCCGGCCGCGCGGACCGGGAACGACACGGCGTCGCCCCGGCCACGCCGCTGCCACGACGCGAACAACGCGACGTCGGCGGCGAGTGCCGCCCGGCGCTCTTCTTCGGCCTCCTCCACCAGCGCGCGCTGCGTAAACGCCCGGCGCAGCCGCTCAGTGGCGTCGGCGGACACGGCGATGTGGGTCACGTGCACCGGCCGGTTCTCGAGCAGCGCGTAGCGGATGCGAAACACGCGCCGCGGATCGGTGCGCAAACGCAGCAGCCCGTCCTGCTCTTGCTGGAAGTGAAAGACCTCGCCCTCGATGTCCAGCGCGACGTGCCCGCCCGACGACCCTCCCTCGTTCGCCTCGATGTGCAGATAGGCGATGGAGGTATCTATGCCGGCGGCGAAGGCGCGGTCGCCGCACAGCAGTGAGGCGGCGACGGCAGCGATCAGGGCGAGGCGCCGGCGCGGCGCCGCGGCGCGGCCCATGTGGGCTTTGCGGTTTGCGAAGCCGCCGGAACCGGCGATCCGCACAGACTCGCCTATCCCGAGTAGCCCTTTTGCATCCACGCCGCGCGCTGCGCGTCGCCCTGCGAGAGGTTCGTCTTCCAGACTGCGAACTGTTCCGGCGTCACTCCCGCCCGCCGCAACCCGGCACCGATGCCCACGTAGGTGTCCTCGTCGGCCTCCCAGTTCGACACGCCGTGCTTCTTGGCGATGTTGTCCAGCCCGCGCTCGAAGGCGTCGATTTGGCCACCGGATTGCACGTAGGCCTGGGTGTAATCCGCCACGTCCTCGCGATATCCCGCACGGCCGCCGGACGACTCCGATGAGCTTTCGAACGAGGCGGAGCTGGATTCGAACGGGCTCGATATGCTCTTCGAGATCGACGAGCACCCCGTGAGGAGCAATGTGACTGCAGCTAGAACGGATGTAGACGCGAAGCGCATGCGTACACCAACCTCCGCGCGCCAGACTACGCGAGCGCGAGTTCACGTCAACCCCGTACGCACCGCCACGTGCGCGGGCGCGGGAAATCGCGGCGCTCCCGTCAGGGGGTTCAGCCGCGCAGGGGCTGACAGTCCGCCGGGAGCCGGAGCCGGCGCAGCGCCGCCTCCAACGCATCGAGATCCGTGCAGCGCGTGACCGTCGAGCTACGCCGAGCGTCGACCGGTCCTTCGGCCAGCGCATCGCTCCAGCCACCCGTGCCCGCCAGCAGGAAGATCGGCCGCCCGTGCAGCCACGCGAAGGCGATCTCGGAGAGCGTCCCGGCACCGCCGCCGACGGCGATCACGACATCGCCGGCGAGCGCCGTCAGCGCGTTGCGGGCATGCCCGAGGCCAGTCGGCAGCACGATCTGACACCACGGATTCGCATCGCAATGCGCGGTCGTCGCCACGATCCCGACGGTAACGCCGCCAGCGCGTGTGGCGCCTCGGCTCGCGGCCGCCATGATGCCACCGCGGCCGCCGGTGATCAGGGTGAAGCCGAGCTCAGCCAGCCGTGCGCCCAGTCGTTCGGCCAGGCGGGATTCGCGAGCAGGCGCGGCCGAGTCACCGATGACGACCGCCTGAGGCCGCCGCTTCACGGACAACCCGTCAACCCCAGTGCCACGGCGCGCACGAGCTCGTCGATCGAGACCATCGCATCGCCATTGGGGTCAAAAGCGCCGCAAAAGGGCAGCCCCGTGGGATCCTGCGCCAGGACCACGCCGATGATGATCTCGTTGACCACGACCGTGCCGTCGCCGTTGCAATCGCCGACGCATGGAATGAAGTGCGTCGGCGTCTCGGTGGGGAAGAAGGTGCGCGTCGGCGTCGCCGTGGGCGTGTGGGCAGGAGGAGTCGTCGTTCGCGTCGCCGTCGGCGTGGCGGTGCGCGTGGGCGTGAGGCTCGGCAACGGCGTCGCCGTGCGCCCGGGCCGCGTGGACGTCGGCACCGGCGTGAAGGTCAGGACTGGCGTCTGCGTCCGTATCGGGGTGAACGTCAGCACCGGCGTCACCGTGCGCACCGGCGTAAACGTCTGCACGGGCGTGAACGTCGGCTGTGCCATTGCGGCAATCGGCCACCCGAGGATCACCAGCAGCAACGCCCAATAGCGCCCGCGCATCCTGTGATTATGCGGCGTGCATCCGCCATCGCAAGCACAAGTTTGGCGCGAAGAGCGCGTGCGGAATCGCCTCGTGCCCGCACGGTGGCACAGGAATCGTCTGGTGGGCGCGCCCGGTCCCGAGCACCGCCATGCAGTGCATCCGGAGGTCCGCGGCTAGAGCGGACGGCGGCCGCGTCTGGTTGATGTGCCCGGACGCATTCGCGCAGTTGCGGAACGGGTTTACTTGAAGTCTTCGGTGAACAGTACCTGCTGGACGTAGACGAAGCGCGGCGTCAGCGGTGGCAGGTTCGCGACGTTGTTGAATCCGGGGTCGAAATTCCAGAGCCGCGTCGGCGGTTCATAAATGTTGCAGCCACTGCTGCTGCTGCCGCCGGTTCCGCACCAGGCGCCATTCACGTGCTCGGCCTCTCCGAGCGACACGAACGCACCCTGGTACGTCAGCGTGCGCCCGGCCCAGTCCTCGTGGAAGCGAGGGTAGTTCTCCAAACCGCCGTTGTAGTTGCCAACTGTGGTCGTATCGATCCCGCCGAGGAATGCCGCGTTGATCCACGTGTTCTGCGCATCGCGCGTCGCGTCGGTGAGCGAGCGCACGCTCTGGCCGTCGCGGCAGAACTGATCCGTGCAGCAGTTGGCGCCGCAAATCGCGCCGATACCGGAGCGCCAGTAGCGCTGCGACAGCACGTTTACACTGTCGCCGACGAGCGAGGCCGGCTGGCGCGCCGTGCCACCGCCCGCGGTGCCGCGGTTGAAATCGCCGATCACATATATCGCCTGATCGCTGGCGACGGTCACTCCGGTCGGGTCCGCCGACACGCCGATGCCGCCCGGGAGGGGCACGTCGGCCGTGCCGAACACGCGCACGCCGTAGTTGTTGACACGTCCGGAGTCGGGGCCGACCACGGTGGCGAAGATGACGATGCCGCCTTCGGTCGAGTCGGCGTTGTCGAAAAACGGCTGGCCGTTCTGCGCGTTCCACCGCATGAGGTCGCGCACGTTGATGTTCAGGAGGATCATCCACTTGCGCTCGCGGTGGTTGTACCAGCCCCCGCGGCGGTAATCGCCGTCGAAGTTGAACGCGCCGCCCGGAACCGCCCCCGTCCCCATCAGCTCGGTGTACGCACCGGCCGCTCCGATGACGCGGGGGTTCGGCGAGCCGGGCGCCGGAAGCGTCGGGCTGTAGCTGTTCGTATTGCTGTTCGCGCACGCGTAGGTCCCGTGCGCGCAGCCGCTGCCGCCGAAAAAGGGCACGTCGGTATAGAAGATCGGCATGGTGCCCGGATAGGAGCTCGGACCGCGCCCGGCCACGCTCCCGCTGTTCCACTGACCGTCGGCCATGAACGCGTGCAGCGCCGCCGTGCGCGCCACGTCCTGAACCCCGCCGACGTCGAGCACGTCGATGCGGTGCGGCAAGACGGCGCCGCCGGGCAGCTGGCCGGGCTCATTGAGGTGCAACACGATGCGCAAATCGGCCTTGGTCCAGTACACGCCCGGCTCGATATCGCCGCCGGCGCTGAGGCTGGCCGGCGGCTTGATGATGTCGGGTTCGGGGATCGCGATGTTGCCGATGTCGCGGATCATCGACCCTTTCCAGGCGGCCAACTCGGAGATCGGCACTTCGCGCGTCCTGCCGTTCTTGCAGTCGAGCGTCTTGGGATCGAGGTTGTTGAACGGCGAGACCTTGTCCTCGAGCTTGTCGACGTTCACCGTCCCGGTGCACTCGGTGGTGTTCTTGCGCCCGCGGTAGATCCCCTGTCCCGATGACACCTGCACGGTGAATACCTGCTGCGCCGGGTTGTCGTTGATGTCGAGCGTCGCCCCCGCGTTCAGATACAGTTTGGCGTTGGTGTGCACGCGCCCGTTCAACACCATGGCCGGCCCGGGCAGGATCTCCAGATCGTTGCGGTAGAACGCGACGAACTGGAAGAGCGGGATGTACCCGACCAGGAACTCGGCGCCGACGCTGGCCTCGATGTCGCCGTTGACGTCCTTGGCCTCCGAGCTGACGATATAGCGGTACTGCAGCGAATGCAGCCCGGCGAACACCTCGCCCGAGGGAATGACGATGTTCTGCGGATTTCCCGGCCGCTCGGAGAGCTGATAGCTCACGGTGCGGTCCCCCACCGCGACCGTGCGGGGATCGAAGTCAGCGCCGTTGGGAATCTCGTAGTTCAGGAAGATGTTGCGGTATTCGCCCATGCCGAGATTCAAGCCCGACTCGGCGGCGTAGAAACCGCTGACGCCGCTCGCGAACGTGCCGCGCAGCTGCGTGTCGGAGCGCACGCTGATGGCCAGCGTCGCCGCGAGTGACAGCAGCAGCGCCGTCAGCACGATCACGCCGATCAACGCCATGCCGCGATTGTCCGTACCAGTTCGCACCGCCATCCTCTCCGGCTACTGCGGCAGCAGATTCCGCGGCTTCACGCCGACCGCGACCGTCCGCCGATAGTACTTGCCGTTCGTATCGGGCAGCTCGGAACGCGCCGTCACGCTCACCAGGACTTGCTCGACGATCGACCATTCCTCGTTGTCGATCGGGATGTTCACCACGTCGCACGGCGGACAGTTGCGGCGCAGCTGATACCGCAAATCGAGTTTCTCGATGCCGACGGCGAACGATGATGGCGTGGAGCTGCCGACTTGCAGCATCAGCTCCGGCAGCATGCCGCGCGGGCTCGACCACCAATTGAGGAAAAACCGCCGCTCGTCGATGGCGTACACGCCGCTCGTCTCCGGATAATCGCGGCTCAGGGTAGTGCCCTTGGTCAGCTCCGTCGCCGACGGCACCGCCGTGATGTCCAGGAACTCGCCGTCGCCATCGGGGTGCCGGATGTACGCGCGCATGCCCGGCGCGAAGCCTTCGGACGCCTGGACCGCGACCCGCGTGCCGCCCGCCAGCACGGTTGCGCCGATCGACACCGTGCTGCGGATGCATGAGAGGTCCGGCCGCGTAAGGCCCGTGCGCGTCACGATCTGATCCTCGCTGCCGGAGTTCGATCCGCTCAGCGAGATGAATTCGCCGGTGACGGGCAGGCACGCCCCGCCCAGGCGCAGATCGCGCACGATCATGTCGACGGCGGCGCGAGCGGCTTGCGTGGTTTCGAGCTCGCGCGTCTGCATGCGCATCTGGTGTTTGCTGGCCAAGAACATGCCGCTAGTAGTCGCCACGGCGAGGCCCATCAGCATGACACCGACCAGCAGCTCGAGCGCGCTGAAGCCCGCCTGATCAGAAACGGCGGACTTCCGTATAGATCGTGTGCAGCGACACATTCCGCGGCCCTTGCGGGTCCTTCCAACTCACGTCGACGTGGATGGTCTTCAAGCCGTCGGCCGGCACATCGGCGTCGATCGTGGTGACGATCTTGTACGCGACATTGCTGACGGTCACCGTCTTCGTGCTCGGCACCATGTCGTTGTACCGGAGCGCCCGGGTCGCCTCGAGCTGCTCTTCCGCTAGCGCATACGCCTGCGTCTGCAGGTGGTTGTTCGAGGCGTGCCGGATGTGGGTGACCAGAAACTCGCCCATTGTCGCCGCCGAGAGCGCGAACAAGCCAAGTGCGACCACCGTCTCGATCAGCGACACGCCCCGTTCGTTCGCGAACCGACCGCCGCGGTCAATATTCTTCATAGACCTGCCCGGACGGCCAGACCGAGAACATGTGCCAGCCGTTGAATTGCGTGTCATAGAGGAGCTGCCACACCGGCCACGTAGTCGAAATCATCATGCCCCGGGTGTTGAATTCCTGGGTTGCCGGCCATGTGAACCACGTGGTGATGTGCGACGGCAGCTGCACTCTTTTCACCACGGTATCCACCACCCACGTGCCTTGGGCATTCTCCTTCAGCCGCTGGATCTCGTACGCGCTGCCGCCCGTCCAGGTGATCGCGAAGTGGTCGCCGCTGGTGATCGCGCGGGTTCGGGCCCACCGGTAGTCAGCGATCACCTGCTTGGTGGCGCTCTGCACGTCCTGGCGCCGCAAATCCACGTGGGGCAACGCGAGCGCGCTGAGCACCCCGAAGATCGCGACGCTGACCAGGAGCTCGATCAGCGAGAATCCCCCGTGCCTGTGCAGATGTTTTGCTCTCCACCGTGTCATTGGGTTGGTGTTTCCGCTCAGCTCGGTTCGCCAGGAATGCAACAGCAAGTCACAGGCCAACCGAGAAACGCGCGCGGCTAGGAGACCGAGATGCCACGCGGGCGTTGCGCGAGTGTCACGCGACCGGGCCAAACTGGAGCCCTGTCACGATCTCCCGGGCACCCCCTGTGCGAGGGAGCACCCCACGTGCGAGGGCGCAGCGAATGGCGCCCTCGCGGCGCGGTCAGTCGTCGCGTCCGCTCAGGTAATCCGCGAGCCGCTCTCTGCTGTGCTCGTCTTCATGGCAGTACACGCAGAGGTTCTCCCAGTTGCTCCCGTCGGGGGGGTTGTTGTGGTGGTTCCCGTCCTTGTGGTGGACGGTCAACAGGTGCAGCGTGTCCGCTTCGAACTCGCGCGCGCACTTGGCGCAGATCCATCCATGCAGTGCGAGTGACCGTTCGCGGTACCCCTCCGCCCGGCGCGCCGCCTGCGCGCGCGCTTCGCAGACGAGGGTGTCGAGATCGCCGCGCGTGCGGCGGCGTTTCGACGGTCTGAACGAACGAGTCACGACATTGACACTAGCGCCTGGACCGACGCCCGCAAGAGTTGCGCGCGATGCCGTCACCGGAGGGTCAGCCGGTGGTTAGAGCCGCCTAAAACCCCCCAGGTCGCCCTATGCGCAGCGCGGAGCGGGTAGATATCCGCAGTAGCGAGCTCATCGCCGTATCCCGTACTCCCCGCTGGGCAGCGGTGGCGCTAGCGCGAGCTCGTCAACGCTTTGCACCCGCGCGCTCGGCGGGCCGCGGTGGCACCACTGGACGAGCGACCGCACCATCTCCGCTGTTCCGGCGGCCACGACTTCGACCGAGCCGTCCGGCTGGTTGCGCACCCAACCGGCGAGGCCGAGCCGCCGCGCCTCGGCCACCGCGGCATACCGAAAGCCGACGCCCTGCACGACGCCGCGGATGATGAGGCGGACGCCGCTCGGATCGCCTTGCGCGCCGGTCATTTCAACAGCTTCTCCAATCCGGGTTCATCGACGATGACCACCCCCAATTTGCGCGCCTTCTCCAGCTTGCTCCCCGCATCCGCGCCGGCGACCGCGTAATCGGTCTTCTGGCTCACGCTGCCGCTGACCCGCCCCCCTGCCGCTTCGATGCGCGCGATCACCGCATCGCGCGGCGCGGACAGCGCACCGGTGAGGACGAATGTCTTGCCCTGCAATGGGCCGCCCTGACGCCGCCGCGCCGGCGGACGCGGCCGTATCCCTACCTCGTGCAACCGTCGCAGCGTCGCCCGGTTCTGGTCCAGCTCGAAAAACGCGCGGATCTCGCGCGCGGTCTCGGGCCCGATATCGCGGATCGCCGTAAGCGCCTCCACCTCGGCAGCGGCCAGGGCCTCGAGCGAGCCGAATCGGTCGGCCAGCACGCGCGCCGTGCGCTCGCCAACCTGGGGAATGCCCAGAGCGTAGATCAAACGGTCCAGTGGCGGCTCCATGGTCGCGCGGATCGCCGCCACGAGGTTGCCGGCCGATTTGTCGCCGATGCGCTCGAGGCCGGTGAGCTGGGCCACCGTCAGTCGGTACAAGTCGGACACGTCCTCCACGAGCCCGCGGTCGACGAGTTGCGCCACCAGCTTCTCGCCGAGCCCGTCGATGTTCAGCGCGTGCTTGGAGGCGTAATGGCGCACGAGCTCTCGGCGCTGTGCGGGGCATCGCAAGCCGATGCAGCGGTATGCGGCCGCACCTGGCTCGCGGACGATCGCACTGCCGCACACCGGGCAATTCTCGGGCATGCGAAATCGCCGCTCACGGCCGGTGCGGTGCTCGGCGAGCACGCGCACGACGTACGGAATGACGTCGCCGGCCCGCTCGATGAGCACCGCATCGCCGATGCGGACATCCTTGCGCTCCACCTCGTCGATGTTGTGCAGCGACGCGCTGGAGATGGTGACGCCGCCGACCGCCACCGGCTCGAGCTCGGCCACCGGGGTGATCACACCGGTGCGACCCACGGAGGCGACGATATCGCGCACGCGCGTCTCGGCCTGCGGCGCCTTGAACTTGAAGGCGATCGCCCAGCGCGGCGAGCGCGACACCTCGCCGAGGCGGCGTTGCAAGTCGAGGCCGTTCACCTTCGCCACGACGCCGTCCACGTCGTACGGGAGCTCACCCCGGCGCTGCGCCATCGCCGCGTGATACTCGACCAGCGCATCCGCGCCGAAAAGCAGCGCGTTGTGCTCGTTCGTCTTCAGGCCCCAGGCGCGGAGTGCGGTGAGAAATGCCCAATGGGACTCGAAAGCGGCCCCGTCGATCACGCCGACACTGTGCAGATAGATGTCCAGCGGGCGGCTCGCGGTGACGCGCGGGTCGAGTTGGCGCAGCGAGCCCGCGGCCGCGTTGCGGGGGTTGGCGAACGGCGGTTCGCCGGCTTTCTCGCGCTCGCGGTTGAGGCGCGTGAATGCGGCGTGCGGGAAGATCACCTCGCCGCGCACCTCGAGCCGGGCTGGGATGGGCGGCGCACCGGTTGCCTGCAACCGCAGCGGCAGGGAGCGAATGGTCTTGACGTTGGCGGTCACATCCTCGCCAGTGACCCCGTTCCCGCGGGTCGAGGCGACCTCGAGCACCCCGCCGACGTACGCGATTTCAACCGCGAGCCCGTCGAGCTTCGGCTCGGCCACGTACTCAATGGGTCCCTCGTGGCGCAACAGGCGCCGCACCCGCTCGTCGAACTCTCGGAGCTCCGGTTCCGCCATGGCATTGTCGAGCGAGAGCATGGGCACGGTATGGTGCACCGGTGCGAACCGCGCGGATGCGGGGGCGCCGACCCGCTGGGTCGGGGACGTCGGGCGCTGCAGCTGCGGAAAGCGGCCTTCCAACTCTTGGAGGCGCCGCAGCAGGGCGTCGTACTCGGCGTCTGAAACGGTGGGCGCGTCGTGCACGTAGTAGCGCACGTTGTGCGCTTCGATCTCCCGGCGCAGGCGCTCTACCTCCCGCGCGATCTGCTCCGACGGCTCGGCGACGGTGGACACCAGCCCGTACCTAGCGCACCGCTCGCAGACTGTCAGTCCCGGCGATTGCGGCGAACGGGCCGATTGCGCGAAGCTCCAGCCGACCGCGCGATTGCGTCAACATTTTCACGCTGCTCGAACGGTTGGCGCATTTTACTAGCCGGCGCGGCGTTTCGCGGCAGCGGCACCCGCTTACTAGCCCCGGACTCGCACCGTTGGTATGCGGCATGCTTTAACCCCGAGGCGAGGGGGCGACATGGATCAGAAGGTCGATTCGGATCGCGCGGTAATTCTGCTGGTCGACGACGAGCGAGATCACCTGATCATCACGCAGCGTTTTTTAGAGGGTCAGGGCTATGAATGCGTGTGCGTCGACCGCGGCTGGGACGCGCTCCGAGTGCTGCAGGAGCGGACGGTCGATCTGATCCTCCTCGATCTGCACATGCCGGGGATGGACGGTTACCGATTGGCCGAGAACATCCTGGCCCGTGAGGAATTACGCAACATCCCGATTGTTGCGTTCAGTTGTTACGATCTCACCCGTTACAAGCAGCGGGCGATGCGAACGGGGATGGCCAATTTCATCCCAAAGCCAGTCGATCGAACCCGCTTGCTCGCCACGGTCCGCGATCAGCTCAGCCTGCGGCAGCGGCTCTCACGCTTGAACGAAATTGAAAGCTGCCTGCCCGACACCGACAGGAGCTAGCCCGCCTTCCCGCTACTCATCCGAGTTTCGGGCGCCGGTCGGCCCCCAGCCATCGGCGGATGAACGCCACGGGCCGTACGCACTCACCTGCCGCTCGTCGCGTGCCGCCTTTCGGGTGTAGCCGCCGGACCGGGGAGTGCTGGACATTCCCGCGGCGGCCGGTAGGCTTGAGCCCAGCCGGCCAGAATCCGAACGACCGCGCGCGAGGCGCCGCCTTGCGCACCCCGTCAGGCGTCATTAGGGTCGGCGCCCATTCGAAAGGAGAAGGCCGTGGGTAACGTGCTGGAAGTCAGCGACCAGAGTTTCGAACAAGAAGTGCTGAAGTGCACGACGCCGGTCCTGATCGACTTCTGGGCTCCGTGGTGTGGCCCGTGCAAAGCGATCGCGCCTGTGGTCGAGGAGTTGGCGGTCTCATATGCCGGCCGTCTCAAAGTCGTGAAGATGAACGTCGATGACAACCCGCAGACGCCGGGGCGCTACGGCGTGCGCGGCATTCCGAACCTGATCCTCTTCAAAGGTGGCCAGGTCGCGAATCAGATCGTGGGCGCGGTGCCGAAAGCCAACCTGGTGACGGCAATTGACGAAGCGATCACCTGAACGTCGCGTCGGGACCCCGGGCCGGCCCTGAGCGGCGGCCCCCTGCCCCGGTCTCTAGTACGCGTACCGGCGCATGCTCACATTCATCATCAGCCCGATGGACGTGA
This sequence comes from Binatia bacterium, assembly GCA_050176585.1. Classification (GTDB taxonomy): domain Bacteria; phylum Desulfobacterota; class Binatia; order HRBIN30; family CADEER01; genus CAYYWP01. The sequence continues at coordinate 16,777 of JBFXHX010000019.1, forward strand.
ACAGCGCCAGAATGGACGATCCGCCGTAGCTGAAGAACGGCAGGGTGATGCCCACCACGGGCAGTGCTCCACTGGTCATCCCAATATTGATCACGACTTGCCAGAAGATCGTCCCCGTGAGGCCCGCGGCCAGCAACGCGCCGAGGTTGTCGCGCGCGCGGCTGGCGATGTAGGCGCCGCGCAGGATCAGCGCCAGGTAGAGCAGCAGCAGGCCGATCGCGCCGAGAAATCCCCACTCCTCGGCGTACACCGAAAAGATGAAATCGGTGTGCTGCTCGGGGAGGAAGCTCAGTTTGTTCTGGGTGCCGTTCAGGTAGCCCTTGCCGTGCACCTGGCCGGAGCCGATTGCGATCTGCGACTGCAGGACGTGATACCCGGTCCCGAGCGGGTCCTTTGCGGGGTCCATGAAGCTCACCAAGCGGTTCCGCTGGTAGGGCTTCAGATGATGGTATGCATAGGGGAGCAACGGCCCGATCACCAGCGCGGTCACGAGCAGCAGCCGACCGGGTAGCCCGGCGACCATCAGGACCGTGAACGCCCCGAGGCAGAGCGCCACGGCCGTTCCCAGGTCGGGCTGCTTCAGGATCAGCAGCGACGGCACCGCGATCAGCACCAGCGGGCCGATCAATCGGCGCAGCGGCAAGCGACTCTCTCCGGCCCAGCGGTGCAACACGTGGGCGAGGACGAGCACGACTCCGACCTTCATGAACTCCGATGGTTGGACGGTAAACGAGCCGGCGCCGAGCCAGCGCCGCGCGCCGCCGCCGCTCACCCCGACCACCAGCACGAGCGCGAGCGCCGCAACGAGCACGCCGTAGAGCGCAATCGCATAGCGGCTCAGCATCCGATAATCCACGCTGACCGCGATCACGAGGAGCACCAGACCGAGCCCGACGGAGGTTGCCTGCCGAACGACGAACGCAGTGAGCATGCGGTCGCCGCGAAAGGTGGCACTGCAGATGGTCAGCAAGCCGGCCGCGGTGACCAAGAGTGCGAGCAGCAGCAGCGGCCATTCGATGTGGGCCAGCAGTCGGCGGTCAATTCTGAGCAACGCGCGTCCCCTCCTGCTGGGCTTGGAGGTAGAAGAAGGCTTCCAGCACATCGCGCGTGATCGGCGCCGCGACGGCCCCGCCGCCTCCGTCCGCGTGCTCGACCAGCGTCGCCACCGCGATCTTCGGCTCCTCGATCGGTGCAAAGGCGATGAACCACGCGTGGTCCCGCTCGTTCCACGCCATCTCGTGCGCCTTGCGCCGCGTGCTGCCGATCCGCACGACCTGCGACGTACCGGTCTTGCCAGCGACCTCGATGTCGCGCAACTTCGCCTTGCTACCGGTCCCACGCGACACGACGTCAGCCATCGCGTCCTGCACCTGCCGCAGCACCGTCTCGCGCACCCGCAGCGTCGAGACTGCCTCGGGCGGAATTTCGCGCACGACGGAACCGTCGTTGTCCTCGATGCGCTGCACAATGCGCGGGCGATACCGCACGCCGACGGCGATGGTCGCCGCCGCCTGTGCCATCTGCAGCGGCGTGGCGGTCACCGCCCCCTGGCCGATCGCGACCGACAGCGTCTCGCCCTTGTGCCAGGGCTGCTTGAATCGGCGCTTCTTCCACTCGCTGTCGGGCATCAGACCGCCGCGCTCTCCGCTCAGCGCGATGCCGGTCGGCGCGCCGAGGCCGAAGGCGTGCGCGTAGCGGGCGATCGTGTCCACGCCGAGGCGCGAGCCGACCTGATAGAAGAACACGTCGCACGATCCGACCAACGCGTCGTGCACGTTCACGGAGCCGTGTCCGCCCTTGCGCCAGCAACGAAACGTATGGTTGCCGAATCGCAGGTGCCCGGGGCAGTGCAGGCGGGTGAACGGATTGATGATCCCCTCCTCCAATGCCGCGGCGGCCACGATGATCTTGAAAGTCGAGCCGGGCGGGTATTGCCCGTGCGTCGCGCGTGCGTTCAGCGGATGCCGGGGGTGCTCGGTGAGCGCCCGCCAGCGCTCGGCATTCATGCCGCGGGTGAACTCGTTCGGATCGAATGAAGGTTGGCTGACCATCGCCAGCACGTCGCCGTTGCGCGGGTCGAGCGCGACCACGGCGCCGACCCGATCTTCCATCGCCTGTTCGGCGGCCCGCTGCAGCTCGAGGTCCACCGACAATACGAGCGTGCGCCCGGGCTCCGCCTCCGCTTCGTCGAGCACGCGCAGCTCACGGCCGAGCGCGTCGACCTCGATTTGCTGCCCGCCCTCCACCCCGCGCAGGTCGGCCTCCCATGCCCGTTCCAGGCCGGATTTGCCGATCAGGTCTCCCGGGCGATAGCGCTGGCTGCGCTCGACCTCGGCGGACGTGACCTCGCCCACGTAGCCGAGCACGTGCGCGAGCGTCCGCCCGTGCGGATAGCTGCGGCTGGGGGTTACGCGGAGGCTCACGCCGGGGAGCTCCAGCTGATGGGTCTCGATCGCCGCCACCTCGTCGTAATCCAGGCCGCGTTTGACCAGCACTTCCTGGAACGGTGGGCGGCCCGCGGCGCGATCGAGGACCGCCTGGGTCTCGCCCGCGCTCTGATGCAGAAACTGCGCGAGCGTCTCGACCACGTTCGGCAGATCGCGCGCATCTTCCGGCACCAGCACGGCGTCGAATGAGGCCTGGCTGTCGATCAGCACCTTTCCGGTGCGATCGAGCACCCGCCCGCGCGTCGCCGGCACGCGGCGCAGCCGGATGCGGTTGTTCTCCGAGAGCGCCGCCATCTGCTCGCCGTGGAGCACCTGCAGCGTCCACAGATGCCCGGCGAGGAGCAACACCGCGGCGATGACGAGGGCGACGCACATGGCGATGCGCCGTCGGACCGCTGGCGACGCCTCATAGGCGCCGAACATCGGCATCAGGGCACCTCGCGCGCCTCGCGGAGTTGGGCACCGTCGAGCAGCGCGAAGATCGGCGGCGCGACCAACGCGGCCAGCGCAGCGGTGGCCAGCGAGCGCGCGAGCGCCGGCCCCCACGCGGCGTCGAACGCCCCGAAGGCAAACGATACGGTCAGCACCGCGGTCGCCTTTACCAATGCGGCCAAGAACACCAACACGACCTTGGAGAACACGTTGTCCACCCACAAACGCCGGCAGGTCAAGTAGACGAGCGTGTAGACCACGACCATGGCGAATGCGTTGAGCCCCGCGGCGCCGCCCGACACCGCGTCCTGCAGATACCCGAGCGCGAACGCCCCAAGCGCGCCGCCCACGGTGTGGCGGCGCAGCCCGAGGAAGACGCACAGCACCAGTAGCACATCGGGCGAAACCTGCAGACTCGTCGGGAGCGCGTGCAGGAGGGTCGTCTCCAGCAGGATACCGAACCCCGCGATGAGGCCGATCACGGCAAGCGCGCGCATCTCGCTCGAAAAGATGCCACGTCACACCGCTCTACGGGAGCGGTGCGCAGAACGCACCGCAGTTGCGCGGGCGACAGACCGTGGTGCATTGAGCGCCGCGGGCCGGCGCCTCGCTGGCGCGTGTTCATGCTGTTGGCCGTTCGCAATTATGTGGTCGCGGTCGCGTGTCCCTGATTCCGTACTGTGCCCGCAATGGCGAACGGCGTTCGGCCGGACGGCCTTCCCCCCGAAGCCCCTGTGTTCTGCAATGTCCGCGAGCCGGCTGTGCGCACTGCGGCGCCTGTGCGCTCGGGATGCGCTCTCGATCAAAGCTCGGGATCGACTTCGTCCATCAGCGTGGCGGTCGGATCCACGAGCAGCACTTCTTCGAGTTGGTTCAGGTCGACGCTCGGCTTCACCACCGCGGCCTGCAAGAGGCCGCGATGGCGGTGGCCGATCTCGATCACCGAGCCGATGGCGACTCCCTTCGGGAAGACGCCGTCCAGCCCCGAGGTCAGCACCCGATCGCCGATCTGCACGTCGGCATCGCGCATGAGGTAGTTCATGTAGCACGCGCCGTCCGCGGCGCCCTGGACGACGCCGCGGGCGCGGCTGCGCTGGAGGAGCGCGTCGATGCCGCTGTTCCGATCGGTCAACGCCACGACTTGCGACACGGTGTGGCTCACGTCGACCACGCGTCCGACGACGCCCTGCGGGGTCAGCACTGCCATCCCGCGGCGCACCCCATCGCGGGCCCCGCGATCGACCGTCAGCACGCTCGACAATGGCCCGGGGTCGCGCGCGATCACCCGCGCCCCGTACGCGGTCCCCTGCAGGGGCGCACGGAAGTTGAGCAACTCGCGCAGGCGCTCGTTCTCGAGATCGAGCTCACCGAGGCGCACCAACTGCTGCTCGAGCTCGTCGACCTTCGCGCGCAGGCGTTCGTTGTCGCCGCGCGTGTCCACCAGATCGAAATAGCCCGACCACACCCGGCTGGCGCTGCGCCCGAACCAGCTGAAGACGACCTGGAACGGCGCCAGCGCGTCGAGCAGGAACCGCCCGAAGGGATCGCGATAGGGTTGCGCGCGGACGCTGACGGAGAGGAGGAGCAGGGAGCAGACGAGCAGGCTGGCCGAGGTGAGTAGGACGCGGTGGCGGCTCAGAAACTCCATGTCACTGGATCGTGACGTCCTTCAGGAGCGTCAGCTCGTCCAGCACCTTCCCAGCGCCCATCACGACCGCCGTCAGCGGGTCTTCGGCCAGCTGCACCGGCAGGCCGGTCTCCTCGCGGAGCAGCACGTCCAGGTTGCGCAGCAGCGCCCCGCCGCCCGCGAGCGTAATGCCCTTGTCGACGATGTCCGACGCGAGCTCCGGCGGCGTGCGCTCGAGGCCGATGCGCACGGCGTCCACTACCTGGCTGATCGGCTCGAGCAGCGAGTCGCGGATCTCCTCGTCCGAGACCTCGACCGTCTTCGGGACGCCGGCGACCAGGTCGCGGCCCTTGATCTCCATCGTCTGGATCTCGTTGCCCGGGTACGCCGAGCCGATCGTCAGCTTGATGAGCTCGGCGGTGCGCTCGCCGACCAGCAGGTTGTACTTGCGCTTGATGTACTGGACGATCGCCTCGTCCATCTTGTCGCCGCCGACCCGCACGGATTTCGAGAAGACGATGCCCTTGAGGGAGATGACGGCCACCTCGGTCGTACCGCCGCCGATGTCGACGATCATGTTGCCGGTCGGCTCGGTCACCGGCAGGCCGGCGCCGATCGCCGCCGCCATCGGCTCCTCCATGAGGTAGACTTCGCGCGCACCGGCGGACTCCGCGGACTCCTTCACGGCGCGCTTCTCGACTTCGGTGACACCGAACGGCACGCAAATGACGATGCGCGGCCGCACCAGCGCGCGGCGGTTGTGAATCTTGCGGATGAAGTACCGCAGCATCGCCTCGGTGATGTCGAAGTCGGCGATTACGCCGTCCTTCAGCGGCCGAATGGCGACGATCGAGCCCGGCGTGCGGCCGAGCATCTTTTTCGCCTCCGCGCCGACGGACAACACGCGGCGTCCGCCGCGGGTGTCTTTCTGCACCGCGACGACGGAGGGCTCGTTGCAGACGATGCCCTCGCCTTTGACGTAGATCAGCGTATTCGCCGTCCCCAAATCGATCGCGAGATCGTTCGAGAACATGCCCAGCAGGAAGTTCAGCATCCGCCGCCAGCCTCGATTTGCCCGTGATGAGTAAGAGCTGGCGCGTACCAGAATTCCGCCGCGCGAGCAAGGTTGCAGTCGCGCAAGTTGCTTTTGGCGCAAGCGTTCTTTATCGTTCTGCGCTTCGCAGGGAGAGCTGAGCAGTGCTGGATTCAATGCGCAAGAACCGCGGCAGCCTCTTCATCAAAGGGGCGCTCGGCTTGATCGGCTTCGTCTTCATCTTCTGGGGCGTCGGGACGATGCGCAGCGATCGCATGCAAATCGCCGCGCGGGTGAACGACGAGATCATCACGCGCAAGGACTTCGAGCGCGCCTACGAAAATCTCACCAAGTTCTACCAGCAGGTCTCACCCGAGAGCAGCCCGCCCGCGGACATGCTGCAAGCGCAAGCGATCGAGCAGCTCATCTCGACCGAGCTGTTCCTCCAGGAGGCCGACCGCCTCGGCCTCGAGGTGGACGAATCGGAGCTGCGCGATTGGATCGCGGCGCGGCCGGAGTTCGAGGTCGACGGCCGCTTCAATAAGGACGCGTATATTGAAGTGCTGCGGCAGAACGGCTTGAAGCCCTCCGATTACGAGGAGCTGCAGCGCCGCAGCCTGCTGGTCAACAAGCTGCAAACGGTTCTGCGCCAGGGCGTGCAGGTCAGCCCCCAGGAAGCGAAGGACCGCTTCCGGTTCGACAACGAGCGGTTGAATCTGAGCTTTGTGCGCGTGCCCGCCTCCAAGTTCGTCGACCAGGTGACGCTCAGCGACGCCGACCTCCAAACCTATTACGCCGAGAACATGGAGCAGTATCGCGAGCCGGAGCGGGTGCGCGTGCAGGTGCTCGAGTTCCGGCCGCAGGACTTCGCCGCGCGGGTCACGCCGAGCGACGCGGATGTGCAGACGTACTACGACGCACACCTCGAGGAGTACACCAAGCCCGAGGAGGTGCGCGCGCGGCACATCATGATTCGCGTAGCCCCGACCGCGGGCGAGGCCGAGAAAGCCGCGGCGCGCCAGCAGATCGAAGGCCTGCTCGCGCAGGCCAAGGGCGGCGCCGATTTTAGCACCTTGGCGAAGGAGCACTCACAGGATCCGAGCGCCGAGAACGGCGGTGACCTCGGCCGGTTCGGCCGCGGCGCGCTGGATCCCACGTTCGAGGCCGCCGCCTTCGCGCTCGAGCCCGGGCAGATCAGCGACGTCGTCGAGACGGAGTCGGGGCTGCACATCATCAAGTTGGAGGAGAAGACCGCCGCTCACCAGGAGCCGCTCGAAGCCGTGAAACCGGCGATCATCGAGATGCTCAAGACCCAGCAGGCCCGGCAACTGGCGCTGCACCGCGTCGAGGCCGCGCACGAGCGCTTACTCGACGGTGAGACGCTCGAGAAGGTGGCGGCCGACGAGGGCCTCACGGTCCAAACGCCGCCGCCCTTTGCCGAGCAGGAGCCAATCGCCGGGATGGGTGACCGGCCGGAGGTGGTGAAGCAGGCCTTCGATACCGAGCCGGGCCAGGTGAGCGAAATCGCCTCTGATGCGAACGGCTATGCGATCGTGAGCGTAGTCGAGCGCCTGCCGTCCGGGCTGCCGACACTCGAGCAGGTGCGCGGGAACGTCGAGACAGACCTCCGAACCAAGAAGGCCGCCGAGCTCGCGAAACAGCGCGCGGCCGAGATGTTGGCCGAGGTGAAGGAGAAGACGACTCTCGACGCCGTCGCCGAGCAGCAGGGCCTCAAGGTCGAACGCAGCGAAAATGTCGGCCGACTCGGGAACTACCTGCCTGGGCTGGGCATGGCGCCGGCGCTGAAGGATGCCGCCTTCGCGCTGACGCCCGAAGCACCAGTGGCGCCACAGGTCTACGACGTGAACGGCGACGCGGTCATCGCTGTGCTGGCCGACCGGACGCCGCCGGATGACTCCCGATTCGAAGGAGAGAAGGCGGCCGTGGAGAATCGCCTGCGGTCGCAGGCGGAGGCGGCGGTCATCCAGAAGTTCCTGGAACAGCTGAGGGCCGACGCGCGGATCGAGTACGGGCAGGCGCTCGCGGCCGCCCAGGGCGGCACCCCGTCGTAGCCGCCGGCGCGCCCCGTGGCCCCCGATCGACCCTCCACCGGACTGTGCGCCACCTGCCGTCACGGACAGCTGATTCACAACCGCCGCGGCTCGAGCTTCCTGCTCTGCCGGCGGGCCGCTGACGACCCCCGCTTCGCCCGCTATCCCCGGCTGCCGGTCCTGCAGTGCGCCGGCTACGAAGATAGGGGTTAAGGCGTTACTGGGTTAGGGTTGGGGCGCTAGGGTTCGGGCGCGCGAACAAGTGTGGGGCAGTTGAAGGCTGGCGCAACGGACCGGCGGGTTCACTGTTCGGAACGGGTCTAGTGCCGGTCCGGCTGGGCGCTCCCCAGCCCCCCTAATCCCGCAACCCCTGAACGCTCTATGCTAGCCCAGCCGCCCCTGCGCACCATCATCAGCCTGGCCGCGCCGACCACGGCGGTCATGCTGATGGCCGCCGGCGTCAACGTCCTGCAGACGTACTTCGTCAGCCGCCTCGGCGACGAGGCGATCGCCGCCCTCGCGCTCGTGTTCCCGATCGCGCTGGTCCTGTTCACCGTGCTCTCCAACGGGTTGGCGGCCGGCGTCTCGGCCGCGATTGCGAGGGCGCTCGGCGGCGGCCGCACGCATCACGCGCGCGAGCTCGCGGAACAGGCACTGACTTTGACCGTGCTTTTAGCCCTGGCCGGCACGCTGCTCAGCGAGCTCGGCTGCGAGGCGATCCTGCGCGCGATGGGCGGGCGCGGAACGGTGCTCGCGCAGGCAGTCGGTTTGGGCCGCATCCTGTTCGGCGGGCTGCTGATCATGCTCGTGGTCGGCACCATCGACGGCATCCTGCGCGCGGGCGGCAATGTCCGCGTCGCCGCACTCGGAGCCGCGATCTCGATGATCCTGCAGGTGGCGTTCACCCCATTGCTCATGTTCCGCGCCGGCTTCGGGCTGAATGGTGCCCCGCTGGCGATGCTCGGCGGCCAGCTCGTCGGACTGATCCCCCGCGCGGTGTGTTTGTTCGGCGGCTACGCTCCCCTGCGACCCAGCCTGACGTTGCCGCGGCTGCGCAGCCAGCCCACCGCCGAAATCCTGCGTGTCGCCTTGCCCGCTGCGCTCACCGGCGGGCTCAGTTACCTCGGCTTGATCGTCCTCACCGGAGTCCTGGCCCGCTATGGCGACGACTATCTCGCCGCGTACGGCCTCGGCACGCGGCTCGATTTCCTCATCTTCTCCCTGGGCCTAGGTATCTCGACCGCCGCGCTCACGCTGGTGGGCATGGCCGCCGGCGCGGGGCGGCCCGAGCTGATCGAGCGGTACGTGCTCCAGTGCTCGCTCCTCGCCGTCGCCGTCTCCGCCCCGCCGGCGCTGCTGGTCACATGGCAGCCGTCGCTCTGGCTCGGGCTGTTCACCGACTCGGCGGACATCCACCGCATTGGCGCCAGCTATTTCCGCCTGGTCGCACCGTCATACATGTTCGGCTGCGTGAGCATCGTCATCGCCGCCGCTTTTCAGGGCCTGCGGCGCGCGGCGGTGCCGATGACGGTGATCGGCGTCCGCGCCTTGTGCGTGATCGCGCTCGCGCTGTTTCTGAGCCGCCGTTTCCAGGTGCGCGCGGATCTCATCTTCGCCCTGATCGGCGGTGGCTACATCGCCGCGTGCGCCGTTTTGATCTACCTGTTTCGCGCCGCCATGCGCGCCCGCGCGTGATCATCCCCGGCGCCGCGCCGGCGCACTGTCATCGCGCCGGGAGCTCGGTGCGGATCAGAACACCAGCTCCCACGCGTCGTTGAGCGACTGCACCCCGCACAGCTCGACGCCGGTGACGGCCGGAAGCTGGCGCCGCGAGCTCTCCGGCAGGATGCAGCGGGTGAAGCCGAGCTTGCCACCTTCGCGCACGCGCGCCTCCGCCTGGCTGATCGCGCGCACCTCGCCGGCCAGCCCGACTTCGCCGACCACGAGCGTATGCGGATCGATGGGTTTGTCGAGAAAGCTCGATGCGACGGCGAGCGCGGCGCCGAGATCGGCCGCGGGCTCATCGAGCCGCACGCCGCCCGCGACGTTGAGGAAGATGTCCTGCCCGGTGAGCTGCAAGCCCATCTTCTTCTCGAGGATCGCCACCAGGAGGGCGACGCGATTGGGGTCGAACCCGAGCGTCGTCCGCCGCGCCGTGCCCAGCGAGCTCGCCGACACCAGTGCCTGCAGCTCGACCAGGATCGGCCGCGTCCCCTCGAGACTGGCGATGACCACGGAGCCCGGCACGTCGACCGGCCGCTCGGCCAGGAAGAGCGCCGACGGGTTCGCCACTGCGTGCAGGCCGCGCTCCTTCATCTCGAAGACGCCGATCTCGTTCGTCGAGCCGAAGCGGTTCTTCACCGCGCGCAGGATGCGGAAGGCGTGGCCGCGATCGCCCTCGAAGTACAGGACCGTGTCCACCATGTGCTCGAGCACCCGCGGACCGGCGAACGCGCCCTCTTTGGTGACGTGCCCGACCAGCACGCAGGCGAGCGCCTGCCGCTTGGCGAACTGCACGAGCTGCGCCGCGCTTTCGCGCACCTGACCGATGCTGCCCGCCGCGGCGCCGAGCTGATCGGTAAACATGGTCTGGATCGAGTCGACCGCCAGCACCACCGGCTCGAGCGCGCGCGCGTGCTCGAGAATCGCGCCGATCTGCGTCTCGGCCAGCACGAGCAGATTCGATTCGGCAATGCCGAGCCGCTCGGCCCGCATCTTCACCTGCTGGGGCGACTCCTCGCCAGTGACGTAGAGCGCGCGCCCGGACCGGGCAAAGCGCGCCAGCGCCTGCAGCACGAGCGTCGATTTGCCAATCCCGGGATCCCCGCCGATCAAGATCACCGCACCCGGCACCACGCCCCCGCCGAGCACGCGGTCGAGCTCGCCAATGCCGCTCGAGCTGCGCCGCTCGCTCGCGTTGGCTAGCGCGGTGATCGGCTGCGGGTGCTGGCGCTCGCCGGCGGCGCCCACCGCCCTCGACTCGGGGGCGGTGCGCTCCTCCACCAGCGTGTTCCACTCGCCGCAGTCGGCGCAGCGCCCGAGCCAGCGCGACGCTTGCGCGCCGCAGTTCTGGCACACGAAGACGGTGCGCGCCTTGGCCATGGCGGCGTCTGCTAGCGCGAACCGCTCGCGAGGCCAAACGCGCTGCGCATCGATCGGCGGCGGACATCCGCGTGGACCTTCGTTGACAGGCCGACCGATGCCCATCTAACCGTGGCGAATGCGGCACGACGAAGAGCTCGCGCGCGAGTTGCAGCAGCTCGCGCGCGCCGGACTCCGCCGCGCTTTGCGCCCCGTCGACGGACCGCAGGACGCCCGCATCCTCATCGACGGGCGCGCCGTGCTGTCGCTGTGCTCGAACAATTACCTCGGGCTCGCCAACCATCCCGAGGTAATCGAGGCGGCGGTCGCAGCCGCGCGGGCATACGGCATCGGCGCCGGAGCCTCGCGCCTGATCTCCGGCTCGATGCGCATCCACCACGAGCTTGAGGAGCGGCTCGCCGCGCTCAAGCGCGCGGAAGCCGCGTTGCTGTTCACGTCGGGCTACCAGGCCAATGTCGGCGTGATCACCGCGCTGGTCGGGCCGGGCGACGCCGTGTTCAGCGATGCGCTCAACCACGCGAGCCTGGTCGACGGCTGCCGGCTGTCGCGCGCCAGCGTGCAGGTGTACGCGCACGCCGAAGCCGCCGCGCTCGAGGAGCGCCTGCGGGAGACGCCGGCGCGGCGCCGCCTCATCGTCACCGATTCGATCTTCAGCATGGACGGGGATCGCGCGCCGCTCGCCGCCATCTGCGAGCTCGCGGAGCGCTACGACGCCATGGTCATGGTGGACGAAGCGCACGCCACCGGTGCGATCGGCGCGCGCGGCGCCGGCCTCGTGGAGGTGCTCGGTCTGCACGACCGCGTGGCCGTGCAGATGGGCACGCTCGGCAAGGCGCTCGGCGCCGCCGGCGCGTACGTCGCCGGCAGCCGGACGCTGATCGAGTATCTGATCAACCGCACCCGCACGTTCATCTTCACCACCGCGCTGCCGCCACCCGTGGTCGCGGCGGCAGCCGCCGCGCTGGAGCTGGTGGCGCGCGAACCCGAGCGCCGCACCGCCCTCGAGCGCAACGCACGGCGCCTGCGCGCGGGGTTGCGCGCGCTCGGCTTCGACGTGCCGGGCGAGCCATCCTGTCACATCGTACCGGTGCTCATCGGCGAAGCCGAGCCGGCGATGGCGCTCTCCCGCGGCCTGCTGGAGCATGGCGTGTTCGCGCACGGGATCCGGCCGCCGTCAGTACCGCCCGGCACGGCCCGCCTGCGCGCCACGGTGATGGCCACGCACACCGAAGCGGATATCGACGAAGCCGTCGGCGCCTTCGCGGCGCTGCGGCCCGAAAGCGCGCCCGTCGAGGCCCGGCGCGCGGCGCAATGAACCGCCCGTCCACGGCCGAGCTGAGGGCTTGGGATCACCAATACCTCTGGCATCCGTTCACCCAGATGCGCGACTGGCTCGCGCACGAGCCGCTGGTGATCGAGCGGGGCGAGGGCAACTACCTGATCGACACCGAGGGCCGGCGGTATCTCGATGGCGTCTCCTCGCTGTGGTGCAACGTACACGGGCACCGCAAAGCCGAGCTCGACGCGGCGCTAAAAGCGCAGTGCGACCAGATTGCGCACAGCACCATGCTCGGGCTCGCGAACGTGCCAGCGACCGTGCTGGCGAAGCGCCTGGTCGAGCTGGCACCGGCCTCGTTGACGCGCGTGTTCTACTCGGACGCCGGCGCCACCGCGGTCGAGATCGCGCTCAAGCTGGCGCTGCAGTACTGGGCGCTCCGCGGCGAGCCGCAGCGCACGCGCTTCGTCGCGCTCACCGACGCATATCACGGCGATACGCTGGGCGCGGTCAGCGTCGGGTACAGCGATGTGTTTCACCGCTTCTTCCGGCCGGCGATTCGGCCGGCGCTGCGGACGGCGCCGCCGCACATCTTTCGCTGGCAGCAGCGCCAGCCGCCGGACCGCGCGCTCGCCTCCGCGCTGGCGGCGGCCGAAGCGGTATTCGCCATGCACGGCGGTGAGATCGCCGCGCTCATCGTCGAGCCGCTCATGCAGGGCGCGGCGGGGATGTGGGCGCAGCCGCTCGACTTTCTGCCCGTGCTGCGGGAGCTGACGCGCCGTCACGGCGCGTTGCTGATCTGCGATGAGGTCGCGACCGGGTTCGGGCGCACCGGGCGCATGTTCGCGGTCGATCACGAAGGGGTGGAGCCCGACATCCTGTGTCTGGGCAAAGGGATCACGGGCGGCTACCTCCCGCTGGCCGCGACGCTCGCCAGCGAAGCCATATTCGAGGCGTTCCTCGCGCCGTACGAGCGCTTCGAGGCGTTCTTCCACGGCCACACATACACCGGCAATCCGCTGGCGTGCGCCGTGGCGCTCGCCAACCTCGACGTGTTCGAGCGCGAGGGCGTGGTCGCGCGGGTGCGCGCACGCGCCGAGCAGCTCGCCGCGCTGTTGCGCGAGCTGGCCGCGTCCGTACCCCACGTCGGCGACGTGCGGCAGTGGGGCCTGATGGCCGGCATCGAGCTGGTGAGCGATGTCAGCCGGCGCGCGCCATTCGCTCCCGTCCTGCAGGTGGGCCAACGCGTCACCCGCGCGGCCCGTGAGCGCGGCATCATCCTGCGGCCGCTCGGCAACGTGATCATTCTGATGCCCCCCCTCAGTGTGACGCCGGACGAGCTCGATGCGCTGGTGCGCGCGATGGCGGAGTCCATCCGAGCCGTCACCGGGTGATCCGCGGACGGCGGCCCGCTGATGCAGTGCACCATTCTGGTCACGGGGACCGATACCGGCATCGGGAAGACCGCCGTCACCTGCGCCATCGCAGCCGCGCTCGACCTGCGGGGGCTCGACGTCGGCGTGATGAAGCCGGTCGAGACCGGCTGCGCGCCGGATGCGACCGGCGCCCGCCATCCGCCCGATGCGGGGCACCTGCGCTGGTTCGCCGGCCGCGCCGATCCGCTCGATACCGTGTGCCCGTATCCGCTGCGCGATCCGCTCGCGCCGGCGCTCGCCGCCCGGCGCGAAGGCATACCGCTCGATATCGATCGGATCGCCGCTCATGTGCAGCGCCTCCGTGCCACCTGCGCCATCGGCTTGATCGAAGGAGCCGGCGGCCTGCTCGCGCCGTTCGCCGTGCGCGCCACGCTGGCGGACTTGGCCGCGGCGTGTGCGCTGCCGCTGCTGATCGTGGTCGGCAACCGGCTGGGATGCGTGAACCACGCGGCCATGACCGTTCGCTGCGCCGAGGCCGCAGGCCTGCGCATCGCTGGCTACGTGGTGAATACGCTCACCGCCGAGCCCGATCTCGCAACGGAGACGAACGTCGACTTGCTCGCGGAGACGATCGGGCCGTCGCTCGGCGTCATGCCGTGGCTCGGGCACATCGAGTGCACGGAGGCGGACCGGCGCCGCTTGGCGGCCGCGGCCGAGCGCGCGCTCGACCTGGATCGGCTGCTCGCGACCGCGCGAAACCCCTGAAACGGCATTCGCGGGCGCGCCGCGTCAGGCGCGGCCACGTACGCGGTCGAGCGCCGCAGCCACCGCAGCCTGGTAGACGAGCTTCAACGCCACGCCGCGAGCCTGCGCGACGCGCCGGCAGTCGTCGTGCTCCGGCGCGATGTTGACCGTTCCATCGGGCGCGCGAGCGATCTTCACGGCGAGCGGTCCGTAGGCGGTGTCGACCGTGAGCTGCTCGCGCGGCAGGACGAAGCGCTGCACGGCGTGGAAGCGCACCCCGATCGCGGTCGTCTCGCGCAGAATGGCACTGGCCACGGCGGCGCGCGCGGCGGCGTCGGCGAGCGCGTGCAGGACGACACCGGGGCGCTGTTTCTTCATCTGCGCCGGCGCCAGCCACGCTTCGCGGGCGCCGGCGGCGTACACCGCGTCGAGCGCGTGCGCGTAGAGCTCCGGATTGGCGTCGTCGATCGTCGCGGCGATCTCGACCACCTCGTCGCCGCCGAGCGGCGCGCCGGCGTGGCCGAGCACCAGCCGCAGCAGGTTCGGCCGATCGGCGAGCTCCCGAGTCCCCGCCCCATACCCGACCGCCTCGATGCGCAGCGGCGGCGCAGCATCGCCGGGCTCTGCCAGCGCCGCGACGACCGCGGCCCCGGTCGGCGTCACCAGCTCGCCCGCCCCATCGCCGAGACGCACCGCGAAGCCGCGCAGCAACTCGGCCGTAGCCGGGCCGGGCACCGGGATCACACCGTGCTGGCTCCGCACCGCGCCGGACCCCAGCGGCAAGGTCGACACATACACCCGCTCGACCTCGAGCGCGGCGAGGCCGATCGCGGTTGCGGCGATGTCCACGATGGAATCGATGGCTCCCACCTCGTGGAACGTCACGTCGTCAGCCGCAACGCCGTGAACGCGCCCTTCGGCTTCGGCGAGCCGGGCGAAGATCGCCAGCGCGGTGCCTTTGGCCGGTTCCGCGAGCGCGCTGCGCGCGAGCATGTCGCGGATGTCGGCATAGCGCCGATGCGCGTGCGCGTGCGATCCGTGTGCTTCCGCGGTCACGTCGACGTCGAACTTCATCGCCTCGATCCCGTGCACCATGCGCTTGGTGGCGCGCACGGCGTAGCCGGCCACGGGGAGCGCCGCGAGCTCCGCCCGCAAACGCGCCAGATCGACGCCGAGGTCCAGCAGCGCGCCGACCGTCATGTCGCCGCTCACGCCGGCGAACGCGTCGAAGTAGAGCACGCGCACGCTAGATCTCCGGCATGCGGCGCACGACATCGCGAATCGCTCCGCGCAGCGCGTCGAGCTGTCCCTCGAAGAAGTGATCCGCTTCGGGGATGACGTGCCGCGCGGTCGGAGCCGTGCGCTCGGCGGCGGCGAGCAAGCGGTCGAGCTCGGCGAGCGGGGCCACGTCATCGCGCTCGCCGTGCACGAAGTCGATGGGGCGGTCGCAGCGCGACAGCAGCGGCGCGTCGAGCCATCGCGCCGGCGTACCGATGGCGATCAGGTGATGCACGCGCGCGTCGGCGCAGCCGAAGCGCAAGCCGACGGCGGCGCCAAACGAGAACCCGGCGACCAGGACGGCGCGCGCCTGCGGCTGCTCGGCGAGGAGAAAATCCAGACCCGCGCGCGCGTCGTCGGCCTCGCCCCGTCCGGCGTCGTGCACGCCGGTGCTGGCCCCCACGCCGCGAAAATTGATGCGCAGCGTCGCGACGCCGGCCTCTTCCAGCGCGCGGGCTGCGTGGTACACGACCTTGTTGTGCATGGTGCCGCCGTATTGCGGGTGCGGATGCAGGACCAAGGCGACCCGCTCGGCGCCGTCGCGCGGCGGCCGGTAGATCGCTTCCAGTTGGCCATGCGGTGCGGGGATCAGCGTGCGTCCAACGAACATGGCGGGCGGCCCATCCTCACGCGCTCATGCGCTCCAGGAGCGCTTTCGGCGATCGCATCCACGCATGCTAACAGCTACCTCGGCGACAGCGAACAGCATCACTGCCGGCGCGCTCAACTGCGATACGGATAGCCGATTGGACTCGGTCGCACACATCCTCGGGCTGGTGCTCCTGTTTGTCGGGTGCGGATTGGCCCTCTGCTCACTGCTGCTCGGGTTGCCCGGCACGTTCATCATCGTCGCCATCGCGCTGCTGTACGGCTGGGCGACGGACTTCGCGACCATCCAGTGGTCGACCATCGGTTGGCTGGCGCTCCTGGCCGTCGCCGGCGAGCTGCTGGAGCTGCTCTCCGCTGGTGCCGGCGCTGCCCGCGCGCGCCCGTCCCGGCGGGTCACCATCGGCGCGCTCTGCGGCGCATTCATCGGCGGCGTGCTCGGCGCGCCGCTGTTGTTCGGGATCGGGGCGCTGCTCGGCGCGCTCGCCGGCGCCTTCGCCGGTGCGGCGCTGGTGGTGCGCAGCGAAGGCGGCTCGGTAGAGGAGTCGCTCGCGACCGGGATGTCGGCGATGCGCGGGCGCTTCGTCGGCTTCATCATCAAGACTGCATTTGCCGTCGCGATGGTGGTGATCATCGCCGCCGCGGTGCTATAGCCCTCGCGTCGCGCCGGCGCCAAGCCGAGCGATGATGGGTCTACGGGAATGCGCATGGACCTCAGCTACACGCCCGACGAAGACGCTTTCCGCCTCGCTGTGCGCTCGTGGGTCGCCGAACACGCGCCGGCGAAAAGCGACGCGCGCGAGCTCGAAGCGTTGCGCGCGTGGCAGCAGCAGCTGTACGCCGCCGGATATCTGGGCGCTGGATGGCCGGCCGAACATGGCGGCGTGGCGCTGACGAAGATCCAGCAGGCGATCATCAACGAGGAGCTCGCGCGCGCCGATGCACCGGCGCCCATCAACGCGATGGCCATCTGGTGGGTCGGCCCGGCCATCATCCAGTACGGCACGGAGGAGCAGAAGCGCCGCTTTCTGCGCAAAATCCTCAGCGCCGAGGAGATCTGGGCCACCGGATATTCCGAGCCCGACTCCGGCAGCGACATGGCGGCGGCGAAGACGCGCGCCGAGCGCCGCGGCGATCACTACATCGTGACCGGCCAAAAGGTGTGGACCACGATCGCCCACCTGTCGGACTGGTACTTCGTCCTCGTCCGCACCGCTCAGGAGGGGCCGAAGTGGGCGGGGTTGACGGTATTGCTGATGGATCTCCGCTCACCCGGCGTCGACATCCGCCCGATCCGGCAGATCACCGGCGACAGCGAGTTCAACGAAGTGTTCATGCACGAGGTCGCCGTGCCGGTCGAAAATCGGCTGGGCGCCGAAGGGCAGGGGTGGGAGATCGTCACCTCGGCGCTCATCAACGAGCGCAGCGGGCTCGCGGGCGCGATCCGCTTCGAGCAATCGCTCGCGCAACTGCTGGCCTCGGCAAGGCGGCGCGATCTGGCGCAGGACCCGGTGTGGCGGCAGCGGCTGGCCGGTCTCGCCGTCCAGGCGAAGATCGCGAAAGCCGCCGGCCTGCGCGCGATGACCGACGATCTGCGCGGCCGCATGAACCCCCACCTCTCGGCCGGCATCAAGCTATCGTCCACCGAGCTGGCGCAGCGGTTCTCCGAGGCTGCGGCGGACCTGCTCGGAGCGGGTGCCCTCCTGTGGGGCGACGATGCGCCCGACGGCGGGCGCGCGGCGTACCAGCTGTTGTTCGGACGAGCGATGACGATCGCCGGCGGCACCAGCGAGGTCCAGCGCAACATCGTCGCGCAGCGCATCCTCGGACTGCCCCGCAAGTAGCCTGCTCCGGCGTACCGAACGACGCGCCCACGCGCGCAGGGCCGCGGTGATCGCAGACGGTTAGCAGGCGCTTCAGGCAGCCGTTTCGCCCGCTCACACGGCTGGAACTGGCCATTCGGCCGTTCGTGTGCGTAGCGTGAAATCCAGTTCCTGCACCATCCGCTGCGCAACTGCAGAAAGGGGTTCCGATCATGTCACGTGTCGCCGCTGCGCTCGTCACCGCCGCTACCGCCGCTTCGATGTGGGCCATGCCCGCCGAGAGCGGCGCACAAGCGACGCCCACGCCAACCGCCACCGTGTCCCCAGCCGCGTGCCTCGGTGATTGCGACGGCAATGGGGCTGTAGCCGTGAACGAGCTCGTCCTCGCGGTGAATATCGTGCTCGAGGTCGCTGAACCGTCGGCGTGCAGCTCTTACCCGCCGCCGGTGACGGTGAGCAGCCTCGTAACCGCCGTCAACAACCTGCTCAGGGGTTGCGGCGGCGCAACGCCCACTCCCGGCGCGGGGCTCGGCGTGCGCCGGGTCTCGCTCGACGCGCGCAGCAGTCACATCCGCTCTCTCCTGAACCCCCAACTCCCTGTGTTCACGTTTTTCGGCTTCACCGGTTTCCTCGAGCTCACCGCTGGCGAGGTCGACCCCCAAACCGGCCTCGCCTACATCGATGTGACCGATGCCTCCGAGTACCTCGCGATCGACATCCCATCGATCACGACCGCGTTCTGCATCGCGGTGCCGCGCGACGCCCTTCCAGTCGAACGAGCCGGTTTCGTGTCTTGCAACGGCGGATTCCCCGCCGGGTTCGAGCTCGTGCTCGACCACAATCTCGGCGTCGTCGGCGCCTGCTCCGGCGGATCCAGGAATGGTCTCACGTGCGCGGGCGACGACAATTGCCCGAACGGGGTCTGTTTCAATGCCGAACGCTGCGCGGCTGCGGGGGGAACCGTCGAGGGACCTACGGCGCCACACCCCGGCGTCTGCAACGGCGTGTTCCAGCCCACCTTGCTGCCGGCCGACAGTGGCCCTGGCGCGGTGTTGATCTCGCCGGACCCGGAGAACGGCTTGATCAACGGATTGCCCGCGGAGATCGTCACGGAGCGCGCGCTGCCCTGCGGCGACGAACCCAACGCGCCCGGCCTCAGTGTCGTGCTGGCGCTTACCTCGGACTGGGTGCGCTGCGAGATCCTGGATGCCAACGATCAGGCGGGGATGACGCTGGCGGACGAACGCGACGGCGAGAACTTCTCCTGTGATGCGTGGACCACTGAGGATGGCCCGGGCGTCCTGCAGTTCTGCGCGCCCGTGCTGCACCAAGTGGTCGCCGGCATCCCGCAACCGGTGGACCTGGTGACGACCTTCGTGTTCGACGACAAGCTGTAGAGACCCTCATCTTCAACGCGGAAGCGCGGAGACGCGAAGTGCGCAAGCGTGTTCGCGCCTCTGTGTCTTCGCGTTGAGAGGCGGGGTGGTGCGGTAGCCGCGGCCACAGGTGCCGCGGGTACCACACCGGGATGACGCAGCGCGACGAGCTCAGGATGAAGCGGCGGTGAGCTCGCGATAGGCGCGCTGGATTTCCAGCGTCTTTCGATGCGCCACGTCCTGCAGCTCAGGACCGAGGCCGTCGACGCGGTCGGGGTGGTAGCGCTTCATCTGCTCGCGGTAGGCCTGGGCGATCCGCTCGCGCGACGCGCCGCGCTCGATCTCCAGCACCCGATAGGGATCCCATGTGTCGGCGGTGGTCGCCCGCGGCGGCGGCTCGCTCTCGCCGCTTTGCGCCACCTGCGGGCGCGCCCGCCATTGCCGGTGAATCCACAAACCCGCGCTGATCAGGACGAGCAGATCGTCTACAAATCCGACCGGTGTGACGTCCGGCACGGCGTCGAGCGGCCAGACCGCGTACGCGAACGCGAACAGTCCCGCAGCCACCGCCGGCAACATCGCCTTGCTCCCCGCCTGCGATCTCTTGGGCGATTTCCACCACAGGTAGATCGCGGCGACGGCGAGCAGGAGGATCAGGTAGCGGGTCATTGCACGAGGACTATATATGCGGTCGATGGCGGGAAGGAGGCGGGCCGGCGGCGCCACCGCAGCGATCTCGGCGGGCTGCGTAGTCACGCGCCCGGGGCCGCGCGGCGAGGAAGTGCTGCTCGTGCATGCGCGCGGCGCGACGTTTAAACGCCCGCTGTTCGGCATCCCCAAAGGGCTGGTCGAGCCGGGTGAGTCGCTGCGTGAGACGGCGCGCCGCGAAACGGAGGAGGAAACCGGCTTGCGCGTCATCCTCGACGCCGATCTCGGCGCGGTACGACAGCGATCCGGCAAGGTGGTGCACGCGTTTCACGCCATCGTCGCGCCGGGGAGCGCCGGGCTGATCGACGCGCGGGGCCGCTGCACCGAACACGATCATGAGAACGACGTTTGCCGCTTCTATCCGCTGGGGCAAGCGCGACCATTGATGATCGAGGCGCAGCGCGAGCTCCTGGACCGTTGGCTGGCGTGCAGCGGCGCGGCGGACGGCGAAGAACGCACCGAGTGAGCGCGGCGACTGGCGCGCACTGCGCGGGACGACTAGGGTCGCATCCGGTTGATCGGCCCGCGGGCCGCCGTTAAATCGGACTGACAAACCTAGGGAGGACAGAGCATGGCGATCAAGGAAGGCGATACGCTGCCGGCGGACATCAAACTGAAGGAGATGGGCGAAAAGGGCCCGCAGGACGTGTCCGTCGGTGAAATCTTCAACGGCAAGACGGTCGTCCTGTTCGCAGTGCCGGGAGCGTTCACACCCACCTGCTCGATGAAGCACCTGCCGGGCTTCGTCGACAAAGCCGGAGAAATTCGGGCCAAGGGCGTGGATGAGATCGTGTGCATGTCGGTGAACGACGCCTTCGTGATGGGTGCCTGGGGCGATCAGCAGAAGGCGCACGGGAAAGTGCGCATGGTGGCGGACGGCAACGGCGAGCTCACCAAGGCGCTGGGCCTGGGGCTCGACGCGTCCGGATTCGGCATGGGGCAGCGGTCGCAGCGCTTCGCGCTGATTGCGAAGAACGGCAAGGTGACCAGCCTCTTCCTCGAGAACGGTGGCGGTTTGACTGTCTCCAGCGCCGAATCGGTGCTGGGCAAATTGTGAAAGCGTGGGTGGGCGGGGAGCCTCCTCGCCCACCCGCTTCCGGTGGCACGCAAGCGACACGTCTGGCGGAACGCCCTGATCAGCGCGGGGGCGTTGGCGCTGATCGTCATCGTCGTCGTGTATTCGAGTTTTCAGGTCAGCGACTTCGAGTGCGAGGTCTGCATGACCTTCGCGGGTGGCGAGGTGTGCCGGAAGGCGACCGGGACGAACGAGGCGGAAGGCCTGCGTACCGCCGTGGACAATGCGTGCGCCCTCCTGGCCTCCGGCATGACCGAATCGCTGCGCTGCCAGCGCACGGCACCGACCAGCGCCACCTGCAGAGCGCTAAACTAGCATCTTCTCTCGTGTGGCCGGGGGACTTTTGCCGGCACCGCGGCGCGAAGCGCCGGCCGCAGCGGATGGGGAACCGGGCCCCTGCCTGTCGCCCTCCACGCAGCGCGAGCAGGCACACTGCGGTGTGGTGCGGCCCGGTCCGGATTGGCCCGCTTGATTCCCCGAACTCCGGCAGTGATACTGTGCCTTTACCATGAGTGAGAGGATACGCCAGGGCAGCGACGCTCCGACCGAGCGAGCGGAAAAGCCGCGCTGGCGTCAAAATCTCGAGTCGATCGCGTTGGCGCTGCTGATCGCGCTGGCGGTGCGCTCCTCGGTAGTGCAGGCGTTCTGGGTGCCCTCCGGCTCGATGCTGCCGACCATTCAGATCGGCGACCACCTGTTCGTGAACAAGCTCGCCTATTCGGTGCGCCTGCCGTTCACCGGCACTGAGCTCATCAAGATCGGCGACGTACAGCGCAACGACATCGTCGTGTTCGTGTCCCCCGCCGACCGCTCCACCGATCTGATCAAACGGGTGATCGCGATTCCGGGCGATACCGTCGAGATCCGCAACAAGAAGGTCTTCGTCAACGGCAAGCCCATCGACGACGGCCACGCGAACTTCGTCGACAGCGGAATCAATCCCGGCGGCGAGCGCGACAACATGCCGCCCCGCCGAGTGCCCGAAGGCAAATTCTTCGTCATGGGCGACAATCGGGATCGCAGCTACGACAGCCGCTACTGGGGTTTCGCCGACATCGACGACATCAAGGGCAAGGCCACGTTCATCTACTGGTCGCGCGACACCCGACAGGGATGGCTGGCGACGCCGCGCTTCGAGCGGTTCGGCCACTTCGTTCGCTGACGCGCCACGCGGCGAATTGCCGCTCATTCGGCGCTCTGGTACGTTTCCGCACGCAGCACCCGAAAGGAGCCGCCATGGCTGGAGGGAAGACCTTCAAGCGGGACCAGAAACGCCGTAAGGAGATGGCGCGCAAGCTCAAGCAGGAAGAGAAAATGCGCGATCGCGCCGCGCGCAAGGAACAGAAGAAGTCGATCGACGAGATCGACGAGTCGATCAATCCTCCGCCGGGCGCGCCCGCCGAGATCGAGTAGGATTCATTCGCGCGGAGGCATCTCGCCCGTCGAGCCGATGGACAGCCGAAGGCGGTGCTCGGGTGCGCAGCGGCCGCGCATCGGCTCGAGGTCGAAGCCGCGCGATCGCTCCGCGGGCGGATTCATACCGGTTCGAGCCCCGCAAATTTGAGGAGCAGCTTCTTCGCGCCCACCGACGAGAAGACGACCGTCACCTTCTGCTGCTCGCCGACGCCTTCGGTGCCCTTGACGGTGCCGATGCCGAAGGTGCCGTGGCGAACGCGAGCGCCGATCCGTAGTCCCTCTTCGTCGTAAACCACCCGCACGCGCTCGCCATCCTCGCCGTTGGCGACCTCGATGCGCTCCGGGCGGGTGGTCCCGCGCACCGCCGTGCGCACGCGCGGTGCGGACCGCCACGCTGGCGTACTGACTGCCGGCGCTGCCGCAAACACTTCGACGAGCTCGTTCGGAATCTCGTCGACAAAGCGGCTGCGCGGGTTCATCTGGGTGTCCCCGTAGATGCGCCGGCGCAGCGCGTACGTGAGCGTGAGCTGCTTCATCGCCCGCGTCATGCCGACGTAGCAGAGCCGCCGCTCTTCCTCGATGTCGCCGTCGTCGACGCGCGCGTGCGGAAACAGCCCCTCCTCCATGCCGATCATGTACACGAGCGGGAACTCGAGCCCCTTCGCCGCGTGCAGCGTCATGAGGGTCACCCGATCGGCGCCGGAATCGTACGCATCGGCCTCGCTGACCAGCGCCGCCTGTTCGAGGTACTCCTGCAGCGAGCGGCCCATCGCCGCCGCCTCGTCCATGCCCTTCACGAGCTCGTCGAGGTTCTGCAGCCGCTCGAGCGCCTCGCCGGTGCCGTCCTCGCGGAGCATCGCCGCATACCCGCTCTCCTCGATCAGCCGCGCCACGACTTGCGGATACGGCTGTTCCGCCAGGCGGCGCGTGAACTCGTCGATCAATCCGAGAAACGCACGGAGGCGCTCGCTCTGCTGTGGTTTGAGCTGTCCTCGCGCCACCGCGATGCGGCAGGCCGCCAACAACCCGCTCTCCTCATCGCCGAGCGCCGCCAGGCGCTCCAGCGTGGCGGCGCCGATGCCGCGCGGCGGGAGGTTGATGATGCGGGTCAGCGCGAGCGCGTCGGCTGGATTGACCAGCACCCGCACGTACGCGAGCACGTCTTTCACCTCGGCGCGGGCGAAGAACTTCACGCCGCCGAGCAGCGTATACGGGATGCGGTGGCGCACCAGCGCTTCTTCCAGCGCGCGCGACTGCGCGTTGGTGCGATAGAGCACGGCGATATCGCGGCGCGCCCACGGGCCGGACAGGGCCCGCTCGATGGCGCGGGCGACGAAGCGCGCCTCTTCGAGATCGTCGGCCAGCGGCGCGATCGCGATCTTGTCGCCGCGGGGGTTCTCGGTCCACAGCGTCTTGCCTTTGCGGCGCGCGTTGCGCGCCACGACCGCGCTGGCGGCGGCGAGGATGTTGCCGGTGGAGCGGTAATTCTGCTCGAGGCGGATGATGGCGGCGTCGGGATAATCGCGCTCGAAGTCGAGGATGTTGGCGATCTCGGCGCCGCGCCAGCGGTAGATCGATTGGTCGTCATCGCCCACCGCGCAGAGATTGCGGTAGCGCGCCGCGAGCAGCTTCGCGAGCTGATACTGGACGCCGTTGGTGTCCTGATATTCGTCGACGAGCAGATGGCGAAAGCGCTCGCGGTAGCGGTCCAGGACCGGCGGGTGCTCGGTGAAGAGCCGCACCGTCGTCAACAGCAGGTCGCCGAAATCGAGCGCGTTCGCGCGCCGCAGCCGCTCCTGGTAGCGCCGGTACACCGCCGCCATGCCGTCGCGCTGCTCGTCCCGGCGCGCATAGTCCTCGACCGCCATGCCCTGGTTCTTCGCGCGATCGATCAGCGTACCCGCGAGACGCGCGCTCAGGGTGGTCTCCGGGATCCGCAGCTCCGCCAGCACCTCCTTCAACAGGCGATCGCTGTCGCGGTCGTCGTAGATGGTGAACTCCGGGGTGAAGCCCAGCGCGGCGATCTCGCGCCGCAGGATGCGCGCGCACGCCGCGTGGAACGTCGTCACCCAGGGCGCCCCCTCGTCGCCGAGCAGACGCGCGAGCCGCTCGCGCATCTCGGCCGCCGCCTTGTTGGTGAACGTGACCGCGAGGATGGCGCGCGCCGGTACCGCGCGGCAGCGGATCAGGTGGGCGACGCGATGCGTGAGCGTGCGCGTCTTCCCCGAGCCGGCGCCGGCCAGGAGCAGCAGCGGCCCGTCGCCGTGCAACACCGCCTGCTGCTGAACCGGATTGAGATCGGTCAGGAGATCCGCCGCCACCACCACCTCGCCTCGCTGTGTCGGGCGTCGCTAGCACTTCGCCGAGCGCGAAAAAAGGCCGTACAGCGACGCCGTCGACTCGCGCGCGCGCGGACCCGGGCATTGCCCATCTCCCCCGCCTCGGTTACTCATCCCATCATGAGCACGTCGCATCACGGGCATGACGCCGCGGCCGTGGAGTGCGGCATCCTGACGGTCTCGGACACGCGCACCGAGGCCGACGACCACAGCGGCCAGCGCATCCGCGCGCTGCTCGAGGAACGCGGCCACCGCGTGACGTTTTACCGCATCGTCAAGGACGAACCGGAACAGATCGGCGCAGTGGTGCGCGCCCTGCCGGGCTCCGTCACGGCGCTCATCTGCAACGGCGGGACCGGTATCGCCAAGCGCGACACCACGTACGAAGCGATCACGCGCCTGCTCGAGAAGGAGATCACCGGTTTCGGCGAGTTGTTTCGCATGCTCAGTTGGGAGCAAGTCGGCGCGGCCGCCATGCTGAGCCGTGCCACCGCCGGCATCGCCGGATCGCGAGCGATCTTTTCGCTGCCCGGATCGACGAAGGCGGTGGAGCTCGCGATGACGAAGCTGATCCTGCCGCAGCTCGGCCATGTCGTCGGTCTGGTGCGGGAGGGGCGATGCCCGGCACCGGCGGCCTGAGCCAAAGCGCCACCCGGCCATGAACGTACACGTGCGGTTCTTCGCCTCGCTGCGCGAGCGGATGAAGTCCAGCGGCGCCGAACGCGAGGTCCCCGCGGGCGCCACCGTCGCCGACGTATGGTCCGCGCTGTGCCGCGAGCACCCGGAGCTGGAGCCGATGACCAGCTCGGTGACGTTCGCCGTCAATCGCGAGTACGTGCCGCGCGGACATCGCTTGGCCGACGGCGACGAGCTGGCGCTCATTCCGCCGGTGAGCGGCGGGGCCGCCGGCGCGTCCACTCGCCCCGGCGCGAGGAGTCCCCGAGATGTTTGACATCGTCGACCACCCGATCGACGCCGACGCGGTGATGGCGGCCGTCGCCGACCCGGCCACCGGCGCGACGGTGACCTTCATCGGCACCACGCGCGACCACCACGACGGGCGCGTGGTCACCCGGCTCGAGTACGAAGCCTACCCCGAGATGGCGCTCGCGGAAATGCGGAAGATCGGCGACGAAGCGCAGCGGCGCTGGCAAGTCGCGCGCGTGGCGATCGTCCACCGGATCGGCGTCGTGCCGATCGGCGACGCGAGCGTCGTGATCGCGGTAGCGGCGGCGCATCGCGGCGCCGCGTTCGACGCGTGTCGGTTCGCGATCGATCGGCTGAAAGAGGTCGTCCCGATCTGGAAAAAGGAGCACTTCCACGGCGGGGAGCTGTGGATCGGCTCGCAGACCGGTCAACGGTTCGACCCCGGCCAGAACGTCCCCGTGTAGCACCCGAGCACGGTCGGATACGAGCGGCGAGGGCTGGCGATGGGGTCGATGTTCGGGTGCGCGGACGCCGCCGACAGCTGGCGACGGCGACCGCCGCCGGGCCGCGCGCTGCGCCGCTTCTGACGCCCGCCATCGCCGGCAGACACAGCCCGGAGGTTTTCGCATGCGTGCGATGCTCGTCGAGCACTGGGGTGAACCGCGCGACCTGAAGCTGCGCGAGCTGCCCGACCCGCAGCCCGGCCCCGATCAGGTGGCCATCGACGTGATGGCGATCGGCTGCAACTTCTTCGATATTCTGATCGGCCAGGGGAAATACCAGGTGAAGCCGCCGCTGCCCTTTTCCCCCGGCGCCGAGGTCGCCGGCGTGGTGCGCGCGGTCGGACCCGGAGTGACCGAGCTCGCCGTCGGCGACCGCGTCTTCGCCCTGCTCGGCCACGGCGGGTATGCCAGCGTGTGCCTGGCGCCGGTGACTGGCACCGTGAAGATGCCGGACGCGATGTCGTTCGAACACGGCGCCGCCTTCGGCATCGTGTATCAGACCTCGTACTTCGGGCTCGTGTACCGCGCCAATCTGCAGCGGGGAGAAACGCTGCTCGTGCACGCCGCCGCCGGCGGCGTCGGCCTCGCCGCGGTGCAGATCGGCACGGCGCTCGGCGCGCGCGTGCTCGCCACGGCTGGCTCGGCCGCGAAGTTGGCGCGGGCGCGCGAGCACGGCGCGGAGGCGGCGTTCGACTACTCGACGCCGGACTGGGTGGACCACGTCAAAGCGGCCACCGGCGGCCGCGGAGCGGACGTCATCTACGATCCCGTCGGCGGCGAGATCTTCGACCTCTCGACCAAATGCATCGCGTTCGGCGGGCGCCTACTGGTGGTCGGCTTCGCCTCGGGCCACATTCCCGCCGTCCAAGTCAACCGCGTGCTGCTGAAGAACATCTCCATCGTCGGCCTGCACTGGGGCGCCTATCGCCAGCACGATCCGGACAAGATTCCGCAAGCGATGGCCGAGCTCTTCCGCTTGTACGAAGCGGGCGCGATCAAGCCGCTGATCTCGTCGCGGTACCCGCTGGCGCGCGCCGCCGATGCCCTCGAGGAGATCGCCACGCGCAAGAGCGTCGGCAAGGTGCTGCTGTGCCCGGAATGAACCGGCAGCACGAGCGGCGACCCGGCGCGCCGCCGCGCCGTCATGACGGCCGGGAAGCGCGTGTCCCCCGCTGACGTCAGCGCGCCCGAGCGCGCGGCGGCGCGGCCACACGCGGTGGTGATCAGTGCCCGCGGGCGCGAGCTGCGGGTGTTCGACGGGCTGCCGCTGCCGCTCGGGGTGGCCGAGACGCGCCGCGGGCTCAACTTCGCCGTGTTCTCCCGTCACGCAACAGCGGTCCGCCTGGTGCTGTTCGCGCCGGCGCGGGAAGAGCCCGTGCTCGAGCTGTCGCTGGATCCGGTGTTCAACTGCACCGGCCACGTCTGGCACGTGGAGATCGGCGGCCTCGAACCCGGGGTGTGCTACGGCTGGCGCGCCGCGCGCGAACCGCGCGAGCCGAATCCGCTCCACCGCTTCGAGCCCGAGACGGTGCTCGTCGACCCCTACGCCCCGGCGCTCAGCGGGGGCAGCCGCTGGGGCGTCGCGGAGGCGCTCGAGGGCGCGCCAGGCATCGGGCAGCGGCCGCGCCGGCGCTCGCTCGCGATCAGCGCGGACTTCGATTGGGACGGAACGACGCCGCCGTGCATTCCGCTCTCCGAGAAGGTGATCTACGAGCTGCACGTGCGCGGGTTCACCCGCCACGATTCCGCCGGCGTCGCGCATGCGGGCACGTTCCTCGGGCTGATCGAGAAGATCCCGTATCTGAAGGCCGTCGGCGTAACCACGGTGGAGCTCATGCCGGTGTGCGAGTTCGACGAGCTCGAGAACCGCAACCGCGCGCCGGACGGCCACCCGCTGTACAACTACTGGGGCTACAGCCCGATCAACTTCTTCGCGCCGAAAGCGTCGTACGCCACGTGCGGCATCGATGGCGCGCAGGTGAACGAGTTTCGCACCATGGTGCGGGAGTTCCACCGCGCGGGCCTCGAGGTGTTCGTGGACATGGTCTACAACCACACGGCCGAGGGGCCTTTACCGCCGGGCGTGCCGGCGTGGTCGCTGCGCGGCCTCGACAACGCGACCTACTACATCCTCGATCCCGAGACCGGCGCGTATCGCGACTACACCGGCTGCGGCAACACGCTGAACTGCAATCACCCGGTGGTGCGCAATCTCATCCTCGACTCACTGCGCCATTGGGTGTCTGAGATGCACGTCGACGGGTTCCGCTTCGACCTCGCTGCGGTGCTCACGCGCGGGCGCCTCGGCGAAGTCCTCGCGAGCCCGCCGGTGCTGGAGCGGATCGCGTACGATCCAGTGATCGCCGACGCCACGCTGATCGCCGAGGCGTGGGACGCCGCCGGCTTGTATCAGGTCGGGCGGTTCCCGGCCTGGCAGCGCTGGGCGGAATGGAACGGCCCATATCGCGACCACATCCGCCACTTCGTTCGCGGCGACCCCGGATTCACGCCCGCCCTCGCCGCGCGCCTCGCGGGAAGCCCCGATCTCTTCGCGCCGTCCGGGCGCGGTCCATCGCACTCGATCAATTTCGTCACCTGTCACGACGGCTTCACGCTCGCCGATCTCGTCTCCTATGACCGCAAGCACAACGAGGCCAACGGCGAGGGCAATCGCGACGGCACGGACGACAACATCAGTTGGAACTGCGGCGTCGAGGGGCCCACCGACGACCCTGCGATCCTGCGATTGCGCGCACAGCAGATGCGCAATTTCCTCACCCTGCTGCTCTGCTCGCGCGGTACGCCGATGCTGCAGGCGGGGGACGAGTTCGGCCGCACCCAGCGCGGCAACAACAACGCCTATTGCCAGGACAACGAGATCTCCTGGATCGACTGGCGGCTGTTGGAGGCCCACGCGGCGCTGTTCCGCTTCACGCGCACCCTGCTCGCGTTTCGCGCGGAGCATCCGGTGCTGCGGCAGCCGGACTTCCTGGCCGGCGTCCCCAAGGGCGTCCACCAGCGCCCGGATGTCGCCTGGCATGGCGTGCGCGTGAACGAGCCGGATTTCGGTCCGGATTCCCGCTCGCTCGCGATGCACCTGGCCGGCGAATATGCGCCACACGGCGACTGCGACGTGTATCTCGCGGCCAATGCGTGGAGCGGAGACCTCGCGTTCGCGCTACCGCTGCCGCCACTCGGCACGCGCTGGGTTCGCGTGATCGACACCGCGGCGCCGCCGCCGGATGACATCGCCGAGCCCGGCGGCGAGCACGAGCTCCTCGACCCACATCATCTGCTGGTACGGGCGCGCTCGTGCGTGCTGCTGCGGACCCTCTGACCGAATCGCGCCGCGGCAGCGGACGATCCAGTGCCGGGCGCCCCGCACTGGTCTCCGGCTCCCCGCCCTGCTAAGGGCGCTGGTCATGCCCTCTTCACCTCCGTCGGTCGGGAAGGACGTCGATAGCTGGTGTACGCGCTGCAAGCTCATCCTCGCCCACACCATCGAGGCCGTGAGCGGCGGCCGCATTACCCGCGTCCACTGCAACACGTGCGGGGGACAGCACGCGTACCGCGCCAGCGTGCCGGGCACGAGTAAGAGCGGCGCCGCGAAGCGCAGCCGCACCGGGCGGCCGACCGCGGCGCACCCGGCGGACCACGCCACGTTGCTGCGCGGCCGCGATCCGTCGACGGCCCGCCACTACTCTCCCTCGGACCGCTTCGCCGAGGGCGACCTGATCCAACACGACACGTTCGGCGTCGGCGTGGTGACCGCGCGAAAGGACGTCAACAAAATCGAGGTCAGCTTCGCCGACGGCGCCAAGGTGCTGCTGCACCGCAAGGGGCCGTGAGGATAGACCTCTCGGAGCCGCGGCGCGTTGCCGCGCGGCGCCGCGCCGGCGCCGGCGGCGCACCAGCTTGACTGCGCCGGCGCTTTCGCATTCAGTGCCCTGCATGCCCAAAACCGCTCCGCGCAAACGCCGCGAGCCGCTCTTCGACTCGCGCGATTTCACTGCGTACTTGCAGGAGAAATGCGCGCAGGTCGCGCCGGGCGATGTAAAGACCGTGCTCGCGCAAAGCAGCGCCATCCAGACGCGCGCCGCGGCGCTCGGCGCGCCGCGCGCGCGCTTGCGCGGTCAGGTGGAGTTCGCGCTCGGGCTCGTGCAGGAGCACGCGGACGGCGGATGCCCGCAGATCCCGTATCAGACGCTCTCCCTGCTCACCGTCGCGCTGCTCTATTTCGCCGATCCGGTCGACGTGATCCCGGATTGGATTCCGGGAGTTGGCTCGAGTGACGACGGCCTCGTGTTTGAGCTCGCCTTTGCACTCGCGCGGCCCGGCATCGAACGCTACTGCGCCTGGAAGGGCATTTCGACCGATGGTCTCCTGGCGCCGCTCCCGAGCAAGAAGGCACCGCACGGCGCAAGCGGCAAGTCGAAAGCCGCAGCGAAGACGCCGCGCACGCGCACGGTTTGAGCGCCGCGCCGTCCCCCGCCTCGCAGCGCACGACTTGCGGCGCAGCATGCGTCGCCCCCCGCCATCGCGAGTGAGACCCAGTGGCGAAGCGGGCTCCGCGCACGCGCTGCGGATGGCGTCGCGGCCCCGTACGGCAGCCCACCATCTGGCCTTCGCCAACAGCGAACTGTCTAACAGCGAACCGCTGAACACCGCACAGCCTTGAGCCCTGCCCTCAGCCCGCAAGCCCTACCCCCGCTAACGCCATCCGCATGATTCTTTGCGGTTCCGCCAGCGCTGGGGCTCGCTATAGTGCGCGGTCGGGGGACGACCATGCCGAGGCACGCCGACCAAGCGCAGGAGTGGCTCGAAGCCGACGGGCTCGGCGGTTACGCGTCGGGCACGGTCGCCGGCGTGCGCACCCGCCGCTATCACGCGCTGCTGCTGGCGGCGGCCACGCCGCCGACGGGCCGCATGGTGCTGGTCAGCGGATTCGACGCGTGGGTGGAGACCGCGGGCGGTCGGTATGCAATCACCTCGCAGCGCTACGCGCCGAACACGATCTACCCGGATGGCGCGTCGCGGATCGAGTCGTTCGAGGCCGATCCGTGGCCGCGGTGGCTGTTTCGCCTCGGCGATGGCAGCGCGATCGAGCAGGAGCTGATCGTACCGCACGGCCGAGCGGCGGCCATGCTCGTCTGGCGCTTCTCGGCGTCGGGATCGGGCGGGCCAGCGGCGCTGCGCCTGCGCCCTTTTTTCGCCGGCCGCGATTATCACTCGTTGCACGAGGAGAACGGGGCGTTCGACTTCGCGCCGCAGGGCGCCGGTGAGCGGTTGACATGGCGGCCGTACGCGGGTGTGCCGGCGGTGCTCTCGGTCGCCAACGCCACTTACGCGCACGAGCCGACCTGGTATCGCCACTTCCTCTACACGCTCGAGCAGGCGCGCGGGCTGGACTGTGTGGAAGATCTCGCCTCACCGGGCTTGCTCACTTGGGACCTGCGCGATGGGCAAGCGGTCTGGATTGTGGCGGCCGAGGGGACCGGCGGCTTTCCCGTACCGCTCGGAACCGCTCGCGGCGTGGCGGAGGAGTGGCGCGCGTCCGAGCGCCGGCGCCGCGTGTATCCATCGCGATTGCACCGGGCGGCCGACAGTTACCTGGTGCGCCGCGGTAGCGGCCGGACGATCATCGCCGGTTATCCGTGGTTCACCGACTGGGGGCGGGACACGTTCATCGCCCTTCGCGGGTTGTGCATCGCCAGCGGGAGGCGCGATGCGGCGCGCGAGATCTTGCTCGCCTGGGCGGGCGCCGTGTCCGCGGGCATGCTGCCGAATCGCTTTCCGGATCGCGGCGAGACGCCGGAATTCAACGGCGTGGACGCATCGCTCTGGTACGCCGTCGCGGTGCATGAATTCCTCGCCGGCGATGGCATCGACGCCGGCACGGCAGGGGTATTGCGCGATGCCGTCGAGGCAATCCTCGCCGGCTACGCCGCGGGAACCCGTTACGGTATCCGGGCGGATGCCGATGGCTTGCTCGCCGCGGGCCAGCCGGGAACGCAGCTGACGTGGATGGATGCAAAAGTCGGCGATTGGGTGGTCACGCCGCGGATCGGCAAACCCGTCGAAGTGCAGGCGCTGTGGCTGAACGCGTTATGGATTGCCAGCCACTGGTCCGAGCGCTGGGCGGACCTCCTCGCGCGCGGGCGCGCCGCGTTCGCGGACCGCTTCTGGAACGGCGAGCGCGGCTGCCTGTACGACGTCGTGGACGTCGGCCACCGTTGCCAGACCGCGGATCCCACCTTGCGCCCCAACCAGATCCTCGCGGTCGGCGGTCTGCCGCTGGCGGTCGTCGACGGCGAGCGGGCGCGCGCGGTCGTGAGCACGGTCGAACAGCACCTGCTGACGCCGCTCGGATTGCGGTCGCTGGCCGCTAGCGAACCCGGATACGCGCCGCGCTACGAAGGCGATCCGCGCGCGCGCGATGCCAGCTATCACCAGGGCACCGTGTGGCCGTGGCTGCTCGGTCCGTTCGTCGAAGCGTGGGTGCGCGTACGCGGTGGCGGGGTCGAAGCGCGGCGCGAAGCCCGTTCGCGCTTTCTCGCACCGCTCCTCGCTCACCTCGACGAGGCAGGGCTGGGCCACATTTCGGAGATCGCGGACGGGGATCCGCCGCATGCGCTCCGCGGTTGCCCGTTCCAGGCCTGGTCGGTCGGCGAGGCCCTCCGCCTGGACTGCGCGGTGCTGGCCACGTGAGCATGCGCATCGCCCGGCGCAATCGCGGGCTCGCGCGCATCCGCGCCACTGCCGGTTCGGAACGCAGGGCCGCGCACCCCGCGCGGGCGGCGCTACCCGCGTGCGCGGCGGCGGGGAAAGCCGACACGGGCCCCGCGCCGCCCCCGTGGTTGTGGGCGCGCTGGGTCGATCTCACCGTCGGCTGCGCCGCGTGGACGTTGCCGTTGCTCGCAGTCATCGGTTGGCTCGCGCGGACGCGCGCCGCCGATGTCGCGCTCGGCTTCGCGCTGCTGACGCTGGTCTGCAACCACCCCCACTACGCGGCGACGATCTACCGCGCCTTCGGCAATCGCGAAGCGATCGCCGGGCACCGCCGGTTCTATACCGTGCACCTGACGCTGCTCGCCGCTGTCGCGGTCATCGCGGCGCATCTCTTTCCGCGGCTGGCCCCACTGCTCTTCACCGCCTACGTCATCTGGAGCCCGTGGCACTACACCGGGCAGAACCTGGGCGTGCTGCTGCTGTTCGCGCGGCGCCGCCAGGCAACGCCGAAAGCGTGGGAACGCCGCCTGCTCCGCTCTGCGTTCGTCGCTTCGTATGTGGTCTGGCTGCTGATGGTGAACGGGACCGCTTCCACCGACCCTTACGTCTGGTCGCTCGAGCTGCCGCGCGCGGTGACCGTTCCCGCCGGCATCGCGTCAGCCGCTCTGTTCGCGTTGCCCGCGTCGATCGCGCTGGCGGGCATGGGCGGTCGCGCTGGCTGGCGCGCGATCGTGCCGTGCACCGTCATGCTCATCAGCCAGGCGTTGTGGTTCGTCACGCCATGGCTGGCGCAGGTGGTGACGAACCGCAGCGTCTCGCCGGTATACTACAGTACCGGCGTTTTGGCGTTCTTCCATTGCGCACAGTACCTATGGATCACCAGTTACGTCGCGCGGTGCGAGCGCGGCGCCCACAACTGGCGGCCGTGGCGCTACGCGGGCGTCATTGCGCTCGGCGGCATCGCGCTGTTCACGGCGGGACCATGGTTGGCCAGCACCGCGCTGGGCTTCGATTTCCGCGAGAGCGTGTTGATCATCGTCGCCGTGGTCAACGTGCACCACTTCATTCTGGACGGCGCCATGTGGAAGCTGCGCGACCCGCGCCTCGCCGCGGTCCTCCTCGATCGCGGCGCGGGGCCGGGGGCGCCGCCCGCGCCCGCGCGCGCGATGCCGCGACGCGCCGCGGGCTGGGTCGCCGCCGCGGCGCTCGTTGCGCTGGCCGCCACCAACGCGTTCTACGACGTCATCACGGGCGGCGAAGCCGGCACGGCGCACCTCGAGCTCGCCGCACGCCTAAACCCCGGCGATTCCCGCATTCCCGTGCGCCGCGCCGAGATCCTCGCCGCCGCCGGTCAACCGGACGAAGCGTTGCGCGCCCTGGGCGACGTAGCCGAGCCGCGCCCCGCCAACGCGGCGGCCCAGCGCCTCTATGGCACGCTGCTCGTCGCTACCGGCCGTTTCGCCGATGC
Organism: Binatia bacterium; assembly: GCA_050176585.1. GTDB lineage: Bacteria > Desulfobacterota > Binatia > HRBIN30 > CADEER01 > CAYYWP01. The sequence continues at coordinate 51,113 of JBFXHX010000019.1, forward strand.
GCGAGACCACTACCGCGCGCTCGAGCGCAGTATCGGCCTCGATGCGCAGAGCCTGATCAATGTCGCCGTCATCGCCGCCCGCAACGGCGAGCTCGCCGAGGCGAACACGGCGCTGGAAGCGGCGCTGCGGCTGGGCCCCGGCTCCAGTGCCGCCCACTTGAACATGGCCGGCCTCTGCATGGCGCGCGCGGACGGGGCGTGCGCGCTGCGGCACTACGAGGCGTATTTGACGTCGGACGAGGTTGCGCGAGACCGAACCTACGCCACCGCGGCGCTGAACGCGGCGAGCGCCGCAGTGCTCGTGCAGCGTTCTCAACTCGCGCTGGAGCTGCTGCAGATGAGCGCCGCCGTCGCCGCGCGCGTCGGCGCGCGCGATCTCGCGGACCTCGCCGCGACGCAAGCCGCCGCGCTGCGCGCGGCGCCCGGCGCGCAGCAGCAAGCGAGCGAGCATCGCTGAATGCGCCGGGGACCGGTCAGCGCTGCAGCGCCATCAACCGATTGAAGATCTTCTTCACCGTCGGCGTCAGCCGCGTGCGGTTGTACAGGTCGCCGACCTGTCGGATGGCTTCGGCTTGCGTCGGATACGGATGGATCACGTTGGCGAGCGCGCCGAGACCGACCTTCGCCACCATCGCGAGCGTCACCTCCGAGATCATGTCGCCGGCGTGTCGGCCCACGATCGTCGCCCCGAGGATCTCCCCAGTGCCCTTCTTGGTCACGATCTTGACGAAGCCCTCGTCCTCGCCGTCCACGATGGCGCGGTCGACCTCGCGGAGCGGCCGCACGTAGGTGTCCACCGCGATGCCGCGCGTCTCGGCATCGCGCGCGTACAGGCCGACGTGCGCGATCTCGGGATCCGTGTACGTACACCACGGCATGCGCAGCGCGCTCAACTTCTTGCGGCCGAAGAACAGCGCGTTTTGAATGACGATGCGCGCCGCGAAGTCGGCTGCATGGGTGAACTTCCAATCCATGCAGATGTCGCCGCACGCGAAGATGCGCGGATTGGTCGTGCGGAGGTGGTCGTCGACCTGCACGCCGCGCTTCGCGTCGTAGTCGACGCCGACCACGTGCAATCCGAGGCCCTCGACGTTCGGCGCGCGGCCCGCGCCGACCAGGATCTCGTCGACGCGCACCTCCGCTTCGGCGCCATCGGCGCGGCGCAGGCGCAGCACTTTGTCGGCGCCCTCGCGCCGTGCGCTCAACAGCGCGGCCGAGAGCTCCAGCGCGATCCCGTCGCGCGTGAACGCGCGTTGGACGATCTCGGCCGCGTCGCCGTCCTCGCGGTTCAGAATGTGTGCGGCCTTGTGGAGCAGCGTGACTTGGCAGCCGAGGCGCTGGAACGCCTGCGCGAGCTCGCAGCCGATCGGGCCGCCGCCGATCACACCGAGCCGCGGCGGCCGTTCGGTCAGCGAGAAAACCGTCTCGTTGGTGAGGAAGCCGACCTCTGCGAGGCCGGGGATCAGCGGGTGCAGCGCGCGCGCGCCGGTCGCGATCACCGCTTTCTTGAAGCGCAGCGTCTGCCCGCCGACTTCGACCGTGTCGGGCCCGGTGAATCGGCCGTCACCCAGGTACACGTCGACCTGCTTCTCGTCGCGATAGCGGCGGGCGGCGTCGTTCGCGCTGATCCGGGCGCGCAGGCGCCGCATGCGGCGCATCACCGCGCCGAAGTCGGCCCGCGCGTCATCCGCCGATACTCCGAACGCCTCGGCGTGGCGCGCGTCGCCGATCGCGCGCGAGGAGCGGATGACCGCCTTCGAGGGCACGCAGCCGACATTCAGGCAATCACCGCCCAACAGGTGGCGCTCGATCAGCGCCACCTTCGCGCCGAGACCGGCGGCGCCGGCGGCTGTGATCAGACCGGCCGTGCCGGCGCCCAGGACCACGAGATTGTAACGGCCGGTCGGCTTGGGGTTCTGCCAGTCCGGCGGCGCGACATTGGCCACCAACGCTTGGTTGAACTCGTCATTCGGCAGCACGCGCACCTGCTCCATGCTCCGCACCTCTGTCGGGAAGATCGGGAGCTTCTTCGCACTCATCTGTCGCCTGCGCCAGCGCCGGTGAGATGAGCGCGGGCTGCGGCGGGTTTCTCCGCCCGGCGGGGCTCTACTCGGGCCGGCGCGAAAGATGCCAGGACCGGGGCGTGCCGGTGCGCCGGGCATGGGCAAGCGGCAGCCGCCTCGCCTTCACCGCCGGGGCGCGGTAACAACGCGATTGCGCGGGGTGCGCGGTCATGTCGAGCAGTTTCTGGCGTCCCGACCAGTACAACCGCTTTCGCGCGGAGCGGCAGCAGCCTTTTTTCGATCTGCTCGCGTTGGTTCGCCCACGCGCAGGCATGCGGATTGCCGATCTCGGCTGCGGCACCGGGGAGTTGACGCGCGTGCTGCACGAACGGCTGGCGGCGCGCGAAACGCTCGGCATCGATGAGTCCGATACCATGCTGGCGGCGAGCCGCGCCTTCGCAGCGCCCGGGCTGCGCTTCGCGCTGATGGATATCCGGGACTTTGCCGGGGCTGAGTACGATCTCGTGTTCAGCAACGCCGCCCTGCACTGGGTGCCCGACCATGCGGAGTTGTTCGCCCGCTTGACGCGAGCGCTCGGCCCCGGCGGTCAGTTGGCCATCCAGATACCGGTGAACTTCGACCACCCCTCACACGCCGTCGCAGCCGCGGTGGCGCGCGAGGAGCCCTTCCGGACCGCGTTGAACGACTACGCGATAGATTGCCCCCACATGCCGCCGGAGTGGTACGCCGCCCTGCTCGACCGGCTAGGTTTTGCCGAGCAGCACGTGCGCATGCAGGTGTATCCCCACCAGCTCCCCGCGCCCGACGATGTCATCGAGTGGGTGAAGGGCACGCTGCTCACCGCCTACGAACAGCGCCTGCCGCCCGAGCTCTGGCCGGCGTTCATGGAGCGCTACCGCGCGCAACTGCTTCCGTCGCTGGGAAACGCCCGACCGTATTTCTTTGCCTTCAAGCGGCTGCTCATGTGGGCAGTTCTCGCCTAGCCGCCGCCCCTGCGGCGGAAATCCGAGTAAGCGCCGGTCCGCGTAGCTATGAACCGCCGCGCGCGCGCCGTCAGAACCGGTTCCCTCCGCCGGCGCGCCGCATCATCACCTCTGGTGTAGCCGCGGCACCTGTGGCCGCACGGCATCGCGCACCGATGCCCAGGATGGGGACGGGAACCGCACCATGCCCGCCGCGGTGGGCGCAGGTCCGCGGGGCTATACGGAGGTGGGGACGCGATTGTTCTCGAGCCATAGACCCGCGCAGATCGCGCTTCCCACGGCCAATCCGGCGGATATCCATGCGACGACGGCGAACGCGTCGGCGACGGCTGCGCGGACCGCGTGGGTCGCGCGCGTTCTAGTTTCGCCGTCCGCCTCCACCGGTAGCCGCACGTCACCCAGGCTGGACCGTTCGGCCAGCACCGCCGCGCTGAGCGGCGCGGGAACATCGAACGCTTCGAAGTGTCGCGGCAGGGCGGAGCGGAACGCGGTGAGCGCGATGAGCCCCACTACGGCCACCGCCAGCAGCGATGCCAGCCGCGCGACGGTGTTGTTGATCCCCGAGGCGACGCCGGCGCGGCCCGGCTCGACGGTACCCATGACGACAGCGGTCAGCGGCGCGACCGTGACCGCCATGCCGATGCCGACGAGCAGCATCGGCGCAAAGAACGCGCTCCAGTACGCGCTGTCTGGACCGGGCCGCCCCAGCAGCGCCAATCCGGCGGCCGTGATCAGCGGTCCGATGACCAGCGGCCGTTTCGCGCCCCAGCGGTCCACGAGCCCGCCCGCCCAGTGCGACAGCACGCCCATCGCCAGCGCGAACGGCAAATACACCGTGCCGATCCATGTCGCGGAGTACCCGTGCGCCTGCGCGAGATTCAATGGGAGCAGGAAAAAGGTTCCGGAGATCGCGAAGTAGAGCAGCAGCGTGAGGAGGTTGGCGGCGCTGAAGGTACGAACCCGAAACAGCCCCAGCGGCACCATCGGCGATCGCGTGCGCGCCTCGTACCACACGAACGCCGCGAGCAGCGCCATCCCGAACAGCACCGCTCCCCAGCTCACCGGGCGGGCCGCGCCGGCGGCGGCGGCGATGAGTCCGTACGTGATGGCCGCGAGCGCCAGCGTCGCGAGCGCGGCGCCGGCGACATCGATGCGCGCAGCCGCGGACGCGCGGCTTTCCGGCATGCGGGCGACGGCGAGCACGAGCGCGACGAGCGCGAATGGTATCGCGAGCAGGAACACCGCGCGCCATGATCCAGCGTCCACCAGCCACCCGCCGATCAGCGGCGAGCCGCCCCCGGTGACCGCGGAAGCGGCCGACCACACGCCGATCGCACGCCCCCGCGCGTTGCGCGGAAACGAAGCGCTCAAGTGGGCCAAGCTGTTGGGCTCCACCAGAGCCGCGCCGAGGCCTTGCACGGCGCGCGCGGCGATCAGGGCGATGCCGCTGCCCGCCAGCGCCGCGGCGCACGTTCCGGCGATGAACACCACCAGCCCGATGGCCAGCATTCGCCGGCGCCCAAACCGATCGCCGAGCGCGCCACCGACCAGCGTGAGCGCCGCAACGACCAGCGTATAGGCATTCGCGATCCACTGCAGCTCGGCGATCGCGGCGCCGAGCGCGCCCTGAATCGCCGGCAGGGCCACATTGATGACCGTCGACTCGAGAAAGACCGTGCTCGACGCCAGCACCGTGCCGGCCAGCACCCACCGCCGCGCGTGCGCCGCGCACCCCGGGGTCTCCGGCGCAGCCTCTGCCGCGGCCCCCTCACAGGGCGGACGCAGTGCGGGAGTCGACATCCGTGAACCCTCGTTCGTCCGCCCGCGCTCTGTGCTCGTCAAAAGGCAGCGGGCACACGTCGGACCCGAGCCCGACCCGGTTTTCCGAACCCGCCGCGTGGTTGCGCGAGGCGAATGGCGCTAGCACACGTGGCGAGCCGCGGCAGTCAGGTCGAGTGCCCTCCGGGCTCGTTCATCTCGCCGCGCGCATAGTCCCACGTTACGGCCTTGGTCGGCGTCAGGCGCAAGATGACGCTGTCGCCGGCTTCGATCGGAAACAGCTCGCGGTACTGTTGAAACTTCGCTTCGAGGAGCGCCTTCGCGCGCTCGAACTCGGCGCCGCGTTCCAGCACCGCGACGGTGCCGATGACCATGACGCCCACGTGGCGCAACCAGTCGTCGGAGTATTGATCGATCAACAAGGTCGCGTGCTCGTGCCGGCGCACGTCGCGCACCTTGCGGGTGGTTCCGTGCGTGGCCATGTAGAAGACCGCGCCGTCGTGCACCGGGCACATCGGCACGACGTTCATCGTGCGCCCGTTCGTGGTGGCCAATCGCCCCACATGCATGTAGCGAAGGAAGCGGAGCTGGTTTTCGTTGAACTTCACGTCGGCCATGAAGGTCCTCTCCTGTTCCGTCTCGCGGTGCGCGCGAAGTCGACCCGCTGCACCGTCGGCTCCGCGGTGGGCGGTGCGCGGCGAGCTGTATCCCGGCGGATGGTCCACCGTCCAGCGACGCGCCGGCGCGCGCTGCCCATTCGGGCCCGGCGAGGGGACGCCGCCCGCCGCGTGGGCTCCGCGATCCCCGCTTGACCAACCCATTGTCAGTGGCAGGGTGAGGTCCTGGACCCCGACGAGCTGATCGACATCGCCAGCATGGAATCGTTTCCGGCCAGCGATCCGCCGGCCTGGGTGGCTGGGCGCGAGCCGGAGCCGGTCACACGCGGGCGGCCGCAGAGCCCAACCGCGAAGGCGAGCGCCGAATGGCGTGGCGCGCTGCGCGAGGGTGCCGGGGCGTTGGCGGTCGGCAGCGGTGCGCTCACCACGCCGTTCACGTACGAGTCCCGTTTCCGCGGCGGCCTGCACGCGAGCAACCCCGAGGAGCTCATCGGCGCCGCACATGCGGGCTGCTTCTCGATGTTCCTCGCCGCTCAGCTCGCCGCGGCCGGCTTTCCGCCCGCCCACATCAGGACGCAAGCGACCGTGCATCTCGGGGCCGGGCCAGCCATCGTGAGAATCGAGCTAGACACCGCGGCGGAGGTGCCGGGCATCGACCAGGGGCAGTTCGCGGACGCGGTGGACACCTCGAAGCGCGACTGCCCGGTGTCCAAGGCGCTAGCCGGAGTCCCTGAGATTCTCGTAACAGCGCGCCTGATCTCGAGAACCTAGGGTAACGGGTACGGAGGAAAACCTCGTGACCAGCCCCTGTCCCTGACCCGGAGCGCGTGATTCCGTCGTCTTGTCACACCGCCATCCCGCGGTTAGCCTCGCGCGCTCGGGGGAGGCTCCCACATGAGACCGCGACCGTTCACTGTGCTTGGCGTCCAGCAGATCGCCATCGGCGGCCCCGACAAGCAGGCGTTGCAGCGGCTCTGGATCGACACGCTCGGGCTCACCCGGATCGGCAGTTTTCGCAGCGAGGCGGAAAACGTCGATGAGGACATCGCCGTCGCGGGGGCGGGTCCGCTGCGGGTCGAGGTCGATCTCATGCAGCCGCTCGACCCCGACAAGAAGCCGAAGGTGCACGAGCCGCCGCTGAACCACATCGGTCTGTGGATCGACGATCTGCATGCGGCGGTCGAATGGCTCACCGAGCAGGGCGTGCGGTTCGCGCCCGGCGGGATTCGCAAGGGCGCGGCCGGCTTCGACGTCTGCTTCATTCACCCGAAGGGCAATGAAGCGGCGCCGATCGGCGGCGAGGGCGTGCTGATCGAGCTGGTGCAGGCGCCTCCCGAGGTGATCGACGCGCAGCGCGCGCGCTGAGCCGCGCCGACCTGCGACGCGGCTCAGCACACAGTCTTACTTAGCGGCCGGCGTCTTCGCTGCGCCGCGGCCGGCCGCCTCGAACATCTTCGCGCAGTCCGGCGATAGCTGCGCTTTGTGCTCGCGAAGACACTCGATGATGCGACCACCGCCGGGCTCGACACCGGAGCAGAACTTCTCGACGTCCGGCCGGCACGCGCCCATCTGCGGTTGCGCGCTCGCCACCGCAGTCAACCAGCCGCACGCCATGACCGTACTTGCGAACATCCACCACGTACGCGTAGCGCGCATGATCGTCGCTCCTCTACTCCAGCGTGATCGCGGTCTTGCTGCCGCGGTTCTCGCAGGCCCCGTCGGGTGTGTCCGTGCACCCGAACACGGCGTAGTGGTACGTGCGGGTTTGACCCGCCGGCGGCAGCAGGAACACGAGCGGATCGAGTACCGTATCGCCTTGCCCTGCGGCCACCACCGTGGCCTCGGGGTCGTACGCGCCGTCGACCTGATGGCCGAGCCGGCGCAGCAACCGGTAGCGCGGCAGTTCCGGACCATTGTCCCACATGAGCCGGATATGGGTCTGCTCGCGTGAGGCGGTCAGATCTCTCGGCCCGAGCGGCAGCAAGTCCTGCCACTCATCAGGGGATACCACGGTGATGAACGCCGTCCCGCCCGCATCATCGGGCTTGAACACGGCCGCGTGCGCCGATTCCAGGGAGCCGAGGACCGGGCACGGAGCGGGAAAGCCCATATGCCCGATGAGCGCGGTGTTGGTACCGGGCTCCGGCACTTGCGCGAGCAAATCGTAGGACGCATCGCAGCGGTTCGGCTCGTCGTAGACGAAATACGTGATCGCGGGATCCAGCTCGATGGTGGGGCCGAAGTCCATCAGCTCCGCCGTGGTGAAGTTGCGGCAGAATTCGCTCGACACTACGCGCGAGACGTCGAAGCCGAGGATCTTGAAGGCATCGCCGATCCCTATCGCCTGCTGCCGGCCAATGTCGCTCAGCTGGCGCGCAGTCGCGACCGCGCAATCGCTCTCGCAGCTCTTCCACCAATCGGGCACCAAGGGGTCTTCCGCGGTTCCGAAGTCGGTGCGGTCGACACACACGTTGGCTAGTGCGTGCCGCCAGTGGATCACGTACCCGCCGCCGAGCAGCACCTCCGCCAGAGACGGCACGTACGTCGCGGTCGCCCCCTCGATGCCGCAGTCGCCGTTGTCGCGGCAGGGGAACACTTCGTAGTGATAGGTGCGCTCTTGCTCCGGCACGTCCGGCAGCAGCTCATCCAACGGGTGAACCGCGCTCGTTTCGCTGCCGAAGAATATCTCGGTGGCGTCGGGGTCCTCGGGGCCGGCTACCGGCGCGTTGAGCCGCCGCAGCAAGCGCGCGGAGGTGTAGCCGCCGGACGGGTCCGGGTTCGTCCACGCCAGCTGCACCTCATTGGCGACGACGGTGACCGTCAGATTGGATGGCGTGCCGAAAGGCGTACCGGTCGGCGTGGGCGACTCGGTCTCAGTCGCCGTACGGGTCGGCTCCGGGGTCGGCGTCACCGTGGGTTCCTGCGTAGCCGTCCCGGTGGGCTGGCCGGTGTTCGTCGCAGTCGGCTCGACGGTGTTCGTCGCGGTGGGCTGGCCGGTGTTCGTCGCGGTCGGCTCGACGGTGTGCGTCGCGGTCGGCTCGACGGTGTGCGTCGCGGTGGGCTGGCCGGTGTGCGTCGGCGTCCCATCGACTGGCGTGGCGGATTCGGTCGCGGTCGCCGTCGCGGTGGGCGAGGGCGCGCCGGGGCACCCGTCCAGCGCTGCGGAGACGGCTGCGAGCAGGTCGTCAATGGTCACCATCCCGCTGCCGTCGCGGTCGAAAGCCGGACAATTTGAAACCTCGACCTCGCCGAGCGCGATGCGGACGCCGAGGATGAGCTCCTCCACGGTCACGGTGGAGGTGTCATTGCAGTCGCCGGTGCACGGCACCGGCGCTGCGCTGGCTGACGAATGCGGTAGAGCCGATGAAAAGATCAGGGCAACCCAGAGCAAAACAGAGCGCATCGCATGATCTGGCGACATAATTAGCAGGCCTCGTTCAAGTGGTGTGGAACACCCTCCACAAAAGCGCCGACCTTCCCATCAAAGCGTGCGCAGCTTCGATTTGGAAGTGGGTTCTGCGTCCGCTCGTCACGGGGCCGGGATTTCGGCGATGACGCGCTCGGCGACGAAACGCAGATGCGCCAAGTCGGTGGGGTCGGGTAGGACCAGCACGAACAGGGTCGCCCCGCGGCGCACATAGTCAAGTAACCGCGGCACCACGATGTCGGGCGTGCCCTGCACGAGCTGACTGTCGTAAGCAAAGGTCCCGCCCCGCCGCTGCGCGGCCTCTAGCTGGTCGCGCACGTCTTTCTCCCGGCGCGCGGTGATCAACGGAACCATCAGCGACTGCGCGATGCTGGCCGGATCGCGGCCGACGCTGGCGCAGTGCTCGCGGAGAACGCCGCATTTGCGCTCGTACTCCGCGAGAGGAACCGAGAAATAGTTCCACACGTCCGCGTGCCGCGCGACCGCGCGCAACAAATGCCTCTCGCCCCCGCCGCCAATGGTGATCGGCGGATGCGGCTGCTGCTGGGGAACGGGCAGGCATTTGGCGTCACGGATGCGATACCGCGCGCCTTCGAAGCTCGCCGGCCCGCCCTGCCAGAGGGCTTTGATGATCGCCAGCCCCTCTTCCATCCGCGCGATGCGCTCGGCGGCGGGCGGGAAGTCGTAGCCGTACCCGCGCGCCTCTTCCTCGTGCCAACCCGCGCCGTAGCCGAACTCGAGCCGGCCGCCCGACAACGCGTCGAGCGTCGCCGCCATCTTGGCCGTCAGCGCCGGGTTGCGGTAGCCGTCGCAGAGCACCAGCGAGCCGATCCGAACGCGCTCGGTCCAGCCGGCGAGCAGGCTCAGAAGCGTGAACGCTTCCAGCACGTACGGCTGGTCGGGCGACGGGTAGTTGTAGAGGTGGTCGTACACCCAGAGCGAGTCGAACCCGAGGGCTTCCGCGGTCTGCGCGACCTGGCGCAGCGTGCCCGAGGGGACGTCGCCTTGCGCGATCGAGAGGCCGAAACGGAGAGGCGCGGGCATGGGCTCTCCAGCTAGTTAGCCGGCAAAGGGCGAAAGCGAAAGTGGCTCGTGCCGCGCCCCCCTCGCCTCGCCCGCCCGGGCGCGATAGCGTACGGCAGGTATGACGACGCCGCAGGCGATCCTGGAAGACCTGAAGCAGATCAAGTATCCCGGTTATTCGCGCGACATCGTCTCCTTCGGCATCGTCCGCGATATCGAGATCGCCAGCCAGTCGATCATCGTCACCCTGGCCTTGAGCGGGGGTAAGCAGGAGACGGCGGACCAAATCTCGCGCGCGGTGCACGACCGCGTGCGCGCGCTGACCGGCGTCAGCAGGATCGACGTCGTCATCCAGGAGCCCGAGCGCCCGCGGCCGGCGGCGCCGCCGCGCACACCGGCGATCCCGGGCGTGACCCATGTAATCGCAGTCGCCAGCGGCAAGGGCGGCGTCGGCAAATCCACGGTGGCGGTGAATCTGGCGCTCGCCTGGCGCGCGCTCGGCTACCGCGTGGGCCTGCTCGATGCCGACGTCTACGGGCCGAGCGTGCCGCTCATGCTCGGCCTCTACGAGCACCCGCGCAGCACCGCCCAGGACCGCATCGAGCCGCTGGAACGCCACGGCCTGAAGGTGATCTCGCTGGGACTCTTCATCCAGGAGGGGCAGCCGGTGATCTGGCGCGGGCCGATGATCACCAAGCTGCTGACGCAGTTCCTGCGCGATGTGGATTGGGGAACCCTCGACATCCTGGTGCTCGACCTCCCGCCCGGCACCGGCGATGCCCAGCTCACCATCGTGCAACAAGCGCCACTGAGTGGCGGGGTGATCGTCACCACGCCGCAGGATGTCGCGCTGCTCGACGTGCAACGCGGCATCAGCATGTTCAACGAGGTGAACGCGCCGATTCTCGGGGTGATCGAGAACATGAGCTACCACGTGTGCAGCCACTGCGGTGAGCGGGCGGAGATCTTCGGCCACGGCGGCGGCCGCCGCATGGCGGAGGAGCTGCGCGTGCCTTTCCTGGGCGAGATTCCGCTGGTGCGCGCCATCCGGGAAGGCATGGACGCCGGAGAGCCCGCCGTCGTCGCGTCCCCCGACGGGCCGGAAGCGCAGGCATTTGTCGACATCGCGCGCTGCGCGATGGACCAGGTCAGCCAAGGCGTGCCGACGGTCCTGCCGATCGTGCGCTGATCGCGGCGCGGCGCGCCGGAGCGGACCTGTCGGCTACGGCACGCGAATGATGATCTGTGCGGGTGCGCCGAGATTGCCGCGCGCGTCCCGCACGCGCGCCGTCACCATCGTGTCGCCGGCTGGGAAGCTCAGCACCTGGGCGATGAAGCCGCAAAACTGCGCGGTAGCGGTCGGCGACTGGCAGCCGAACGTGCCGTCCCCGCGGAGCACGCAAGCGCTGACCTGGTCGCAACCGCGCGCGGCTTTGTTGCCCGTTCCGTCGATGAAGCGGCAGCCGAGATCGTTCAGGCGGTCGACGATTACCGGGTCGTCGGCGAAGCTCGGCGGGTTGATCGCCGGCACCCCGCCGAGCACCGGCGGCATGTCGTCACAGACTTCGGTGCTGCCGTTGCCGAGCGGCCGCGTCACCTGAATCTGTAGATCGGGCGCGCCGTCGCTCTGTGTAATCGTGCCCACCGGCGCCCGCGACGTGCCGGGCCTGGCCTCGACGACGAGCGAGAAAGCGAAACCAAACGGCGGCTCGTAGATCGGCACGCCGTTCATCGAGCCCCTGGACTCGAGCAGCATGTCGTCGGCGCGCGCGATGCCGAAGAAGGAAATCTGCGGTCCGCGATCATCCCCGGTCGGCGTCGCTGAAGGGGTAACGGTCGGGGTCCGGCTGGCGGTGGGCGGCGGCGCGAGCGTCTGCGTGCGGGTCGCGCTGCGAGTGCGGCTCGCGGTGCGCGTGGGCGTGCCTGTCGCAGCCGGCGTGCTCGATCCGGTCGGCGCGGGCGTGCGGCTGGCCGTCGAGGTGCGCGTCGCGGTGGCGGGTGTGACATCGCGCACGGTGCGGGTGGGCGTGCCGGTAGGGGTGGGCGTGCCGCTGCGGGTCGGGGTGCTGGTCCGCGATCCCGTCCGGGTCGGCGACCCGGTGCGGGTTGGCGATCCCGTGCGGGTGGCGGTGCCGGTCGCGGAGCCGGTGCGCGTGGGCGAACCCGTGCGCGTTGCGGTGCCGGTGACTGAGCCCGTCGGCGTGGGTGAAACGGTCGGCGTGGAGGGTGGCGTGAACGTGGCTGTCCCGGTGCGCGTCGGAGTCCCGGTGACCGATGGCGCTCGGGTGCGCGTGATGGTCGGCGTCTCGGTAATGGTGCGGGTCGGGGTAGCCGTCCCGGTCGGCGGCGGTGTGCTGGTCGCCGTGCGCGTGGCCGTAAGCGGGACCGGCGTGAACGTCGGTGGGACGGGACCGCTCGCCACGCGCACGACCATCTGCTGCATGGGTCCGACCAGGCCAGACTGATCGCGCACCTGCACCGTTACTCGCGTGTCGCCCGGCGGAAAGGCCATCGAGCCGGTGACCGCCACGCAGAACTGCGCCCGGCTGGAGGGATGGACGAAGTTCAGCTGGCCAAAGGCGTCCTGGGTGCAGACGCCGGTGCGGCGGGTCGCCACTTCGAATCGACAAGCGAGGTCGTTGATAGCATCGGCGACGCGTTGCACCAGGGCGAAGTCGAGCGGGTCGACGGCGGGCACGCCGAACTCGTCGCACACTGCGCGGCTGCCGTCGCCGAGCGGGCGCTCGACAAGGATCTGGAAGTCGGGGCGGCGTGCCGGGTCTCCGGGCACGCTATCCAGCGTGGTGGTGCCGATCGGCGCGCCGCTCGCCGGCGTCGTCACCTCGGCGACCAGCAGGAAACCGAAGCCGGAGTTGCGGGAATACACCGGCGCGCCATCCGGGAGGGTGCCGAGAGATGAAGCGGGCTTGCCGTCGGGGCTGGCCAGCCCGATGTAGGTGACGCGGGGGCCGGCGGCGATGGCGGTGAGATCGGCGGCGGAGCGCGCGCCGTCCCGGTTCACGTCCGCCGTGGCGCAAGCCAGCGGGGCCCCGGAGAACACTCCGGCGAGCACCGAAGCGCGGTCGGCCTCGTTCACCACCCCGTCGCAGTTGGCATCGCGGAACGACTGCGCCGCCGCCGGCGCGGACAGAGCGAGCAAGGCGAGCAGAACTCGGCGGAGCATCACTACGGTCGGCGCAGCAAGGAGGATGCACCGCCTGGAGCGATTATGCACGCGCGTTCACGCCGCGCGCGCTCACTCCCCGAGATCGGGATCGACGGTGATGTCGATCTCGTCGGTTCCGCGCGCCCCGTCCGGAGCGGTGACGGTGACCACTGCCACGAAATCACCCGCTTTCGCGTACGTGTGGCTCGGCTTCGGTTCGTTGCCGCCGCTGGTGCCGTCGCCGAAATCCCAGCTGAAGGCCACCGGTTCACTGCTGCAGTCGGTCTCGGTGGAAAAATTGACGGTCAGGGGCGGCGCGCCGAAGTCGGGCTCCGCATCGACGATCACGAAACAGTCGGCTTCGAGCTCGTCTGCGGCCTGTGGCTCGGCTTCGCCGGTGGCCGCCGCCGTCGCGGGCGGCGCGCTCGTCGGCGTCGGTGGTGGCGGCTCCCCATTCCGGCACCCGCGGCAGCCCGCCAATACGGCGGCGAGCACTGCGATCGCCGCGAGCGGGCGAGGCGTCATGGGCGGCGGCGCGACGGCGTGGCGGTCGGCTCGGGCTTCGGCTGCGGCGGCTTGGTGGGATTGGGCTGATTGCGCAGCACGATCTTCTCTACCGGACCGGGATAACCCTCGGTGTCGCGCAGGCGCACGCTTACCACCGTGTCGCCCTCCTGGAAATGCCAAGAGCGCGCCACGACCATGCAAAACTGCACCACGCTGTCCTTGTTGAGGAATGCGAAGTCGCCGAACCGGTTCACCGTGCAAGACGCTTCGGACTCGATGAAGGTCTCGAAGCGGCACGCCAGGTCGTTCAGCGCCGCGCTGATCTGCGGCGTCTCGGCGAAATTGGCGGGCTTGACCGCGGGAATGCCGCCGACCTTGGGACGGCGCGCGTCGCACACCTCGACGCTGCCGTCGCCGAGCGCGCGGTCGACCTGGATCTCGAGATCGGGCCGCGCCTTCGGATCGTTCGGATCGTAATTGAAGATGCTCCGCCCGGGTTCGATGTTGCTGATGCCCGGTTTCGCTTCCACGACGATCATGAAGCCGGAGCCGACCGGATGCTGGAAGACGGGCACGCCCTGTTTGTTCTTGCCGGACGGATCGACTTTGTGGCCATCCGCGCGGGTGATGCCGAGGTACGTGATCACCGGGCCAACCGCCTTCCCCGCCTTAAGCCCCTTCTCGATCGCCGCCCTGTCCGCGATCGGGCGCACTGGCACCGCTCCCGGCGTGCCGGTTCCGGGCGCGGCGGTGGGGGTGGTCGCTCCGACCACGCGCACGCTGGGCGGCGGCGCAGCGGAGATCGGGGTGGGCAGCGCCGCGGGTGCGCTCACTGGCGTCTCGGCCGCAGATGCCACGGCAACCCACAACACGGCACCCACGACCGCAACGACTTGGCGCATAGAACCTCCGGCAGCTGTCGACGCGCTCGCGAGCGCGAGCAATCTAGCGTTTGTACTCGCGGCCATTCGGGGCGTCAAGGTTGCCGCGCGACCATGTGTGGAGTATCGAGAACTGAATGAGACACACGCTTGTGCCGCTGGCGTGCGGGCTATTCGCCCTCGCGCTGAGCGGCTGTTCCACGCGCGCGGGCTCCGAGGGGCGCAAACCCGACGCTGGGGCGCGGCCGGCGAGCATACCGGGCATGTCGATTCCGCTCGACGTGCGCGAGTTCGAGGTCGTCACCGCCGACGGCGGTCATCGCGGTGTGTTCTTGAAGCTCTCGCGCTTGCCGACCGCGGTCACGCACCGCAGCGAAAGCAGTCCCGCGCGCATCGTGCTCAGCATTGCCGGTCCCACCGGCACCGAAGCGCCCGCGGTCTCCTTCCCTGCCGGCGACAGCTTGGTGACGCAGATGGAGCTGACGCGGCAGGCCGATGCGCTGCAGGTCGTGCTCGACCTGGCGGCCGACGAGCCGCCCGACTACGAGGTGCTGCCGATGGCGGACTGGCTCCTCGTCCGCATCAAGCCGCCGGCCGGCACCAAGCGGCCGTGGGCGCACCGCGGCAGCTGAACGCTCCGAAACGGACGACATGCACATGATGAAGTTGCGCCAGCGCTTGTTCGTGCTCGGGATCGCGGTTGCGCTCAGCAGCGCCGCACCGGTGGCCGCCCAACTCGATACAGGGGCCATGCGCGACCGCGCCAAAAAATCGGACAAGGGCGCCTCAATCGACGATTGGTCGCGCGATCTCGGCAGCGAAGATCCAATGGTACGCCTGAAGGGCGTAAAGATGCTGAGCGAGTCGACCGACCCGGCGGCCGTGCCGTTTCTGGTCCAGGCGCTCGGCGACTCCGACATGCGCGTGCGCGCCAAGGCGATCGATGCCTGCGGCACCGTGCGCGCCACCGAAGCCACGCCCGTCCTGGCCCAGCAGCTCTTCCTGCGCGGCAGCGAGCCGGAGGTGAAGCGGCGCATCCTCGCCGCGCTCGGCAAGATCGGCGACCCCCGCGCCACCAAGCCCATCATCGACTTCCTCGGCCGCGACCTCGACCATGCGACGCGCGGGACGGCGATCTACGCGCTCGGCGACATCGCGGACCCGGAAGCACTGGAGTTCCTCGCCGTGCTCGAGCGCACCGAGCCGCACCCGACGCTCAAGCGTCTGGCGCGCGAAGCGCGATCCAAGGTACAGTATCAGCAGTCGGTCAAGCAGACCGAAGCCAAGGAACCCCTGAACAGCTTCCTGAGCGACGAGAACAAACCGCTGAAGTAGCGACGCGCAGCGTGCCACCCGCACGGCCTCGTGGTGGAATTGGCAGACACGACAGACTCAAAATCTGTTGTCCGCAAGGGCGTGGGAGTTCGACTCTCCCCGAGGCCATTCAAAGAAGTCAGCGAGTTAGCGCACTACTAGCCGGCTGAAAAGGCTCACAGTCGCGACGCCTGCGGAATCTCGGACACTCAGCGGACACACTCGGGCGGATGGAGTGCCGGCTCGGGCCGTGCCGGAAACTCTCCACACGCGGCGTATTTCCGGCCTGCGACGCTGCGACATGCGACCGCGCGCGCGCTCGGACGCGCCAGACTGCGCGCCGCCGCGCAGCGAACCACGCTAGCCTGTCGCAGAGTTGCACTGTCGCCGTGTCGCAGAGGCGATTTGGAACCATGTCGCGCCAAAACTTGGGGCCATTCCGACTTGCCGGCTGCTAGAGCTGGTCTAGCCAGGGGCCGAATGCCGCCAACGAATACTCTCGGTCTCGAAATGCCGCCAGTTGGGCCGCGTTGGCGTCAACGGTGGCGCCGGTCCCCGCGACGAAGGCGCCGAAGTCGGCTTCCATCATAGGAGACCCATCGGCTGACAGCAGGATTTCGCAAGCGCCGAGCACGCTGGGTGCGGCACCCCTATGTATTGCGGTGCAATGCCGCACGTTTACTTGCTCTGCGCTTGTACGCCGACAAGCCGTTGTGGGCGCCGTGACGGCGCGGGGGTGGGGGGATGGCGAGAAACCCTGACGAACAACCCCATGCACCGCGGCGGCGGCGCCGAACGCATGCACTCCGAACGGGACGCGGCTGGCTGCGCAACGGGAACCCGGCCGGCGACCCGTCGAGTGCGCCGCGTTCTGGCGCCCGCACTCGGGGCGGGACGCCGTGCCAGGCACCGTGCGTGCGCGGTCGGCCGCGCTGTCGTATGCACGGCGGCGCGCTGGGCAGCGGCGCGCCGCGGGGTAACCGGAACGCGCAGACGCACGGCGAGCGCACCGCCGCCCGCACAGTGCAGCGCCAAGCGGCGCGAGCGCTGCTTGCCTGGGTGCGCCGCGAGCGGCCGCTCCCGCCCGGCGCGGATGCCGACGCGCTGCGCGCGGTGGCATGGCGCCGGCGATGACCGCCCGTCCTCTATGAGGTCGACGACACCGCGCGCGTTGTGCGCATCATGCGCGTTCCCCATCGGCGCGAGGCGTACCGGTGAGATGCATCGGCGAAGCGACTGACGATCGAGGCGTAGTTGCGCTAACCCGTTCCTCGCGAGCGTTCTCTAATGCGTTGCTCCAGACGGTCGATCTCGTCCATGGCGGCTTGCGAGCCATCGTACGAATCGCCGGCATGGAAGGATAAGTGTGTCCACGCACCTCGGTCGACCAGCACCAGAACGGTGAACTTTCCTTCCGGGTCTGAGTACGTCCATTCGTAGGCGTAAGCGACACCGCCGACGTTGTGCGCTTTAGTAGGGCCTTCGAAAAGCCGCACATCGAACTTCTGCTGCTGCGCGTACCGCTCGAACGTTCCCGTAGCGAGTTCACGCGCCTCGTCAGTCGTGGGCAGCCGGGTAACGTCGAACAAGAGAAACCCGCCGCCGGCGACGATCGCTAACAGCAGCACCCACATCCTTTTTCGGGTCGGGAGCATCGTTGTGCTCACGGCGGGATCGGGACAGTCCCGCGGAAACGAATCTCAAAGGGAACGCCTGGGCCGTGGACGATGTAGCGGGAACCAGCGTCTCAAAGTTGCCGCCGAGTGCCAACCCCGAAGATCACGAGGTGCCTCAGCTACGCCTTTCCCAATCTCGGTTTCTGGGAGTGCCCCGCCTGCGGCGAGCGCGTGTACGACCGGACCGCCATGCGCCAGATCGAAGCCCACTCGCCCGCCTACCAGAAGACGCGCCGCGCCTCAGCTCGTTGAAAGGTCGCCCGTCGCTTAGCGACCGTCATCGAGCTTGCGCTGGTCTGCCTCCGCTACGACCTCCGTGTCGATGTCGGCATCAAGCGATGCGTCCCTTCTCACGTCATCTTTCGTATCGGCTTCCCCGTCCTGCCCAACCGAGAACAGCAAGTAGTCCTCCTCGCCGACACGCTTGTAGCGAAGGAACTTCCCCCAGGGATCGGTAACCTCGCCGAGTCCAGCCTGATTGAGATCCTGCGGGAGTTCACCGTGGTCCCGACGGTAGACCTCAAGCTCATGCGCGACACGGGACATGCGTCGTCGAGCTTCGCGCTCAACGAGCGTGTTGGCGCCGCCCTGGGATACGAGTCTCGGAGCACTTACCACGAGCCAAACGGCATAGATCGCCAGCGCCCCTACGACCGTCGCCACGAGCATATAGCCACGCTGTCTTGTCGCCATACGACCCCTCATCGCAGGTTGATTGGCGTTTGCCGACCGAGTGCACCGACGCGCCCAGCGCAGAGGTCAACAAAATGTGCACGCGGGTTCCCAACACTCAGGCCGGAACGGTACACGTTGGTCGCAAAGACGTCGGCCAGAAACTCGTTGCCGCGCACTGACAGACCGAAGAAGAGGCCTTCATACACGTGAAAGGTCTCGTGCGAGAGAACGATCCCCCTCGTCCCTGCATCAAGGGTGAAGAAGTTGTCCGAGAGGTAGACCGTCCCATCAGAGGCTGTCAGGCCGTACGAACGCCCTACGACGTTCTCGAAAACCTTGACTCGGCCTGACGTCAAACCTGTGCCTATTTCACTCTGAAGCTGCGGGTTGTTGACCGTGTCGATCCCTTCGACGATCTGGTTGAACTCCGCCGATGTCGCATCTCGCTGCGTCGCCGGGAGCTCAAGGTACTGTTCGACGAGATCGCGCCAGCCGCCACCGCCTCCCTCGCGTCCTGTTACGTTATTGGCCCCTTGGGGGACCGTCGCCTTCGCCCCGGCTGTGCCCCACGACTCCCGGATGCGAGAGGCGCCGACGGCGAAGAGCACGATGCCGGTGATGAGACTCGCATAGTAGCCAGACTCCACCGCCTGGTAGCGCCGTAGCCCGCCGACGCGACGATGAAGCTGACGGCCGCCACACCGGCGGCACCCCCGGCCTCTATGGCCCCGCCAAGTGCTGACGCCGCCGTCCACCGCCGTGGTGCGCCAGGCCCGTCCCAGGGGGTCGATATAGGTCGCACTGCCGTTTAGGTGGTAGTCAAATTTTGTCAGGTCGTTAGCGTCGGGGGTAGTGCCGACCACGAACGCGGTCTGGATCCGCGCCGGGCGCCCACCGCGCACGACGATCGAGGCCGCAGGTTGATCCTACCTGGTCCCTCGAGAGCGTTCCTGGACGCGCTGCATGAGGCGATCAAGCTTGTCGATCGCTGCTTGCGAACCGTCGTACGAGTCATCGACATCGAAGGAGATCTTCGTCCACGCGCCTCTGTCGACCAGCACCAGGACAGTGAGCTTTCCTTTCTCGTCGGAGTACGTCCATTGGAAGGCATAGGCCACGCCGCTAACATTGCGTGCGTTAGTAGGACCTTCGAAGAGTCGCAGGTCGATCTTCTCCTGCTTCGCGTATCGCTCGAATGTTTCGGTAGCCAGCTCACGCGCCTCGTCGTGACTCGGGAGCCAGCGAGCGTCAAGGAATAGAAAAAGCCCGGCCGCGACGATGATGACTAAAGGCACCCATACCTTCTTCCGGATCACTGGCATGACTGTACTCACGGTGAGATCGGCACAGTTCCGCGGTAATAGATGTCGAACTTAACGCCTGCCGTGAACAACGTAGCGGGAAACAAGGGTTTCGAAGTTGCGGCCGAATGACCCGTACTGCCAGGACTTGATTTCGAAGTTGTACGCGTCCTTGAGGACCGAAATGTTTGCGCCGGCAATGAGTCGCGTGGTGACGGTTCCGTGCACCAGGAAGTCCTGTGCGTTCTGGAACGTGTACGGCCGCGTGGAACCGGGTCCTCCAGGGAAGTCGCCAATGTGCAATCCGGAGAAGTCGAGAGTAGTGGCATCCACGGTGACCGGCCCGCCCTGGCCGTTCTGCCACTGCCACTTCGCCTCGCCCAAGGTGAGGTAGCC
>JBFXHX010000020.1:0-69798 GCA_050176585.1 Binatia bacterium
TCGGCATCCCTCCCGAAGACTGGCGCATCGCGCTCGGTCCGGCCATCGACGGGTGCTGCTACGAAGTGCAGGCCCACATCGGCGAGGCGCTCACCACGCGATGGGGGGCGATGCCAAATGCCTGGCGGTGCGTGGGCCAACGGGGCCAGCTCGACCTGCGCTTGGCCAACCGCGCCATTCTCTGCGCGCACGGCGTCGCGGATGAAGACCTGATCACGGTTGGCCCGTGCACCAGCTGTCGCGCCGATGCGTACTTCTCGCATCGGCGTTCGGGCGGCCGGGCCGGCCGCCAACTGAGCGCGATTGGCTTCGCGCCCGCGTGAGCCGTCGAGGCTCGCTCCGCGGGCGGAAACGGTGTTGTCAGCGGGCGGTTCGGGGATTACACTGCCGCGCCGAAGGAGTGCACGATGAAGCGACTCGTGGCGGCGCTGATGGTGGCTTCGATGTTGAGCTTCGGCCCGGCTGCGGCGCGCGGTGCCGACCGTTATCCGGACGAGGATAAATACGAGGACGCGTTCTCCCATCCCCTGCGCCTCGCGTACTACATCATCCATCCGGTCGGCTACACGCTGGAGTGGCTGGTGATGCGTCCCCTGCATTTCGTGTTCTCGCGCCCCAAGCTGGACAAGGTGTTCGGTTACGAGCCGATCGGCGAGGAAGGCATGTACGACCGCAAAGGCGAGCACATGTAGCGCCCAGCGGCGCCGGCGGACGGCTCACGCCTTCATGCAACGTCGTCCGGCGCTGCGTTCCTGTGCCAGCTCGACCAGCCGGGTGACCAGGGCGGCTCCGGGGATGCCCGTCGCCTCCCAGAGCTTTGGGTACATGCTGATCGCGGTGAACCCCGGAATCGTGTTGAGCTCGTTGACGTAGAGTTCACCGGTCGCGCGATCGAGGAAGAAGTCGACGCGCGCCATCCCCGAGCACTCCAGCACCCGAAACGCCCGTATCGCCGCGTCGCGCACGCGCGCATGCGTGACGTGGTCGAGATCGGCGGGGATGTGCAGCTCCGCCTGGCTGTCGGCGGCGTACTTGTCGTCGTAAGAGTAGAACGCCTCGCCGGGCACGATCTCGCCGACGACCGAGGCGAGGGGCTCGTCATTGCCCAGCACGGCGCACTCGAGCTCGCGCCCGTCGATTGCGCGTTCGATGATCACCTTCGCATCCAGCGCCAAAGCAGCGGCGATGGCGGCGTCGAGTGCCGGACCCGCCGGGTCGGCTACGCGGCTGACCCCCAAGGAGGAGCCGAGGCTCGCGGGCTTCACGAACACGGTGCGGCCGAGCGCCGCCGCGCCCTGGCGTACGGTATCCGCGTCTCGGGCCCAGTTGCGCGCGCTCGCAGCGATGAACGGGACGACGGGAATGCCCGCTTCGCGCAGCAGCCGCTTGCAGACATCCTTGTCCATGCAAAGAGCGGCGCCGAGCACGCCGACGCCGACGTAGGGAACGTCGATCAGATCGAGCAGTCCCTGGATGGTGCCGTCCTCGCCGTAGGGTCCGTGCAGAATCGGAAAGATGACGTCGATGGTCGGCAGTGCCGCGCGCGGACGCTTGGGGCTGAACAGAGCGCAGCGGCCGGCGCTCCGTACTGGGACCACGCCAAGGCCGGCCTCTGCGTGGACCTCTGGCCCCACATCCGCGTACTCCGCTTCGCTCAGCAGGTGCCAGTCGCCGGCGCGGTCGATCCCGATCAGCACCGGCGCGAAACGGCTGTGATCGAGTGACTCGAAGACGAACCGGGAGGAGCGCACGGACACGGGGTGCTCGCCCGAGCGCCCGCCGAAGACGATACCCACGGTCTGACGGCTGGATGACATGACCCGCGCTTAGCATAGGCCTCGAAGGGACGAGAGGCCGCAAGGCGAGTCCGCCGCAAGGCGAGCCCGGAGTGTCGTGCGGGCGCAGGTCAAGCGAGTTCAGGCTGTTCGGGGTTAAGGGATTGAGGGGAGGCGTGTGCTGGTTGCGCGCGAGTCGCAGCGGCTCCTGGCTCGCCTTACCGCATGACATGGAACAGCATTGCACAGCGGCTTAGCCCCATAGCCCTTGATCTCGTTACCTAACCCCCTCGCCGCCGGCGTTCCACGCGCGTCGAAACGGCACCGCGCGAGACGGGCGAAAATGCCTTGCGCCATCTGCGCCGCCCGGTGTAGGAGTCAGCTCAAATTCGCAGGATGCAACCGATGAATACCGCCTACACGAATCAGCTCGTACACGCCGCGCTAGAAGCGGCGTCGTTCACGTGTGCGCGGGCGGGCCACGCCGGCGTCGCGGTAACGTCGACCGATAAGGTGCGCGCCACCATTCGACCGGCGGTGCCCGGTGGTCCTGCGGGAGGTTTCCCTTAAGCGACTCAACCTCTTGCAAACGTAAAAAGGGCCACCGGGCAGAACCGGTGGCCCTTTTTTTTGCCCGGCTCGCGCCCGACGCGGCGGAACGGGATCAAAACGCCGGCAATCGGCAGCGAAGGAGGACGGAACGATGCAAGTGCTCGATGCGAACTATGTGGCGGAGCGGCTGCGCGAGGTGGTGGCGGACGAGCCGAAGGCGTTTGCCTACGATATCGGCGTGAGCCTGTCGGCCGTCTACAACTACATGAATGGGCGGATCCCCTCGACGGAGGTGCTCTACCGGATCGCATGTCACACCGGGCGACCGATGGAGTGGTTTCTCGGCCGCGCGCGCACCGCGGGCGAGACGGCCGGCCGGGTGGCTGCCGCGGCGGCGTAGGCGCCGCGCGCTGTGGCCACCCGCGGCTGGCGCGTGCGGGCCTCCGGCCGATGCTGATGCGTCTGCGGGCCCGCCGGCGCGGGCTGGCGGGCCGGCTGTCACCCGCGGTATGGCGTGGTCGAGTGGCCAAACGCCGTGACGCGCTCGCCGCGATTGGCCTCGAGGCTCCATGAGCGACGCCTTCGACACGCCATCCATCCGCTTGGACCGCTGGCTCTGGGCCGCGCGCGCATATCTATCGCGGTCGCAGGCCGCAGCGGGTTGCGATGCGGGCAGGGTGACCGTCAACGGCGCCTTGGCCAAGCCTCACAAGCTCGTGCGCGCGGGTGACGAGGTCGGCTTTCCCACCCCTGCCGGCAAACGCGTGTGGAAGGTGGTCCAGCTCGCCAGTCGACGCGGACCCGCGAGCATCGCTCGTACGCTGTATGAGGACGTGACTCCAGCCGCGCCGCCGCCCGAGCCGTCGATGCCACAGCGCGAACGTGGCGGGGGGCGCCCGACCAAGCGCGAGCGCCGCCGCATGGAGCGGTTTCTCGGCTGAGGATCAGCCCCGCATAGCGGCACTCGGCCGCTTCGCCTTGGAGCTGTGCCCATGCGGACGGCGCGCCGCGCGCCCAATTCCCGGCGAGCTCTCTAGCACTTGCTCGGGTGGAGTGGATCGCTTCATATCGCTGTGCATCCGCCGAGCGCGTTCCGCACCGCTCGCACGAGCAATGCGATGTCCACCATTTCACCGGCGGCCAGTCCGTGCGCACACCCGGAAGGGGACTGCGTGCCGAGCGCCATGTTCACGAGCGTCACGAGCTCGCCGATGGTGACCGAGCTCCCGCCGTCGCAGTCGCCGGTGCAGATGCCGGCGGTTCCGGTGGGCGTGGCGGTCGCCGACGCCGCTGCGGTTGCGCTGTGGGTGGGAGTGGCGGTCGCCTCCGCAACCGTCGCGGTTGGGCTGGGCGCGCTCACCACGGCGAGCTCCAGCGTCTTCGACCGCGTGGCGCCCAGGCTGTCGGTTACGGCGAACGTGATGGACGCTGTGCCCTCGTCCTGCGCATCGGGGCAGCCGCTGATGTCGCTGTGGACATCCGTCGCCGCCCAGCTCGGCAAGCTCCCACTGATGTCCGCCCATGTGTACGGCTCCAGCCCGCCGGTCGCGATGACCGTCGCGGCGTAACACTCGCCCACCACCGCGACCGGGAGCGCCAGCGTCTCGACGGCGAGCGCCGGTACGACGGTCATCGAATACGCCGCGTGGAGGGCTACCGCAGCAGCATCCTCCGCATCTAGCGCGAAGCTGAACACGCCGGCCACAGTCGGCGTTCCCGAGAGCACCCCCGTGGTCGCGTCGAGTGACAAGCCGTCGGGCAGAGCCCCTTCGGCCACGGTGGCCGAATACGGCGGAAGGCCCCCGAACAAGAGCGCGAGGCCCGAGTATGGCAGCGCGATCTCGCCTGGTGGGAGCTCGCCTTGCGCAGCCGTCAAATCCACATCGGCGGCGACGTTCTGTGCACCAACGAATGCCCCAAGGTCGGCGCATCCCTCGACCGGTGCGTCTGCCGGCACGGGTTGATCGTCATTGATACACGGCAGCGCCTCGTTGTTCTCCGGATCGCGCGGTCCGGTATAGTCGTAGAACTCGTAGCGGCGGATCACGGAATGTTTGCCGTCGTCGAGCGGCTCTTCCTTGACGTCCGCGTCTTCCTGCTCACCTTCGGCGTTGCCGGGCTTCGACTGGATCAGTTTCCACTCCGTCTCGATCTCCGTCTCGCTGTCCGGGACCAGCCCACCGACAACGCCCAGCAACAGGCGGACGAGATCCTCCGGCTGGAGATTGAGCTCGCTCTGGACCTTGAACACTTTCATCCATTGGGGCTCGCCGAACTGCGCGTGGTTTTCTTCTTCGACCGGCTCGACCTCGGCGCGCACGGCAACGCCGCCGCCGTTGGCCACCGGGATGGGGGCGACGCTCCAGACCGGAACCGGAAGGTTGACCGCCTGCGGCACGGAGGTGAACGCGCTATTCACGTCGTTCTCGTCCGTGGCGACGATCCAGCGATAAGTCGTACGCGTGGGCGCGACGCTCAAGCTCAAGCCGAAGTGCTCGCAGCCGCTCTGCTGGTAATTGCCGATCGGCCCGTTTGCAAAGCAGTCGTGTCCGCCGGGCGTGATCTGAGGTGGTGCGATGGGGGTCGCTTCCCACTGGCTACCATTCCAATGGCGGTAGCGGACGAGCACGCGCGGGTGCGCGGGGTCTGTGGTGGTGTCGAGCACTTCTGGCGTTCCGTACCGGATGTACGTACCGCCGAACGTATACGGCACATCGCTGCTCCGCACGTCTTCTAGTTCGATCTCGAAACCGTGACACGGGCCGGGAGTATCGTTCACTACATCGAAGTTGCTGAGAGAGCCGACGGCGACGCCGAAACTCTGGCCAGGGAAAAAACCTAGGGCTCCGGCGAGGAGAGCCGCTGTCACCCATCGCCTGGTTGAAGGGCCTGGCGCTGGGCCCACGGTGGTGCATCGCGCAGCGCGTTTGGCGTGTCGAAATGCTGTACGCGCGACAGACTTGGACACGTCATCTCGGCTCATAGCGGCTCCATGCAACGAGGGTGACGAAAGTATGCGCAACTTCTGGGCCAAGTGACGCAGTGCCGGAGCGTGCGACTGCGCGCGGGGCCCTTTTGTGAAATTGGGAATGGGGATTAGCGCGGATGCGGATCGCTGTCGCTCGCGATCTAGTGAACCGATGACGGCCGGCACGAAACGCGCACGGCATGTCGCAGCGCGCGCGGCGCGGCGGGCCACGCGCGCCGGCATACGGAACGCGTGGCGTAGGGAGCCGCTGTTCCAGGCGCGGCTTGACCTTGTGCGCGCAGCGCGTAACGCGCATGCGCGGCTGGCAAAGGCGCGGGAATCTGCCATTCTAGTCGCATGGTCCAGGCTGCCGGCGCGAGTCCCCACGTCTTCGATGTCACCGACGCAGACTTCGAGCAGGAGGTCATAGAACGCTCCAAGCGCGTGCCGGTGGTAGTCGACTTCTGGGCGCCGTGGTGCGGTCCGTGCCGCGTGCTCGGGCCATTGCTCGAGCGGCTGGCCGACGAATACAACGGTGCCTTCCACGTGGCGAAGGTGAATACGGACGAGAACCCCGCGCTGGCCAGTGCCTTCCGCGTGCAGAGCATTCCCATGGTGATCGGCCTGCGCGACGGCCAGCTCGCAGACCACTTCGTGGGCGCCCTGCCGGAGAGCGGCGTCCGCGATTTTCTCTCTCACCTGCTGCCGAGCGAGAGCGAGCAGCTTGCCGAGGAGGCCGCGAAACAGTTCGAGCTCGGGCACCTCGCCGAGGCCGAATCCACGTATCGCCAGGCCCTCGATCGCGATCCGCGCACCGACTCGGCGCTGGTCGGTTTGGGAACGCTACTGGCGGAGCGCGGGGACGGGGAGGAGGCGCTGGCGCTACTCGATCGCGTCGGCCCGGGGCCGTCCAAGCAGCAAGCCGACCGCCTCGCCGCTTCGATTCGCATCCGCCAGTCGGGCGCCGGCGACGAAACCGCGCTGCGCAGCCGCGTCGAGGAGAACCCGGACGATCTCGAAGCGCGCTTTGCGCTCGCGCAGGCGCTCGCCGGGGCCGGGCGGTACGAAGAAGCGCTTCAGCATTACCTCGAGATCGTGCGGCGAGATCGCGGGTTTCGCGACGACGGCGCGCGCAAGGCGATGATCGACATCTTCGACCTGCTCGGCCCGGGCAACGAGCTCGCCGATCGGTATCGATCCGAGCTGGGCAAAGTGCTGTTCCGCTGAAGCGGACCGGTTGTCGGTGGCGCCCTGGCGCCGTCGGCGCACTAGCCGGCCGCTCGGGTGCCGCACCGCGGAGGGGGGATGGAATTCGGCATCTTCTACGAGCACCAGTTGCCGCGGCCCTGGGCTCCGGGCGATGAGCTGCGGCTCTACCAGGACGCGCTCGAGCAGGTCGAGCTCGCCGACCGGGTCGGCATCGACATCGCCTGGGAGGTGGAGCACCACTTCCTCGAAGAGTACTCGCATTCGCCGGCGCCCGAGGTGTTTCTGGCCGCCTGCTCGCAGCGCACCAAGCGCATCCGGCTCGGGCACGGCATCGTGTTGATGCCGCCCAAGTACAGCCATCCAGCCAAGGTCGCGGCGCGCATTGCGGCGTTGGATCTAGTCTCCAACGGCCGCGTCGAGTTCGGCACCGGAGAATCCTCGTCGCGCCTCGAGCTGGAGGGGTTTGGGATCGATCCGGCCGAGAAACGCGCCATGTGGCGCGAAGCGACCGAGCAGGCCGCCAACCTGCTGGCGATGGATCCGTATCCCGGGTTCACCGGCCAGTACTTCTCCATGCCGTGTCGGAACCTGGTACCCAAACCGGTGCAGAAGCCGCATCCCCCGATGTGGCTCGCCTGTTCGAGCCGGGAGACGATCCGCGTCGCCGCCCGGCACGGCCTCGGCGCGCTGACCTTCGCGTTCGTCGATCCCGACGAGGCTCGCCAATGGGTGGCGGATTATCACGAGACCTTCGCGCGCGAATGCGAGCCGATCGGCTGGTCGGTGAATCCGAAGGTCGCGATGGTCACCGGATTTTCGTGTCACGACGACGCCGAGGAGGCGCGCCGGCGCGGGCTGGACGGGTTTCGCTTCTTCGCCTTCGCGCTCGGCTACTACTACTTGTTCGGCGCGCATCAACCGGGGCGCTCGAATGTGTGGACGAACTACGAAGCGATGCGCGACTTCATGCCGGAGGTCGAAGCGGTCACCGGCGGCATCGGCACGCCGGACAGCCTGCGCGCCCACTTGAACGGCTTCGAGGACGCCGGTGTCGACCAGGTGGTCTTCATCCAGCAGGGAGGCCGCAACCGCCACGAGGACATCTGCGCGTCGCTCGAGCTCTTCGCCGCGCGCGTGCTCCCCGAGTTCAAGGAGCGCGCGGAGGCCCGCGAGGCCGCCAAGCGCGAACGCCTCGCTCCCGCGATCGAAGCCGCAATGCGCCGCAAGCGCTACCCGCGCGCGCTGGCCGCTGAGGAGATTCCCACCGTCGAAGCGTATGGCCATGTCGGCGGGCTGACCGGCGTAGCCGGCGGCGGGCCTGCAAAACCGGAGTGAGTTTGAGCGCGACGTGCCGCGGCGACCGGAACGCGGCGAAAGGAAGAGGGAAGGAGAGTGTCATGCAGCAGATCTCGAGCGAGCTGGTCGGGCTGACCACCGACGCGATCGCGGTCGCATGGACCGAGAAGGACGCGATCCTCTACGCGCTCGGCGTCGGCTGCAAACCGGACGGCGAGCTCGATTACGTATACGAGGGCCGCGGCCCGCGCGTTTTGCCGACGTATGCGGTGATTCCCGCGTTCAAGGCGCTCCTCGCGGTCATTGGGCGCATCGACGTGAACCTGGCCATGCTGCTGCACGGCGATCAGGCGCTGGAGCTGCACCGTCCACTGCCGGCGGAGGCGACGGCGCAGGTGATCGGCGAGGTGACTGCGGTATGGGACAAGGGCAAAGCCGCGGTCATCGAGGTCGAGAGCCGTCTCAACGACGCGCAGGGGCCGCTCGCGACGGCGCGGTCGTCGCTGTTCATCCGCGGCGGCGGGGGCTTCGGTGGAAAGCGCGGGCCCTCGGCGAGCAATGCCAATGAACCGCCCGCCCGCGCGCCCGATCACGTGGTCACCGATCGGGTGCAAATCGAGCAGGGCGCTATTTACCGGCTCTCGGGCGATTTGAATCCGATCCACATCGACCCCGACTTCGCGAAGGTCGCGGGTTTCGATGCGCCGTTCCTGCACGGTCTTTGCACCTACGGTATGGTCGGGCGCGCGCTGCTCGGCACCGTCTGTGGCGGTGATCCGGGGCGCCTCGTGTCGTTGACGGCGCGCTTTGCCGACCGGGTGCTCTACGGCGATGAGCTCATCACCCAGATCTGGGTGACCGGCGCGGGCACGGCCGTGGTCCGCGCCCAAACGGGCAGGGGCAACACCGTGCTCTCGCAGGCGCAGGCGCGCTGGACGCCCTGAGGTGACGTCCCGGCGCTGGACAGCCGCTGCCCAGCGCCGGGGACGCGCAGCGCGTCGACCGCACGCGCCGCTCCGGCGCAGCGGGGCGGCTCATCATTGCGAGCGCGGTTGACGGCGCGCTGAGCGTAGCGCGTAGTGAGGGTCCGCGGCGGGACCCGCCTTCGCCGGCGTCGATTCGGCGGCTAATACGGGAAGCGACGGAAGAGTAGGCGCGTGCCGCACAATGTGACCCTGATCACCACGATCGCCGCCGCTCTAGGCGTCGCGCTCGTGCTGGGCTTTCTGGCAGTCCGACTCAAGCTGCCGGCGCTGGTCGGCTATCTGCTGGCCGGCGTAATCATCGGTCCTGCCACACCCGGCTTCGTCGCCGACCTCGGCCTCTCGCTGCAGCTCGCCGAGATCGGCGTCATGCTGCTGATGTTCGGCGTGGGGCTGCACTTCTCGTTGGAGGACCTGCTGGCCGCGCGCCGCATTGCGCTGCCCGGTGCGCTTGCGCAGATCGCAGTGGCGACGGCGCTCGGCGTCGCCGCGGCGCTCTTATGGGGCTGGAGCGTCGGCGCCGGGCTCGTGTTGGGCCTCGCGCTCTCGGTGGCGAGTACGGTCGTGTTGCTCCGCGCGCTCGAGAGCCGCGGCCTGCTCGAGACCATCAACGGCCGCATCGCCGTCGGCTGGCTGGTGGTCGAGGACGTCGCGATGGTCCTGGTCCTCGTCGTGCTGCCGCCGCTCGCGAAGGTGCTCGGTGGCGAGGCGGACGCCGCGCACGGCGGTGGCTCCGACCTGTTGGCCACGCTCACAGTGACACTCGGGAAGGTCGCGGTGTTCGTCGCGCTCATGCTGGTCGGTGGCCGGCGCCTCTTTCCGTGGCTGCTCTGGCAGGTGGCGCGGACGGGATCGCGGGAGCTCTTCACGCTGTGCGTGATCGCCGGCGCGCTCGGCATCGCGTACGCGTCCGCCGAGCTGTTCGGCGTCTCCTTCGCGCTCGGCGCGTTCTTCGCCGGGATGGTCATGCGCGAGTCCGAGCTGAGCCACCGAGCCGCAGACGAATCGCTGCCGTTGCGCGATGCATTCTCCGTGCTGTTCTTCGTCTCGGTCGGCATGCTGTTCGATCCGTCGATGCTGATTCGCGAGCCGCTCCGCGTGCTCACGGTGGTCGCGATCATCGTCGCCGGCAAGTCGGTGGCGGCCTTCCTGATCGTGCTCGCGTTCCGCTACCCGCTGAACACCGCGCTCACTGTCTCCGCTAGCCTGGCGCAGATCGGCGAATTCTCCTTCATCCTGGCGAGCCTCGGCGTATCGCTCGGGCTCTTGCCGACCGAGGGCCAGAGCCTCATTCTCGCCGGCGCGGTGATATCGATCGCACTGAATCCGCTCGTGTTCAACGCGGTCGAGCCCGTGCAGGGCTGGATTCGCGCGCGCTCGACGCTCGCGCGCGCCATGGAGCGGCCGAGCGACCCATTGGCGCAGTTGCCATACACGGTGAATGAGAATCGCCTCACCGGACACGTCCTGCTGGTCGGCTATGGCCGCATCGGCCGGCGGGTCGGCGAGGCGTTGACGGAACGCGGGGTGCCGATCGTGGTCGCCGAGCAGAACCGCGAAATCGTCGAGGAACTGCGCGCGCGCGGCATCCCCGCGGTCTCCGGCGACGCGGCGGAGCCCGCCGTGCTGATTCAAGCGCATGTTGCGCGTGCCGGCATGTTGGTCGTCGCCACCTCGGATGCCTTTCGCGCGCGGAAGATGGTCGAGATCGCGCGCGCGCTCAGGCCGAACATGGAGACGGTGGTGTGCAGCGACAGCGACGAAGCGGCGGCGCTGCTCTACCGCGAAAACGTCGGCATCGTGTTTACGGAACAACAGGAGATCGCGCGCGCGATCACGCGCCACGTGCTCGAGCGGATGGCGGTCGCAGCGCGCCATGTGGCGAAATAGGCGGCCGGCCCTCGTTCGTGCGCGAGCTTTGCGCTCGCCGCGCCGCCGGCCGACGCCGCTGAGCGCAGCGCCGAATCGGCGCCGAGGCGGGATGACATCGCCGCGCGGCTCGTCGAGGGCATTGATCCGTCGATCGAGGTGCGTCGCATCCAGGCGCGCTTTCCGTCCGCAGAAGCTCTCGACGCAATCCGGTCTGCGGACTACGTCTTTGGATGTTTCGATCACGATGGTCCGCAGTTTGTCCTTAACGAAACTTGTCTTGCGTACGAAAAGCCGCTGTTCGATCGCGCATCGGATGTGCCGGAAGCTCGCGCCTATGGCGGTCGCGTGACGATCGTCTGGGGGGCGGGTGGATGCCTTCAGTGTCGTGGCGTGCTCGATGCCCGTTATGTGCCGCCCTCTCGTATGTGCAGCGCCAAGCGCTGAACGCTTCGCAACGCCGGTCTGATCACATTTGCTCGGACCGACGTCTTCTCAGGTGCTCGAACAGGTGATTCAACGCGGACCGGGCGACACCCTTCGGCGAATACCTCGGTCCGGCGGCCACAAGCGAACGGTGATATGCTTCGAGGAACGCGCCAGCATTGGACTCGGCAATTTGCCGGCAATGCGTGATCCCTTGCTCGATGAGAAACGCATAGAATTGGCAACAGATGCCGAGGACGCTGACCGCACGAGAGTATGAGTACCCCTTAGCTTTGAGAGAGGCGGCGACCCCGTCGAAGTACGGATCCAGAGGGGCGCGACGGAAGTCGACGAGAGTTCGTCTGTTTCGGTACCAGTGTTCGAGCATGGGCGGCCTTGCAATTTCTGGCACCAAAGTAACAAAGGTGTGTTTCAGGGATGGCCCTAGGGGGATTCCCGCGGACGATGAACTCTCCGGAAGCAATGGGACCACCATCGCTGAAGGTCCATGGCCTGGTACTGTGGATTCATGGTCGGCAGTTTCCGGACGCTCAGGACTTCTGGGACGGCAACTGGCTGAGAGTCACCGCGCATTGTGGTGCCGCCGGTGCGAGCGTGTGGGCATCGGGCGCGATTTTTATGGTGCCTGATGTCGCGCGTTGGGCCGATCAGTGCGAAGTGCTCTACAACTCACTTTCCGGCGAGGCAGTGCTGAGCTCCTACGAACCGGAGCTGTGCGTGACGATCAAAAGCACGGACACGCTGGGCCATCTGGATTTGCGAGTGGAGATCACCCCCGACCACATGACTCAGGCCCATCGTTTCGACTTTCAACTCGACCAAACCTATCTGCCAGGAATCATCCGCGATTGCCGAGCGATCCTCGCAGCCTACCCGATTCGCGAGGACGAGAAGTGAAGAAGCGCGTCGAGTAACCACGATCCGAAGCAAACCCGCTTGACGCACGATGCGGATTTTCCGGTGCTTGTTGTCGAGGAGAACCGCGATGAAGTGCTCGACGGTCTCCGCTGCCAGCCGCTCGCGGAAATGCGCGTAGATGTCCGCGGACCCTCGAAACGGCACGCCGGCGACGAACTCCTTCTCTCCGAATCGCCGCGCGAGCTCGAGCACGTAGCTGAGCTTCTCGGTTGCGGCCGGAGTGAGGCCTTGCTCGCGGAGCTCCGCGGCATGAACGGAAGCAAAGCGCCGGAGGTTGCCGTAGGACGCAAACGCTTCTCGCACGACATTTGCCCGCCGCAGCGCGACGACATACCGTGGCGCAGCTGCGTCCGATTGCACATCTCTCCGAATAGCGGGGGAACGAGCATGCGCGAACGCGTCGACCTTCGGTTTCGGGCCGAGAGCTTCTTCACTGGCGATGACGGGACTCAGGTGTCGCCGTTCCTGAACCCGCGCGACGCCATGAGCGCCGTGCCGTGGGATTTGCTGCACGGCTTCAGTCTGGCGATGGGACGGCTCGCGCCGGGCGAGCAGTCCGCCATCCACGTCCACCCGTTTGTGGAACGCGTGGTCGTGGTGCTGTCCGGGGCGCTCGAGTTATTGCTCAAGGATGTCGAGGATCCGGAACCCTACCGGATCGCGCTCGCGGCACATGACGCCGCGGTCATGCGCCCCGGCAGCTTTCAGCAATTGCGCAACCCGGGACCGCAGCGAACGGACTTGCTCTACGTCGTGAGCCCGCCGTTTCAGTTCGAGCCGGGCTCGGGTGGCGATCCGCTCTATACGGATGCGATCGTCGTCGGCCGCAGTTGGGAAGCGCTGCAAGCCAACGGCTGGACCGCGCCGAAGCTGAGCGATCCGGCGGCATCCTTTGATGCTCGCCAGTGCTCGGTCGAAAGAGTGCAGCGCATGAAGGCGCGCGCGGGTGCGCCGCGGTCGAGCTGACGCGGCACCGCTCGTGCCCAGGCTCAACGCAGCAGAGTGCACATCGCCGCCGTCGCATCGCACAGATTCAGCGGGGGACAGATGGGTGAGCCCGAACGGACGTTTCGCGATTTCGAGCACGCGGGTTGGGAAGACGCGAGCGTCTGCGCGCATTACCACCAGCACCTGTCGGCCGTGACCACGCAATCCGCGCCGGCGTTGCTCGATGCGGCCGGGGTGGGCCCGGGGACGAGACTGTTGGACGTCGCCACCGGGGCCGGATACGTGCCCGCCGCGGCGGCGCTGCTCGGCGCCGCGGCGTTCGGCGTCGACTTCTCCAGCTCGCAGCTCGCGCTCGGGCGGCAGCGGTACCCGGCCGTGCGGTTCGCGTGCGCGGATGCCGACGCCACGCCATTCCGCGCCGAGAGCTTCGATGCCGTCACCAATGGGTTCGGCATGTGCCACCTGCAGGATCCGGTCGCGGCGCTGCGCGAGGCGTTTCGCATCCTGCGGCGCGGCGGTCGCGTGGCGTTCACGGTGTGGGACGTTCCCGAACGAGCGATTGGCCTCGGCGCGGCCTACGCGGCGATGCGCGCCCACGGCTCGCTGGACGTCGGGCTGCCCGTGGGCCCGAACTTCTTTCTGTTCAGCGATCCTGAACAGAGCCGGCGCGCGCTTGCCGAAGCCGGCTTTGCCTCGCCGTCGGTTGCGCAAGTGCCACAGGTGTGGCGGCTGAGCGAACCGGATCGGGTGTTCGAGGCCCTGGCCCGCGGCACCGTGCGCACCGGCGCCGCGTTGCGTGCGCAGTCTCCGGCCGCGCGCGAAGCGATCAAGGCCGCGTTGCGGGATGTCGTCACCCCGTACCGGCGCGGCGAGTACTACGACGTGCCCATGCCTGCGGTTCTCGCCTCCGCGGTGAAGCAGTAAACGCCTGCGCGCTGGACGGGCGTGCGCGCCGACGGCAGAATCGCGGCGTCGGCGGCCAACAGCCGCCGAGCGAGACAACTGACCGGAAGGGATGCGCATGGATGGCATTCATGATCTCGGCGGACTGAGCGGCTTCGGGGCCGTCGAGATCGAGCCGAACGAGCCGGTGTTCCACGAGCGCTGGGAGGCGCGGGCGTTCGCGCTCAACTTTCTCGGGCTCCGCCTGCTGCGCGCGTACAACGTGCACGAGTATCGCCACGCGGTCGAACGCATGCACCCGGCGCTCTATTTGGCCGCGTCGTACTACGAGCGTTGGCTCACCGGGGTCGCGACGCTGTTCGTCGAAAAGGGCATCGTCCCCCACGCCGAGTTGGAAGCGCGCGCGGGAGGCCCGTTTCCGCTGGCGCGGCCGGCCGCCGCGGTGAGAGCAGTCGCTGCTCCGGCCCGGGAAGGCCCGTGTTTCGCGCCGGGCGACGCCGTGAGGGTGCGCGACTTCCGCCCCGCGGGGCACACGCGGGCACCCCGCTACGTGCGCGGCAAGCGCGGCGTCGTCGTCCGCGTCGCGCCGCGTTTCGAGTTCCCGGATCTCGCGGGCCATGCTATCGCCGCGCATCATGAGCACACGTACCAGGTGGAGTTTCCGGCGGCCGAGCTGTGGGCGGACGCGGCCGAGAGCGGCGACTCGGTGATCGTGGACCTCTGGGAGAGCTACCTCCAGGCCGCGCCATGAGCGATCCGCGTCATCCCGCCGCGGTGGCGCCCATCGCCGAACGGGTGCGCGCGCTCGAGGAGGCGTTGACCGAGCGCCGGCTCATCCCCGACGGTTATCTCGAGAGCTCGGCGGAGCGCATACAGGAGCTGAGCCCGCGCAATGGCGCGCGCGTGGTGGCGCGGGCCTGGGTGGATCCGGAGTATCGCGCGCGGCTCCTCGCGGATGCGGCGGCGGCGATCGCGGAATTGGGCTTCCGCGCCCCCGGCAATGAGTATCTCGTCGTGCTCGAGAATACCCCGAGCGTGCACAACGCCATCGTCTGCACGCAGTGCTCGTGCACCGCGTGGTCCGTCCTCGGCCTACCGCCGGATTGGTACAAGAGCCCCGAGTATCGCTCCCGCATCGTGCGCGAGCCACGCGCGCTGCTCCGCACAATGGGGCTCGAGCTGCCGGAGCACGTGGCGGTGCGCGTGTGGGACACGACCGGCGAGAGCCGCTACATGGTGCTGCCGCTGCGCCCGGCTGGTACCGAGGACTGGACCGAAGCGCAACTGGCCGAGATCGTTACGCGCGAGGCGATGATCGGCGTGGCGCGCTGTCACCCGGAGCCGATTGCGCCGGCAACATAACTTCGCTTTCGCCGCGGCCAGTTGGCCGGGATGCGCGCGTGGGAGAAGTTCTATGAGCAATCCGGCCGAAACGTACGAGAGTTTCATGGTGCCCGTGCTCTTCGCGCCCGCCGCGGCGCAGCTGGTGCAGCTCGCGGCGCCGCAAAAAGGCGAGCGCGTCCTCGATGTGGCGTGCGGAACCGGCGTAGTGGCGCGATTGGTGGCCGCGCGCGCCAAATCCCCCGGCAAGGTGGTCGGCCTCGACCTGAACCCGAACATGCTGGTGGTCGCGCGCGCCACCGCGGAGCGCGAGGGACGCGCGATCGAGTGGTACGAAGGCCGCGCCGAGTCTCTGCCCTTCGATGACGCCAGCTTCGACCTCGTGCTCTGCCAGCACGCCCTTCAGTTCATGCGCGAGCGCGCGGGCGCGCTGGCGGAGATGCGCCGCGTGCTGACCAGCGGCGGGCGCCTGGCGCTGAACGCCTGGCAAGGGCTCGATCGGCATCCCTTCTACCAGACGCTGCACGATGTCATCGGGCGCCGGCTCGGGATGTCGGGCGTGCAGGACATCTTCGCGCTCGGCGCAGCCGGCGACCTGAGCTCGCTGGTGATGAATGCCGGATTCCGTCACGTCGAGATCACCCCGGTGTCGATCACCGCGCGCTTTCCCGACCCCGCGGGTTTTCTCGCCGGCGAGATCGACGTCGACACCGCCGCGATCCCATCGATGCAGCACCTCGACGCGCCGGCGCGACAGGCCATCACCGCGGCAATTCAAGACGACATGGCCGACGCGCTGCGCGAGGTGACGCAGGGCGATCACGTCGTGCTGCCGTTCTACGCGCACATCGTCTGCGCCGAGCGCTGAGCCGCACGGCGGTTGATTTTCGCGCCGGACTGCCGTGCGGCACCCGATGACTGCGGCGCCGCACCAGCCGGCGTCCCCCCCATCACCCGCGGTCGCTCAACAGCCGGAGGATGCCGCGTTCACCGCGGCGATCAGATCGGCGATCGTCACCCGGCCGTCAGCGTCGCGATCCGCCGCGGCACACCGCGTCACTTCGACGGCGTCCACGCTGATGTTCACCGCCAGGACGAGCTCGTCGATCGACACCGTGCCGTCGCGATTGCAATCGGCCGGGCACGGCATGACCGTGGCGGTCGGTGTCGGGCTGGGCGATGGCGTGTCGGTGGGGGTCGGCGTGGGGGGGGACGTCGGCGCGGCCGTCGGAGTCTCGGTAGCGGTGACGGTCGCCGTACGGGTGGGAGTCGACGTTTGCGTCGGGGTGATCGTCGGGGTCGG
Organism: Binatia bacterium; assembly: GCA_050176585.1. GTDB lineage: Bacteria > Desulfobacterota > Binatia > HRBIN30 > CADEER01 > CAYYWP01. The sequence continues at coordinate 16,513 of JBFXHX010000020.1, forward strand.
CGTGTCGGTGGGCAGCGGCGCCGCGGGATCGATGATGAGGTTGGCATCCACCGCGAGCGTGCCGGTCAATAGCGTGCCGTTCGCGTCGCCGGCGAGGACGCGATCGACGTCGAGGATCGCGGGCCCGAGCGGCGCGTCCTCCGACACCGGCAGGTCGCAGCGCACCAACGGCCCTTGGCGCAGGTGCTGTTGGCCGATCAGCACGAATCGGAAGCGCCGCTTTCCGACCGGAACGAAGGGGTCGAACGCGATGTTCACCGACAGCTGGTGGCTGGTGAGCTCCGCTTCGACCCGACAGCGGCTGGCGACGGTGAACACCTCGAAGACCGGCACGTCGATCAGCAGGTCGAACGACAAGCCGTAGACCAGACCGTCACGATCCGCCAGCTCGAAGCGGACGTCCGCGTCGGTGCCCGGGCGGGTCGCGCCGGCGTGCGCCGCCACGCGGATGGGAGCGGTCGGCGTCTCGGTGGGCGTGGGGGTGATCGAGGGTGTCTGGGTCTCCGTCGGCGTTTCCGTCTCGGCCGGCGTGTCGGTCGCGGTCGGCGTGTCGGTCGCGGTCGGCGTCATGCGCGCGCTCGGGGTATCGGTGGGCGGCCCCGTCGGCGTTTCGGACGGAGTACCGGTGATGGTTCCCGTCGGGGTGATGGTGGGGGTGAGCGTGACCGTCTCCGTTGCGGTGACGGTAAGGGTCTCCGTCGCGGTGCCGGTGATCGATGGCGTGACGGAAATGCTCGGTGTCGGCGTCGGTCCGACCGGCAGACGGACGGCGGTTTCGGCGCGTACGCCGGCGCCGGCAGTCGCGGAGACCGTGATCGACTCACCCGCGCGCGCGCGCGCATAGCGCAAGCACGTGAGCGCCGAGCCCGGCTGCGGGGTCAGGGGGCCGAGCTCGCGCTCGTAGCTGGTCACATCGCAATCCGGCGGCGCATTGGTGTGCCCGACTGCGGAAATCACGATGCCGGGTTGCGGCGGCGCGAGCGCAAACGACACCGCGAGCCCATCGCGCACCGGGTTGCCGTGCGCGTCCGAGACCAACGCGGCGACGATGGCCGTGAAGGTGCCGTCGTCGTTCAGGGCGCTGCGGTCTGCCACCAGGTCGACGCTGATGAACGCCGGTGCAGGCGTCGGCGTGAAGGACATCGTCGGGGTCAGCGTCGTCGTCCGCGTCGCCGTGGCCGTCGCCGTGCTGGTCCGGGTGGAGCTCAGCGTCCGCGTGCGGGTTGCCGTACGCGTGCCGGTCACCGTCGGCGTCGGCGTCGCGGGTGGGGTCGCGGTGCGCGTCGGGCTGCTGGTGCGGGTCTCGGTCGCCGTCGCGGTATCGCGGGGGGTCGAGGTCGCCGTGCTGAGCGGGGTGGCGGTGCGCGTTCGCGTGCGCGTCTCCGTCGCCGTACGCGTCGACGGAGGCACGGCGGTGGGGGTTGCCGTGCGCGTGGCGGTGCTGGTCACCGTCGCCGTCTGTGTCCGGGTGTTCCGCGGGGTGGCGGTCAGCGACGGCGTACGGCTGGGCGTCTGCGTCCGGCTGGCGGTCGGGGTAGTGGAATCGCCCTGGCCGGCGGCGGCGGTGACCCAGGCCAGCACGGCGAACACCGGTGTCAGGAGATGTCTGCGCAAGAGCATTCGTCAGGACGGCCTTCGCACCGTATCGTTTCGTCCGGGATGAAGCGAATCTGAATTTTCCCCTGCCTGCGGAGCTGGGATGCGGCAGCTTGAGGGGCCGCCGGGCCTCGCATAAATTGCGGTCGGCCCGGCCGGCGCGGGCGACGCGTGCTCGGGCCGCGTCGCCGTGTTCGACACCGCGAGGACTCACACCAGGATTTAATTGGCGAGGAGAATACATGCAGACAGAGCGTTTCATCGTCGAAGCGGAGCTCTCCGCGAACGACCTCTGGCGGGTGCCGGCCGAGGCGCGGCGATTGGAAGCCCTCGGGTACTCGGCCGCGTTCAGCATCGAGGCGATCCGCGACCCCTTCCTCCCGCTGGTCGTGGCCGCCGAGCACACCACCCGCCTCGGCCTCGGCACGTCGGTGGCGATCGCATTTCCGCGCGCGCCCATGGTGACGGCGCAGTTGAGCTGGGATTTGCAGCGGTTCTCGAAGGGGCGGTTCCTGCTCGGCCTCGGCAGCCAGGTGCGCAAGCACAACGAAGAGCGCTTCTCGGTCAAATGGACGGCACCCGTGGCGCGCATGCGCGAGTACATCGAGACGCTGCGCGCGATCTGGGAGTCCTGGCAGCAGGGCACCAAACCCGCGTTCGTCGGCGAGCACTATCGGTACACGTACACCTCGCCGTTCTTTCACCCCGGACCGATCGAGCACCCGCGCATTCCGGTCGCCATCGCCGCGGTGAATCCCGCTATGTGCCGGCTGGCCGGCGAGCTGTGCGAGGGCGTCCGCCTGCACCCCTTCTGTACGCGCCTGTATCTCGAGAAGACGATTCTCCCCAACATCGCCGCCGGCGCGCTGAAGTCGGGGAGGCGCGTCGAGGACGTCGAGTTGGCGGGCGGTGGCTTCATTGCGACGGGCGCCGACGACGGCGCGGTCGAGCAGCGAATCCAAGCGGTGCGCCGGCAGATCGCGTTCTACGGTTCCACACCAGCGTACTTCGGCGTGCTGGAAGCGCACGGCTGGGGCGAGCTCGGTGGGCGGCTAAACCAGTTGGCCCGCACCGGCAAGTGGGAGGAGATGGCGGCGGCGGTCCCCGACGAGGTGGTCGAGGCGTTCACCGCGATCGGGCGGTACGACGAGATCGCCCCGGTGATTCGCAACCGCTTCCGCGGGATTGCGCGCGTCCCGTTCCCCGCGCCGTCCGATGACGGCCGCGAGGAGGGGCTGGTGCGCGAGATCCTGCAAGCATTGACCGGCGAAGACGCGTGATTGTGAAGCGCCTGATCGGCCCGCGCGCGGAATGGCGCCGGTGATGGCCAGCGGCTCAGCCGCAGGCGAAACGCGCGCTGGCGCGGTGCGCGCGGTCCTCTTCGACGCGGTCGGCACGCTGATCCGGTTGCGGGAACCGGTCGGCGAGACCTATGCGCGACTGGCTGGCGTCGGAGAGCCGGCGGCCATCGGCTCCGCCTTCGCGAACCTCCTGCGCGCCCGCTCCGCCATGGTGTTCACCGACCGCCGAGCGGCGGCGGTGCGCGCAGCGGAGCGCGAGTGGTGGGAGGGCCTGGTGCGGGACGTGTTCGCCGCGACCGGCGTCGCGCTGCCCGATGGCGCCTTTCCGGCGCTCTGGGCTCACTACGCGAGCGCAGCCGCGTGGCAGGCGGCGCCCGGCGCGCACGCGCTGCTCGAGACGCTGCGCGCGGCGGGTCTGCGGACCGGAGTCGTCTCCAACTTCGATCACCGCCTGCCCGCAGTGCTGGAGGCGCTCGCGCTGGCGCCGCTGCTCGAGGACGTGGTACTGCCGGCCGATGCAGGCGCGGCCAAACCCGACTCGCGCATCTTCGCGCTCGCGCTGAGCCGCTTGGGGGTACGCGCGGAGGAGACGGTGTACGTCGGGGACGACGCGCGCGAGGATGTGGCGGCCGCGCAAGCCGCCGGCATGCGCGCCGTCGATGTGCGGACGCTCGCGGATCTCACCGAGCTGACCGCCTGGCTGGCGGTGGCGTGAGCGCTCGCGTATCTCTGCTGCGATGGTGCGGTTCTGGCTCCGCCGCCGGCCGCGCTGCAACCCAGGATGTCGTTCGCATGACCCGCCGCTCGGTTCTCCTGATCGCGCTGGCAGCCGCCGCCGCAGTCGCCGCCACAACACCGCATGCCCACAGCGATCGGGCCACCGCGTCGCATCGCTTCGATGACGTCGAGCGCTGGCGCAAGGTCTTCGACGACCCCGCGCGCGACGCTTGGCAGAAGCCCGCAGAGCTCGTGGCGGCCCTGCAAATCCCCGCCGGCGCTGCGGTCGCCGATCTCGGCGCCGGGACCGGGTACTTCAGCCGCTACTTGTCCGCTGCCGTCGGCGCCGACGGCGCCGTGCTGGCCGTCGAGGTGGAGCCGGCGCTGGTCGCGCACCTGCGCGAGCGCGCCGAGCGCGAGCGCACGCCGAACGTCACGCCGATCCTGGCCTCGACCGACTCGGCCCGGCTGCCGCCGGCGAGCGTCGACCTGATCCTCGTCGTCGACACGTATCACCACTTCGATCACCGGGGGACGTATTTGCCCCGCTTGCGCCGCGCATTGCGCCCGGGCGGGCGCGTCGCGATCGTCGATTGGAAGCCCGGCGACCTGCCCGAGGGACCAGCCCCCGACCACAAGCTGCCGCCGGAACAGGTGATCGAAGAGATGGGCGCCGCCGGCTACCGGTTGGTGTCGCAGCCGGCTCTCCTGCCCTACCAGTACGTGTTGATCTTTGCGGCGCCGCCCGAGCGGCCCGACGCCCAGCGGTGATCTCGCTCGTCATCTTCGACTGCGACGGCGTGTTGTTCGACTCGGCGGCCGCCAACGTCGCCTACTACAACGCCGTGCTCGCGCGCCTCGGCCATCCGCCGATGAGCGATGACTGGGCGCGCCGCGCACATTTCCTCTCATCGCGCCAGCTCTACGAGGCGATGTTCGGGGCCGCGACCGAGCTCGGTGCGGAAGCGCTACGCGTGAGCCGGACGATCGACTACGGCCCGTTCTACGAGCTCATGCAACCCATGCCCGAGCTCGAGAGCACGCTGGAGCTGCTCGCGCAGCACTACGCACTCGCCATGGCGACGAATCGCGGCGGGACCCTGCGCGGCGTGGTGAGCCAGTTCAAGCTCGACCGCTACATCACCTGTTTCGTGGGTAGCCACGACGTGCCCCGTGCCAAACCCCATCCCGACGTGCTCGAGCACTGCCTGGAGCGCCTGCGCGTGCCGCCGGCAGCTGCCGTGTACGTGGGCGACTCGGAGACCGATCACCAGGCGGCGGTGGCCGCTGGCGTGACCTTCATTGGCTTCGGTCCCGCGGCACCCGCCGTGCACCGCATTCACGGCTTGCCCGAGCTCCCGCCGCTGCTCGACCGCCTCCGATCCTAATCTAGCCGCAGGACCTGTGGCCGCATGGCGGCGCGGAGCGCCGGCCCCGTGGAGTGGAGAGTGCCGGAGCCCGCCCGGGCATCGCTGCGCATGCCGTGCGGCCACGCGTGCCGCGGCTCCACCAGGAGCGTGCCGGCCGATGCACGTCAGGCGCAACACGCGCGCGTGCCGGACCCGAACGGCGCCACAGCCTTTCCGGCGGCGCTGGGTCCGGTCACTCGTAGCGGATCACGTCGACGGGCATGAGGCGCGCCGCCTTGCGGGCCGGATACAGCGTGGCCAGCAGGCAGATCCCCAAGGTCGCCGCGGTGACCGCGACGAAATACGGCGGGTAGACGGCCACGGGCACCGTGTTCACGTAGAACACGTCCTTCGGCAGCTCGACGATCTCGTAGTTCTTGAGCACCCAACAGCCCGCCCAGCCGCCGAGGTTCCCTAAGACCGTACCGATGATCCCGATCACCACGCCCTTATAGATGAAGATACGCGCAATGCTGGCGCGGTCGGCGCCGAGCGACTTCAGGATCGCGATGTCCTTGCGCTTCTCCATCACCACCATGATGAGGGTCGCGAGCACGGTGAACGCCGCGACCAGCACGATCAGCAGCAGCACGATCGCGTACACCGTCTTCTGCATCTCGAGGGCGGAGAAGAGCGTCTGGTTGGCCGCCATCCAGTCTCGCACCCGGTAGCCGACTCCGAGCTGGCCGGCGAGCTGCTGCGCGATGCGGTCGGCTTCGTACAGATCGCGGACCCGGATCTCGACGCCGGTGACGCCGTCGCCCAGATCGTAAAGGCGCTGTGCATCGGCGAGCCCCACGTACGCCAGACTGCTGTCGTACTCCGGCATGCCCGAATCGAACTCGCCGACGACCGCGAACCGGCGCAGCCGCGGTACGCCGCCGGCACTGCTCGGCGCGGCGGCGACGCCGACGTCGCCGCCCACCTGCACGCGGAGCTTCTTCGCCAGCTCGGCGCCGAGGATGATGCCGGGTAGTTGCGCCGTGGCGCCGCGCCCGTTCCCGAGCGGCACGGCGACCGGTTGTTGCAGCGCCTCGATGCGGCCGCCGCGCAGCCGGGCCGCGAGATCCGGATTGGCAGCAGCCGCCGGCGGCACGCCGCGGACCAACACGCCCGCGAACTGTTCGCCGGTCGACAGGATCAGATGTCCGTACACGAATGGCTCGGCGCTGACGACGCCGGGCGTGCTGCGCGCCGCAGACACCACGCGCTCCGGGTCGGTGAGCGCACCGAGCCGGCCGAATACCGACACGTGCGGGTTGAAGGACAGAATGCGGTCGCGCAGATCGCCCTCGAAGCCGGTCATCACCGCCAGCGTGATGTCGAGCGTCATCACGCCGATGGCGATGCCCGCCATCGAAATCCACGTGATCAGCGAAATGAACGCCTCGCGCCGCTTGGCGCGCAGATAACGCAGGCCGACGAACAGTTCGAAACGCATGATGCGATCCCAGAACCCCCGCATTCGCGGGACCGCCGTATTCTGCAGGGCGCGCGCCCGCTTTGCGAGCCGGCGGCCCTCCCCGCGACGGCCGCGGGTCGCGACAGCGCACTCGCAAGTGACGCGCGGTACCGCAGTGCCCAGCTCGAGGCGCCGCATCGGCGGGATCCCGTGGCGGCGCCCCGTCAAGCCTCGTCATCGGCCCCGCGGTACCGCGGCTGGGCCGCTGCACCTTGACAAGCATCGAACACACGTTTTAAACGGCCGTTTTGGCATGACCGGCCTCGCCGCTCCGCAGAGCGCCAGCGACACGAAGGCGCGCGTCCTGCAGGCCGCCGCCCGGCTGTTCGCCGAGCGCGGCTTCCGCGGGACCACGGCGCGCGAGATCGCGGAGCGCGCCGGGGTGAACCTGGCGGCCGCGCATTACCACTTCGGCTCCAAGGAGGCGCTGTATATCGAGGTGCTCCGCGCGCAGTTCGACGCGCTCACCAGCGAGCTCACGCGCCGCCGCGCGCGGCTTCCCGCCGGCAGCGGGATGCGCCGGCCCGCGCTCATCGCGCTGCTGCGCCGGCGCATCGCGGCGATGCTCGAACTGCTGCTCGGCCCGGCGGGGCGGTTGCACGGCGCGTTGATGCTGCGCGAGTTGTGCGATCCGAGCGATGCGCTGCCGCACATCGTGGCGCGCTTCATCGCGCCCATGAAGCTCGAGTTGGAGGCGATCGTCGCCGCGCTCGCCCCGCACCTCGGCCCGGCCGCCATCGAGCGCTGCGTGTTCAGCATCGTCGGCCAGGTCTTCTTCTATCGCACCCACCTTCCAGTGTTGCGGCAGATGCTCGCCGGCAGGGACTTCGATGCGCCGGCGCTGCGCGCGATCGCGGCGCATATCGCCGTGTTCTCGCTCGGCGGGATGGAGCGGCTGGCGCACGAGCCGCGGCGGCGGCGGCCGCGATGAGGGCCATGCCGGCGGCGGCGCGCTTCGCCCTGCTCGCGTGCATGTGCGGCTGCGCGCCGGTACGCGAGCTGGTGCGGCCCGAAGGCGGCGGCGGGTGGGGGCCGGCGGCGCGCCGCGCCGCCGTGCAGGAGCTGGCGCCACAGGCGGGCGTCGTCGATCCGCTCGCGCCGACCTCGGCACCGGCGCCGGCCGTCTACGATCTGCGCGCGGCGCTCGCGCAGGCGGCGCTGGGCAATCGCGCGCTGCAGGCGGCCTCCGCGCGGTCCGACATCGCGCGGGCGCAGGCGCTGGAGGCGCGCGGACGGCTGCTGCCGAGCACCACGGCCGAGGGGCGCTACACGTGGTACACCGACGCGCGCAGCACCAGCGTGAACCTGCCGCCGGATATCGTGCTGCCCGGGACGCCGCTGCCGCGCGTAGTCATCAGCGACACCGACGCGGGCACGGTGAACGCGCTGCTGTTGCTGCCGCTCGACATCTCCGGTGAGCTCCGCCAGATGCTGGCGGCGGCGCAGGCCGGGTACCGGGGCGCGGAGGCGCGCCGCTGGGCCACGGCGCTCGAGCAGGATCTGGCGGTCACGCGCGCGTACTTCGAGCGCTTGGCCGCCGAGCGGCTGCGCGACGTGACGGAGCAGACGGTCGCGCTGTATCGGCGCCAGCTCCGCGACGCGGAGGATCGCTTCAACGCCGGCCGGGTCACCAAGAACGAGGTGCTCGAGGTGCAGGTCGCGGTCCGCAACGCCGAGCAGCGGAAACTGCGCGAGGACGTCGCCGTCGACCGCGCCCGGTGGGCGTTCAACGAGGCGATCGGGGTCGCCGTCGACGCGCCCACCGCGGTCGAGGACGTCCACGAGCGGCCGGTGCTGCCGCCGGTCGACGACACCCTGCGCCTCGCGCAGCAGCACAACCCGGTACTCACCGCGCTCTTCGAGCGCCATCGCCAGCTGGAAGCCGAGCGCAGCGCGCTGGAGCGCAGTCGGTTCCCGCGCTTCAACGCCGGCGGTGCCATGGACTACTCGAGCTCTGACCTGTTCACGCCGAACCAGATCGGGTCCGGTTTCGTCGGCTTTCGCTGGGATCTCGGGACCGACACGCAGCGCGAGCAGCGCCTCGCCGCCGCCGCGGCGGCGCTGGAGGAGAACCGGGCCCAGCTCGAAGCCGAGCTCCGGGCGCTCGAGCACGCGTTGCGCGCCACGCAGCGCGCCGCCGAAGAGCGCCTGGCCGCACTCGAGACGGCGCAGGTGGCGATCGGCCAAGCGGAGGAGAACCTGCGCATCCGCCAGCAGCAGTTCGGCGTGGGCCGCGCGCAGACCCGCGACGTCCTGGAGGCGCAGCGCCTGCTCGCGGAGCAGCGCGCGGTGTTGGCGACCGCGCTCTACGAGGCGCAGACGCGCCGCGCCGAGCTGCAGCAACTCATGGGCGAGCCGTTGAACGCGCTGCTCGCGGAAGGGGACTGACCGGTGTCGCGCCGCTTCGCACTCGTCGGGATCGCCCTGCTCGGCGCCGCCGCCGCGGGCTACGCGCTGTGGGGACGCGGCAACCGCGCCGCGTACTTCACCGGCGTGGTGGAGGGCGAAGAGCGCGTCATCCGCAGCGAAGTGCCCGGCCGCGTCCTCGCAGTCGAGTTCCACGAAGGCGACGCCGTGCCGGCAGGCGCCGTGGTGGCGCGCCTCGACGACCGCGACATCGCGGCGACGATCGCGGCCAAGGAGCAATCGCTGAAGGTGCTCGATGCCGACATTCGCCGCCAGGAACAGCAGGTGGCGACGATCGGCCAGACGTGGGAGCAGGACGTGCGGGCGCGGCAGGCGGATCTCCGCCAGGCGCTGGCGGCGTCCGCGCTCGCGGAGGCGACGTTCAAGCGGGAACGCGAGCTCATCGGCAGCGGCGCCAGCACCCAGCAGTTGCTCGACGAGGCGCGCGCCGCCCGCGATCAAGCGGCGAGCGGAGTGGAGCGCGCCCGGGGGCTGCTGGCCCGCACCGAAGCCGAACACGGCACCATCGACGTGGCGCGCCGCCAGCTCGACGTGCTGCGCCAGCAGCGCGCGCTCGCCGATGCCGAGCTGGCGGCGCTGCGGGTCACGCATGACAAGTACGTGGTCCGGGCGCCCGACGTGCCCACGCGTGTCGAGACGCAGTTCCTGTGGCCGGGCGAGCTGGCGCAGCCCGGTACGCCGATCATGGCGCTGCTCGATCCCACCGATCAGTACGTGCAGATCTACGTGCCCGTCGCCGATCTCGACCGCGTCCGGGTGGGTCAGCGCGTCGCAATCGAGCTCGATAGCGAACCCGGCCGGCGGGTGCCGGGTGAGATCAGCTTCATCGCCGATCGAGCAAACTTCACGCCCGAGAAGATCGAGACCCGCGATGACCGCGTCGGGCAGGTCTATCGCGCCAAGGTGCGCATCCTGCGGGATGTCGAGCGGTTTCGCCCCGGCACCGAGGGCAACGTCTACCTCGAGCAGGGCCCGGCGGCGACGCCGGCGGCGTCGCCCGCTGCGGCATGACCCACCCCGCGCTGGCCGTCCGCGGTTTGCGCAAGCGCTTCGGCGACCGCGTGGCGCTCGACGGCGTCGATCTCGAGCTCTCCGGTCCTCAACTGGTCGGCGTCGTGGGCCCCGACGGCGCTGGCAAGACCACGCTGTTGCGCGCCATCGCCGGTCTGCTCGAGATCGAGGCGGACTCGGCCCACGTCCTCGGCGTCGACCTCACCGGCGATGTGCGCGAGCTCAAGGCCCGGATCGGCTACGTTCCCCAGGTCTTCAGTCTGCCGCGCGACCTCTCGGTGATCGAGAATCTGCGCTTCGCCGCCCGCCTGCATCGACTCGACGCCGACGTGTTTCGCCTCCGCGCCGAATCGCTGCTCGCCCGCACCGGCTTGGCGCCGTTTACCGGCCGTATGGCCGGCGCGCTGTCGGGCGGCATGAAGCAGAAGCTCGCGATCAGTTGCGCACTGCTGTCCGAGCCGGTGCTCTTGCTGCTCGACGAGGCGACCGCCGGCGTGGATGTCATCGCGCGCGACGAGATCGGCTCGATGCTGCGCGAGCGCCGCCGCACCACGCTGATCCTCATCAGCACCAGCTACCGCGAGGAGGTGGAGACCTGCGACCGCCTCGTCTATCTCGACGCCGGCCGTCTCGTCGCTACCGGCACGCCGGCCGAGCTGAGGCGGCGCGTCGCGGTCGAGTTCTACCGCGCCTGGGGCGACGACCCGCGCGCGATCGCCGACGCCGCGCGCGCGTTGCCCTACGTCGAAGACGCGCGCGCGATAAACGGCTACGCGCGCGTCGAGGTGCCGCGCGCGCGCACGCCCGGCGAGCCCCGGGTGCTAGCCGACCTCGCCGCGCTCCCGGTGCGCGTCCACCTGACCGAGCCCCTCGCATTGGACGCGGAGACGATGCTGCTCGCGCTGGCGCGCGGCGAGGTCGCCCGATGAGCGCGCCGATCATCGTCGCGCGCGGGCTCACCAAACGCTTCGGCGACTTCGTCGCCGTCGACCACCTCGATCTCGAGATCGCGCCCGGCACCATCTTCGCCTTCCTGGGCGCGAACGGCTCGGGCAAGAGCACCACGATCCGGATGCTGATCGGGCTGCTGGTGCCCACCGCCGGGTCGATCGTGCTCGACGGCGTGGACGTCATCCGCACGCCGCGCCGGGTGCGCGACCGCATCGGGTACATGGGGCAGAAGGTGAGTCTGTATCAGGGGCTCACCGTGCGCGAGAACGTCGAGTTCTACGCCGGCCTGCTCGGGATCGAGGACGCGGATCTGGAGCGCCGCTGGGGGACGCTGCGCGAGCGCTTCGCGCTCGCCGAGCACGAAGCCGAGCGCACCGAGAGCCTGCCGGCGGGCGTGCGCCAGCGCGCCGGACTGGCCGTCGCCATCTTGCACCATCCCCGGGTGCTGTTTCTGGACGAGCCGACCGCGGGGGTCGACGCGCAGAACCGGGCGCGATTCTGGGAGCTGATCCGCGAAGCGGCCGGTGCCGGCGTCACCGTCTTCGTCACTACGCATTTCCTGGAAGAGGTCGACTACTGCGACCGCGCGTGCGTGATCCACGCCGGCAAGCTGATCGCCGACGCGCCGCCAGAAGGACTGCGCCGGCGGTACTCCGAGGGATACCGGATCCGCGTCGAGTGCCCGCCGGCCGCGCTCGCTCCCGCCGAGAGCGCGCTGCGTGCTGCGGGGTTCACTTGGCGCGCGACGGCCGATGCGGTCGAGCTCTCGATGCCCAGCTTGACGCCGGCCGCGCTCGCCGCGCTGGCGCGCGCGCTCGCTGCGCACGGCGCGCCGGCGGTGCGGATCCGACAGCCCGCGATGCCCGACATCTTCCGCCGCCTGTTGGCGGCCGAGCAGCCGCAATGAGCTGGCGGCGCCTCCGCACGCTCATGCGCCGCGAGGCCCGGGCGACGCTGCGCGACCCGTTCATGCTCGCCGCGCTGATCGCGGTGCCGTTGCTCGCCCAGCTCGCCTTCGGCTTCGTGATGTCGGCCGAGGTCCACGATTTGCGCCTCGGCGTGCTCGATCAGTCGCAGAGCGCAGCCAGCCGCCGTTTGCTCGCGGACATCGGAGCGGGGGGCCACTTCGCGATCGAGCTGCTGCCGGACCGCACCGCGATCGAGCGCGGGTTTCGCAGCGGCCGCCTGGGTGCCGCGCTCATCATCCCACCCACCTTCGCGCGCCGCCTCGGGGAAGCGCCGGGCGCCGCGGCCGCCGACGTGCAGGTACTGTACGACGCGAGCGAGACCGTGCTGGCGGGCAACGCCGAGGCGTTCCTGCGCACCTTGATCGCGGCCAGCGCGTCGGCGCAGGCGGAGCAGCGCGGCGGCGTGCCGCCCGGGCAAAGCTCGCCAGGCATTCGCGTGCTGGTGGATGCGCTGTACAACCCCGAGCTCGACGGCACCCCGTACATGGTCGCCGGCACGTTCGGGTTCGTCCTCACCTTCCTCACCACGCTGCTCACCGCCGTATCGATCATCAACGAACGCATCGCCGGCACGTTCGAGCAGCTCCAGGTGACGCCGGCGACCTCGCTCGAGATCTTTCTCGGCAAGGTGTTGCCGCTCGGCGCCGTGTTCGCGGTGGACGTGATGCTCATGGTGCTGATGGCGGGCGCGCTGCTCGGGGTGTGGCCGCGGGGCAGCGCGCTATTCTTCATCGGCGTGTCCGCCTTCTACGTGTTGCTCTCCCTCGCCGTCGGCCTGTTCATCTCCGCGACCTCCAAGACCGCCGGTGAAGCGGTGCAGAAGACGGTGCTGACCAGCATCCCGCTCGTGCAACTGAGCGGGTTCGCCTTTCCGTTGCGCAACATGCCGCTGCCGGTGCAGTGGATCGCGGAGATCTTCCCAGCCACGCACTACATCCGCGTGGCGCGCGCCATCTACCTGCGCGGCGAAGGGCCGCTCGACCTCTTGCCCGAGCTCGGCCTGCTCGCGCTGTTCGGCCTCCTGCTGCTGCGCTTGTGCTTGCGCGGCATCGAGGCGCGCGCATGATCCGGCGCGCCGCAGCAGAGGCGCCCGCGCGCGCCGTCGAGCGGCGATTTGCGCGGCTGCCGCGCTTCTGGGCCAATGTGTTGGCCGTCGCCTACAAGGAAGCGAGCGTGCTCCGGCACGACCCGGCCTTCATCGCGGCGGTCCTCGTGCAACCGGTGGCGCTGGTGCTCCTATTCGGGGTAGCGCTGTCGAACGAGCCGGCCAACGTGCCGTGGGTGGTGCTCGACCAGAGCCAGACCGCGCTGTCGCGCCGTTTTGTCCAAGCGGTACAGGCCACGGGCTACTTCCGCCCACCCGTGCGCGTCCACAGCTACGACGAGGGCCTGCGCCGGCTGCAGCGCGGCGAGGCGGTCGCCTTCGTGGTCGTGCCGCGCGATTTCCGCCGCAGCGTGGAGCGCGCCCAGCCGACGGTGCAGGTGCTGCTGGACGGCACCGATCCGCTCACCGCGGCGCGCGTCGGCGGCATCATCTCGCAAGTCGGCGCGGCCTTCGACCCCGGGCGGGAAGACGTGCGTCCCCCCGCGCGCGTGGAGGCGCGGCAGCGCTTTCGCTTCAATCCCACGCTGAAGGACAGCGATTTCTTCCTGTCGGTGGTCGCCGGATTTCTCCTCACCAACTTGTGCCTGTCGGCCGCCAGTCTGGGCATCGTCGGCGAGCGCGAGAGCGGGACCTACGAGTACGTCCTGTCCTTGCCGACCACGCCGCTGGAGATCGTCCTCGGCAAGATGCTGCCCTACGTGGGCGTGAGCTATGCCCTGCTGCTGCTCGCGATCGGCATGGTGGGCTTCTTCTTCGACCTCTGGCCGCGCGGGAGTTGGCTCGCGTTGTTCACCGCCACGCTGCCGTTCACGCTGGCTTCGCTGGGCATCGGCGTGTTCGTGTCGACGCTGGCCGCGAGCTCGGCGCAAGCGGTGTTCATCTCAGTGTTCTTCATGCTGCCGTCGTTCGTGCTCTCCGGCGCCATCTTCCCTCATCAACTCATGCCGCCCGGCGTGCGCGAGGTGGCGTACCTGATGCCGCTGCACTGGTATCAGCTCGCGCTGCGCCGCGTCGTCGTCGCCGGTGCCGGCCTCGGCGACATCGCGGTCGCCATCGCCGCGCTCTGGGCGCTCTTCGCCGGGCTGCTGCTGCTCATCCGCTGGCGGATGCGGCCGCGCTTGGCGTGAATGTGTGACGGGCCTGTAACGCTGCCAGGCTATTAGGCTGTTCGCCGTTGCGCATCATCGCCCGTGTCACAGCGGACCGATGGCGATACGGCAGTGTCCAGCGATGCTGCGCCGCGGTGGGGTGCGCGAGCAGCTGACCGCTAACAGCCTGACAGCGCAACAGGGGGTGGTGGCGCGCAGCGCGCCACCCCGGGTGATGCTACGCGGCGCACCGCTCCACGCGCACCAGCGCGTTGTAATCCGGTACGCCGCCGGTCACCGCGACCACGCCGCGACCGATCAGCGCGTTGGCTTCCGGCCAGTGTACCTGCAGGTTGCCGCGCGCGATCGGCGCGAGCTGGACGCGTCCTTCGAAGCGGCCGTGCGCGCTGACCAGCGCGATGCGGTCGTCGCCGGCCAGGTGGAGCTCGCCGGCGTCGTCGGGATGCATGAGCACCGCGTCGCGCGCGGCCCCGGTGAGCGGATCGACCTCGGCATAGATGAGCGTGTTGAACTGCTTGCCCCGGCGGGTGCTGACGCGGAACTCGCCGGGCGCTCGCTCGATGCTCGGCAGCGGTGGGGCGATGAAGGCGGCGCGGCCGTCAGGGGTCGGAAAACGGCCGCCGGCGGCGAGGTGCGGGCCGCCGTACTGGAACGCGTCGCCGGTATCGCGCAGGTCCTGGATGCCGTCGTACGCGGGCACGACGCGCGCGATCTCCCGCCGAATCGATGCCGCGCTCTCGCACCCGAGCAGGTGCTCTCGGGTGGGATCTACCGCCGCGGCGATGTCGCGCAGAATGCGCCATTCGGCGCGCGCTTCGCCGACCTGGCGCGGCAGCTCAGGGCTGTACATCACGCGCCGCTCGGTGCTCGTCTGCGTGCCGCCGCCTTCCTGTTCGTAACGCGTTTTCGCGGGCAGGAGGAGCACGGCTTCGCCGGGCTCGAGCAGCATCTGATCGGTGACGATGATGTCCTGATGCACACGCAGCGGAATGCCGCGCATCGCGGCCGCCACGTAGTCCGGGTCGGGCAGCGTGCGGAGAAAGTTGCCGCCGATCGAATAGAGGACATCGATCTCGCCGCGGGCCGCCGCTTCGACCATCTCCGGCGCCGTCAGGCCCGGCGCCGTCGGAACCGGAAAGCCGTACGCGATCGACAGCTCGCGGGCGTTGTCTTCCGTGATCGGCAGGCCGCCCGGCAATGCGGTGGCGTAGGCGCCCATCTCGGCGCCGCCCTGCACGCCGGAGTGGCCGCGGATCGGCATCAGGCCGCACTGCGGTCTACCGACATAGCCGCGGAGCAGGCCGAGGTTGATGATCATCTGCACCGATTCGCCGCCGAAGGCGTGCTGGGTGATGCCCATGCTCCACACCAACACCGCGCTCCGCGCGTCGCGGATCAGACCGGCGAATTCCTCCATGCTCGAACGCGAGAGACCGGCCTGGCGCTCGAGCGTGGGCCAGTCCAGCGCCGACGCGGCGGCGGCGAGCGCTTCGCAGCCGGAGGTGTGCTCCGCGATGAAGTCGCGATCGACCCATCCGCGTTCGAGCAGCACCTTCACCACGCCGTACAGGAAGGCGATGTCGCCGCCTTGCGAGACCGGGAACCAGTAATCGGCGATCTCGCTGCCGAACAGCGCGCTCTTCGCGTGGGACGGCACCCAATACCGCTCCATGCCGGGTTCCCGGTAGGGATTGACCAGCGCGACCCGCGTGCCGTGCCGCTTCGCCTCGTGCAGGTATTTCATCGACACCGGCTGGTCGTTGGCGGGGTTCGAGCCGAAGAACACGATCAGGTCGGTGCCCCACCAGTCTCGGTAGCTGCACGTCGTGGCGGCCAGCCCGAGGGCGCGCTTCATCGCGCCGGTCGAGGGCGAGTGGCAAAGGCGGGCAGCATTATCGACGTTGTTGGTGCCGAGAAAGCGCGCCACCTTCTGAGCGGTGTAGTAGGTCTCATTGGTGATGGCCCGCGAGGTGAGAAAGAACGCGAGGCGCCGCGGCGCACTGGCGCGGATCTGCGCGGCGATGCGCTCGTAGGCCTCGTCCCAGCTGATCGGCTGAAACCCCGCCGTGCCGCGGACGCGCAGCAGCGGCACGGGCAGCCGGCCGAGCGCGCGCAGGTCCTCATTGCGCCACCCGGCGAGCGCGCCGACGTCGGCGAGGCGCGCGGGATCGAGCGCCGACATGGTGTTCAAGCGCAGCAGGTTGAGCCGCGTCATGCAAAGGTGGACGCTGTCGATGGTCCAGTCGTGCAGGCCCGCCACGCCCAGCGCGCAGCCGTCGCACACGCCACGGCGGAGCACCTGCCACGCGTAGCCGAGGTGGTCGCGATTCTCCCAGACGATGCGCGCCACGTCGCGGAAGTGGCGCGGCTTGGTGTGTGCGAGGCCGAAGGGCACCGCAGCGGCCAGGCGCTCTTTCCAAGTCCGCTCGATGGCGTGCGTCATGCGGGCGGACGTTAGCGCGAATGCCGCGGCGAGGGGAGGCGGGTCGCGGTGCGGCGCTGCGGCGGCCGCTGGTTTGACGCTGCGGAGCGCTTCGTCGTACGTGCTCGTGAGCCCCGTTCGGGGCCGCACGCCAACTGGAGGAAAAAATGGTCAAGGCCGCCTGCCTGTTCGATTTCAATCAGCCGCTGAAGGTCGACTCGTTCACGCTCAAGCCGCCGCGCGAGGACGAGGTCGTGGTCAAGGTTGCCGCCAGCGGCGTGTGCCACACCGATCTCTCGGTCACGCAAGGCAAAATCCCGCAGCCGCCGCCGTGCATCCTCGGCCACGAAGGGGCGGGGGTGGTGGTTGAGGTGGGCAAGGGTGTTCGCCATCTGAAGCCCGGAGACCACGTGGTGATGTCGTGGGTGCGGAACTGCGGCCGCTGCGTGTACTGCGCGCGCGGCAAGTCCCACTTGTGCGAGGAGGCCATCCGCTCAGCCATGGCGGGCGAGGAGATGGTGTTCGAGTATCGGGGCATGCCGGTCGGGCACCTCGTGGGCGTCGGTTCGTTCGCCGACCACACGGTCGTGCGGGCCACGGCGGCGATCAAGATTCGCGACGACATGCCGCTCGATCGGGCGTGCTTGCTCGGATGCGCGGTCATGACCGGTGTCGGCGCGGTCATCAACAGCGCGCAGGTGCGGCCGGGGGACACGGTCGCCGTGTTCGGCTGCGGCGGCGTGGGGCTCAACGTAATTCAGGGCGCGGCCCTCGCCGGCGCGGCGCGCATCATCGCCGTCGATCTGTTCGACGCCAAGCTGGAAATGGCGCGCGCCTTCGGCGCCACGGATGTGGTGAACGGCAAGAACGCCGATGCGGCCGACGCGGTCCGCGAGCTCACCGGCGGCCTCGGCGTCGACTACGCGTTCGAGGTCATCGGCCAGCCCGCGGCAGTCGTACAGGCCTTTCAGAGCTTGCAGCGCGGCGGGAAGGTGATCGCGGTCGGCGTGCCCGGGATGGGCCAGGAGTACGCGGTGCACGGCTTCTCGGTGGTGCTCGAGGAGAAGTCGATCATCGGGTCGCTCTACGGCTCGGCGAACCTCCGCCGCGATCTCGCCATGCTGATCGAGCTGTACATGAACAAGAAGCTGAAGATCGACGAGCTGATTTCCCGCCGCATCGGGATCGACGACGTGAACGGCGCTTTCGACGCCATGCAGAACGGCGAAGTGGCGCGCAGCGTAATCACGTTTTGAGGCGGACGCGGAGGCCACCGTGCGAGCGCGCCGCGCGGGGATCGCCCAGAAGGACCGGTGAGCAGCAGCGAGCGCGCGCGAGCGGGAGTGTGTGACCATCGGGACGGCGCACGCCGATAGCTGCTGTAACCTTTTTCGCGGCTCGGCCGTGAATGGGTAGCGGCGCGCATGTGCGCCGCCCGGAGGTGACCCATGCAGAGCACGCGGTCAGTAGACGTAGCGGTAATCGGCGGCGGTTTGGCCGGCCTGGCGGCGGCTGCCTACGCGGCGCGGGGCGGGCGTTGCGTCGCGCTGTTCGAGAAAGCGCGCGCGCTGGGCGGGCGCGCGATGACGACCAGGAGCGGCGAGTTCCACTTCAACCTCGGGCCGCATGCTTTGTTCCACGGGGGGCCGGCCGAAGCCGCGCTGCACGAGCTGGGCGTGCCGCTCGCGGGCGGCGGCCCGGCCGCCTCGGGCGCGTACGCGGTGGCCCGGGGCACGACGCACGCCTTGCCGGGCGGGTTCTTGTCGCTGCTCACCACCGGCCTGTTCGGGCCGCTGGCGAAGCTCGAGACCGCGCGACAGCTCGGCGCATTGCGGCGGCTGGACCCGGAGCCGCTCCAGCGGGTGTCGCTCGCGGACTGGCTTCACAGCGCGATACGCGGGCCCGACGTCCGCGCGCTCGTCGGTGCACTGGCGCGGCTCTGTACGTACTCGGCCAATCAGGACCGCATGAGCGCCGCCCCCGCGCTCGCGCAGGTGCAAGCCGTCCTCGGCAAGGGCGTTCGCTACCTGGACCACGGATGGCAGACGCTCGTCGACGGGCTGCGCGACGTGGCGGCCGCCGCTGGTGCGCAGCTGCATGCGGGTGCGCGCGTCGATGCCGTGCGACCACACGGCCCGCGGTGGGAGGTCGCCACGGATGGCGGCCGGTGCGACGCGACAGCGGTGGTGCTCGCCACCGGGCCGGCCGAAGCCGCGGCGGTGCTGGAGGGCGCGGCGGGTGCCGTGCTGCGGCGCTGGTCGGAGGAGGCGTTCCCGGCGTACGCCGCCTGTCTCGACGTCGGCCTCTCGCGTCTGCCGCGGCCGCGCGCGACATTCGCGCTCGGCATCGATCGGCCACTCTACCTGTCGGTGCACTCAACCTCGGCGCGGCTCGCACCGGACGGCGGGGCCACGGTGCTCGCCGCCAAATACCTCACCGACCGCAACGGCGATGCGCGCCAGCATGAGCGCGAGCTCGAAGGGCTGCTCGATCTCGTTCAACCCGGCTGGCGCGCCGAGGTCGTGGAACGCCGCTACCTGCCGAACATGATGGTGATGAACACGATTCCGGTCGCCGCGTCCGGCGGCACCCACGGCCGCCCGACGGTCGAAGTGCCCGGCGCCCGCGGCTTGTACGTGGCTGGAGACTGGGTGGGACCGGTCGGCATGCTGGCGGATGCCGCCTTCGCCAGTGCGCGCCGCGCCGCCGAGCTGATCGCGCGCGACCGGGAGTGCCTCGCTGCGGCTTCATGAAGCCGCGCTGTTCGGCTCCGTCGGGCGCATAACCGGCGGCTACGCGATGTGCGGCCCGCGCCCGAACCCCCGGCATCCGCAACGATGATTCCCGATTACGCGGCGGTCTTCACCGCCGAGCGCCGGTTCGTCTGGGGGCTCTGCTACCGCATGACCGGGTGTGCGGCGGACGCCGACGATCTCCTGCAGGAGACGTTCGCGCGCGCGCTCGCGCAACCGCCGGCGCGCACGGATGCGCCATGGCGGCCGTGGCTGGTGCGGGTGGCGATCAACCTGTCGCGCGATCTGTTGCGCCGGCGGCGGCTCCGGACGCACGCGCGCGGCGCGTGGTTGCCGTCTCCGATCGACACCGGCGCGGAGTACACGCCACCCGCGTACGAGCTGAGCTCCGCGTCGCATCCGTCCACCGAGGGGCGATACGAGCTCCTCGAGAGCGTCTCGTTCGCGTTCCTGCTCGCCCTCGAAGCCCTCACGCCGGCTCAGCGCGCGGTGCTGCTGTTGCGCGACGTGTTCGACTATCCGGTGCGCGAGACTGCGGACGCACTCGGGATGTCGGCGGCGAGCGTGAAGACCACGCATCACCGGGCGCGCAGGGCGATGGCCGCGTACGAGCGCGCCCGCTGCGTGCCGACCGCCGAGCGCCAGGCGCGCACGGCGGACGCCCTGCAGCGGTTCATGGATGCGCTGCAGCGCGACGACATCGCGGCGGTCGAAGCGCTCCTGGCCGACGACGTGCGCAGCGTCTCTGAGGGCGGTGAATACGCCGCCGGCCAAAAACCGGTGGTCGGGCGCACGCGCGTCGCGCGCCTCTACCGCGGGTTGATGCAAAAGGGCGGTGCGGGCGCGAGCGGCAGGGTGCGGATGTTCAATGGGCTCCCGGCGCTCGAGCTGACCTTCGCCTCCCCACATGCGCGGCTGGCGCCGCGCGGCGTGGTGGGCTGCGACGTCGATGGCGAGGGGCGGATCCGCTCGCTGTTCATCGTGCTCGCCTCGCGCAAACTGACCGCGCTGGCGGACGCTGCGCCGTTCGCGGCATTCCCGCCACCGTGAGCGAGCGGGGCACCCGCGCGCAAGGCTCTCGACGAGCGCTGCACCACCCGTTGGAGGTCGCGCTCACGGTGCGGCATCTCCCGTCGGCAGCTCCATGCTCACGAAGGCGAGGTCGGCACCGGTCGCGCCGAGCGTCTCGACGGTCTCGGGCAGGTCGGGCGCTCCCGCCGAGAACGCCAGCACCGCGATCTGCAGGCCGGCGCTGGCGGCATCGGCGGAGGGCACTGGGACGTCCAGCTCGAAGGCCCGATTCTCGGCGTCGCCCCGTTCGCGCGGAGCGGGCAGCACGCGCCAGCGGCGATTGGGATGGACCTCGCGGACGGCCACGCGGAACTCGGCGGTCGACGGGAAACCGCTCGGCGCGAAGCACAGCACCAAGGGCTGTGCCGGGGCCGGCTGGGCCGTCGCGCACGGCGTCTGGTTCACGGCATCCAGGTTCGTCTCGATCGCCCGCGGCATGCCGGGCGCGGGCGTGCCCAACGCTTCCGCATCCGCGGGACAGATCATCAAGCCGTCCAGCTCGGCGCAGGAGCCCTCCTCGAGCACCATCGCGATCGTGCGGTTCTCGAGCCGTGCATCGAAACCGCTCGAGCCGCTGCCACCCGCGCAGGCGATCGCGCCGAACAAAAGGGCGAGCGTCAGGCCACGCGTGCGGTGCGGACGGCGCGGTGAGGGGGCGAATGGGCGGATCATGGCGTCCTCCGGGGCTGCTCAGAACGGCGTCGCCGTGACGAGGATGTTCAAGAATCGGCTCGCCGGTGTCGGATCGGCGGCAAACTCCTCCGCCAATCCGCGCAGGGCCGCTTCGAGGCGCTCGTGGAACTCGGGTAATCGAGCGGGATCGATGTTCAGGTAGTGATTGCGGAGGTAGGTCCCGGTGTCGACATCCGCGAGCGCCAGCTTGTCGAGCAGCCCTTTGGCGAACAGCACGCAGAACTCCAGCGCCAGGGCGTGCCGCTCGGCGGTGTTCTGCGGCACGAAGTGCCGCCCGCGCCGGCGCACCTTGCCGCCGCGCAGCTCCACGAGCTCGCGCGCGATCAATGTGGCCTCCACCTGCTTCGCGAGCGCGGGGGGGACCGCGGGTCTGGCCGTCCGCCGGCCGCGGCCGGCGCTGCGAAACGCCTTGCGCCACGCGGCGGCTGACATCCACGCCGCGTCATCCGGCAGGGCGGCGATGGCTTGGCTGATCAGCACCGCCAGTTCGGCATCCTCCACGCCCGCGACCGCGCGCGGCGCTTGAAGCACGCGCCGCAGCTCCCTGCCGAACGCGTAGAGGATGCGATCGCGCCAGAGCAGCGCTAGGAGCTCGTGCGCGTCCTGTGCGCGCACTGCGGCCAGGCGGCGGACCAGCGCCTCGCTCGGAAACCGTTTGCCCTTCTCGATGTAGCCGAGCATGACCGGATCGACGCTGCCACCGAGCACTTCGGTCGCGAAGCGGCGCAACGTGTAGTCCCGCCCGGTGAGGACGCGGGTTTCGTAAAAGATGTCCTTGATGCCCTTGCGCACGCTCGGCTGGCGCCCGGTCATTGCGGCGCAACCTAGCCAAAACAATTTTGATTGACAAGCAAACAAGTTTTGTTTACCGCTGGCATCCGCAACGAGCGATGGTCCATGGTGCGCAGATCCCCTGCTATGGGCAGCGGCTGGCGCTGCGGGCAACTCCCCCGCGCGCGCGGCGCCAGCGGCTGCCGCATCGCGCGCCCGCGACGGCGGCGCCAAGTCCCCCACCCCCGCGTCGCGTGTGCCCGGCGCCGCCGTCGCATCGCCATTGCACGGATGCGTCGGCAATCGCGAGAACCGTGGACCGCGCAGCGGTCGGAATGGCCCTGAACACTGACCGGAGGAGCCATGCAGCGCTTGACGATACGAGGCATGTGGAGCGCGTGTGCCGGCGTGAGCGCGCTCGTGCTCGCCGCCTGCGGCGGCAATGATCTGAGCATCGGGGCGACGCCGACCACCACGGCGACGTCGACGGTCACGCCGCCCCCGCCGACCGCGACCGTCACCCGTACGCCTACGCCGCGCATCGCGCAGGTCGCCGGGCTGGTGGTGGCGAGCCGCGACGTCCAGGCCGGCCGCGACGACGGGCTGAACGCGCTGCCGCCGGAGATGTTGCCGCCGGTCGGCAAGGGGTTCGACCGCGGCCTCGGCCACGCCGAGTGGGTGGTCGACGACGGCGCCGTGCGCGGCGCGACCGACGCGGATGGGCGCTTCACCGTGACCGGGCTCACGCCCGGGCGCCATGCGCTGCGGTTCACGAAGACCGTCGACGGCAATCTGATGGAGTTCGTCGTGCCGATCGCCGTCGGCGACGACGGCGCCGCGGAGGTGGTGGCGGAGGTCTCCTGGGGCCTCGTGCGCGCGACGTCGACCTACACAGAGGACGGCAGCGCCAAGCGCGCCGTGTTCGCGCCGAACGGCACGTATGCGATCACCCGTGAAGGTCGGATCGCCGAGCTCTACGATGGCTGGCGCACGCTGATCGACGGCGACGGCGACGGCCGTTTCGATCCGCAGAGCTGCGGGCGTGAGATGTACGCCTGCGGCGCGGACGGCGCGTGCGCGAGCCCGGAGGACTTCTGCACGTGCGTGGCGAGCTGCCCCGCGTGCCAGGACTGTCCGCAGCGCGCCTGCGTGCCGCGGTCCTACTTCCACCGGCCGACCTGCGGGCCCGACGGTTTGTGCGGCCCGCTGCCGTACCAATGCGGCGGGCAGAGCACCTGTGCGGCCCCCGGCGACGTGTGCACGTGCGTCGGCTCGTGCTACGGCTGCGACAACTGCGCCGGCTCCGCCTGCGTGGCGCCGTGCGCGGCGGGCGAGCCGATCGACATCGACCGGATCGACGTGTTCGCCTCGCCTCGCCTGGTCGTCGGGCAGGAGGCGTTGGCGAGCGCCAATGCGGTGCTGTCGGACGGCACCGGCGTCGACGTGACGTGGCTGGCCGTGTGGAGCTCTACCGCGCCGGCCCTGGCCAGCGTCGACTCCTGGGGGCGGGTGAGCGCGATCGCCGCTGGCGCCGCGGAGCTGACCGCGACTCTGGGCGGCGTCGTCAGCGCGCCGGCTCGGGTCGATGTCGTCGAGCGCCCGACCCTGCTGCGTATCCACCTGCAGAACGCCAGCTGCTACTACCCGCTCGCGGATCCCACCGGGCCCGATGTAAAACCGGTTCCGCCCGAGGCCACCGGGTGGCTGCCGCCGCCGTGGTGCCAGCAGGTCGTCCGCATCGGCGCCATTGTGCGGTTCCTGGCCGTGGGCGAGTTCGACACCGGCTACGTCGCCGACATCACAGACGAGGTCAGTTGGCGCGCCGAGCCCGCCGCGGTGGGCACGATCGAGACCGGCGCATTCACGGCCACCGGCGTCGGCACGGCGCGGATCACCGCGGCGCTCGGCGCGGTGACGAGCGACACCCAGGAGGTCAGGGTGGTCGACCGGCCCACCATCGTGGCGCTGTCGGTCTATCCGAGCAATTTTGCCTACAACTCGGTCGACGGCGGGCCGCTGGTCGATCCCGCCCGCCCGGCGCCCTGCTTCGAGTGCGGGTATGCTCTGACGGTGTTAAGCGGCGATGCCGTGCAGTTTTCCGCGACCGCGCACTACGAGACTGGCGATTGGGAGGACGTCAGTGAGCGGGTCACCTGGCGCACGAGCGACGCCGCGGTGCTGGCCATCGATGCGACGGGTCGGGCCAGCGCGGCGGGCGCGGGCACCGCCAGGATCGACGCCAGCCTCGACGAGGTCACCAGCAGCCCTGCGGAAGTGCGCGTCGTCGAGCAAGCCACTTTGCAATACCTGAGCGCGTACCCGGACGCGGCCGACCGCGTCGTCGCCAAAGACGCGCAAGCGATCTTCCATGCGGTCGGATTCTACGACATCGGGTTCAGCCGCGATGTCACCTCGCAGGCGACCTGGCATAGCAGCGACGAGGCGATCGGCGGGTTCGGCGCCCCGGGCGTGTTCACCGGGCGCGCGGCCGGCGACGTCACCGTCTGGGCGGAGCTCGATGGCGTGCGGAGCGAGCCGCTGCCGATGGAGGTCTTCGCCACCAGCGCACTCGACTACTGCGATCCCGCGAACGTGAACCGCGGCACGTGGTCGGATGATTTCAACCGCGTCACCCTCGAATCGGATTGCGCGGCCTATAGGCCGCCCGCGATCGTCGAGTTGCGCTTCACGGTCGCCGAGACTCAACGGCCGGGCGGTATCTTCGATCCCTGTCTGGACCTCTATGCGTATCGCGGCGACGAGCTCATCCGCACGATCCGCGAAGAGGGCTGCGGCGATCCGTTCCTCGCGCCGACGGCGCCGGGCCGGGATGAAGCCGCGCCCCGGTACCAGCTGAAGGCCTTCTGGGATTTGAAAGACGAGGCGGGCCGCACCGTGCCCGCCGGCACGTATGCGATCAGGGGTAGATTCTATCTCTATTACGATCCTATTGTGTCCGTCGACGTGACCGTCACCGAACCACCGGCGCCGTGATCGCGCGTCGCCGTGTGCGGCCGCGAGAGGAGACCGGATGGGGGAGCTCGGGAGCGCAGGCGGCGTTGGCGGTGCGCGGCGCGCGGCAGAGCGGCTTCTGGCGCGTGGCGCGCTCGCCGCTTTGGCGTTGCTGATTGCAGTCCCGGCCGCGGGCGCCGGCATCCAGGGGGCGGCGGGCGCGCCGCTCCGGGGCGAGCGCGAGCAGGAACGCCTGCTCGCTGGGCACCTGCTCCGGCGCCTCGGCTTCGGTCCGAATCGCCGCGAGATGCACGAGGTGCTGCGCGTCGGCCGCGCCGCGTATCTCGAGCAGCAGCTCCGGCCGGACGCGATGGACGACCGGCTCGGTGTGCGCCGTTTCCATCCCGAGCCCGGGCCGCGCGACGACGGCTTGGGATGGCAGCTGCGCTGGCTGACGCGCATGGCCTATTCGCGCCGACAGCTGCAGGAGAAGATGACGCTCCTCTGGCACGAGCACTTCGCGACCTCGTACAACAAGATCGGTTCGTACGTGCTCATGCACGATCAGGAGGAGCTCTTTCGCGCCCACGCGCTCGGCAGCTTCCGCGATCTGCTCGTCGCCGTCACCACGGACAACGCGATGCTGTTCTATCTCGACAACAGCAACAACGACGGCCAAGCGCGCAACGGTGACGGCGAGAAGATTCCGCCGAACGAGAACTATGCGCGCGAGCTGTTGCAGCTGTTCGCGCTCGGCGTGAACCAGCTCGACATGGATGGCACGCATGTCCTCGATCGCGGCGGCAAGCCCGTCCCCGCATACAGTGAGGCCGACGTGAAAGAGGTCGCGCGCGCGCTCACCGGCTGGGTCGCGAACTCTGCGATGAGCGATCCCGAGGATCCCACCGAAGTGATCCCGCCGGCCGTGTTCGTCGACTCCCAGCACGATCCCGACGCCAAGACCGTGCTCGGCGTGACCATCCCGGCCGATGCTGCAACCGGTGCGCGCGACGTCGAACGCGTCGTCGATATCCTCATGCAGCAGCGCACCATGGCGCCGTTCATCGCGAAGGAGCTCATCCTGAAGCTCGCCACCGAGGCGCCATCGCCCGGGTATGTGGCGCGCGTTGCGGCGGTGTTCGCGAGCACGCGCGGCGACATCCGCGCCGTGCTGCGCGCGCTGTTCACCGATCCGGAGTTCACGAGCGCCGCGGTGCTGCGCTCGCAGTACAAAGTGCCGATCGAGCACGTCATGGGTATGGTGCGCGGCCTGGATGCGACCGGCGGCGCGCGCTCGCTCTACTACTGGACGTATCTCACCGGCCACCTGGTCTACTTCCCGCCGTCCGTGTTCAGCTTCTACCGCCCCGGGCAGAAGGGCGCATTGGTGAGCGCCGCGTACGTCGCGATGCGAGACCAGGCGGCCGACTCCCTGACCAGCGGGTACGTCGATGAGTACTTCGACATCTTCTGGGATGCCGGCGCGATGATTCGCCGCCACCGGCTGCAGCGGCGGCCCGACACGGCGGTAGATCTGCTGGCGCGCGACCTGCTGGCGGCGCCTGTCGCGCCTTCCACCCGGCGCGTCCTGCTCGATCACATCGGCCCGCGCGTGACCGAGGAGAAGCTGCGCGGTGCGGCGTGGCTGCTCATGTGCGCGCCCGATTACCAGGTGAACTGACATGCCCTCCACGAGACGCGAGTTTGTGCGCGCGGGCGCGCTGGGTCTGTTCGGCTGGAGCGCCCTGGGATCGCTCGAGCGCGCCGCTGCCGCGATGCTCCGGCCCGCCGCCACGGTGCAGTTCGCGCCGCCGGGCGATACGGTACTGGTGACCATCAACCTGTTCGGCGGCAACGACGGCGTGAACACGGTGGTGCCGCTGCGCCAGTACCAGCGCTATCGCCAGCTGCGGCCAAAGCTCGCGTTGGGCAAGCAGCGCCTCGTGCGGCTCAAGGGGTACGAGCAGGATTTCGGGCTCAACCCCGGCATGCGCAAGCTCGGAGAGATCTTCGGCCAGGGGAAGATGGCGATCGTGAACGCCGTCGGGTGCCCGCCCGACGCGCAAGGATTGTTCGATCACGAGGCGAGCCAGCAGAATTTCCTGAGCGGTACGACGTACGGGT
Organism: Binatia bacterium; assembly: GCA_050176585.1. Lineage (GTDB taxonomy): Bacteria > Desulfobacterota > Binatia > HRBIN30 > CADEER01 > CAYYWP01. The sequence goes on from JBFXHX010000020.1 coordinate 43,355, forward strand.
CCGCCTCGCCGGTCGAGCCCAGCGGCTGGTTGGGGCGCTTTCTCGACCGCGTCGCGCTCGGGGCGCTGCCGCCCGGTATCGATTTCAGCAGCGCGCCGCTGCTGCTGAAGGGCAGCGCGTACGGACCGCTGTCGCTCTATTCCATCAACGGCTTCGGCGTGTATCCGTCGGCGGATTTCGAGTCGCGCTACGACGCGTACACCCGGCTGCAAGGGGCCGCGGCGGGCAACGCAGTCGGAGAGCGGAACCGCCAGCTGCGCCAGCAGGTCGTCGCGCTCGGCGGCGAGCTCCAGGCGATCAGCGACGCGTATCGGGTCGCGCCCGGCGTGATGTATCCGCCGTCCTATCTCGCCAGCGCCCTGCGCGACTGCGCCGCGCTGATCGCCGCCGGGCGCGGCGTGCGCGCGCTCGCGGTGGGCGAGGGCGGCTTCGATACGCACGCGGATCAGCAGGCGGCGTTCGACGGGACGCCTGTCCACGAGGCGCTCTGGATCACCGTGTCGGAAGCGGTCAGCGCGTTCTATGCCGACATCCGCGGGCACGGCCTGGGCGAAAAGGTGGTGATGTTCATCTTCACCGAGTTCGGCCGCCGCGCCTTCGAGAACAACGACCGCGGCACCGACCACGGGTTCGGCGGCCCGGTGTTCGCGATCGGCGATCGCGTGAAAGGCGGGGTGTACGGCGACTACCCGGACCTGCGAGAGCCGGCCCTCGTCTTCGACGGCAACCCGGACGTGTACATCGATTTTCGGAGCGCATATGCGACGCTGCTCGCGGGGCATCTCGGCGCCGATCCGGGTCCCATTCTCGGAGGCGATTTCCGCCCCCTCGGATTCCTGACCTGACGTCTGCCGGGCTCTTCGCGGCGCCGGTGGGGTGAGATGCGCTTCGCCTCGGCGCGTCGGCGCAGTTTGGAGTTGACGAAGCGCGGCGATTTGCGCTTCATGCGCCCATGATCCTCGGGCGCCGCGCGGTATTAAAGGTTTTCGGCGGGGCGGCGGTGGCGGTCGGCGGTATCGGCGCGTCCCTGCGCCGCGCAATCGCCGGCGCTCCGCCCTTACAGGCTCGTATGGTCACCGCGTCCGATGCCGCGCACCTGCAGGCCATCATGTCCGCCTGTGTGGGCCCCGGCGGTTCGTTTTACGGCCAGTGCGGCGAGTGGACGCTGGGCTGGGCGCAGGAGTTGATCGCGCGGTGTCCGCAGACCCTGGTCCTGACGGAGAATGACGTGCCGGTCGGGTTCTTCCAGGTGCGCTCGATCAAGCCGCCGATCGCTTCGCCGCCGCCGGACGCGGGTGCGGCGGACGTCGAGAAATACGAGTTGCAGGTGCGCGAGCGCGCGACCTGTCTCATCCGCGCGGCGGGGGTGAAGCCCAGCGCGCCCGAGCTGGCCGTCCCGCTGTTCCAGACCCTGCTGTACCACGCCTTCATGCATGCCCGGTCGATCGGGTACGCCTATGTGGAGGGCTTCGCGCCGTGGCAGGGCCACCCGCTGATGGCGCACGCGTGGACGGCATACCCGGGATGCGAGCTCGTCGAGGTCGCCGGCAACCTCGGGTACGGGCGGGACCTGTATCACCTCCGATGGCGCCTGGACGACGCGATTCCGGCGTTGGCGCAGGAGGCGCAACTCGATGTCGCGTAAGCTGACGCTCGCGCTGCTCCCGTGCGCCGTGCTCATCGGTGTCGCGGTGCAGGCGCCCGCTGCGGTGACCCTTACGGCGGTCGCGGATACCTATGTCGACCGCAAAGACGACATGACGAACTTCGGCGGCTCAGCGACCAGCAGCGTGGGCCGCGAGATGGGTGGCATGGGTGCGATCGTCACGCGCGGCCTACTCGAATTCGATCTGTCCGATATCCCCGAGGGGGCGACCATTGGCGGGGCGACGCTGCGCGTGTTCGTCGCATCGACGAGCGCCGACCCGCTCGGCCTGGAGGTGGTTGCCTCCCTGCTCGCTGCGCCGTTCGACGAGTTCACGGTCACGTGGAACAACCAGCCCGGCGCGCTGCCGGCGCCGACCAGCTCCGCAGCGATGAACGCGGCGGTGGGCGAGTGGTTCGCAATCGATGTGACGGAGCTCGTGCGCGCTGCGCGGGCGGGCGCGACGCCCGGCGATCTATTCCTGCGCCTCGCCGCGGCCAACGAGACGACCAACGACGATGAGCACTTTCGCTACCGCACCCGAGAGACGGGGACGGCCACCGCTCCGCAGCTGGTGCTCTCTTTTGCCGCGGTGGCGCCGATGATGTCGCCGCCCATCGCCGGCTTCGCAGTGCTGGCCCTCGCGGTGCTCGCTGTTCTCGCCCTCCGGCGCCCCGCGCGCGCAGCGCGTTCCTGAAAGCGGCCCGGTTCCAGCGCGCGCGAGGCGTGCGGCCGTGAAATGCGGCCCGCGCCCCGGGCGGTTACGCGGCGTCGTCCAGCCACGCCGTCCCGAGCGCGAGCTTGCGCCCCCGCACGGTCGCGAGCACATACGGGCCCTCGGGGAGCACGGCGACATGCGGGCGCGGCCCGTATTTCACCCGGCAGCGCGTCAGCGCGTCCTCGACCGTCGGCGCGAGGTCGATCATCAGGTGCCTCGTGTCGCGGCCGGCGAGCCCGTGGCTCACCACGATCACCTCGGCTTTGCGCCGCACCTGGCAGAGGTGCTGCACCATCCACTGATCGATGGCAAAGAAGCCCGGAGAAGTCGCTCGCGCCATGAAATCGTCGTTGCCGCGCGTCTCGGCGAGGAGCTGCTGAAACTCCGCGCTGCCCACGCCTTCGGTGATCGCGGCCGCGAGGATGATGGTGCCGCCCCGGCGCACGATGTTCAGCGCCGCGACGAGACCCTTGATCGACTGGTAATATGTGTCGTCCAGCGGGAAACCGGCAGCCGAGGTGATGACGATGTCGGCGGATCGGTCGAGCTCCACGCAGACCTCGCGTTCGATCGCGCGCACGCCGGCCGCGTGCGCCTGCTCGAGATCGCCGGCGTACACGCCGGTGAGCTGGCGGTGGCGGTTCAGCGTGACGTCGCACATGAAGTCCACGCCGACCCGCCGGGCGATGCCGACGAGCTCGGCGTGAAACGGGTTGCCGTCGATGATCCCGGGGCCGAGCGGCGACTCGAGCATGGCGGCGCCATGCAGGCTGCGCATGGTGTCCACGCCCGCGCAGCCGGGCGCGACGGCTTTGCGGCCACCCGAGTAGCCGGCCATCAGGTGCGGTTCGATGCGGCCGGTGATGACCTTCAGGTCGGCGTTGACGTAGCCGCGGTCGATCCACAGCTCCGTGCCGCGCGCGGTGCGCCCGAGATGGACGTGCTGCCCGGCGTCCCGCGCCACGTGGTTGCGGATGCGGTAGCGGTCCACGATTTCCCGGCTGGTCATCTCCGCCAACTCGGCCGCGGTGTTGGCCCGGTGCAGCCCGGTGGCGACGAGGATTTCGATGCGCTCACGCGGGATGCCGCCCGCTTCCAACGCCGCCAGCAGCGGCGGAAGGATCAGGCCGTAAGGGATCGGGCGCGTCTTGTCCGAGATCACGACAACCGCATCGCGCCGCCGGCGCGCCAACTGGACCAGCGGCGCCGTGCCGAGCGGCTGCGCCAGCGCCGCGGCGATTGCCGCGCTGGGGTCCGCGAGCGGCACACCCTTCTGCGGTTCGAGCGCGCTCACGTCGATGTCATCGGGCAGCCGCACGAGCAGGCCGGTGCGGCCGTAGTCGAGGCGAACCTCCATGGGTCGTGTGTAGCGCACGACGGGCCGGCGGAGTAGCCGCCGCCCGAGCCGCGGACACGGCGGCGCGCCGACGCGCGATCGCAATACTGCGCAGCGTGGTCGGCGGCTTCAAGCGGGAGCGGTACGCCAGGCGGCGCGTGCCGCACCGCGCTCACGCCGGCAGCTCGGGCCCCGCGCCCGGCCGGTGGTGCTGTGTCATCTTCATAGCGAGCGCGATCATCGCGCCGATATCGGCGACGTTGGCGGGCAGGATGGTGGTGGTGCTGGCCTTCGCGAGCTCGCCGAACCGCGCGATGTACTGTTCCGCCACGCGCAGTTGCACCGCTTCGTGGCCGCCGGCGACCTGCGTCGCCTCGGCGACCTCGCGCAACCCCTGCGCGGTGGCGCGCGCGATCGAGAGGATCGCTTGCGCCGTGCCTTCCGCTTCGTTGATCTGCTGCAGCTTGCGCGCTTCGGATGCCTTGATCACCTGCTGCTTGTGCCCTTCGGCGTTGTTGATGGCGGCGTCGCGCTCACCCTCGGACGCGAGGATGACGGCGCGTTTCTCGCGCTCGGCGCGCATCTGCTTCTCCATTGCCGCGAGCACGTCGTCGGGTGGCGCGATGTTCTTGATCTCGTAGCGCAGCACTTTCACGCCCCACGGTTCGGAGGCCTTGTCGAGCTCGTTGACGACCTGGAGGTTGATGTTGGCGCGCTCCTCGAAGGTGCGATCGAGGTCGATCTTGCCAATCTCACTGCGCAGCGTGGTCTGCGCCAGTTGGCTGATGGCGAAGAGGTAATCGGCGGCGCCGTACGAGGCGCGCTCGGCGTCGAGCACCTTCAGATAGAGCACGCCGTCGACCTCGACCTGCACGTTGTCACGCGTGATGCAGACCTGGGCGGGAATGTCGACGGCCGTTTCCTTCAACGAGTGCCGGTACCGCACGACGTCGATGAACGGGATGAGAATGTGGAAGCCCGCGCCCATGGTGGCGTGATACCGGCCCAGGCGCTCGACGATGTACGCGCTCTGTTGCGGCACGACGATGGCCGTGCGCGCGATCACGAACACGACCAGCGCGGCGAAGACCAGTATGACGATCAGCGGACCGCTCATGAATCCCTCCATCGACGACACCTCCACCTAAGGGCTGAAATATCCATGCGCCGCGCGACCGCGCGCGGCCGGCGCGCGCGTGCGGGAAACGGCGGGCGCTCTCGTCGCGCGGGGCGCGTGCGCATGGGCAGCCGGATGTCCGCGCTCACTCGGCTCGCACGCGCAGGGTGAGCCCGTCAGCGTGCTCGACCCGGCAGCGCGTGCCCGCGCTGAGCGCGCGGGTGTCGACGTTGCGCACCGTCCAGGACGCGCCGCGCAGCTCCGCCTTGCCGATCGCGCCCGGCGCGAGATCCTCGGCGAGCACGGCGATCTCGCCGCGCAACGAATCGAGGGCATCGCGCGGGGCGTCGGTCTCGAACCGGGCCAGCAGCCGGCGCCGGAAGATCGCCAGCGAGCCGATCGACAAGACCGAGAACAGCGCCCATTGCACCGTGGCGCGCTCGACCATGCCGAGCCCGGCCAGAGCGCCGACCAGCAGCGCGCTGATGCCGAAGAAGAAGACGTAGAAGCCGCCGGGCGTCATGACCTCCACTCCCAGCAGCCCCAGGCCGAGCAGCCACCAGCCCCACCAGATCATCGCGGAATTCCGATCACGCGCGGCACCGGTGGGTCACGCCGCGCTGGCTAGCGCGCCGGCGCCGCCGCGGTCAAGGCAGAGTCCTCCGGTTGTAAAGGACACTGAACATGTCTGGGTAAGCGGGTACGCTCAGGGTACTACAGCGCGCAGAAACGCGATCCGCGCCAGGTACCCCAGCAGGCAAAGGCTCTCGAGGCTGCAATGAGCGTGTGGTGCGCAACACAGCACCGTGCCCTTCGAGCGGCTGCTGCTCCAGCTGCGCCCGACCCGCGAGCGCCCGCCCTACGTGCGCTGCCCCATCCTGGTCCACGAAGCTTCCAGGGGACGCGCGGCATCAGCTAACCAGGGGCGCCTGCTCGCTCGCTGCGCGCCAGGCGTTCTGCTCCCGGGCTGCCGCCGGGGCGGGCTCTGCAGTCGCCCTCCGGGCACTGTCCGCGTGCCCGCTCCCCGTCCCACTCAACCGAGCGGACATCCTTCAACCCGCTCACGGGGCGGTCTTGTTTGAATGTCAGTACCAGGCGCGCCAGGGCAGGCACGGCGCGGTGGGGGGTGGCGGCCCGGAGCCGATCGCGCCCGGGTCGGCGTGGAGCGCTGGTCAGCGCGCGGTCAACGCCGCGATCAGCTGGTCGACGATCGCATCGGCCTTGGCGCGCATCTCGGCGTCCGTCGCATCTTGAATCGGATGCGGCACGAACACCCGGTGCGCCTCGGGTAGGCCGAGGGCATCCGCTTGCGCCGCCGCGGCCTCGGCGAACTCGCTCGAGGCGATGCACACCGCCGGGCGGCCTTGAATCTCAAACCATGTCGTGTCGTGCACACTGCACGTCGTGCACGACCCTCAATCGGCGAGCGCTTCGATGACGAAGCCGCACTCCTCTGCGATCTGCCGGCGCAGCCCTTCGGGCGCCGGTTTGGTGAATGTCGGCTTGCGGTAGCGCTTTACCGCGACACCGGGAAGCCGTTCGGTCAGGCGCTCGGCGAGTCGGTCGATCAAAACGTCGCCGCGCGGTTTCGAGATGTCGAGAAACGCCACGGCACCGGTGATCGCGCGCGGGCGCGGGGCCAGCGTGCGTCGAATCGGTTCGCGCTCGTCGGTCGGATCGAGAATGTCCATACACCGCTGCTAGCAATTCGCGCAGGCTCGGCGCAACCGCGCGGCCGGCCGGCCGCGCTCGGGCGAGGGCTCGGCATCGGCTGCAGCAGGCGCGGCCGTGACCCTTGCCGGGGGCGGATGCTTTGATAAGCGTCTCGCCGGGAGGAGGACCAGATGGCGTCCATAGTGGAACGCATGCTGCGCGCCGCGCGTCTCGATGCGAGCCTGTACGAGGAGGTCGAGGCGGACAGGTCGGCCACCGGCCAGGCCACGTTGGTGGTGCTCCTCGCGAGCATCGCGGGCGGCATCGGTGCAGCCGGCGAATTCGGCAGCCCCGGCATCACGGGCTTCCTCATCGGCGCGGTCGCCAGCCTCATCGGGTGGTACGTGTGGTCCTTGATCACCTACTTGGTGGGCACCCGCCTGCTGCCGCAGCCCTCCACGCAAGCGGACATCGGTCAGCTGTTGCGCACGCTGGGCTTCGCCAGCGCACCGGGCCTGGTGCGCATCTTCGGCATCATTCCCGGGATCGGTCCGTTTGCGATGGCGGTGGGTTTGATCTGGACGTTGATCGCGATGATCGTCGCCGTTCGACAGGCGCTCGACTACGACAGCACGCTGCGCGCCGTGCTCGTCTGCTTGATCGGCTGGGTGGTGCAGGTGCTGATCATCCTGGTGCCGCTGACGCTGCTCGGCATCGCGATCGGGACGCCGGGCGATCAACCCGCGGCGTGAGCGAAGCCGCCCGGGCGGGATGACACCGGGCAGGCTGGTGGCTAAAGCTCACAGCGCAATAGCCTAGTTCTGGATCGCTCGCGTGATCATCGCGGAGCTGCCCGCGCCGCCCAGCCAGCCGCCGAGATAGGCGCCGAACTTCCCCGCCGGCCCGCCCGCGACCACGAGCGTGATCTGCTCAGGCGACTTGAACTTCGACAGCTCGGCATCGCCGCCCTGCCGCTCGAGCAATGAGACCGGCAGTCCCTCGGCGCACCCGCCGGCGCCGCGCACGAGCTCGCGCAGCGGGCGCAGCGTGGCGCGCTGAATCTGCTCGCGCACTTGTGTCTTGCTCCAGCCGTCCACGGCGAACGTATCCGCGTGCTCCGGCGGAATGACCACCACGACCTCGGCCGCCGTGTACAGCTTCGGGTGATTCATCCCCGCGAGTGCGAGCCCATAGCTGGTCGCCAACGAGCGCGCGTCGCGCGCCAGCTGGTCGACGATCGGCACCGGCGCTCCGCCCGCGAACACCGTTACCGCGCTCTGCCCGGGCGCGAATCCGCGCTCCACGTGCAGAGGCTCCCAGTGGCTGCGCTCCTCCAGCTCGCCGAAGCAGAAGGTAAACTTTCCCGGCTGGCCCAGCGTGGCGCGGTCGATCTCGCCCGGTCGCCCGCCGCCGACGTTGCGCACGACCAGCTGCACGGCGCGTCCGATGGTGGCATTCGCGCGCGCGCCCTGGCCGAGCGCGTTGAGGCCGCAGTTGATGTCGAGCCGCTCGCGCACCGGGCCGTTCACGATGATGATGGGGCTCGAGAAGAAGGTCGTCCCGAGCACGCCGTGGATGTTGAACTCCTCGGTGCAGATCGCCTCGACGGCAGCCACGACGACGGGGAGGTACTCGGGCTTGCATCCGGCCATCACGGCATTGATCGCGACCTTTTCGACCGTGGCCGGTGCGAGGTTGGGCGGCACGACGGCGACCACTTCGTCGGCGGCGCGCCGCGTGCCGCCGAGCATCCGCAGCACGCGCTCGGGCGTCGGGGGAACGACGGGCAAACCGTCGCTGAAGCCGCGCTCCAAGCAGAATTCGATCGGGTCGTCGCCATCGCCGATGGTGAGGCGGCGGGCGCGCAGCGGGCTGCCGCTCGCTTCGGCGGCGAGCCGTTCGGCGATGCCCGGTTCGACCGAACGCGAGCCGCAGCCGGCGCGCCACTCCGGATACTGTTTCCAGTCGAGGCGCGCGGCCCCGGTGCCGGTCAGGCGCGCGAGCTCGTCGGCGACGCCGCGCCATTCCGCGCGCACGAAGCCGATGGCGCGCTGGAGCGGATGCCCGTTCGCGTCGGCGAGCACGATCGTCGGCACGGTCTCGATTTCGTAAGCGTACGACACGCGGAGGGCGGAATCGTCGAGCACCGGAGTGGTGAGCTGATGCCGGGCGATCAGCCGCGCATTGTGATCGGCGTCCTGCCCGATCAGCCAGACGTCCGCCACGTCGCCGAGCTGCCGCGCCAGCCCATCGATCAGGGGCACGGCGACGGCACACGTCGGGCAGTCCTCTTTGACGAAGCAGAGCAGGCTCGGACGGCCGCTCGGGAACGTACGCACCTGGCCCTGCTGATCGGAGAGCGCGAAGTCGAGCATGCGCACGCCATAGCACACCGCGCGGCCACACGGACCGGGGCCCGCGCGCAGTCGCCGACAAAAACGCTGCCGATGCGCGGCAAGAAAGCTCCGCGGCCAGCCATCTTCCTGCATATGAAATTCGTGTTTGTGTTCGCGGTGTTCGCATTGCTCGCGGCGCCGGCCGGTGCCCAGTGCGCCGGTGATTGCACCGGCGATGGCCGGGTCGCCGTCAGCGAGCTGATCGTGGGCGTCGGCATCGCCGCCGGAACGACTCAGCTGGATCAGTGCCCTGCCTTCGATACCAACGGCAGCGGAGCGGTCGAGGTGGCCGAGCTGATTGCCGCGGTGAACGACGCGCTCGACGGTTGCGGGCCGCCGACCTCGGTCACTCCGGGCGGGAGCGGCACACCGACGCCGACCGCGACGCCGGCCGCGACCTCCACCCCCGCGCCCGGCCCACAAATCCTGTTCTTCGGCGTCACGACGGCGGACGATCGCATACAGCAGCCGAGCGGCACGACCACCGGCAACCCCCCCGTTCCGATCTACGAGCGCCAGTTCGGCTTCGGCTTCCGACTGGTCATCGAAGCGGCCCGCGGTACGTCGAACTCGCCGCCGGGGGACAGCACCTTCGCCGAGGGCGAGCTGCCGGACCTGCAGGTGCAGGTCACCCGCCCGCTCGGCAACGGCAGCCCGGTGGTCTGTGACGTGAATGCGCCGAACTTCGGCGGCGTCCCGGGAATCGATCCGCCGCGTTTCGACGATAGCCCGATGGTGGTGGATGCGCTCAACGACCTCGGCTGCCGGTTCGTCGACGGCGCCGGGGTGCCGGTCGCGCGCGGATGCAACACGAGTTGCATCCGTTTCGAGGACGGCGAATACGCCTGTCGGTTCCCGCAGGATACCGAGGCTCAGTACTGCGCGCCGATCGATGCACCGCTCGAATTTCCCGTCGGAGACACGTTGGTCACGGCCCGGATTCGCGACCGCAGCGGCATCCTCGGTCCTCCCGCCCAGATCCTGATGCGCGTCGCGGCGCCGTAGTCCCGGCGGGGGGTTCCGGGGCAATCTGGGCCCGCGCGCGAAGCGGAGCGGTGGAGCGCCGCTTCGCGCGTGCGCGGGATACGCCGCTTACCGGAGCACTCGGGTGAGCGCCCGCGCGAGCTTCGGCACGAAGGTCGGGCGCAGCAGGCGCGGATCGTACGGCGCCATGCGCAAGTCGTTCTCGCGCAAACAGACGGCGAGGAACTGGCGCGGCGAGCTGACGACCTCCAGCGAATCCTTCACACCGAGCATGAAATCGTTCTCGTCGCTCGCGCCGCCGTCGCCGCCGCCGCGCGCCGCGGCAATCGCCGTCTTGGCGCGATCCCAGATCTGCATGGTCATCGCCAGCGCGCAGCGCGCCATGTGGGACAGCTTGCCGGCGGCGGATTCGTGCGCGCGGCAATACGCGACCCAGTTGACGAAGAAGAGGATGTGGCGCGCTTCTTCGCGCACGATCGGCTCCACGGCGCGCAGCAGCGGCGCGGGGAAAAACCCCGAGTCGCCCGCCAGTCGATAGAGGCCGAAAGCGAAAAACGAATCGAAGCACTCGCCGTAACCGACGCGCATGAAATCCCACAGCGGGTCGTCAGAGAGGGGCTTCGCCGATGTCGGCGGGCGCGGGATGTCGTAGTGCGCGAGCATGTGCTCGAGGAGGGCCGAGTGCCGCCCCTCCTCGAAGCCGTTCAGCGCGATCGCCTCGCGCAGGAGCGCATCGCTCTGCCGCGGCGCGAGCGCCTGCACCTTGCGCGCGACATCCGACTCGGTCGCGATCGCTTCATGCCAGAAAGGCATCGCCCGCAAGCGGGCGAGGGTCGCCTCATCGAGCTCCGGCCAGGCCACCTTCGCCGGATCGTAGGGGTCGTGGGTGTCGATGAACACCCGGCAGAAGAGCTCTTTGTGTTCCTCCGAGCCGATGGTGATTGCCGGCAGCGGCAGGGCCGCATTCACACCGATGCTCATGGCGCCTGCGAGTAGCTGAAAAGCGCCCCTGCGGCTACCCGGCCTCGCCACCGGCACGGCCCGCGGGACGCGGCCGGCGGCACAGGTCACGGCGGCGGTGCGGCGCACGGCGCGTCCGAAGCTTGACCGCCTCAGTGGCCGCGGTCTAATGAGCGTGCGAGTTTAGGTTGGGCAGTTGCAACGCGGCGTGCGGAAAACCATCGCACGCCGGCATGTCGGCGACATGACTGGAAATGACGTTGAGCACTGCGCGCAACACTGAGTTGGTCCTGGGTTCTCGCCTGCCGGCGGACGCCGTTCCCGACCTTTCGGTTCTCGAGGCCGACACCTGCATATCCGCCAGCAAACAGGAGCGATTGCCATGAGCATCATGCGATTGGGTTTCGTCCAAGTGCGAGAGACCGACCTCGACAAAGCGGGTGAGTATTACACGAACGTCCTGGGCCTTCAGGAAGTCGCCCGGCACGACGGCAAGCGCTATTTCAAGTGCTGGGACGAATACGACCACCACAGCGTGGTGATCGAGAACGGCGGTCTCGGGCTCGTGAAGATGGGGTACAAGGTCGACACGCAGGATGAGTTGGCGAAGCTCGAGAGCGCGATCGAGGCGTTCGGATTGCCGGTGCGCCGCGTCTCTCGGGGAGAGAACGTCGGGCTCGGCCAAGCCATCCAGTGCACCTTGCCATCCGAGCACGTCCTCGAGCTGTACGCCGACTGCGAGCAGAGCGGGACGATAGTGGGCACGCTCAACCCCGATCCCTGGCCGGCGGCGCAAACCGGGATTGCCCCGTCGCGCCTGGACCATCTCCTCCTCACCGCCGAGGACGTCAGCACCGTCGCGGACCTGTTCACGCGCGTGCTCGGCTTCCACATGAGCGAGCGCATCATCCCGAGCGCCGACAACGAGAAGGATCTGATCGGCGCCTTCCTATTCTGCGGCAATAAGGCCCACGACATCGCCTTCGTGAAAGGGCCGAACGGCAAGCTCCATCACTTCGCGTTCAGCCTCGACAGCTGGAACGACATCCTGCGCGCCGGCGACATCCTGGGCCGCAACAGTCTCAAGATCGACATCGGCCCCACCCGCCACGGGATCACGCGCGGCACGACGATTTACTTCTTCAATCCCAATGGTAACCGCAACGAAGTCTTCGCAGGCGGATACGCCACCTACGCGGACTTTCCGTGCATCACCTGGACCGCCGATCAGATCGGCAAAGCGATCTTCTTCATCCAGCAGGAAATCAACGAGCGGTTCACCAATTACGTGACCTGAGGCTGTCGTTCATCGTCCAGTGCATCACGTCGCGCGGTAAGCCCTCGGCGAAAGACCCGGCCGGCAACGCCCCGTTTGGAGGTCTGTCAATGGAGAAATTCGTCTCTGCACCACTGCCCGATGTCGAACTGACCGACAACATCCGGAACATTCTCTCGCAGCTCGATGCCTCGACGCTCGACGTCGACAAGGCCGTAGCGATGCCGCCGGCCGTGTACACGTCGGAGGAGTGGTTCGAGTTCGAAAAGCGCGCGGTCTGGGATCGCGAGTGGATTTGCCTCGGGCACCACGGGTCGATTCCCAAGGTCGGCGATTACGTCTCGATCACGATCAACGACGATCCCTTCATCGTCCAGCGCGGCGAAGACAAAGAGGTCCACGTGATGTCCGCGGTGTGTCAGCACCGCGGGTATCAGCTCGTGAACGACAACGGCAACGCGAAATTTTTCACCTGCCCGTTCCACGGCTGGTCGTACGACATGACCGGCAAGCTCGTGAACGCTCCGGAGATGGACGCACATGCGACGTTGGCGGAGCTACAGAAGAACTTCTGTCTGCCGAGAGTGCGCACGGAGGTCTGGAACGGCTTCATCTTCATCAACCTGTCCGGCGATGCCGCGCCGCTGGCGCCCCGGTGCAAGCGGTTGGCGCAGGAGCTCGAACCCCATCATCTCGCCGACATGGGCGCGACGCAGACGGTCGATTGGGGCCCCGAGCCGTGGAACTGGAAGTTCATGCATGAGAACGCCATCGAGCCCCATCACACGTGGTACCTGCACAAGGGGCCGCATGACTTCGCGCCCTCTCGGCTGGTGAGCTTCGCGGAGTGGGACCCGCAGGACGACGGCGCGATCTATCATCCGACCGGCTTTGTCTATCTGGACGGCAACTTCACGGCGGCGTTCCGGTGCTTGTTTCCAATCATCGAAACCCTGACCGACAAGGAACGCCAGCGCGTGATGTTCGCGTGCATTCTGCCGAATCTGTTTTTCGGCGCCGTGCCCGACGGCTGCTTCTATTACTGCATCCTGCCGGGCGGCGCGAATTACATGACGATCCGCGTCGGATTCCTCTATCCGCACTCGACGCTGCGCATGAAGAACTTCGACATCGTGTTCCCGCACGTCACCAGCGGCCTGTCGATCTACAATGACCAGGACACCGTCGCGAACCGAGCGGTGCACCGCGGCCTCAAGTCTCGCTTCGCGAACCGCGGCCGCTACGCGCCGAAGGAGGCGACGCTGCCGCAGTTCAACCGCTGGCTGATCTCGCGGTATCGCGCGTATGCCGCCGAGCTCGAGGCGAAAGCGGCGGGCAATGGAACCCGCGAGCGCCAACAGGCACCGCGCCAGGAGAGCGCCGCGTAACGTTCGCGGGACCGAGCATCGGCGGCCGACCGGTAAGCGCCACGGACCTGCCGCGCCGGTCCGTGGCCGCTTCTCGTAGCGATCACGCATTGACGGCTGCCATGTGCATCATCTCCCCAGCGACGGGCGCTACTGACGCCCGATCAATGGAGCACTTGCACCCCGCATTGCGCCTGCACGGTACAGCGAGACCCGTTGAAAAGGGGGGCCGATGAGCAACGAGCTGGCAGAACTGAAGGCCTTGTTGCTGGACATCAAGTCCAGTCTCACCCGCCTCGAAGACATCAACGCGATCGAGCGCGTGATCGTCACGTACGCGCGCGGCTGCGATCGCGGCAACGATCCCGAGATCATCGGACCGTTGTTCGCCGAAGACGGCACGTGGGAGTGCAAGGGGTTTGGCAAGTATCACGGTCGCGACGCCGTCGCGCGCGGCTTGCACGGCATCGCGGGCGAGAAGATCTGGTGGTCGCTGCACTACATGATCTCGCCGCTGATCGACGTCGATCCGGCTGGCGAGACGGCCACGGCGTTCTGGTACCTGTGGGAGTCGGCGACGGTGCCCAACGCGGTCACCGACGAAGCCGAACCGCATTGGATTGGCGGCACGTACGATACGCACCTGGTGAAGCGCGCAGGCCGCTGGTTCATCAAGTCCATGGAGCTCAAGCTGAACATGGTGAGCCCCTACCAAGCCGGGTGGGTGGACCAGCGCTTTCTGGTCGGCAGCAACAAGGCGCCGTATCTGATGAACCTCGCGCCGGGAACGTATTACTGGTGCGCCTGCGGCCGCTCCAAGAACCAGCCCTTCTGCGACGGCTCCCACAAGGAGACCAAACGCACACCGATCGAATTTACCGTGACCGAGCACCAGCACGTTGCGCTGTGCGGATGCAAAGGGTCGAAGGCGAGACCGCACTGCGACGGTTCGCATTTGCGAATCAATCAGCGCTGAGTGGAGTTGGCCGCCGCGCACGCGGTGGCGTTGGATCCTTTCAGGAGGCCGGCGCGTGCAGGCGCCGCGCGAACAACTACAGCCCGAGCCGGCGGTCTGGTGGAAGCGTTCCGTAACGCGCCGCCGCGGCGGCCGGGCGTAACGCGCCCGAGCTGAAGGCAGCCGGCGCTGAATCGGAGGCCGCGATGCCGTTTGCACAAATCTATCTGCTCGAGGGTCGCACCGAGGACCAGAAGCGAGCCGTGATCGAGAAAGTGACCAACGCCCTGTGCGAGGCGGTCGGGGCGCCGCGCGAAAACGTGCGGGTGTGGATTCACGACGTTCCCAAGTCGAACTGGGGCATCGCCGGCGTGACGGCCAAAGACCTCGGACGGTAGCGCCCGCGCTCGTCCGTTGAGCTGCGGCGCGCTCGCCGCGCGCGGTGCCGAGCGCTCGCCGGTGCGCTGAGCGGCGAGCGCTATTCGCGGCGCAGCGCCGGTCGGCGCCGAGCATTGCTCAGTCACCGGCATCTCGGCGGCCGTGCGCGGCGCCGCGGCGGGCCCGCGCCCGGAGCGGGGCGGTGCTGGCGCGCGCCGCGGTCGGCCGCGCATCCGAGCGGGGCGACAACCACCGCGCCATCGGCTGCCAGACCAGCGGCGGCGCGGCGCGTCCGGCCAAGATTCCCATGTGGCCACCGGGAACGAGCCGGAAGCTCGCCTCGCCGCCAATCGCGTCCAACTGCGCGCGCACGGCGTCGGGCGGGGCGATTCGATCCGTGCGGCCGGCGAAGGCGAGCAGGTTGGCGCGCACGCGCCGCAGGTCGGCCCGGCGGCCGCCAAAGCGCATCTGGCCGCGCACCAGCTCGTTGTGCCGCAGGAAGTCGCGCACGAATTGTTGGAAAGCCGCTTGCGGGTAGTCGGTGAACTGGCTCACCCATTGGTTCATCGCATCGAAGCCGTTCATATATTCGCGGTCCCACATGTTCATGAACAGATCGGTATAGCGGGTGAGGTTTTTGGCCGGCGTCAGCAGGCGGAACAGCGTGCTCGACAGTCCGCCGGGCACGTTGCCGACCCGCTGCGCCAGCGATTCGACCCGTGCGCCCGCGATCTGCGCCACCCACGCGAGCGTGCCCATCTTGCTGACGTCGATCGGGGCGCCAATGGTGATCAAGTTGCGCACGGCGCGGTCGCCCGTGACGGCGAGGTACATCAAGGCGAAGAGGCCCCCCATGCAGTAGCCGACCAGCGACAGCTCGCGCGCATGCGTGGCCTCGCGGACGGCGCCGCACGCGGTCGGGAGCCAATCCAGGACGTAGTCGTCGAGCGTGACGTACGCGTCGGCCGCGTCCGGCTCACCGAAGTCGACCAGGTAGACGTCGAATGCCCGCTCGATCAGGAACTGCACGAGGCTGCGCCCCGGAAACAGATCGAAGATGAAGGGCTTCACCATGAGCGGCGGCACGCACAGCACCGGCAGGTCGCGGCGCGGGCGCACCGTCGGGTCGCGATGCCGGTAGCGCCGGACGCTCAGCTTCCCGGACTGGTATACGAGCTCGAATGGCGTTTGGCCGACCACGCGCTGCGGGTCGCGGATCAACCACTCAATCCCGTTCAGAAAGCGCAGTAGCGCTCGCCGAGCCGGCCTTTCGAGCATGCGGGGCACGGTAGTCGAGCGCGGTCCTGACCGGCAAGCATCCGGCCGCACGGCCGCCCGAGGCCGCATTGCGGCGCAGGCCGGCGTATGCGACTCGTCCGCCATGGTGAATCTCGACGAGTGCGCGCGCGTCGCGCACGCGGCGGTCCTCGAGGCGGCGCAGTACCTGCGCGCCGCGGTTCGCCAGCCGCAGCGCGTCGAGCTGAAGGGCGCGATCGATCTCGTGACCGAGAGCGACCGCGCCGTCGAGTCCCTGGTGACCGAACGGCTGCGCGCCGCGTTTCCCGAGCACCGGGTGATCGGCGAGGAGGCGTCCACCGGCCGCGTCGCGCCGCGCCCGCACGCGCGGCAATACGCATGGTATCTCGATCCGCTGGATGGCACGACGAATTTCGCGCACGGCCACCCGCACTTCGCGGTCTCGCTCGCGCTGGCGCGCGGTCGCGAGCTGTTGCTCGGGATGGTGGCGGACCCGCTGCGCGACGAGCTGTTCGCGGCGGTGCGCGGTCGCGGCGCCACCCTGAACGGCGCGCCTATGCGTGCGTCGCGCGTTGGCGCGCTCGGGTCGGCGCTACTCGGGACCGGCACGCCGTACGATCGGCGCGAACGCGCCGACCTGTACCTCGCCGTCATCAAAGCGTTCATGATGCGCGCGCAGGGCATCCGGCGCGGCGGCTCCGCGGCGCTCGACTTGTGCTGGGTCGCGAGCGGCCGGCTGGACGGCTATTGGGAGTGGCGCCTCGGACCGTGGGACGTCGCCGCCGGCGCGCTCATCGTGCGCGAAGCGGGCGGCTCGGTCAGCGACTTCTCGGGCCGCGAGCTCGATCTACACGGGGAAGAGACGCTTGCCTCGAACGGCGCGATCCACGCCGAGATGCTGGCCGTGCTGGCAGCTGCAAACGAGCCCCGTCGCGGCTGACACCTCGGTCAGTCAGCGCCTGCGCTGCGCTCAATCGCCGGTGAACGACGTCGGATTGCGGCCGTAGCACGGGTTGCGGCGCCGGCGCTTGTGCTCGTCGAACAGCCACTCGTTGGTGACGTTGCGGCCGCCGCACAGCTCCTCCAGGCAGCGTCCGGTCGACCCGTACCAGCGCTCGCCGACCGGCGTATCGCATTCGAACGGCGTGCGCGGGCGGTTCACATCCACCTCCAGCTGGCCCCTCGCGTCCCCTGGGCTGCCGAGCAGCGCGCCGGCGATGATCAGCAGCGCGATGAAAGGTGCCATGGCGTATTCTGCTGCGCGGTGCTTGGCCGTGCAAGCGCGCGCGCTGAGTGCGTGCTTTGACGCTCGAAAGCATTTCGGAGTAGAGAACGCGTGCCGGCTTCGCGACATTCGGTTTTGGGGGGACAGCAACGGTCCGGATGGGTCGTTACCGAGCCCAAGGAGGCGTGAATGGCTGCAGCATGCACTCGCTGGCGAGCGGCGGCGCTCACCGTAGCCAGCTTGATGGTCGGAACGCTCGCCAGCGCGCCCGCAGACGCTCAGTGCGTGGGCGACTGTGACGCGGACGGTCGAGTGCGGATCGAGAATCTCATGACCGGGGTGAACATCGCCCTCGAGCTCCTGCCGGTCAGCGCTTGCCCGGCCTTCCAGAACAGCGAGGGCGCTGTCGACGTCGCGCAACTGGTGAAAGCGGTGAACGCGGCGCTCGATGGCTGCCTCGGCACTCAGACGTGCACCTTGCGGCAGGACGTCATGTTCAGTCGGCTGGAGCTACACATCGCGGCATCGCCACAGCCGCTGGCGCTGCCGATCAACGGCTCGACTCGCGTGAGCTGCGGCCCCACGAACCCGGACGGCAGCGCCGAGTGCAGCTGCGAGATCATCTCCATCGATCCGATCACGACGCCGCTCGGCGTGGTCTGCATCACGCCGACCGACAAGCCCTGTCCGCCAGCGCGCGTCTCCTGCCCCGGCGGGGAGGCGCTCAATGTCGATCTCGTGTCGAACGGCAACATCGGCGCGTGCGATGGCAACGCCGCTTGTGCGAGCTCGTGCGAGGCGGCGTGCGCGGAAACGGGAAGTCGGGTGCTCTCCAGCGGGTGTACCGGTTATTGCAACGAAGGCACCATGCAGGCGTGCTCCAGCGATGCGGAGTGCGCGCCAGACAACGGCCTGTGCAATGGGCCCGAGCCGCCCGCGCCGCTGGTACCCGACATCTGCCAGTGTAGCTGTCTGAACTCCGCGGGCGAGGTCAGCGCACGCCCCGGCGAAGCCCAGTGCAATCTCGGCGCCAACCTGAGCATAGAGGCCGCGGCGCCCTGCGATGGCACGGACGTCACCGTGCGCGTGGGATCCGTTTGCGCTCCGCAGACGACCGAGACCGCAAGCACGGTGATTCTGAATGCGAATGGCGGGACGGGAACGGTGCCGCGCGGCGGACCGGCAGTTACGATGGGGACGCCCGTCACCTGCGAGCAGTTCAGCGCCGGCGAGTTGACCGGCCTGCAGGTTCGCGGTGTGGCCAACTTCTTCGGCTCGGCGCTCGGCGACATTGCGAGCGTGATATTCACCGAGTGCCAGTAAGTGCCGTCGCCGCCGCGGCGCCGCCAATGGCGACCCGCGGCGGCGGAGCGTGCAGTCGCCAACTCCGCCGATCGCAGTCGCGATAGCCTGCTGCCACCGCGTTGACGCCAACACCGGCTATAGGCGAAGAGGCGTCGGGCGGATACGCGAGCAGATGGGACGCGGCCAACGCTGGAATCCTGCCAACCTGCTGAACCTGCGCCGGGCGTTTGGCCTGTCACCGGAGGCGTTTGCCGAACGCGTCGGTAGCGTGTCGGCCAGCACCGTCCGCCGCTGGGAGAGCGGGCGCCACGTCCCGACGATTCGCCATCTCGAGGCGATCGCCGACGCATTCGATATCGACTTGGCGGTGTTCTTCGAGCCGGCAAACCCCGGCAAATCGGCGCGCAAGAAACCGCGCACGGAGCGCGCGCTGCCGGGACAGATCGAGCTTCTTCCCGGGCGCGTGCGCGAAACGTAACTGTGGCGCATAGGGATGAAAGGGGTGAACACCTGGAGAGTGAGGGCGATCTCAGCGGACCGCAGGAAGCCGTCGGCGCAGTCGGACCGACGGATGGCGGTCCGCCGGAGCGGACTCGCTCGCTGCCGCCCCGAGCTGCCAGACGGGATGGTGGTGCAGGTCGGGGTCGTGTTCATGACCGCTCTCAATGGCGCATCGAGGGTCACACCCGAGAACAGCACGCTGGCGTCCGCATCCACGTGCGTGGGCTCTACGCACTTCGACGCCGTCGGGTAAGCGGTAGATCGGCAGGCTCGGATCGTCTTGGGCGGGCTTGTTGCACCCGGGATTGTCGCCGCCGTGCACGATGGCGCGGCCCTCGCCGGTGCGCCTGACGCCGCGCCGGCGGGATCTTGGTGCGCAGAACTCAAGGCGAGCTCGATTGCGCGAGCGTCGAGCGCGCACGGCGCGCTTGTCTCGCGCAAGCGCAGGGGATACGCGTTCCGCCATACCGACACACCGCGATGCCGCAAGACTGCGTGACCCGGGCAACCGCATGAGTGCCCTTCGTTGGTTCTGTATCGCACTGGCCGCCGTGTGCCTGGTGAGCAGCATCGCTGTCCACGTGGCGGGCCTGGCCGGCTACGGCGTGCTCGGCGAACGGCTGTGGGTGCTGTTCGCCGCTTGGATCCCCGCGCTAGTCGCCGGAGTGCTGCTCCTGTCGCAATCGCGGCGCAAACGCGCGACGGGGAGCAACCCGGCCGCGCTGTTCGACGAAGCGCCGGCGTGGGCGCGGCGCATCACGCTGGGGTTGATCGCCTACTGCGCGGTGACGCTGGTGATGGGCGTCATCCTGCCGGGAGATTTCACGCTGGGTCTCTCGGCCATCTGGGTATTCTTTTCCTGGATATTGCTCCTGACTGCATTGGCTGTACGCGGTGCCCGGGCTGAGTAGCACACCCGGCTTCCGAGCGGTCGCGTTCGGTCGCGCTGGGACTGCAGCCGGCTTGCGCGCCGGATCAGGCATTCGCACCATTCCGAGCGGTGCGGCGGTTCTCACCCGCCCGGCAGGGCCGCGCTGGGAAGAAAGTTGTTGGTTTAGCGCGCGCTCCATGTGCAAGCTCGGTCGGTGACTCTGAAGCTGCAGCGTTGAGCCGCTGACGTGGAGGTCGAGATGCGTGTTGCCGCGCGCTATGTTCAGATCGTCTGCCGCGTCTTCGCCGCTGCGCTCACGGGCGGCGCCTCCTCGGCCTCCGCGCTGGTGGTGAACGACTTCGCTGGCCGCGGGTGCGGCTCGGGCGCTCCTGCCATTTCGATGGCCACCGCGCCCACCAGCCTCGCCTATTTGGACGGCATGCTGTACGAGACCGACGATCGCTGTCACGGCATTCACGTCATCCACCCAGACGGGCGCGCCGAGCGCGTGGTGGGCGCGGGCATACGCGGTAACACGAACGGACCGCCGGCGACGGCCCGGCTGACCAGCCCCAACGATGTAACGCGCGGCGGGGACGGGCTGCTCTACTGGACCGAGGGAGGAAAGCTGGTCAAGCGCATCGGCTCGAATGGGCAGGTCGAAGTAGTAGCCGAGCTGGTCGCGGCCGGCTCCAGCCTCCCGTTCGGCATCGCCGCTGACGCGAGGCGGGTCTACATCGCCGCGCAAAATGCCAATCGCGTTCTAGCGATCCGCACCCCGTGCAACGCCCCGTGTTCGGCGGAGCCGTTTGCCGGCAACGGCATGATCGGCTTCGGCGGCGATGGTGGCCCGGCCCTGGATGCCAAGCTGAATCAGCCGCGCGATGTGGCGGTATTGAACGGCAACATCTTCATCGCCGATGTGCAGAACTTCCGCGTGCGGCGCGTCGGCTCAGATAACGTGATCACCACGGTGGCCGGCTCGGGGTTCGGCTTCGCCGGCGATGGTGGGCCGGCAGTGCAAGCGAAGTTCAGAGCGCCAGTCGCGATCGCGCTCAGTCCCGACGGGGTGCTGTACGTCGCCGACAGCGAGAGCCATCGCATCCGCCGCGTGGGCGTGGATGGGATCATCAACACCGTCGCTGGCACCGGCGAAGGGCAGTCGGTGGCGATGCCGGCGATCGCACCCGAGGATGTTGGCGTCGGCTACAATCCCCTCAAGCTCAAAATCTCCAAACCCTCTTCCGTGGCTGTCGATGCACAGGGCGGCGTGTACATCGGCAGTCGCGAGGACGGTGTGGTTCTCCGCCTGTCGGCGGGAGAGCCGAACGAGCCAACGCCGTCACCGAGCCCAGCGCCACCGGAGCGGTGCGATGTGACCGGTGACGGCAGTGTGGACGGTCTCGATGCGGCGCTGATCATGGATTTCGTGCTCGGTGCGAGAGGGTTGTGCGCTACCGGCCCGTCGGGGGTCCGCCGGTGCGATCTAAGCGGTGACGGCAGGGTTACCGGCGCCGATGCCGCGCGCGTCCTGCAATTCATCTCGGGCATGAGCCCGACGTGTCCCTGACGCCGGCGCGCCGCTCACGGCACGCTCGGGGTTCAGCAGCTGCAAGTCGGATAACCCGACGTGGCCGTCGCCCGGCAGCGTCGGCAAGCACGGCGCGATCGCGGGCGGCGTCGGCTGCGGCAGCGGTGGCACGGAGGTGTCCGGGGCGGCGAAGTTCAGCGCCCTGGCGAGATTGCCGACGTCGCGTGACGCAACGCGCTTCGTCAATGGGCGCCGGCCCCAGCTTCAGCACCGATGTGTGATCGAACACAGTCGAGACCACCTGGGTAGCGGAATCGCCGCGCGTCCAGGGCGACGCCACGATCACGGGGACACGCATGCCGAGCAAGGCGCGGCCTTTCACCACGTCCGGATCGACGCCGTTCGGCGCGATCGCCCGGGGTGGTGCGACGTGATCGAAGAACCCGCCCCATTCATCGTAGGTGACGATGAACACCGTGCGGGGCCAGGCCGGGCCCGACGCCACCGCGTGAAAGGTCTCGGCGAGGAATGCATCTCCTTCGCGAATATCGCCGTGCGGGTGATCACTGCCGGACGTGCCGGTCCGATCTTCCCCGAATCGGGGCTCGACGAACGAGACGCTCGGTAAGGTGCCGTTCGCGGCGTCGATCAGGAACCGCTCGTAGCGGGCGTGGATCGGGAGATACTTGATGCCCCAGAGCCATAGGAACGACACATCCGAATAGTCATAGCGGGCGCTGACGCCCGCTTGCGCGAGCCGGTCCCAGATCGTCGGCACCATCGAAGTCTGCCGCGTGTTCTCGATCCGGTCGGTTTGCGCCGCGTGTTGAAAGATCCGGTTCGGGTACGTCGGCCCCATGACGGTCGAGAAGAACCAGTCGCAGGTGGTGAACGAGCGAGCGAGGGCCGAAAAGAACGGCCGGTCCGCTTCCGTGTAATAGCCGATCGCGTACTCGTCGCTCATGCCTGCGAGCAGAAAGCCGTCCATCGCCCCGCCGTTGTATTGGACGCGGCCGCCCTCCCACGTGTGATCGGGATCGGGATGGCCGCAGCCTTGATAATCGGGCGCGAGCGGAAACGTCGAAGCATGACGCCGTTCTCGTCAGGGTAGGCCACGCCTTCTTGCAACGTCGCCATTCGGCAGCCAGCCGAGGAAGTGGTCGTAACTCCGGTTTTCCATCATGACGACCACGATGTGCTCGATGCCGGAACGCCCGGGTCGAGGCAGGCCCCGCCTTCGCGTCGCGCGGTGCTGCGCCTGTCGCCCTCGCTGGCCGCGGCGGGCGTGAACACCGCGACGCAGAACCCCCCACTGAAAAGATTCACGCCCACAGCCGCGTACGCAGAGCGCGCATGAACACCTCCGGGGCGATTGGCTGCGCGAGCAGCCGAGCAGGTTCCGCGCCATGGCGCCGCGGCATCAACCGAAGCGCGGGTTTCACATCGGCGCACTGTCGGCGACCCTCTGTACACGAACTTCGTGTCTCGCGGTGATGTTCTTACACGCGCGCCGCAACACTCGCGCGGAACTGGTACGAGCACGGCCGCGCGGAGATGGCGCGCTGTGAGGGGGCGCGCATCGGCGCTCCTGTGGCAGCGGTGACACTCGCAAGCTCGCACTTAGATGGGTGCATAGCGCGCCTACACCGGACGGATGCCAACGGTCGCCGTCGCCGCGTCCGGCACCGCTCGTGTGTCGGGGTGATTGCAATCAGTGGAGCTCGCGTTCCGTGCGGAACGTTATCGCGAGGTTGCTCTAGGGTGATTTGGGCTTCGAGCGCGGGCGCGACGTCTTCGCCGCGCTGCGCGCGTTGCTCGCCGACTTCGCCGTGCGCCGCTTCTGGTCGCCGCGGTCACCCTCGCCGGGTTTTACCGTCGTTTTCGCGGCGGTCCGGCGGTCGGCGGCGAGAGACTTGCTGACGGCGGTCACGGTCTTGAACTGCCCGGTCGTCATACGGCGCACGTAGCGCTTGCCCGTGCCGGTATCGACCAATTCCCTTGGCATGCTGGCGTCCTCCGGCGACCATGGTACCGGAGCGTCAGAGACCCGCTAGTCTACCGCGAGCAGTGTGCCCGCAGCGGAACCGCGTGCGCATCATCCGCCACTAGACTCGCTTAGCGCCTGCTCGACGTCATGCGCCCGGCGCATCCGATCCGGCCAGGCCGGACGCCAACGCGGAAAGCCGGCGCGCCAACCAGCGCGGGCGGCCTGCGCGCAGCGCAGGGAGGTCGCGGCGAACCGATCAGCAGTGCTGATCGATGATGGGGAGCAAGTGGTCGAACTCGACTGGCTTGCTGAGCACGGCGACGACGCCACGCGGGTCCGTGCCGCGGACCATCTCGAACGCGCCGGTGATGATGATGACCGGAATGCCTGCCATATCCGCGTGTTTCATCTGCTCGGCGCGGAACGCCCGCCCATCCATTTCTGGCATATAGAGGTCCAGCAAGATCAGGCAGACGTCGTTCGCACTGCGGAGGCGCTCGAGGGCGACGCGCCCGTTCTCCGCTTCGATGACGTCGTATCCCTGGTGTTGCAGCAGTTCCGCGAGGGCCCGTCGGGCGTCATGGTCGTCTTCGACGACCAGAATCCTACCAGCGGGGTCGTCGGCCATGCTGCAACAGTAGCAGAAGGTCTGGGCAGAAGGTCAAGTTTAAAATGTACGTCAGTTCGCCAGAATGCGCGGAGCAGCTCGTGGTCGTCGCGCCACAAGCAAACCCGAATCGGCGTCGCCCCCGTACTGCCGCATGGCAAAGCGCAGGGCAGGGGGAGGACGTGAGCGGGAGTGCCGACACTGGTAGTGTCTCTATAGCCGTCTAATTACCGTATGCGCCGGCACATAGCGGCATCTCTAGTACCACCTGATGCCGGCGCTCAGCTGCGCGGGCGCAACGGGCCGGCTCCCGTGTCCGATCGGCTGCGCGGCCGGCGGCGATTGCCGTGGCTGGTCAGCCCCTTATGCTGATCACTCATCGTTGGACCGCCCCTCATACCTCTCCGAGGGGGCACACTCTGAGACCCCGAAATCGGATGCAGCAAGGGGCGGGAAGTACACGAGTGAGCTGGGACCTGGGCCTTCAGAAGCCGACACCAACTGTGCAGTTCGTCCGGGTGCGACCAGGTAGTAGCCGATCTCGGCGGTGGAACCGAGGCGGGCGATACGACGACCGGGTGAGCACCTCCCTCGATGACCATCTCGTCCGCCAGAACTCTTCGTATAGTGACACCTCTCGCACCGATAGTGACAACTCTCGGACCGAAGCACTTCTCCGCATTCTCCAGAGCGCGATCAAAGTGCTCGAACGCTGCGGCCACCGCGTTGTCGCTCTGGACCTCCGCCTTCCCCACCGGCGGAAAGAATCCGATGATCATTGCAATCGCCACGCGGGAGACTAACGCCGGCGCTCAGCCGCGCCGGCCGTTGCTCGACGGCTCCTGTCGTTGGTTCAGCCCCGCGGCCTGTCGACTGGAGTGATGGAATGGAGGGCTCTCGCCTCACAGCAACAGTGTAGCGCGCGTCGCCGCGCGGGCCACGCCGTTCTAGAGCATAGGAGGTCGCCGATGGCCCCACCCGTCATCGGTTGACGTTGCCAAGGCCGAGATCGCCGTCCCACCCACACCGGCCGCCTTGCTGAACGTATCGCCTTCCCCCGCGCGTAAGATGCTCCTCGTCACGCTGCGGTCGCCGG
The DNA here is from genome assembly GCA_050176585.1 of Binatia bacterium. Taxonomy (GTDB): domain Bacteria; phylum Desulfobacterota; class Binatia; order HRBIN30; family CADEER01; genus CAYYWP01. The sequence continues at coordinate 68,520 of JBFXHX010000020.1, forward strand.
CGGCGTGACCTGGAGTACCGCCATTAACAGCGCAGCACGCACTCAGATTAGCGCTCTCCGACCGGGAGTCTTCGTCACCGCGGCCAGCGTCCGCAAGCTTGGCCGAACGCCTGTCGCACATGCGTGGCACGGCCATGAAATTCGGTTAACTGCTCTCGCTTGACGCGCAGGTGTCCGCCGCCGGAGGTCGCGGCGCGTTGTGGATCCTGCGGCGACGGGCAATGGCCCACCGGCATCGCACCTGCGTCGGTGCTGGCACGGCGGGGACGCGGCTGCTATTAACTCAGGGACGCAGTTTGCAGTTTATCGATGAGCTGGCCGCTGTCGCTGGGCGAGGCCATCTATGCCGGCGTTTCAGGACTGGGTCCGCAAGCTGATACATCTTCAGGCTATCGCCACTGAGGATCGAATAGGTACGTTTACCTGAGAGGTGAGACGTTATGAACAATCGAGGTCGTTTGCTTTTATCGTTTCTACTCATAGGGGCATCGGGAGCATCGGCAACGCTAGCACATGCAGCAGGTCACCAATCTGTGCCGGCAGTCGGGGGCCCCGCCGCATCTGCAGGCCTCGATCTGCCGCGCAGCCGCGCTCCCGAAATGCCTGCCCCGCCCCCCAACGATCCATATAGCCCGTCGAAGAGGGGTGAATCAGTCGTAGCTCCGCAACCGCCTGCCCCATATAACCCACCAAATAAAGGTGGCGGAGGTCAGCCTCCCGAGATACAGAAAACCACGTGCAACGGTGGAATGGGGCAAGCCACCGGGGACTCATGCAGCTGCAAGGGAGTCGACCTCAAGGTCTACAGTTGCTGGGATTTGCCCGTCACCGAGGTAAACGGGCTGTCTTCGAACTCTCCGATGCACGCTTGCGTGTGTAACGACTAACAGAGATAGGCGAAGCGGCCCTCCGCTTCCGGACGGCGGTCGTACTAGAATACGTAGCCGACACGTCAATCTTCTGCGCGCCCCTTACCGGTCGGAACGCGTTAGCGTGTTTTTGCATTCCGCTGTTGGCTGGGTCGCCGGGATTGGCTCAGGGACAGAGGGATCGCGGCCGACGAACACTCGGCCGCCAACCCGGTCGTGCCGTCGCCAGTGTAGATATGAACCGGCGCGCCCTTCGGCACGTCCACGGGTAGGCGACGCAGTTCAGCACGGTCGATGTCACTGGCGTTACCTCGGTCATGATTGCCGAGTACGTCGAGCGGCGCGTCGCCGACGGTGTGCGGAAGAGCACGATAAACCGGCAGCTGGCCATCCTGCGCCATCTGCGTGTC
>JBFXHX010000021.1:0-68129 GCA_050176585.1 Binatia bacterium
GGAGATCTTTCGCGCCGGTACAAAGGTCAGTCTGGCGGATGCGGATCTCGGCCGCGTGCTCGGCCGCGCGGAGCGCACGGAGCTCCTTGTGCGCGATCTCGCGACCGAGGAGCGCTTCGAGATCTCGATTGCAGATCCCGGCGGTTGGTTCGCCGCGACGCTACGGCCGGGCACCTACGACCTGAGCATGCGGCACTCGATCTGGTTCGTGGGCACGCCGGCGCAGCTCGTCGTCCCCGCGGGCGTCGAGCGCTGTTACGCGGGCACATTGGGCGTCAACCTGTTCGCTCGCCTGTCGATGCTCGGCAGCTGGACCGAGGCGACCGGCGGCACCATTCCACTGGGCGATAGCGACTACCGAGTGCTCGATCAGAGTCAGCGGGCGGCGCGCCGCGCCGGCCAGCCGCTGACCGGCTGCCTCATCACGTTGTCCGCCTCGCCGGAGGACTGATGTCGATCGACGCCTTCCGCACGGCCGCTGTGACCAGCACTGCCGCCGCCGGCGACGATCTCACGCATCCGCCGCCAGCAGGCGCGGCAGGACCTCGCTGATCGAGCCGCGCAACACGAGGTCCGCGAGCTGGTCCATTTCCGTCGGCTCGGCATTCAGGATGACGATGCGCGCACCGGCTTCCTTGGCGATCGGGACGACACCCGCGATCGGGTAGACCGCGAGCGTGGTACCGATGGCGAGCAACAGATCGGCCTGTCGGGCAGCGCGCTCGGCGCGCACGAGATCCCCCTGCACGAGCGACTGGCCGAACGAGATCGTGGCGGACTTGAGGATGCCGCCGCAGGTGCGGCAGGACGGATCGTCCTCGCCGGCCTGTACGCGTGCGAGCGCGCGCGCCATGGGGGCGCGCTCGCCGCAGTCCATACACACGACTTCGCGGCTCGTGCCGTGGATCTCGACCACGATCTCCGGCGCGCTGCCCGCCGCTTGATGCAGCCCGTCGACGTTCTGGGTAATCAACGTGTGCAGGTTGCCGCGCCGCTCGAGGTCGACCAACGCGCGATGACCCACATTCGGTTCGAGCGGGCGCGCATACATCTCGAGCCGGTGCTGCCAGGCGCGCCTCCGCACGTCCGGGCTGCTCATGTAGTGCTGCAGCGTGGCCATCTTCTCGGCGTCGGGGTTCTTCGTCCACAGCCCTTGCGGACCGCGGAAATCCGGTATTCCGGAGTCGGTCGATATGCCAGCGCCGGTCAGCACGACGATGTGGCGGGCTTCGCGAATCCACCCGCGGACCGTTGCGATTTCCGTGTCGTACATCGCGGTTCCGGAAACCAGATCATAGACGCCGGCGCAAGGACACTGGGTACCGGGCCGCGGCAGCTCGAGCCGGCTCCAGATCCGGCGCGGCTGCGCGCGGTGGAGCGCACCCGCACGTCGCGCTAGTGTGCTGCACCATGCGCGAGCCACTCGTGCTCCTGCTGATTGCGACCGCTGGCGTGGTGGTATCCGGCATCGGCCCGTATGACCGCATCACGTGGTGGCTGGAAGTGGCACCGGTGCTCGTCGGCGCGCCCATCCTGGTGGCGACCTACCGGCGCTTTCCGCTCACACCGCTCGCCTATCGGCTGCTCTGCGCGCACGCGCTCATCCTCTGTCTCGGCGCGCACTACACGTACGCCCGCGTGCCGCTCGGGTACTGGGCACAGGAGCTGTTCGGCTTCGCGCGCAACCACTACGACCGGATCGGCCACTTTGCACAGGGCTTCTCTCCGGCGATCGCCGCCCGCGAGGTGCTGCTGCGCACGTCGCCGCTGCGGCCGGGCAAGTGGCTGGGCTTCCTGGTCACATGTGTGGCCCTGGCGATGAGCGCGTTCTACGAGTTCATCGAATGGTGGGCGGCGCTGCTCGGCGGGGAATCGGCCGCGGCGTTCCTCGGCACGCAGGGCGATCCGTGGGATACACAGTGGGACATGTGCATGGCGCTGTGCGGCGCAGTGCTCGCACAGCTGCTGCTCAGCCGGCCACACGATCGGCAGATTTCGGCGCTTGCGCATGGCGCAGGCGCGGCGCCCGTGCGCCGGATCAGCACGCAGGCCTGCTGACGACTCTCCTAACGCTGCTTCTCGTACGTGCCGATCAGCTCGGTCGTTTGCAGCACGTGACTGCGCATGAACTCCTCGACTGTGCCCTTGCTGGCCGCGCCGAGGTCGGGTAGCGGGGCGCCGAGCGCGTAGAGCTTGAAGCTGTATCGGTGTTTCCCGGTCGGAGGGCACGGGCCATCGTACACCGGGTTGCCGAGCTCGTTGACGCCCGCTTGCGCCCCGTCGGGCAGCGCGCCGCCCTCGGGCAGCTCGCGGGCGCTGGCGGGGATGTTGTAGATCACCCAGTGCACCCACGGAGTCTTCCTCGGTCGGAGCGGATCCGGGGCGTCCGGATCATCAGCGATGAGCACGAAGCTCTTCGTGTCCGCCGGCGGCGCGTCCCACTTCAGCGGCGGCGCGACGTCCGCGCCCTCGCACGTGTACTTCGCGGGAATCGGCCCGTTGGGCTCGAATACCTTCGAGGTGAGCGTGAACGCGCCCGCCGCCGCCGGGAAGAGCGCGGCGCATGCGAGCGTCACCTGCCACATCTGGACAGTCATGCCTTGGTCCCCTTTGTCCGCTTCGCCGGCTCCGCGCGCTCCAGCGCCTGCTTGAGATTCTGCATGTACCGGTTCGCGACGCGGTCCGCCTCGCGCTCGGCTACTGATTTCACCATGCGCTGCAACAGCGCGGGAACCGGAGTGTTCGGCGCCAGCGTTTGTCGCAGCGCGATGCGGGTGCCATCACCGGCGGATTCGAGGCGGAGCTCACCGTCGACTTCGGTGTTGTCCTCCGGCGCATCGACGCTCGTGAACCGAATCACCCGCTCGCCATCGCCTTCATACCGTGTGGTGTAGCGGACGGCCATGCTCACGCCGGCGAGCGAGACTTCGCGGTAGGCGAAAGCGTAGGTCTGCGGGCCGACGCGCGTGCAGCGGGCCAGGCCAGGGATGCACGAGGAAGAGCCCACCACGTCCCACAGCATCGCATACACCCGCGCGATGGGGACGGCGACCGTAGTCGCGCTCTCCATCGCGGTCGGAAATTTCGCCATCGCGCGCTCCTGCCCCGAACAAGGAAACCACACATCCGCGCGAATGCACACAGCGCGCCCGGCGGGTGTTGCGGCCGGCGCGGCTGTGGTTTGATCGCGCACGATGGTGCAGAGACGCGCCGACGCTCCCGCGCGCCCGAGCAACCGGCGCCGGTCCGCGCGGGCGCCGACGCGAGGGCGGCGCCCGCAACGAAATCGTGCGGCGAAGGTGATCGGCCTGATCTCGGATACGCACGGCCTTGTGCGGCCGGAGGCTCTACGGGCGCTCGCCGGGTGCGACCTGATCATCCACGCGGGCGACATCGGATCGCCGGCGGTGCTGGCGGCGTTACGAGAGCTGGCACCGGTTCGCGCCGTGCGCGGCAACAACGACCGGGATGCATGGGCGAGCGATCTGGCCGAGGTGGAGGTCGTCCACATCGCGGGCGTCCGCCTCCTGGTCGGGCACGATGTGCGCGCGCTCGACGTCCAACGAGCGCCTGGGCCTTGCGCCGCCGTGATCGCGGGGCACTCGCATCGCCCCGCGATCGAGGAGCGGAGCGGCACGCTGTACGTCAATCCCGGGAGCGCCGGACCGCGCCGGTTCTCGCTACCGGTCGCGGTCGGCAAGCTGTACATCGCCGGCCGCGGCGTACGCGCGGAGTTGATACGGCTCGCCTGAGGATGGGCCGCCGAGACCTCGCGGTGGCGGCGAGGAATTATGGAGGCCGAGCGCTCGCGGCGCGACGAGACCTAGTCTTTCACGTCCTGACCCGCGTCCTCGAGCTTCTCTCCGGCCCTGTCCAGACCTTCGCCGGTCTTTTCGATTACCGTGCCGACGCCGTGCTTGGTCGAATCCTCGGTCGCCTCGTAGCCGTGCTTGACGTCCTGTTCGATCGCCTCGCCGACTTCCTTCGCGCCTTCCTTGATGGAGGGCTCATCTGCCGCGCGAACCCCTCGGACGGCGAGGAAGCTCAAGGCGATGAAGAGTGCGTGCATGCCGACTGAGCGCATGTTCGTTCCTCCTCCGAGTTCGCGAAACGCCGGCCCGCGCGGCGCACGCGCCATTAGCTTCCGGTGACCAGTCGCACGGGAGCGGCCGGTCGCAGCGCGTCTAGATGCGCGCTCACGCGGGCCGTGAGCTGCTCCACGTCCAGCCCGGCGTGCGCGAGTTGTTCGCTGCGCTGCCCGTGATCGATGAACTGATCCGGCAGCGCAAACGGCATCACGCGATCGGCTTCGAGATCCGGCCGGCTGCGGGCGAATTCCAGCACCGCAGATCCGAACCCCCCGGCCAGGACGTGATCCTCGAGCGTGAAGACCACCGGTTGACGTTTCAGCTCGGCCGCGATGCGCTCTTCGTCGAGCGGTTTGACGAACCGCGCATTCACGACCGCCAAATGGCGGCCGGAGGCTTCGGCCACGCGGCGGCGGACTTCCAGGGCGGCGTACACCAAGGGGCCGTAGACCAGCAGGCAGCCCTCTTCACCCGGCGCGAGTATCTCAGCCGCGCCGACGCCGAACGGCGCGTGCGGCAGCTGCACGTCGGGCTTGGCGCCACTGCCGCGTGGGAAGCGAATCGCGGTGGGCCCGTGAACGGTGGCTGCGAGGTCCATCATCTGCACGAGCTCGCCGGTGTCACGCGGCGCCATCAGCACGAAGTTCGGCAGGCAGCGCAGGTACGCGATGTCGAACACGCCGTTGTGCGTGGCGCCATCCGACCCAACCAGCCCACCGCGGTCCAGGCAGAAGATGACGCGGGCGTTCTGCAGCGCCACTTCCTGGAACGCTTGATCGTACGCGCGCTGCAAGAACGTCGAGTAGATGGCACAGATCGGCAGCTGGCCGGCCAGGGCGAGCCCCGCGGCGAGGCTGACTGCGTGCTGCTCGGCCATGCCGACGTCGAGGCAGCGATCGGGGAAGCGTTCCTGCACCTTCGTCAGGCCGGAGCCGTCGAGCATCGCCGGCGTGAGCACGAACACGCGCGGATCGCGCTCGAGCATCCTCGCTGACTGCTCGGCGAATGCCGCGGCGAAGGTGGGGCCGCCTTGATCGGGGTACTCGCTGGCACTCGCGCCGGGCGGGAGTTTTCCGCTCGCGGCGTGATAGCAGGTCGTATCCGGGATGTCGTCCTTGTAGCCGCGACCCTTCTTGGTGACGACGTGGATCAGCACCGGGCGGCGCATCCAGCGCGTGGCGCGGAACGCGGTCCGCAGCGCCTCGATGTCGTGGCCGTCGATCGGACCGTAATAGAAGAATCCGAGCTCTTCGAAGATGATCCCGAGCCCATGCTGCGGGATGATGCCCTGCAGCGAGTGATACCAGCGCTGAAGCACGTCCTCGACGTCGTCGCCGATGCGTGGAATGCGGCGGATGGCACCCTGAATCGTGCGCAGCCGCTGGTTCAGCCACGTCGAGCTGCGCGCCCGCGATAAGTAGGCGCTGAGCGCTCCTACGCTCGGGCTGATGCTCATGTTGTTGTCATTGAGCACCACCACGAGCTCGAGATCCTTGAAGGACCCGCCGTGGTTCAAGGCTTCGAACGCGTTGCCTTCCTGCAGCGAGCCGTCGCCGATCACGGCCACCGCTTTGCGTCCGGCGGTCTCCGGCTCCTCGCGCCAGGCGAGCGCAAAACCCATGGCCGTAGAGATGCTCGTCCCGCCGTGCCCGGTCTTGACCGTGTCGTAGGGCGACTCGGTCGGATCGGGAAAGCCAGACAGCCCCCGCCACTGCCGCAGGGTGGCGAACTGCGAGCGGCGACCGGTGAGGAGTTTGTGCGGGTAGCACTGGTGGCCCACATCCCACACCAGCTTGTCGCGTTCGTTGAAGTGGTACTCGGCGTACAGCGCGAGGGTGAGCTCGACGACGCCCAAGCCGGCGCCGAGATGTCCTCCGGTCGCCGTGACGGATTCGATGATGAACGCACGCAACTCCGCGGCGAGCTCGCGCAGGCCGTCGGCGTCCATGTCCTTGACGTCGTCGGCAGACGCCAGCGCGTCGATGAGCGGATAGCGCGGCTCGGGCATGATCATTGATCCCTCCACGCTACACTTCTCACCCCGGGCCGCAATGGCGCAAGCGCCCGGCCGCTCGTCGGTCGCGACCTGGCACCGCCCGGGAGCGAAGCCGTCTCGACGAGCACCACCGGTCAGACAGCGGGCGCGGCGCCCAACCAGCCGCGACTCACGACGTCCGACATGGTGAGCGCGATCATGATGGCGAGGAAGATGAAGCTCGACCCCATGACGGCCCACGTGAGGCGCGGGCTGTCGCGCAGATCCATGAAGTAATACATCACCAGGAGCGACTTGACGGAGGCGATGCCGAGCGCCACCGGGGTGTTCAAGAATGCCATGTCGAGAAATGCGGCGCCGACGGTCACGCCGGTGAGCGCGAGCAGCGCCGTATAAATGCCGAAGAGGGTTGCGACCGAGGCGCCATGCGTTTCTTGCGACATGTCGGGCCTCAATGCCGTCCGAGCAGGTACAGCAGTGGAAAGAGCCATATCCACACGATGTCTACGAAGTGCCAGTACAAGCCGCACATCTCGACCGGCGTGTAGTAGTTGCGGTTGAACGCGCCCCGGTAGGCGCCCACCAGTAGCCAGATCAGCAGCCCCGCGCCGACGATCATGTGCAAGGCATGCAGCCCGGTCATGGCGAAGTACAGCGAGAAGAAGAGCTGGGCGTTCGTCGGATCGGGCCCGTGATAGGCGAAATTGGGTCCCGGGATCAGGTGCTCATGCCACTTGTGCGTGTATTCGTAGGCCTTCACGCCGAGGAAGACCAAGCCGAGGATCAACGTGAGCGTCAGGTTGATCATCAGCCGCACGCGCTTGCTCACCTGCGCCGCGTGCACCGATAGCGCCATCGTCAAGCTGCTCGTCAGCAGGACGACAGTGTTGAATGCCCCGAGCTTGATGTCGAGGTGATGGCTGGCTCCGTGGAAAGCCTCCGGATAGAGCGACCGATAGGCGACGTACGCCGTGAAGAGGCCGCCAAAAAACATGACCTCGTTGACGAGGAACAGCCACATCCCGAGCGACGACGCGTCGCGCTGCTGCTCAGCGTCATCGAACTGGTGGGCGACGTACGGTGCGGTCTGCTCAAGCAACGCGGACCTCCTCTGTCGGGACGTCGTGCGACGTGTACATGTACGGCTCTTCGGTGACGATCGGTGTCTGCACGAAGTTTTCCGTCGGCGGTGGCGAGCTCGTCCGCCACTCCAGACCGGTCGCATGCCACGGATTCGCGACGGCGCGTTTCCCGCGCTTGAGCGACCACAGGAAGTACGCGAGGGGCAGCAGATAGCCGACCGCGAGGATCGACGCGCCGGCCGATGACAACACGTTCAGTACCTGAAACTCGTCGGGGTAGGAGTGATACCGGCGCGGCATACCGAGGTAGCCGAGCACGAACTGCGGGAAGAACGTCAGGTTGAAGCCGATGAAGACGATGATCGCCGCGATGCGCGCCAGGTTCTCCGGGTACATGCGGCCGAACATCTTCGGCCACCAGAAGTGCAGCCCGCCGAGGAACGCCAACACCGCGCCACCGACCATGATGTAGTGGAAGTGCGCGACCACGAAGTAGGTGTCGTGCACGTGCAGGTCGAGCCCCATGGCGGCCAGAAAGAGGCCGGTCAGCCCGCCGATCGTGAACAAGCCAATGAACCCGAGGGCGTAGAGCATCGGCGCTTCGAAGCTCACCGCGCCCCTGTAGAGCGTCGCCGTCCAGTTGAAGACCTTCACGGCGGACGGAATCGCCACCAGGAACGTCAGGATCGAGAAGACCAGGCCCGCGTATACCGACTGACTGCTGGCGAACAGATGATGGCCCCACACCAGAAAGCCGAGCACGGCGATGGCGATGCTCGAGAACGCGATGAAGCTGTAGCCGAAGATCGGTTTGCGGGCGAAGGTGGTGATAATCTCGTTGATCACACCCATGCCCGGCAGAATCATGATGTAGACCGCTGGGTGGGAGTAGAACCAGAACAGGTGCTGGTACAGCACCGGGTCACCGCCCAGGGCGGGATCGAAGATGCCGATGCGCAGCCCGCGCTCGAGCGCCAGGAGCAACAAGGTGATCGCAATCACCGGCGTGCCCAACACCATGATCAAGCTGGTCGCGTAGTGCGCCCAGATGAACAGCGGCAGGCGGAACCACGTCAGGCCCGGCGCCCGCATGCGGTGGATGGTCACGATGAAGTTCAAGCCGGTGAGGATGTTCGAAAAGCCGTTGATGAAGACGCCGACCGCGGTCAGCATCACGTTCGAGTTCGAAAAGGTGCTGCTGTAGGGCGTGTAGAAGGTCCAGCCGGTGTCCACGCCGCCGGCGATCATGGCGGCCATAGTGAACACGCCACCGACCATGTAGATGTACCAGCTCAGCAGGTTGATCCGGGGGAACGCGAGGTCGCGGGCCCCGACCATCATCGGGACCAAGAAGTTACCGAGCGTGGCGGGGATGGACGGCAGCAGAAAGAAGAACACCATGAACGTGCCGTGCATGGTGAAGAACTTGTTGTACGTGTCGGCCTGCAACAGATCGCCCTTCGGCGTGAGCAGCTCGAGGCGTATGCCGGCCGCGAAGACCGCGCCAAACGCAAAAAAGGCGACGACGGAGATCAGGTAGAGAACCGCAATCCGCTTGTGGTCCTTCGTCAACAGCCACGACTTGATGCTGTAGTCGGCGTTCAAATAGTTTTTCTGCGGCTGCTCGACAGCCTGGAGCGCGGTTTCGGTCGCTGGGGATGCCATGATCTCGTCCCCTTACAAAGCGGTGTCGGGGGCGCTCGGCGCGCTATGCGCCACGCCTTGCGGCGCGCCCGAGTCGGTCTTGAGCGACTTGATGTACTGAATGAGCTGCATCAGCTCCTCTTCGTTCAGCTGACCTTGAAACGTCGGCATCACCGGCTGGTATCCTGCCACGACCTTACCGGCCGGGTTCAGAATCGACTCGCGGATGTACGCCTCGTCGGCCTGCACCGTGCTGCCGTCGGCGAGCTTGACCGTGGAACCGAAGACGCCGACGAGCGAGGGACCGAGGGCCCCGCCTTGCGGCTGGTGACACGTCGCGCACGCGTTCCGGTTGAAGAGCGCCTCGCCGGCAGCGGCCGGCGAACTGCTCGGCCCGAGCGACGCGACGACGGCGCCCGGCGGCGAGGGCGGCGGTGGCTGCTCTTCGAGCCAATTCTGAAAATCCGCCGGCTCCATCACGATGACCTTGCCGATCATCCCCGAGTGCTCGGTCCCGCAGTATTCGGCGCAGAAGAGGTGGTACTCGCCGACCTTCGTCGCGTGGAACCAGGTCGTCGTGTAGCGGCCGGGCACCACGTCGAATTTGACCCGGAACGCGGGCACGAAAAAGCTGTGGATCACGTCCTCGGACGTCATCGTCAGCTTGATCGACTGTCCGACCGGCACATGCAGCTCGTTGATCTCACGCCGGCCTTCCATGTGCTGGAGCTTCCACATCCACTGCTTGCCGACCACGAATACCTCGTGGGCATTGTCCGGCGGACGTGCGAAGACGAAGAAGAGCCACGCGCCCCAGATGAACATGACCATGGTGATGCCGAACGGCACCACCGACCACGCCACCTCGAGCAGCGTGGAGCCGTGAATGGGATGCCCGATGGTATTGCCGGGCCGGCGGCGGAACTTCACTGAGAAGATGAGCAGGCAAACGGCTATCGCCCCGGTGAAGAACACCGTGATCGCGACCATGAACAGGAAGAGGTAGTCGACATGGGCGGCCATGCTCGACGCTTGTTCCGGAAGGAAGAAGAACGGGCTCGCGTGCATCGTCGTATCTCTCACTACCGGCGGGCCGTCGCCTGCCCGGGGGCCGTCGCGCTCCGCCCGCGGCGCCAGCTCCACAACACGAAGCTCACGAACGCGAGGACGGTTGCCGCGCCGCCGAGGCGCACCGCGCCGAGCACGACGTTCGAGTACCGGCCGGTGGCGGGATCGTAGCTGTAACAGAACAGCATCAACTGATCGACGGGCGAGCCGATGCGGTTCTCGGCCGCTTCCATGAGCCCGAACTTCACATCGCGCGGCGCGTATTCCACCCCATAAAAATATCGGGCCAACACGCCTTTCGGCGTTAGCACCATGATCGCCGAAGCGTGGGCGAACTCGTTCTTCTCGGGCAGGTACTGGTATCGGAAGCCCACGGCTTCGGAGAGCTGCTTGATGGACGCTTCGTCACCGGTCAGGAAGTGCCAGCCTTGGGCGGCGCCGTCGCGCCCGTATTCCGCCAGGTACTTCGCCTTCTTCTCGGCCGCCAGCGCGGGCGTCTCGTCCGGATTGAAGCTGACCGTGATGACGTCGAACTGTTGCCCGGCATCGAACGGCAGCGCCTTCATGGACCTGACCAGCCCGTTCAGCACCAGCGTGCACAACATCGGGCATTCGTAATAGACGAGCGACAAGATCACCGGCTTGTCGCGCATCAGGCTACGCAGTGTGACGGTCTCACCAGCTTCGTTCCGAAAGCGGAGGTCCAGCGGCACTTGCTCGTTTAAGCGCTGCTCGATGCCGACCTCGCGCAACGCGGCCGGCCGCGTGTCCGCGGCGCCACGCACGGCGGTCGGAACATGGGCAAGCAGCACCCCGACGAGCAGGGCAGTGATGCGCCAGCGCTTCATCGCGCCGTGGCCTCCGGCTTCTGCCCGGCGCGCTCGGCGAGCAAGTCGATCGCGCGCGCTATGGGAATTCGGACGACACCCGCGTCCTTGTCCACCCAGCCGTACGAGTTGAGCGTCTCCTCTTCCGCGGCGCGCAGATCGTGAAGGTCGCGAAGCGGATGCGCCTGCAGGCGCGGTTGGGGCGGCATGCGCCGTCCTTCGACCGCAGCGAGCGGGTTGGCCGGCGGGCTCGAGCGCGCCTCGTACAGGGCCAGGCGTTCGAACAGCCCGAACATCAGCGCGAAGGTCATCAGCAGGATGATCAGCAGGGCGAAGCCCGCCCAGACCACGGGCTTCAGGTAGATGTCGCGTCTTTCGTGCGTGTGTTCGGCGTCGTGTGTAATGGTCGTCATACCGACGCCTCCAGCGGCAACGCGGGATCATGCAGCGGCAGCACCGGTCGGCCCTGCAGGTTCCAGAGGAACGCCGCGAGCCAGATGCCGCCCACGCCCACCATCGCCGCGATATCCATCCAGTGGAACGTAAACTTTCCCGGCGAGAAAGCGGGCATGATCATCCAGTAATCGCCGACCCAGCGCATGAAGAGCAGCAGGACCGCGACGAACATGAGCCGGCGCGCGTTGCGCTTCAGGCTGCGCGACAACAGGATGAAAAACGGCAGAAAGAAATGGAACAGGATCAGGGCGATCGCCAGGACTTCCCATCCGCCGGTGACGCGCTTCAGATACCACGGCGTCTCTTCGGGGAGGTTGCCGGACCAGATGATCAGGAATTGCGAAAAGGAGAAGTACGCATACAGCATCACGAACGCGAACAGCATCTTGCCGAGATCGTGAAAGCGATCCGCGGTCGCCACGCGCCGCACCGGATCGTATGCGGTGAGCAGCGTCAGGATGGTGATCGCGAACGTGAACGCGGTCATGATCTGGCCACCGATCACCATCAGCCCGTAGATCGTGGAGTACCAATGCGGCTCGATGGACATCATCCAGTCGACCGACGCGAATGTCATGGTGAGCACGTATACGAGCACGGCCCCCGAGCCGAGGAGTTGAAACTTGCGCACGTAACCGGGATCGCCGGTTGCGTCCTGCTGGGCCGACCAGCGTAGCAACACGCCGGCGAGCACGAACCAGATGATGAAGTAGAGCGCCGCGCGCAAGATGAAGAACGGAACGTTCAGGTACCACGTCTTGTACTGCAGCACCGGGTCGTGCGCGACGTGCTCCGCATGCGTCCACTCGTAGAGATCGTGCATGCCGAACAGCAACGGCACGAATAGGACCGCGACCAGTGGCAGCGTGCGCATGGCCGCTTCGGCTGCGCGGCGGATCACGATACCCCAGCGGCCGCCGGCGATGTGATTCATCGAAACCAGGGCGAGCGATCCGATCGCGATACCGCCCCAGAAGACGAACGCGACCAAGTACGAGCGGAAGAATTGCGCGTGGTCGACGAGCGCGCCGGCCCCCGCGATCGCGAGGCCGATCACGCCGAGCCCGAGCAGGGCGCGGGGGCTGCGGTTGAAGACGTGGTCTGCGGGCAGCGCGTAGAGGGTGCGCAGATCGCCGCTCATGGTTGTGCTCCGAGCTTCGCGCGCTCCGCGTCCGGGACGTCCGCAAGGGTGGCGTGCTGGCTGAGTTGCAGCGCGCGGATATAGGCCACGATCGCCCAACGATCGCGCGCGGGCACCTGCGCCGCATACGCGGGCATGGTGGCGTAGCCGTTGGTCTGCACCTGAAACAGATGTCCGTCGGGCATGCGCTGCAGACGCTCCTCGTGGAACGAGGGGGGCTGCTTGTATCCGCGCTGCACGATCATGCCTTCGCCACTGCCGGTGCGGTCGTGGCACGGCGAGCAATAGACGTTGTAGCGCTCCTGGCCGCGCAACAGCACTTCACGCGTCATCCCGAGCGGGTTGGTGGCGAGCGGAGCACCATCGCCCTTGCCTTGATAAAAGGCCGGGTCCTCGTCGAGATGGCCGCGAGGGACTACCCCCGGGACGAGCGGGCGCGACGCGCGCTGGTCGGCGAAAAAGCGGTTCTGCTCGAAGGCTTGGTACTTGGGCTGATTGTGCATGTCCTGACGGCAGCCAGCGAGCCCGGCGAGCAACGCGGCCGCGGCCATGCCGCGCCAGATGTAGGAGAGCCGGCTCATTGCTCGACCAACGACACCTGCCGCGGGTGGAGTCGCGACAGGAAGCTCCAGGTCTCGTCCACGTCGAACAGCGGATCGCGGGACTCGATGCAGAGGAAGAAGCGATCGCGCGACGCGAGGGCGAAGCGCGACACGTTGAAGACCGGATGATAAGGCATCGGAAAGCCGTTCAGGCCGAGCATCCCGAACACCGCGGTGAGCGCGGCGGCGAGGATGGTGCATTCGAACGTCACGGGGATGAACGCGGGCCAGCTGTTGAGCGGCTTGCCGGCGACGTTGATCGGATAGTCGATCACCGAGGTCCAGTAGCAAAGCGCGAAGCCGCCGAGGCCACCGAGAATCCCGGCGATCAGCACCAGCGCCGGCAGCCAGTTGCGCTTGTGCGGCATCACCTCGTGCAGCTCCTCGATGGGGAACGGCGTGTAGCAGTCGTAGTACCGATACCCCGCCTCGGTGGTGACGCGCGCCGCTTCCACGAGCTCGTCGGCGGTCTGGAACTCGGCCATCAGCCCGTACAGCAGGGGATCGCTCGCGGCGCGAGCAAGCGTGGCGGTGCTCATCCGTGCGTCCCTTCCGCCTTCACCTTCATCTTTACCTTCGCCTCGGGCAGCAGCGTGCGCATCTCCGCGATGGAGATCATCGGCAGCAGGCGGATAAACAGGAAGAGCAGCGTCGTGAACAGCCCCATCGAGCCGATGAGCGTCGCGTATTCCCAGAAGGTCGGGTAATACATGCCCCACGACGACGGCAGGAAGTCGCGCGAGAGACTCATCGGAATGATGACGAAGCGCTCCAGCCACATGCCGATGCTGACGTCGATCGAAATCAGGAATAGCCAGCCGAGGCTCGCGCGGATGCGGCGGAACCAGAGCAGCTGGACGACGATGACGTTGCACAGGATCAGTGCCCAGTAGAACGGCGCGTACGGCCCGCGGAACCGGTTCATCATGAGCGCGAGCTCGAACTGGTTGCCACTGTAGAACGCCATGAACACTTCGATCATGTAGCCGTAGGCGACGACCAAGCCGGTCGCCAGCGTGACGCGCGCCATGTAGTCGAAGTGCCGCATGGTGATGAAGTCCTGCAGCCCGTAGAACTTGCGCAGCGGAATGGCGATGATCATCACCATCGCGAAGCCAGCGAAGATGGCGCCGGCGACGAAGTACGGCGGGAAAATGGTCGCGTGCCAGCCGGGCACCTGGCTGACGGCGAAGTCGAAGCTCACCACGCTGTGCACGGACAGCACCAGCGGCGTCGAGAGCGCGGCCAGAAGCAGATAGGCGGTCTCGTACCGGTGCCAGTGCTCGGCCGAGCCGCGCCAGCCCATCGCGAGCATACCGTAGATCACCCGGCCGATGCGGCTCGGCGAGCGGTCGCGCAGCGTCGCCAGGTCGGGGATCATCCCGACGAACCAGAACAGCATGGAAACCGTGGCGTAGGTCGACACCGCGAACACGTCCCAGATCAGCGGGCTGCGAAAGTTCGGCCACACCTCCATCGAGTTCGGATACGGCAGCAGCCAGTACGCGAGCCACGGGCGCCCGGTGTGAATGACCGGGAACATGCCGGCGCAGGCGACGGCGAAGATCGTCATCGCCTCGGCGAAGCGGTTGATCGACGTCCGCCAGGCCTGCCGGAACAGCAACAGGATGGCGGAGATCAGCGTGCCGGCGTGGCCGATGCCGATCCACCACACGAAGTTGATGATGTCGAAGCCCCATCCGACCGGGACGTTCAGACCCCAGATGTAGATGCCCTTGTAGAAGAGGTAGCCGACCGAGATGGCGAGCAGTTGCAAGCCGCAGAAGCCGATTGCGAAGCCAAATACCCAGCCGAGCGGAGTTCGCTTGGTCAGGACGGCATCGCTGATCTTGTCGGTGATCGAGCCGTAAGTGTGCCCCGGTTCGATGACCGGCGGCCGCGGGCGTGGTTGTTGTTCTTGCGCGGCGGCCATTATGTCCTCGCGAGCTCGGGGTTGGGGTTGCGCACGCCGGCCAGATACGTGGTGCGGGGCAGCGTCCCCAGCTCGTTGAGCAATACGTAGTTGCGCGGGTCCTTCGCCAGGGCGGCCACGCGGCTGGCGGGATCGTTCAGGTCGCCGAAGGTGATCACGTCGGCCGGACATGCCTGCTGGCAGGCCGTCTGCACCTCGCCATCGCGCACCCGGCGATCCTCCCGCTTGGCGCGAATGCGCCCGTAGTTGATGCGCTGCACGCAGTACGTGCACTTCTCCATGACGCCGCGGCTCCGCACGGTGACGTCCGGATTGAAGACCATCTCCTCCACGTCGGAGCGCGGGTCGCTGTATAAGGTGAAGTTGAAGCGGCGGACTTTGTACGGGCAGTTGTTCGAGCAGTAGCGGGTCCCGACGCACCGGTTGTACACCATCGCGTTGAGGCCTTCGTCATCGTGCACGGTGGCGTTGACCGGACACACGGCCTCGCAGGGGGCCTGCTCGCAGTGCATGCACGGCACCGGCTGCATGACCGTGGTCGGCGCGTCGAGGTCGCCCTCGAAGTAGCGGTCGACGCGGATCCATTGCATCTCCCGCCCGCGCGCCACCTGATCCTTGCCGACCACCGGGATGTTGTTCTCCGCCTGGCAAGCGATCACGCAAGCATTGCAGCCGATGCACGCGCCCACGTCGATCGTCATGCCCCACGCGTAGCCGGTGTACGCAAAGCCCGGGTACATCGACTTATCGCGTTCGCTGTGAGTGTGGGCGAAGGCCGGGTTTGCCCGATATTCCTCCAGCGTGCCGACTCGGACTAGGTCGCGCCCCTCCATCGAGTGATGGTCCTGCGTACAAGCGAGCCGGTAGTGCCGCCCGAGGTTCACGAGCGTGGCGCCGCTCGCGCTCCACGGATGATCGCTCGTGCGGAGCTTGTATGTGTCGAATCCGACGTCGGTGCCCACCTGCCCCGCCCGGCGGCGACCATAGCCGAGGAACAGCGTGATCGCGTTCTGCGCGTGCCCGGGCTGAATCCAAACCGGCAGCTGCAGCGTGCGCCCGTTGAGGGTGACCTCGACCATGGTCCCCTGATCGAGGCCCAGGCGTTCGGCCGTGGCCGGCGCGATCAGGGCCGGATTATCCCAGGTGAGGCGCGTAATGGGTCGCGGAACTTCCTGCAGCCAGCCGTTGTTCGCAAAGCGGCCGTCGTAGAGCGCCGCATCGGGGCGGAACACGACGTCCAGACCGGCGGTGTCGGCGGCCGGCGGCGGCAGAAGATCCTGCCCCCAGTTGCTTGCCGTGCTCACCCATGTGGCTGCGGCCGCGGGCGCACGCGAGCCGTCGGGCGCGACACCGTCGTGCACGGCCTTGCGCCACTGCGCATCGAAATTCCCCCCGGCCCACTGCGACTGCCAATACTCGCGCACCAGGTCATACGCGGGACGCGGCTGTCCGATCATCGCCGCCAGCAACTCCGCCATGGTCTTGCCGTCATACAGCGGCGCGATCAGCGGCTGCTGGATCGTTACCGTGCCGTCGAAAGCCCGCACATCGCCCCATGATTCGAGGTAGTGCGTCGCCGGGACGTGCCAATGGCTGAGCTCCCCGGTTTCGTCGTAGTAGAGCCCGTAATGGACCCGCATCCCGACCTTGTCGAGGTGCTTGGTGAACTCCAGGTCGGCTGGCGCGTCGTAGACGGGGTTGACCTCCAGCATGATCAGCATCTCGACCTGTCCCGCGGACATGGCGGCCACCAGGTCGCGCATCGACTGGGTCTGATCGACCGGATCGGCCGCGACCGGCTCGACGTACGAAACCGTCGTGCCCTCATTGCCGAGGGCCTGGTTCATCGCATATGCGAGCAGATGCACTGCGGCTGGCTGGCCGTCGCCGGCGATCACGAGGCTCGCACCGCGATGCGCTTGCAGGTCGCGCACGACCGCCGCCACCCACTCCCGGTGCGCCTCCATGCCGACCGGAGCGCGCCCCGCGATCCCGAGGCCTAGCGCGACGGCGAGCGCGAGCTCGCCGATCTCCGCCGGACGCAGAGGGAGGCGATGGTCAGCGACGGCGCCGGTGTTCGTGGGAGTCGTCTCCGCAACATAAAGCCGGTTCATCGAACCGCCACCCGCATCGACGCGTCGGCGGCTGCTGATATCCTTGGCCGCGCGCACCATGGTCGGCCCGACGCCGAGGAAATCCGCGTCGAGCGACAGAATGCGATCCGCCTTGTCGAAGTGGTACTGCACCTGGAGCGGCCGGCCGAACGCCGTGCGAGCTGCCGCCAAACCATTGTCGCCGTTCACCGGTTGGTACTGGTGCCACTTCGCCTGCGGATACTTGGCCAGAAAATCGCCGCGCAGCTTCGCCACCGTCGGCGAGGTGATGGCCCCCGACAGGACGCGAATGCCTGCGCCCTGCTTCGCCTCTTGTACCGCGAACACCTTCGCCAGCCCGCTGCTGAAGTTGCGCCAGGTCTGCACCTCGCCGATGTGGCGGACGACCTGGGAGCGGTCCGGGTCGTAGAGCGTCAACACGGACGCCTGGGCGAGGACATCAGTCGCGCCGAGGCTGGCGGGATGTTCCGGGTTGCCCTCGATTTTGGTCGGGCGCCCCATGTGGCTCTCGACCAATAGGCCCATGCCGAAGCCATCGAGCGGCATCGCGGTCGCGAAATAGAGCGGCTCGCCGGGCACGATGTACTCGGGCGCTTTGACGTACGGAAAGACTCTTTCCTCGGGCTGGCGCGTGCAGGCGCTTACCCCGGCGAGCGCCAACGACGCCCCCATGAGCTTGAGCACCGTCCGCCGACCGACCGGGTCGAGCAGGTGGGGCGCCTGCTCGGGAAACTCGGCGTTTAGGAAGTTGCGGAAATCCGGGCTATCGGCCAGCTCGTCCAGACTCCGCCAGTATTGCTTCCCCGTTTGGCCCTCGAGGCGCGCGCGCAACGCGGGCAGGTCGAGCGCGGAGCGCGGCTTCGCGCTGCTCAGCTCGGCGGTTTGCTCTTCCCTGATGCCACTCATCTTATGAGACCCTGGTTGCGGCGCCTAGCGGTGGCACGCAGTACAGTCCTCCCGCCCGTCGATCTTGTGGGCCGCGAGTAACTCCGCGCCCGTCTCCGCGTGACCATCGGACTTGCCATCCGAGTGCCCGTTGGAGTGCCCATTCGCAGGCTGCCACGCCATGTTGAAGACCTCGCTGCGCGGCCGCACGTTGGGCGCCGGATTGCGGTGGCAGTCGAGGCACCACCCCATCAACAGCGACGGCTCCTGGTACGTCAGGTTCATCTGGTCGATGCGACCGTGGCAGCTCACGCAGCCGATGCCCTTGGCGACATGGATCGAGTGGTCGAAGTAGACATAGTCCGGCAGGTCGTACACCTTGGTCCACTCGATCGACTCGCCGGTCCGCCAGCTCGCGCGCACAGGCTCGAGCACGGGACTCTGTGCCCAGATCTGCGAATGACAGTTCATGCAAGTCTGGGTCGGAGGGAAACCGGCTTCGGCGGAGACCTCCACCGAGGTATGGCAGTACCGGCAATCGATGCCGAGCTCGCCGACATGATGCTTGTGGCTGAACGGCACCGGCTGCTCGCGCACCACGTACTGCTGCGTCGTGTACGAAGAGCGGAAGAGGCGGTCGAGCGTGAAGAGCCCGCCGCCGACGACCAATGCGAGGCCGACGACGCTCGCCTTGGCTACGACATTCGAATAGCGGTGGAAGACTTGCGACATTGGTCGGATGGGATACTAGGGAAGCGGCCGGTTGCGAAGCAATATAAGCGGATAGGAAATCCGCTGCGCTGCTGGTTTAGGTTTCCTTATTGGATGGCGGCGCACCCGCGCGCCTGGTCTGCGGCGTGGTCGATAGGAGCAACGGCGGTGCGATGGGCTGCGAAGCGCAGCGACCTCGGCGCTGGCGCGCGGCAGATCGCGCGCACCGCGCACTCGCATTCCCCCATCCGCGGCACGTCGGCACTCGACGCACACGGGCGATCGAAGTACCCACGACGGGCGCACGCATACCGAGCCGATGAGTCATTTGCGATCTGCAGTCTCTGGATAGCCGTTCGATAATCGCGCAGTGAGGTGAGCGCCCGTGCTTTATCGAGTTGAAATAAAATTGCAAGCACGCGCCGCGCGCCAACGCCGATCCGTTATCAACGGTACAGGATTCGCACTCCACTCGTGCGATCGCACGCGTTCACGCGTACTGCACATGGCAGTCGCTCGCGTTGCAAACGCGAGTACGAGCCACGGCCTTACGTTGCGCCGCCGCATACGGCGTGGTCGGAACTCGCCAGCGCACGCACGTCGCACCATAATGACGCGCCGCCGCTCGGGACGTTATGAGCGCGAATGCGTCGGGTGTTGCGACTCTGCGCTGCAGCAGCGCTGGCGCGGCTCACGCCGCGCACGAGCGCAGTTCACTGCGGGCGCCGGCGCAGCACGAGCAGCGCGACGGCAAGGCCCACGACCGCCCACGCGAAGAGGTCGCCGGTGCGCGTGTACACCGTGCGGATCTGCAGAGGTCGAATCTCGGCCTGCAAGGTCTCGGGCGTAAACAAACCGAGGCGCTCGATCACGCGCCCGAAGGGATCGACCACCGAGCTCACTCCGGCGTTACCCACGCGCATGAAGTAGCGGCGGTTCTCCACCGCGCGCCAGACCGCGATCGCCTCGTGTTGATACGGCGCCATCGAACGGCCGAACCACGCGTCGTTGAACAGAGTCAGCAGGGCCTCGGCGCCGACCTGCGTCATCGCGCGGGCAATCTCCGCGGGCGTGTCCTCGTAACAGATCAGCGGCGCCAACCGGATGCGGCCGGGGACGTCGAGGGTAGCGATGCGGGCGCCAGGGGTAAACTGCCCCGTGCGCGGGCTGAACGCGTGCAATCCCGGAAACAGCGAGGCCCCGGGGAGGTACTCGCCGAACGGAATCAGCACGCGCTTGTCGTAACGGCCGTATACGCGTCCGCCGCCATCGATGAGAAAAGCGCTGTTGTACGTTCGCGGTTGACCGCCACCGGCAGCGCGCTCGTAGGCGAGCCCGCCGTAGACGAGGAACGTGGAAACGCCGACGTATGGATTGTACTCGGGCGGCAGGAGCGGAAGGTCTGCTCGCACCCACTCCTGTGAGACCGACTCGGGCCAGATCAGCACATCGACGTGCGACTGCAGCGGCTCGGAGAGCTCGCGATACGCTTGGAGGTTGATGTCGAACAGCGCGACGTCATCCTTCTCCTTGATGCCGATGTTGCCCTGCACGAGCCCGACCGCGACGGGAGGAGCCGCGTCGATCGCCGCCTGTACCGTCGGCATGCGCCACGCGCCGTACGCGATCAGCGCGACCGCGGACAGCGCGGATGCCGCGAGCGGCGCGAGCCGCCGCGGCTGGCGCAGCGCCAGAACCATTCCGGCGTTCGTCCACACCATCACGAAGCTCAACAGATAGGGTCCCGTGAGATCGCCAGTCTGCAGCAGCAGCGGCGCCTCCAGTTGGCTATTGGCGAGCCGCCAGGGGAAGAGGTTCGGAAACAGAAACTCGAGCGAGACCCACAGCACCGGCGCCGCGAGCGCGTACGGACCAAAGCCCAGCGCGCGCAGCCCCCACCCGAACAGCGCGAACTGGACCGCGGAATACGCCGAGAGGCACGCGTAGAACACGACCGCGAGCGCGTACGGAAACCCGCCGAAGACGTGGATCGTGTACACGAGCCAATAGAAAGCGGGCACATTGGCGCCCAGCCCGGCCAGGAACCCCGCCCGCAGCGCGGCGCGGCGCGTCGGTGCATCGATCACCGCCCAGATGAGCGGCGCAAACGCGACCCAGGCGAGCGGATACAGTGAGAAGTCGAGCCACGGCGCGGCGACCAGGAGGCCAGCGGCGATGGGCGCCAGTGTGGTCCGCCACAACGAGGCAGTGGCGGGGACGCTCAGGGCGGTGGAGCGCACCGCATCAGGGCGTGTCAGCACGGGCGCCCCGCCGACGGTCGGCAGTACCGAATGCCGTTCACCGGGGTTTCAGATTGAAGGCCTGCGGCCCCTTCTCACCGCGGCGCACCTGGTATTCGACCTCGTCGCCCTCGCGCAGATCCTCGAAATACACCTTCGGCGCGAGTCGCGAGCGATGGAAGAACACCTCGTCGCTGCCGTCATCCGGGACGATGAATCCGAAGCCCTTATCCCTCGCGATGCGCTTGATCGTTCCGAACATGGCCGCTCCCGCCCAGGCGCCGGCGGCGACGGCGGGACGGGCTCGCGGTCTCGCCGTCCCGTTTGTCGTCCGCACTTTCGCCGCGGCCGCGGCCGGAGCGGTCGCGCGAGGAGGAATCCCGCCGCCCCGCGTTCCGCGCGCGATGCGACGGCGGCATGGGCTTCAACAACATGTCGTCTTCGACATGCACCGAAGGCAGCTTGAAACCGATCAGCGTTTCGATCGCCTCGAGCGCCATCACGTAGGTCTCGCAGGCGAGTGTCAACGCCTTGCCCGAGGCGCCGGCGCGCGCGGTCCGCCCGATGCGGTGCACGTAATCCTCCGGGTCCTGCGGCACGTCGTAGTTGATGACGTGGGTCACGCCCTCGATGTGCAGGCCGCGCGAGGCGACGTCCGTCGCGACCAGAAACGGCAACGCGCCCCCCTTGAACTCGCGCAAGACGCGCAGCCGCACGCGCTGGTGGAGATCGCCCGTGAGTGCCGCGGCGTGGTACCCGTGGTCTTCGAGGCGCTGCGCGAGCCACTCGGCTTCGCGCTTCGTGTTCACGAAGAAGAGCGCGCGCTCCGGGCGCTCGCGCGCGAGCAGGCCGAGCAGCAGCGGCAGCTTCTCGTGGCGGCCGACGTGAAACAGCACGTGCTCGACTTTCTCGGCCGTGACCTGCTCGGGCTCGATCGCGACCTTGACGGGATCGTTCATGTGCTCGTAGGCGAGCTCCATGACGTCCCAGTTGAGCGTCGCCGAGAACAACATGGACTGGCGCTGCTCTACCGGCGGGAGGCGTCGCAGCAGGAATCGCAGATCGGCGATGAACCCCATGTCGAACATGCGGTCCGCCTCGTCAATCACGAGGACCTCGACGTGCCGCAGCGTGTACACGCGCTGTTTGAAGTAATCGATGAGCCGTCCCGGCGTACCGATCAGTACGTCCACGCCGCCGCGCAGCGCCTCGCGCTGTTTCGCATAGTCGACGCCGCCATAGACGGCTTGGAAGGTCAAACCGGTGAAGGCGCCCAGCGCCTCGGCGTCATGGAGTATCTGCACGACGAGCTCCCGGGTCGGGGCGATGATCAACGCGCGGGGCCCGTCGCGGCGGTCCGGATGCTTCAGCAGGCGGGTGAAGATCGTGATCAGAAAGGCTGCCGTCTTGCCGGTGCCGGTTTGCGCCTGTCCGGCCACGTCCTTGCCGGCCAGCGACAGCGGCAGCGACCGCGCTTGGATGGGCGTGCAGACCTCAAAGCCCACCGATTCAATGCCCCGCATCACCGGCTCGGCTATGGGCTGCGCGGCGAACGCGACGGGCTGGTCGAGAAACCCCATGCAAGTCCGACGCTAGCGGAGTAGCGGGCGGCGGCTCAAGAGCACTGGTGCGAATAATGCCCGGGGCGCTGGCAGGCCGGATAATGAAGCGGCACGCTCAGTGCACCTCGCGCATCGCGGCCAGCATCTCGTCCGGGCTCACGTAGCCCACCAGACGGCGCCGTTCGTCTCCGCCGGGCGTGAACAGGATGACCGTCGGCACGCCTTTCACATCATAGCGCGACGTCAATGCGTCGTTGTGCTCGCTCTCGCTGGTTATGTCGGCGCGGACCATGCGGAATCGCCGCGCCTCGCGCACGACATCCGGATCGACGTAAGTAGTCGCCTTCATCTCCCGACAGGGGATGCACCACTCGGCGCCGAAGTCCACCAATACGGGGCGCGCGTCAGCCGCCACTGCCGCGCTGTCGAACGGCTCCCAGGTGATCGCCTGCGCCGGCTGGGCTGACGGTATCATCCAGACAGCGACCGCGAGCGCAAGCACGCCAGCGGTCGCCTTGAAACCCACGAAAGCGGGTCGCGAGCGCCCAACGGGGTCGAGAAAGCCCAGGTAGATGCCGGACGCCGCCACCGCCACCGGCAGCGCCCAGGCCTTCGCCGGCAAGGGCAGGAGTGGGGCGACGTAGTAGACCGCCAGGCAGATCAGCACACAGCCGAACAGGTGCTCGCTCCAGCTCAGCCACTCCCCTGAGCGCGGCAGGCGCCGCAGCGAGCCCGCGAGCAGCGCGAGCACCAGATAGGGCGCGCCCATACCCAGGGCGAGCGAGAAGAACAAGGCGAATCCGAGCCCTGCGTCCTGGCGCGTGCCGACGAAGACCAGCAATCCGACCAAGATCGGGCCAACGCACGGCGCGGCGACCACGCCCATGGTCAAGCCCATGAACAGGGCGCCCGCCGCGCCGGTTGCCGCGCCGCCGGCCCAGCGCAGCAGCACGGTGGGCGGCCGAAGCTGGTAAAGGCCGAAGCTGCCTGCCGCCAGGATCAGCAAGACGGCAGCGATGCCGAGGAGCACCGCTGGGCGCTGCAGGGCGGAGCCGATCACGCCGCCGGATAGCGCCGACAGCAGGCCGAGGGCGGAGAACGAAATCGCGATGCCCAGCACGTATACGGCCGCGAGAAGCACGGTGCCTCGGCGGCTTCGCGTCTGACCGCCGAAATACGCAACGGTGACCGAGATCAGCGGGTACACGCACGGCGTCAGATTGAGGGCGACCCCCAAACCCAGCATGACGAGCGCGGTCAGCAGCAGACCATGGCGCTGCAAAAGGTTCTCGAAATAGCCGCCTCCTTCGCGGTTCAAAGCCGCCAGCGCTCCGCCGGCATCCAACAAGGTGGCCTCGGGCGACGGGGGCATGCCGCCAGCGGCCGCGTGTTCGCGCAGCGGGATGTCGCGCTCCACGCGGGCGGTGGTGGGCGGCAGGCACGTCGTGTCGTTGCACGCCTGGTAGCGCAGCTCGGCGACGAGGCGAAGGGCGGGATCGGCGAAATCAGCGGGGATGCGCAGCCGAGTGTTGATCGGGACCTCGCCCTCATAGACCGACAGTTGCTCGTCGCCCGCGAAGGAGAAGGAGCGCGTCAGCGGTTCCGGATAGCGCGGGTCGTCTGCGGTGACACCCGCGGGCAGCGCCAGCTTGAGAGTCGTGGGGACGAGGAACGGTTGCTTGGGTTGGTGCGCGTTGATGTGCCAACCGGGTGCGATCTTAGCGGCGACGGTGAGCCCGACCGTTCGCCCCGATGCCTCCGCGCTCGACACCGGCGCGGGCTCGACGGACAGCTCGACTTTGGGCTCGACCGCACGCCCCGTTATCGGCGAACAGAGCGCGCTTAGCAGCAGCAGGACGCCCAGGAACTGACGGGGCATGATGCACACGGATGCTCGCATAGGGGTCGAGCGGTTGCAAATTACCCTGATCGCAGATAAGCGCCGCCGGACATGTTTGCACGCGTGTTGTGGATGTTTGCCGCCGCCCTGGCGGTTCCTGCCATGGAAGCGCGGGGTGAATGGCTAGCGCCCCTGTACGCGGAAACGGCGGAGACGGTCGGATCAGGCAATGCGGAAGTGGGGCTCGGCGCCAGCTACTTCAACGGCAGACGTTTCCCGCCGTTCACTCCGCAGGGTTTCATCCGTTCGCAGGACCTCGTGACCGGGCCGGAGTTTGGATTCCGCGTCGCACCCGCCGACGCGGTCGAGATCCAAGCCAGTTACGAGCTCATCTACTTGAACGAGGACACGACCAACGGTCACAACTCCGAGTACGGCGGCGGCGACGCGCGCCTATTCACCAAGATCTGGGCGGTGCGGGAGCGGAAGTGGATTCCCGGCACGGGCGTGCGGTTCGGCGTCAAGCTGCCGAACGCGAGCAAGGAAAAGCGGCTGGGAACGGACGAAACCGACTTTTACATTCAGGCGCTGGGTTCGAAGCGATTCGGCCAAATCGCCACGCACCTGAATCTCGGGCTCGCCATTCTCGGCAATCCCGGCTTCGGCACGAACAGTTCCGACGGCCAGGACGACCTGTTCATCTATGACTTCGCAGTGGTCTCGCCGACGTTTGGCCAACGCGCCGCGGGCTGGGCGGTGCGCGGGCTGCTCGAAATCTCCGGCGCGACCGGTTCGCGGTTCGACAACGACTTCACCGAGTTCCGCGGCGGCCCCCAGGTGATGTACGGCAATTGGACCTTCTACTTGGGCGGCAGCGCCGGGCTCGAGGGAGCGGCGGCGCACTACGGGGTCTCAGGCGGCGCGTTCTATACCTTCGCGCTGGAGCGCTTGGCGGCTCTGTTCGACGAGGACTGAGCGCGACGCACCGGGGCGCCGCCCGCGCGGCGCGCGCGCGGCGCCTTGGCGCCGACTTTGATCGGCACGCACTCGACGATCTCCAACCCGTAGCCGGGCAGGCTCACCATCCGCCGCGGGTAGTTGGTGATCAGGCGAATCTTTCCGAGGCCGATGTCGCGCAGAATCTGCGCACCGACGCCGTATTCGCGGAAATCGACGTCGCGGTTGGTCGACTCCGTACTCGGACGGCGCGCCGTCTCACGCGGGCGCGCGCTGTCGAGCAGCTCCACGCCCTGCGCATCGCGGCGCAGGTACAGAATGACCCCGCGTCCGGCTTGATCGATCATCTCCATTGAGCGGCGCAGCAGCGCCGACGTGTCCCGGTCGGCGGACCCGAACACATCGCCCGGCAAGTACTCCGCGTGCGCGCGCACCAGCATCGGCTGGTCTGCGTCGATCTCGCCCTTCAACAGCACGAGGTGCTCACCATCGTCGACGTCGCTGCGGTAGACGTACGCCTTAAAGGACCCGCCTGCGCGCGTCGGCAGCAGCGACTCGGCGACCCGATGCACGAGGGAGTCGCAGCGCAAGCGGTACTGCACGAGATCGGCGATGGTGCAGATCTTCAGGCCGTGTTCGGCCGCGAACTGCTGCAAATCCGCCATGCGCGCCATCGTCCCATCCGCGTTCATGATCTCGCAGATGATCGCCGCCGGCACGAGGCCAGCCAGACGCGCCAGGTCCACGCCGCCTTCCGTCTGCCCGGTCCGCGCCAATACCCCGCCGCGGCGCGCGCGCAGTGGAAACACGTGCCCGGGCGTGACGATATCTTCGGGACCCGCGCCCGGGCGCATCGCCGTGCGGATGGTGACCGCGCGATCGTGGGCGGAGACGCCGTTGGTGATGCCGGTGCGCGCGTCGATCGAGACGGTGAACGCAGTCCCGAGCGGCGCCCGGTTCTCGCTGACCATCATCGACAACCCGAGCTGGCGAATCCGCTCTTCGGGCAGCGCAAGACAGATCAGACCCCGTCCGTATTTGGCCATGAAATTGATCGCCGCGGGTGTGACCTTGGTGGCCGCCATGCAGAGATCGCCTTCATTCTCGCGCTGCTCGTCGTCCATCAGGATCACCATCTTGCCCGCTTTGATGTCGGCGATGGCGTCCTCGATGGCACTGACCTGGCGTGCCCGTCGGGCCGGGGCGCGAAAAATGGTGAACATCGTCGGCTTCCTATAGCGCGCGGGTGGTGGGCGCGAAAGCTCGACGTTCAGCGCCCGCGCGGCTTCGCGCGGCCACCACTTTTCTCCCTCGCACGCGGTCCAGTCGCGGCGGTCGGGGACCGCTCTTTGCCGCCGGCCTGTGCCGCCGGAACAGCGGACGCTCCGGAGGTTTTTCTCTGCCGGAAGCCGGCGACCCATCCCGGCCGTTCCATCTGCTGACGGGGGTTGAACGCCAAGGCACCCGGGGAAACGTCCCGCCGCACCGTGGTGGCCGCACCGATGTAGGCGTCATCCCCCACCCGTACCGGTGCCACGAGGGTCGTGTCGCTCCCCACCTGCACGCGCTCGCCGATCACCGTCCGATGCTTGACGAATCCGTCGTAGTTGCACGTGATCGTACCCGCGCCGATGTTCGTCCCATTGCCGATGTCGGCGTCGCCGAGGTACGCGAGATGGTTGGCTTTGGCGCCGCGGCCCAGGCGCGCGTTCTTGGTCTCGACGAAGTCGCCGATATGGACCTCTTCCCCGAGCTGCGTGTGCGCGCGCAGATGCGCGAATGGACCCACGATCGCCCGTGCGCCGACGTCGACCTGGGTCATGACTACGCCGAACTTGACGTGCACGTCCTCCGCCAGCGTGCTGTCGGTGATGAACGCGGAGCCGTCGATCCGACACTGCGCACCGATCGACGTCCGGCCGCGCAGGTGGACATTGGGGCCAATGATGGTGTCCTCGCCGATGGTCACCTCGGGGTCGATGTACGCGCTATCGGGGTCCACCAGCGTGACCCCGGCGTCCATCCATCGGCCGCAGATCTCGGCGCGTAGCTGCTTCTCCATGGCGGCGAGCTCCCGGCGCGAGTTCACCTGCGCGACCTCTGCCACATCTACGGGGACATCGGTAACAGCCAGACCCTCTGCGGCCGCGAGCGCGACGATGTCGGTCAGGTAGATCTCGCCCTGGGCATTGTCCGGCGTGGCGCGCTCGATCAACTGAAACAGCAGCGGCGCGCGCACGCAGTAGAGACCGACGTTGACCTCATTTATGGCGCGCTCCGCCGGATTGGCGTCGCGATCCTCGACGATGGCGCGGACGCGCCCGTCGGCGCGCACGATCCGGCCCCACCCCCCGGGATCATCGACGTGCCCGGTCCCGAGCGTGACCGCTGCGCGGCTCGCGCGGTGGGCATCGACCAATCGCTGGAGGGTCTGTGCTCGGAGCCGCGGCAGGTCGCCGTGGACGAGCAGCACACTTCCGCGAAAGCCCGCCAAGTCCCCCGCCGCTGCCAATACCGCGTGCCCGGTGCCCTGCGGCTCGCTCTGAACCGCGAAGCGCACCCCAGCTCCACAGCTCGCGCGCACCTCGTCCGCGCCGGGCCCGACGACGACGACGATCGGGTCGATGTCGAGGCTCCGCAATGCGCCGAGCGGCCACTGGATCAGCGGGCGGCCACCGACTGGATGAACCAGCTTGGAACGCGCGGAGCGAAAGCGTCGGCTGCGCCCCGCAGCGAGCACGATCGCGCCGACGGGCGCGTCCGAAGCGCTCAGTTTGCTCTCCACTTTCGCTCTGCGTCGGCTGCCGGCGGCTCACGGCACAGCGGGCCACCGCCAGCAAGACATGATTCGGACCGAGAAGGCAACAAGCACCCGCCGAGATCGTAGCGCCGGTGTTCGGGTGCGCTCGGTCGCACACCTCGGGCGGCGCCAGCGACCGGGCCGGCGGCCATCGCCGGCCCGGTCGCGCGAGCTTAGCGCGAGCGCCGTCGCCGCCAGGCGAGCAGCGCCGGCGGCAGCAGCCACAGCGCGCTGGTCGCGCTGGACAGCGGCGCGGGATCCACCGCGCAGCCGCCTCCGCCGGACGACGGCCGTCTGGTCGGGGTGCGTGTCACCGTCGCGGTGGCGGTCGCGGTGTTCACGAGAGTGGGCGTCCTCGTCGGCGTGGTGGTGAAGGTGCTGGTAGGCGGCACCGGCGTGTGGGTCACCGTCGGCGTGTGGGTCGGCTGTGGCGTGTCGGTCGCTGTGATCGTGGCCGTGGCCTCGCCGGTAGGCGTCGCGGTCGCCTCGGCACTGGGCGTGCCGGTGGCTGTGGCTGTGGCCCCGCCCACGGACGTCGCAGTCGCGGTGGGCTGGCCGGTGAGCGTCGCAGTCGCCGTTGCCTCGCCGGTCGCCGTCACGGTCGCGGTGGCGGCCTGCTCGCTGGGCGTGGCAGTCGCGGTGGCCTGCTCGCTGGGCGTCGCAGTCGCGGTGGCGGCCTGCTCGCTGGGCGTCGCGCTCGCGGTGGCCTGCTCGCTGGGCGTCGCAGTCGCGGTGGCCTGCTCGCTGGGCGTGGCGGTCGCGGTGGCCTGCTCGCTGGGCGTCGCGGTCGCGGTGGCCTGCTCGCTGGGCGTCGCAGTCGCGGTGGGCTGCTCGCTGGGCGTGGCGGTGGCGGTGGCCTCTTCGGTGGGAGTATCGGTGGCGGTGCTTTCACCGGTGGCTGTAGCGGTCGCGGTTGCCGTGCTTTCGCCAGTCGGCGTGTCCGTCGCGGTTGCCGTAGCGTCCGGAGTGGACGTGCCCGTCGGCGTGCTGGTCGCGTCCGGCGTCGCGGTATCCGTCGCCGTAGCGGTGTTTTCCGGAGTCGCCGTCTCGGTCGGGGTCGCCGTCTCGGTATTCTCCACTGTCGCAGTCGCGGTGGCGGTTGCGACCTCGGTCGGGGTATTGGTGATGGTCGGGCTGTCCTGTGGAGTGGCCGTCGTGGTGGCGGTGGCGCTCGCCTCCGCGGTGGAGGTGGCCGTCGGCTGGGCGGTGTCGGTCGGAGTGAGCGTGCCGGTAGGGGTCGCCGTGTTCACCGGGGTCTGCGTATCAGTGGTAGTAGCCGTCGCCGTGTTGATCGGCGTCTGACTGGGAGTAGCTGTCGAGGTTGGCGCGGGCGTGTTCGTATCCGTTGGCGCAGGCGTCGCCGTCTCGGTGGGCGTGGCGCTGGCGGTAGCCGACGCCGTGTGCTGTGGAGTGTGGGTCGGGCTGGCGGTACCACTCGCGGTGGCCGTCGGCGTCCGCGTCTCGGTCCGAGTAACCGTGGCCGAGGGCGTGAAAGTCGCGGTGGCCGTGCGGGTGGCAGTGCCGGTTGCCGTACTCGTGGGCGGGACTGGCGTCGCGCTGGGCGTGCTGGTCGGCGTCGGTGTCTCGCCACTGATGTCGGCGATGTCGATGCCGCCCGGGTTCACGCCCGGAAGAGAAATTGTCGTGACCGCGTGGCTCGCTGTGTTTATTACCGAGAGGTTTTGGGTTTGGCTGTTCGTCACGTATACGCGGCCGCCGTCGAGCGTAGGCGCGAGGTCGAGGGGCAGGCCGCCGACAGGAACGGTGGTGAGCACCGACGGAGGCGACGCCAGCGCATCGATCACCGACACCACCCCGGACATCAGCGCGTGTACGACGTAGGCGCGGGCGCCGTTCGGCAGGAACGCGACGGCGAACGGGCCGCCGCTGACCGGGATCGTGTTTACGACTGCCGGCGGATTGCTCTGTGTATCGATGACCGACACCGTGCTGCCGGCGAAGTTGGTGACGTATGCGCGCTGGCCATTGGGCGAGAATGCGACACCGGTGGGCTGCAAGCCGACTTGGATGTCTCCCACGACCTGGGGCGGGGAGACGGTGAGATCGATGATGGCGACCTGGGTGGCTGACCGCCTCGTCACGTAGGCAACCGCCCCGTCCCGCCGGACGGCCACGTCCCACGGCTGACCTGAAACGGGCACGGTAAATAGGACGAAGCGCGATGCCGTGTCGATGACGGATACCGAGCCGGAGCGATTGGCAACCAGCGCAGTCGCACCACCGGGGACGAATGCCACGCCGTATGGAAGACTGCCGACCTGAATGGTGTCGATCTCGGCGTTCAGCATCGTGTCGATCACGGACGCACTGGCAGGCGCGCCCGGGGTAGGCTGCGTCGCCTGCTGGTTCGTCATGTACGCGACTGACCCGTTGGGGCTGACCGCAACCTGTGCAGGATTCGCTCCCGCGTCGATGGAGGTAATCACCGGTGTCGGCGACGTAGTCAGCACCTCGAGTGTGCCGAGGCTGTTGGTGACGAACACGCGCTCCTGTGCCCAACCGGGCAGCGCGAGCGCGATCGGCGCGAACGATAAGATGAGGAATCGGGCCATGCGGCGAGCTTCAGTCATTGAACCACGCTTTCCAGGAACGGAGTCTCAGATTTCACACGCAGCGGCGCCTGTGATGGACGTCCGCGGACACAAGACCCGTGCGCATATCGGAATGGCACGTCGACCGTCAAGAAAAACCAGCCGACTCTGGCCCGATCTATACCAGCCTTAGACAGCGGTTGCCGCAAACGAGCGCCGAGAGCGGCACCGTAATGCGCGCAAGCGACGATGGCGCGCCGCTTCGCCGAGAGGCAACTCACCAAATACAAAGGGCCCCCGGTTACCCGGGGGCCCTTTGATTGAGGCGGTGCCGGCTTACGAACTTAGGCGCCGAGGCGCCCGAGCCGGCGCAGTGCCCACAGCAAGCCGATACCCAGGCCGCCAATCAGCACGAGACCCGCCGGGCTGGCCGGCGACGGTACGACCGGTATGGGCGGACGAGTGCGCGTCGGGGTCGACGTAATCGTCGGCGTGTTGGTCGGCGTCCTTGTCGGCGTCAACGTCGGCGTATTCGTCGGCGTGTTGGTCGGCGTATTCGTCGGCGTATTTGTCGGCGTATTCGTCGGCGTGTTGGTCGGCGTATTCGTCGGCGTATTGGTCGGCGTGTTCGTCGGCGTGTTGGTCGGCGTATTCGTCGGCGTATTGGTCGGCGTGTTCGTCGGCGTGTTCGTCGGCGTATTCGTCGGCGTATTCGTCGGCGTATTGGTCGGCGTGTTCGTCGGCGTGTTCGTCGGCGTGTTCGTCGGCGTATTCGTCGGCGTATTCGTCGGCGTGTTGGTCGGGGTGTTGGTAGGCGTAGCCGTCGGCGTGTTCGTGGGCGTGTTGGTCGGGGTATTCGTGGGCGTCGCCGTCGGCGTGTTCGTCGGCGTATTCGTCGGCGTCGGAGTGTTGGTCGGCGTATTCGTCGGCGTGCTGGTCGGCTGCTCCGGCGGCCCTTGGCTATTGTTCGCGCCGTTGGCACTCACGACTTGGTTCGTACCCGAACACGGCGCCGAGACGTCAGTGGTAATGCCGAAGAAGTTCGCCGCGATCGCAAACGAGTTCATTTGCAGCGAGCTGTTGTACACGAACACGATCACTTGACCGTTGTCGAGCGAGAACCCGTCCGTAGGCTCCGCCGCGCACAGCGTCGTGTTCACGGTCACGTTGCTAGAATTGTCGCAGACGTTACTGGTGGCCGGCAGATTGAACGCGAAGGCGTTTCGCAGATTGGTCCCGTCGCAGGCGGCGTTGAGGTTCTCGGCAATGCAGGCCGGTCCGACGCTGTCGTTCGTGTCCAAGGGAACCAGAGGTTGGACATTGGACTGGCCCATACAGTCGAATGCATTACCGCAGATGTTCAGCGCACCCGCCCCCGACCCGAGCGTGACCCGGCCGCCGAAGGAGTTGGTGAAGGAGATGTTCATGCTGTTGGGCGTTAGCTGAACGGTGCGGCGGATTTGCCCGTAGGGAAAGAGGATCTGTGGTGGGACGTTGTTGGGCAGCACGCCGCCGATGGCTGACGTGAGCTCACCAGGGCTCATGCCTGTGCCGTTGCACGAGCCAGCGCCGACGATGGAGCCGGCCACAGTGGTGATCCGCAGACGTTCTGCAGCGCCGAGGTTCTCCGCGCTCAGGACCTGATAAGCAGTGCCATCTGCCGCGCGGAACAGCGCCTCCACGCCTTGCGCATTGGCGTTACTCACCAGCCACACGCACGCGACCAAGGCCGCCGCCGCGTGTGCTGCCAGTGACCCGAGCGGGCGGCTGGGAAAGGACCTCTTTATTGTGGTGACCATCTGGTTTCTCCACCTCCGGTTACGCGGCTTCGACCCGCCTCGAAGTACACAGAGCCTCAACCCTGGTCAAGTCAAAATTCGCGAGGTCGGATGAGAGTGGATGACCCCTAAAGTCGTCATTCGCATCGACCTCTTAACCGGACGCTATTTGGTCAGTGCCATACGGCGGAGGGCCCACAGGAGTCCCACACCGAGGCCGATAATCATCACCACGCCCGCTGGGCTGGCCGGCGAGGGCACCACCGGGATCGGCGGACGCGTGTTGGTCGGCGGCGGGGTGTTCGTCGGCGTATTCGTCGAGGTTCTAGTCGGCGTCAGCGTCGGCGTGTTCGTCGGCGTATTCGTCGGCGTATTCGTCGGCGTCAGCGTCGCCGTGTTGGTCGGCGTATTCGTTGGGGTATTCGTGGGCGTATTCGTCGGCGTATTTGTCGGCGTGTTCGTCGGCGTCGCCGTCGGTGTATTCGTCGGGGTGTTGGTCGGCGTGTTCGTCGGCGTGCTGGTCGGCTGCTCCGGCGGCCCCTGGCTATTGTTCGCGCCGTTGGCACTCACGACTTGGTTCGTACCCGAACACGGCGCCGAGACGTCAGTGGTAATGCCGAAGAAGTTCGCCGCGATCGCAAACGAGTTCATTTGCAGCGAGCTGTTGTACACGAACACGATCACTTGACCGTTGTCGAGCGAGAACCCGTCCGTAGGCTCCGCCGCGCACAGCGTCGTGTTCACGGTCACGTTGCTAGAATTGTCGCAGACGTTACTGGTGGCCGGCAGATTGAACGCGAAGGCGTTTCGCAGATTGGTCCCGTCGCAGGCGGCGTTGAGGTTCTCGGCAATGCAGGCCGGTCCGACGCTGTCGTTCGTGTCCAAGGGAACCAGAGGTTGGACATTGGACTGGCCCATACAGTCGAATGCATTACCGCAGATGTTCAGCGCACCCGCCCCCGACCCGAGCGTGACCCGGCCGCCGAAGGAGTTGGTGAAGGAGATGTTCATGCTGTTGGGCGTTAGCTGAACGGTGCGGCGGATTTGCGCGTAGGGAAAGAGGATCTGTGGCGGGACGTTGTTGGGCAGCACGCCGCCGATGGCTGACGTGGGCTCACCAGGGCTCATGCCTGTGCCGTTGCACGAGCCAGCGCCGACGATGGAGCCGGCCACAGTGGTGATCCGCAGACGTTCTGCAGTGCCGAGGTTCTCCGCGCTCAGGACCTGATAAGCAGTGCCATCTGCCGCGCGGAACAGCGCCTCGACGCCTTGCGCATTCGCGTCGCTCACCAGTGAGACAAGTACGACAACGGCGAAGCCGATTTGCATCGCGGCGACGGCCATGCCACGGTAAACGCAGTCAATTCTCCGGCCCATAGCGCTCATCCTCCAATCTCCACGCGGCGCAGCATCGGGAGAGAGTTCTCCCGAGTCGACCGGCAAGCGGATTACCACCGGCCCCCGCTAGCTGTCAAGTACAAACGATTGGCGGCCGCAGAATATTGCGCTGCCGCCCGCCGCCCCCCACACCGGCAAGAATTAGTCGGGAATGGCCATCTCGCCTGCTGCGGGAAACTCGGATCAGTCCTCGCAACATATTTACTCCCCACAGCATCCACCGGGTGGTGCCTACGCCTCCTGACCACCCGCACGCGACCTCGAACGGAAAGCAGCTGGGCAACACGTATAAGGGTTGGCCGAGTCCGTAATCCGGCCGACGACCAACGGCGAACGAGCTTTAGCTCACACTCAAAGAACAGCGAATGCCGGCGAGCTCCCGACCAGCACCACCGCGTCCCCAGCAGTGCTCGCCGTCCCAGAACTACGCGGCAACAGCGGCACAATTTTGGCCACTGAACGCGTTACTGGCGGGGAACTGTCGTTCGCCGAGCGCCGGCTCTTGCCTCGCGACTGCCCATTATCTAGAAGGCCACGCGGCTCCGACGCTCGGCACCGCTGGCACACCACGTGCTCCGACCGCTTGGGCGGTGGGTAGTACACGAAAGGGACGGGAAACCGGTTGGAAAGTGGTGGCAATGCGGATTAGAACACAAACTTGGCTCGCGGGCGTCCTTGTCGTCGCCGCCTCTCTCGGCGGTGGCGTCGTCCGCGCCCACGCCCTCTCGGGCATCATCGATACCTACGTCGGCGGCGGCAACGGCGACGGCTCGGCTGCGCAAGGCGCGATCATCGACCCGCGCGGCTTCATCGCCGTGGGCTCGGAGTCGGCGCCCGACTTCTACATCGCCGACAGCCTCAACAATCGCGTGCGGCGAGTGGACGGGAATACCGGCCTCATCGAAACCATCGCCGGCAACGGCGAGCGCGGTTTCAGCGGTGATGGCGGCAGCGCCGTCAATGCAAAGCTCGCGTCCCCGCTCGATGTGGCCCGCGACAGCGCCGGCAACGTCTATATTGCGGATACACAGAACAACCGCATCCGGAAGGTGACACCGAGCGGGCAAATCTCGACGTTCGCGGGCACAGGCGTCCTCGCTTACAGCGGCGACGGCGGTTTGGCCACGCAGGCAGCCCTGTACAACCCGCAAGGCGTCGCCGTCGGGCCGGACGGTTACGTCTATATCGCCGATAACGGCAATAACCGCATCCGCAGCGTCGGACCGCCGGGGTGTGGTCCCTCGACCTGCGTGATCACCACGGTGGTCGGCACAGGCACTGGCGGCTTCAGCGGCGACGGCGGACCGGCCAATCTCGCGATGATCCGCAATCCCGCCGACGTCGCCTTCGACGGCGCCGGCACCATGCTAATCGCCGACTTCTCCAATCACCGCATCCGCAAGGTCGTCAATGGAGTGATCCTGACGATCGCCGGCGGCGGCACCGGGTTGAACGGCGCGATTGGGGACGGCGGCCCGGCGCTGACGGCCGTGCTGCGTTACCCGACCCAGGTCGCTGCCGATAATGCCGGGAATGTCTATATCGCGGACAGTCAGAACCGGCGCATTCGCGTCGTGCAGGCCGCCACCCAATTCATCGTTACGGCGGCCGGCACAGGTACCTCTGGCACCACTGGCGACGGCGGGCCGGCCGAGAACGCCAGCATCCAAAATCCGTTCGGCGTCGCCGCGATCGGCAAGACGATGTGGCTCAGCCAAACGGTGGCGCAGCAGAGCTCCCGGCAAAACCGCGTGCGCCGCGTGCTCGACGGGGTAATCACGTCCGTGGTCGGCGGCGACCTCGGCGATGGCGCGCCGGCGTATGATGCTTTGGTCGACCCGCGCGGCGCGGATGCCAAAGCCGGCGACGGGGCGGTTCCCGACCTGTATTTCGCCGACAGCTCCGACAACCTGGTCCGTTTCGTCGACGGCGCCACTGCCACGATGCAGATCATCGGTGGTACGGGCGCAGCCGGGTACTCCGGCGACGGTGGTCCGGCGACCGCGGCCCAGCTGCGGGCGCCGTCGGACGTCGCGGTCGACAATGACGGCAACGTGTACGTCGCCGACACCGCCAACCACGCCGTCCGGCGCATCGATCCCGAGGGCAGGATCACCACGGTTGCCGGAAAAGGCACGCGCGGCGCCAGCGGCGACGGTGGGCCGGCGACCTCCGCGCTGCTCGCGTCACCGACCGGCGTGGCGATCGACGACTTTGGGCGGCTGTTCATCGCCGATATGGAAAATAACCGTATCCGGGTGGTGATTGGCGGCGTCATCGAGACCTTCGCCGGCACCGGAGAATCCAACTACGGTGGCGACGGCGGTGCGGCGGCGGCGGCCAAGCTGCGGTTCCCGAACGACGTGGCGGTCGCCAAAGACGGCACTGTGTATATCTCGGATACCTTGAGCAACCGCATTCGCCGCGTCGATGCCCGGGGAATCATCACCACGTACGCCGGCGTGGGCACCGCGGGATACAACGGCGACGACATCGCCGCGACCAGCGCGCGCCTGAACTCGCCTTTGCAAATCGCCGTGGACGACACCGGCAACCTGTTCATCGCCGACTCGCGCAACCTCCGCATCCGCATGGTCGACCCGGCATCGGGCGTAATCTCGACGGTCGCCGGCAACGGCCAGAGCGGCGATACCGGCGACGGTGGGTCGGCAACCGCCGCATCGTTCAGCGATCCTTCCGGTATCGCGGTCGATCCGTTGACCCGCGCGCTGTTCATCAACTCCAAGCCGGATACGCGCGTGCGCATCGTCGAGTTTTCGGGCGCCTCTCCGCCACAACCGACGGCTACGCCGACTGCCACGTTCGCCCCGCCCACGGCTACACCGACCTTCACATCGATCCCACCCACGGCGACCCGGACGCCTACCAACACCGCGCCCGCGCCGACCAACACCGCGCCCGCGCCGACCAACACCCCGCCGCGCACGAACACCCCGGGTTCCTCCACGGCCTCGGTCGCCGGCGTGGTGAAGTACTACGCCAACTCGCAGATGGTCAGCTCGGTGGACGTCGCCGTCACCGGCTCCGCTAATATGACCGTGCGGACTAATGGGCAGGGAAGCTATGCCGCCACCGGGCCCGATGGCACCTGGGCACTCGAGCCCCGGAAGACAGGCGCTTTCGGCAACGCGGTGAGCTCGCTCGATGCCGCTCGCGTCCTCCAAGCCATAGTGGGCAAGACCCAGCTGTCCCCCATGCAGCGCCTGGCCTGCGACGTCACTGGCGATGGCACGCTCAGCTCCTTCGACGCCGTGCACATCCTGCAGCTCAGCGCGGGCGTGATCAAGCGGTTCCCGGCAGCCACCAACTGCGGTTCGGATTGGCTGTTCTACCCCTCCCCGGTGACCATTGCCGGACAGCAGATCGTCGAGCCGAGCTTGACCGGCGGTACATGCCGGCAGGGCGAGATCGTCCTGAGCGCGCTGAACGACTTCGTACAGCGACAAGACTTTGACGCCATCCTGTTCGGCGATTGCACCGGCAACTGGACGCCGACCAGTGGCGCGCTGCGCCAGACCGCCGGCAACCCCAACGTCAAGGCCGGGCCGCCCCGGTACGCCCGCGGCAACCGCGTGCTGATCCCGATCTTCGTAACGGGAACCCAGGAGTTCGACGCTCTCGACCTCGCCATCAGCTTCAATACCGCCGAAGGCGAGTTCATCGATGCGCGGCTCCGCAACGATCCCGGCGATGCCCTGCTAAACGTCACCCGCGAACAGGGGCAGATCACCATTAGCATCGCCAGCGGCTCACCGATCCCGGTCAGCGGGGGCCCCGTGCTGCTTCTCGCGTTTACCGCCGACGGCGACGCCGACCTCGGATTCAACCTCGACGGCGCATCCGTCGACGAGCAACTCGCGCGCTGAGCGCGCACGCGACGGGACGGCGCGCCGATCTGGGCGCGCCGTCCGGTCGGCCGATCCGCCTGCTTCGAAGCGTGTTACCAGAGCGCACGTGCGACTTGCACGGGCGCTATCGCGCTTCCTGGG
Source organism: Binatia bacterium (assembly GCA_050176585.1). Classification (GTDB taxonomy): domain Bacteria; phylum Desulfobacterota; class Binatia; order HRBIN30; family CADEER01; genus CAYYWP01. The sequence continues at coordinate 37,685 of JBFXHX010000021.1, forward strand.
CAACGTACCGGGTTGAGGGCGCATCGCGGCAGGCGCTTCACGAACTACTGGCGGCGCCGGCCCGATCAGCGGAGGGCGCGGCACCTCTACGCGAAACCGGCGACACGGACGTCGACTTGGCTTCAGTCGGGGCGGCGCCGTGTACGAACGGGTTACGCCTCAATCGCAGACGACCTCCTCCGTAAGGCGCATTGATTGCCGCGGCTGCAGAAGCAGTCCGCACGGCGCTTTCTCACTTTGACATTGACTCAGTGCCAAATAACACCATTATCCACTTGACTTCGACACGGTGGTCGCCCTAAAACGTGCGCGAGATTTGAGGCATGACACGCGTCGTGTCCGGCGCGTATGGCTGTTCGGAGGGTTGGGAATGGGTCTCATGATGGCGCGTATGGGGAGGAGCGTTGTTCAGTCTGTCCTCATGCTCGCCGTCCTGCTGAGCGCGGGCGAAGGGTGGGCCGTTCAAGTGGCATTGCCCGACGCAACGGTGGCCATGGGAATGTCCACGGATGTTCCTGTGACGATTGCGGACAGCAACGGCGTCCTGAGCGTGGCTTTGTCTTTCACGTACACCGCCGCGATAGCGACCGCCACGCAGGTGTCGGGTACACCCGCGACGAGCGGGTGCACGATTCAGCCGAGCCTCACACCGAGTATGGTCACCATTGTGGCCGCTTGTCCGAACGGGATCGGAGTTTGCAGCAACAACCCAAACCAAGGCTGCAATCCGAGCGCGCCGAACTGTGGCTCGGGTAACACGTGCACCACCGGCAACCTGCAGCTATTCAACGTCACGTTTTCGGGCGATTCGCCGGGGATGACGCCTCTGATGTTCGCCGCCACTCAGACGATTCCCAACGGCTGCCAGCTGAACGAGGGCACGCCGTCATGTGAACCCGACAACGGTTCACTTACGGTAACTGGCGAGGGGCCAACTGCCACCGCGACATCGACCTCCGTGGCGACCAGCACAGCCACGAGCACGGCGATCGCCACCAGCACCGCGACTAGCACAGCCGTGGCCACGGCTACCAACACCTCGACGGCGATCAGCACCCCGTCGAGCACGGCCACGCCGGTGGTGACGAGTACGGCGACGCTGACCAACACTATCGGCCCGTCACCCACCCTCACCAACACCGCACCCCCCACCAGCACGAGTACGCCTATCAATACCGCAACCACGACGCAGACGAGCACGGTGACAGGCACGGTCACCAATACGCCGCTGGCCACGAACACCGTGACAAATACGGCCGTAAACACCCCGACCGGCACGCCACAAAACACTGGAACGGCGACGATCACCCGGACACCGACCGCGACCCGCACGGTAACCAATACCCGTGAGGCGACCTCCACGCGTCCGGCTATTCCGGTCGTGCCCTCGCCGATGAGCCCCGGTGGCGCGGCAATGATCATCGCACTCGGCGGCGGATTGTTCTGGGCGCTGCGCCGCATGGCGCGAATCGGCGCGTAACTACAGACCGAACGCGGAAAACCTCTAGCCGTGCATGCCCCGATGAGCTACACCGTCGGGGCATGGAAATACGCTATGCCATGCGGGCAAGAGGTAATTCGGATACTGTTCGCAGCGCGCGGCGCCATCCCGCCGCGCGCTGGCAATTCAGCGCAGTCGCAAAAGCCACGACCAGGATGCTCGCCGCCTCGGTGTTGATGGCGGCCGGTGCGGCCTCGGGCGTGGAACTGCGGCTCCCAGAGAACGCGGCAATCGACGCGGTCGACGGCACCACCGTGGTGCCTATCACGATTGCGGACACGGCAGGTGTCCAAGGCATCGCGATCTCGCTGACCTACGCTGGCGACATCGCTACCGCGACGCAGGTCGTGAGCTCGCCGGTGGCGTCGAAATGCACCGTCATGCCCGGCCTGGCGACGCCGGGTATGATCACGATCGTTGCCGCCTGTCCGGGCGGTCTTGCAGAGGGCACCGACGTCCCCCTGTTCCAAGTGAAGTTCAAAGGAAACCGAGGCGGCGTCACGCCGCTGTCGTTCAGCGCCGCACCAAACATTCCGAACGGGTGCCTCCTCAATGAAGGCGCACCGACCTGCGAGCCCCACGGCGGACAGCTCACCGTCCGCGGCGGAGCGTAATTCGCTCCGGACCTGCTCTACATCGACGTCGACTTGCAACGGTACCGCGGTGGCGGTAACCCGCCGAGCGTGACTCCGCGCGGCGATCAAACCCCTCGCGCGCGGCTGAGCTGAGCCGCGCCCCTTTATCGCAACCGGCGGCGGGTGCACGCCACCCGCGCCGGTCTGCGTCAGCCCGCGTAGCGGGATCTCACACGGGCCCCTTCTTCCGGCGTCGCGGCACCGATGGCCCATTCGGCGCGGTCCGCTGCGCGTGGCGGCCCGAACCGTCTGGCTGCTCCCCCTGCGATCCGCTACACCTCGGCACATGAGCGATCGCGATTTCCGCCTCCCGCGCCATGTCAGGCCGCGGCGCTATGCGCTGCGCATCGACGTCGACCTCGACGCCTGGCGCTTTCGCGGCAGCGAGGAGATCGAGCTGCACCTCGACGCCCCTTCCGAGGCGATTGTTCTGCACGCGTGCGAGCTCGATATCTCGTCCGTGCGCGCCGAGCTCCCCGAAGGCACTCAGCTGATCGGCAGCGCGAGCTTCAACCCCGTCGCCGAGACCGCCACGCTGAGCTTCGGCCGCGAGCTGCCCGCCGGGCCGATGCGGCTCTCGCTCGACTTCAGCGGCACGATTCTCGCGCGTTTGCGGGGGTTTTACCGCTCGCAGAAGGACGGCCTGCGGTACGCCGCGACACAGTTCGAAGCCGCCGATGCTCGCCGCGCCTTCCCCTGCTTCGATGAGCCGGAGTTCAAGGCTCGTTTCGCGGTCACATTGATCGTCCCCGCTTCCGCCGTGGCGGTCGCCAACGGTGCTGTCGTACGCGAGATCGACCTCGGCGATGGGCACAAAGAGGTGCAATTCGCGGAAACGCCGCCGATCTCGTCGTATCTGGTCGCCTACACGGTCGGCCCGTACGAGGCCACCCCGGTCACTCACACCGCCACCGGCTGGCCTGTGCGCGTCTTTCTGCCTCGCGGGATGGCGGACAAGGGCCTGTACGCGCGCGACGCCCACGCCCGCTCGCTCGAGTATCTGGAGGACTACACCGCGATCCCGTATCCGTACGTAAAGGTCGACGCCATCGGCGTGCCGGACTTCGAGGCGGGCGCGATGGAGAATCCCGGCGCCATCACCTACCGCCTGACCGCGATCGCCGCCGACGCGGCGCGCGCCTCCACACCAGCGCTGAAGGGCATCTTCTACACGGCCGCCCACGAGCTCACCCACATGTGGTGGGGAGACCTGGTCACCATGGCGTGGTGGGACGACCTCTGGCTCAACGAGTCGTTTGCCACCTTCATCGGCTACAAAGTGGTCGCCGATCTCATGCCGGAATGGGGAATGTGGCGCGACTTCGTGGCCACGCTGGCGCGCCCGTTCAATCTCGATGCGCTCGCCTCCACACATCCGGTCTCCTTCGAGGTGAAGAACGCGAAGCAGGCGACCGAGCGCTTCGACGTGATCACCTACTGGAAGGGCGCGGGCGTGGTGCGCATGCTCGAGGGCTTCATCGGGGCCGAGGCATTCCGGACCGGCGTGCGCGCTTACCTCGACCGCTACCGCGAGGCGAACGCCACCGCGGACGATTTCTGGCGCGAGCTCAGCACCGCGTCGGGCCGCGACATCGCGAACATCGCCAACACCTGGATCAAGCAGGCCGGCCACCCGTTGCTGTCGTTCGACACGCGCGGCGACGAGTTGCTCATCCGCCAGCGGCGCTTCTTCGCGGACCCCGAATCCCTGCCCGACGCTGACGGCGCGCTGTGGCCCACCCCGGTCGTGATCAAGTACGGTACGGGTTCGACAATCGATCAGCTGGTTGTGGTCATCGACCGCGCCGAGCAGCGCGTCGCCCTCCCCGGCGCCGAGTGGTTCTACCCGAACGGCGACGGTGCCGGCTTTTTCCGCTTCGCACTGGACGACGACGCCTTCGCCCGCCTGGTGCCGGAGGTTCAGCGCGCGCTCAACGCACCCGAGCGCCTCGCGTTGATCGGGAACCAATGGGCACTGGCGAAGAGTTGCAAGATCGATCTGGGGCAGTTCGTCGACATGCTCGGCGGCTTTCGGAACGAGACCGATCGGGCTGCCCTGTCCGCCATCACCGAGCGCCTGTACTGGGTGGGAACGCATCTGGTCGACGACCCAGACCGCCCGCTCTTCGAGCGATTCACCGGCGCGTTCTTCAGTCCACACGTCGCCGCGCTCGGGTGGGATCCGAAGCCCGGCGAGAGCGCCGACGACCGATTGCGACGCGCTACCGCGATCGCGGCGCTCGGCGAGCTGGCAGAGGACCTCACCGTGATCGCCGAGGCCCGCCGGCGCCTGGAAGGCTATTTCACCGACCCGTCGACCCTCGACCCGAACCTCGCCTCCGCGGTCGTCAACATCGCGGCGCGGCGCGGCGACGCCACCCTCTACCAGCGATACCTGGAGCGCAAGCGCGCCGCCGCCACCGACCCCGAAGAAGAACAGCGCTTTCTATTCGGCCTCACCTCCTTCGAAGACGCCGCGCTGATCAGGCGGACCCTGGACCTCACCCTCACCGAAGAGGTGCGGCCCCAAGACCGGCCGCACCTCTATGCCCGGCTGCTCGGCTCGCGCGCCGCGCGTTTGTCCACCTGGGCCTTCATGCGCTCGCGTTGGGAGGAGATCACCTCACGGCTCGATCCCATGCTGCAGCAGAACATCATCCGCGCGCTTGCCCAGCTGACCCCCGAGCCCGCTGCGAGCGAGGTTCGCGCGTTTCTGCCCGCGCGTGCCACTGACGAGACTCGGGAGACGATCGCGCAGACGCTCGAGCAGCTCACAATCGACGCCGCCGTGTGCAAGCGCCTCACGCCAGTGGCGGGCGCCGCGCTCGCGCGAGCTCGCTGAGCGACATGCAACGCGACGATCACCTGGTGTGGATGGACCTCGAGATGTCCGGCCTCGACCCCGACCGAGATACCATTCTAGAGATCGCCACCCTGATCACCGACGGCGATCTCCGGGTCGTCGCCGAGGGCCCGGTCCTGGCAGTACATCAATCGGACGCGGTGCTCGACTCGATGGACGAGTGGAATCGCGAGCACCATGGCGCCTCCGGCCTGACCGCGCGCGTCCGCAGCTCGGCGCTGTCGGTGGCGGAGGCCGAGCGCCAAACGCTCGCGTTCGTTCAGCAGTACTGCCCGAAGCGGACTTCTCCGCTGTGCGGCAACTCCATCCACCAGGATCGCCGCTTTCTCGCCCGCTACATGCCGCAACTGGAAGCGTACCTCCACTACCGCAACATCGACGTGAGCACCCTGAAGGAGCTCGTGCGGCGCTGGTATCCGGGCGGTCCCGCAGCGCCGGAGAAAAAACACGCGCATCTGGCGCTCGACGACATCCGCGAATCGATCGACGAGCTGCGCTTCTATCGCGCGCATGTCTTCCGGTAAGCGCGCGCCGCAAGTTGATTCGCGCCTGCCCGTGCTCTACCGTGCCGGCGCGCGATGATCCGACCGGTTCGCCTCGCGGTGCTCGTGTCCGGTAGCGGCACGACCCTGCAGAACTTGCTCGACCGCGTTGCCGCCGGCGCCTTGAGCGCCGATGTCGCTGTCGTCGTCTCCTCGCGCCCCGACGTGCTGGCCATCCAGCGAGCGCGCCGGGCGGGCATTCCCGCTACCGTCGTCGCTCGCAAGGATCATCCAGATGCGACCGCGTTCAACGACGCGCTCCACGCCGCGCTCGAACCGTACGACGTCGAATTGGTGGTGCTCGCCGGCTTCTTGTCGCTCTTTCAACCGCGCGCGCGATACGCCGGGCGCGTCATAAACGTCCATCCCGCGCTGATCCCCGCCTTCTGCGGCCAGGGCTTTTACGGGCACAAGGTGCACGACGCCGTGCTCGCGTCCGGCGTCAAGGTGACGGGGTGCACCGTGCACTTCGCCGATGACGCATACGATCACGGTCCGATCATCCTGCAGGGCTGCGTGCCCGTGATGGACGACGACACCGCCGAAACGCTGGCGGCCCGGGTGGCCGCGCTCGAACGGGAACTCTATCCGCAGGCGATTCAGCTGTTCGCGGAAGGACGCCTGCAGGTACACGGCGGTCGCGTGCGCGTGTTGCCTTCAGCTCAGTAGTGGCACTAGCTGCTGCCACGCGCCGCGTGGCGCTATGGCGCGACGGTGAGCCCGCGCACCATGCAGGACGACTCTACGCCTGGGGCCCGGCCTCGACCTTGGAATCGGCAGCGCTTTCGGTCGGAGGCGGAGGGGATGAAGCGCCAGTCGCGGGCTTCCCGGCTGCCGCCGCCGGCGTTTTCTGAGCGGGCTTTTTGCGCGAGGGCGCGAGCACGATTCCCATCATGCGCCCTTCCATCCGCGGATCCCCTTCTGCGATCGCCACGTCTTTCAGCGCTTCACACACGCCCAGAAGCTTCTCACGGCCCAAATTCTGGTACGCCATCTCGCGCCCGCGAAACCGCAGCAGGAACTTGACCCGGTCCCCCTCATCGAGGAATTGCCGCGCCTTGGCGATCTGGCGGTCGATGTCCCCGTGGTCGGTCCGATAGCCGAGGCGTAGCTCTTTGACCTGCGTGACGGTCGCCTTCTTCTTCGCCTCGGATTCTTTCTTGTGCTGCTGGTACTTGAACTTGCCGTAATCGAGAATGCGGCACACCGGCGGCTGAGCCTTGGGCGCGATCTCGACGAGATCGAGGGCCGCCTGCTCGGCGAGGCGTAACGCCTCATCGATCGGGACGATGCCGATCTGTTCGCCGTTTGTGCCGATCAGCCGCACCTGCGGGGTGCGGATTCTACGATTGATACGATGGGTTTCCTCGGGCGGGGGAACGAAACGTGGGCCACGACCGCGATACGCCAAATGACCTCCTCTTCTGCTTCGACGTGGAGAGCCTACACCGCTGCCGGTTGACGGGTCAATTAGAGTACGCTGTGACCTGCAGGACCCGAGGAACGCTCCGAGGGTCGGCGGCGCGGTAACCAGCGGCTCCTGCCGAGCCCCCTTGACAGGGGTTGGAACGCGCGACTCACTCGCGATCTCTCGCTCTCGTACTGCTGCGGGCCAGGGAGCAAACCACGTCGCTGCCAGGTATACGAGTTTTCCATTGCAGCGACTAGTCGAGCAAGTCGCGAACCAGGGACTGCTTCCAGCCGCTCGGCCTCTGGGCTCGAAGCCGCGCAGATTTCCGGCAGGGCGACTGTAGCTATTCCAGTCTCCGGCCCGCGCGGCAGGAGGTATTCCAAGGTGGCACGCTCTCCATGGCCGGACCGCGTAATATCTGCACGGCGGTACCGAAGCGGCAAATCTCGACGCCCGTTCAGCGTTCGCGTCGACGGCTCGGCTCGCCGGAACGGACTTTGCGTGGAGCTGTCCTCCAGACGTTCGCGGTTGCCGCAGGCAATCGGGACAGCGAAGGGAAGACCATCATGAACCCAGACGTCAGAGCCACACGAGCGCTTAAGAGCTTGATCCTCGGGGCAGCGACATTGCTCACGGCGCTGACTCCTTCAGCGCGCGCAGCCGTGCTCCGCGTTCCCGACATCGCCATAGGTTTAGACACTCCGAACGCCGTCGTAGCGATCTCGATCGACGATGCATCCGGGGTGGAGGAAGTCGATCTCGTCGTCGGTTACGACCCGCTGCTTCTGTCAGTCTCGACCCCGGTGCTTTCGACCGACCTGTCGTCCGGCTGCATCGTCGCATCCAACTACGACACTCCGGGCATCGTGTACGTCAGCGTCGCATGCCCGGAGCCCATGAGCGGCAGCGGCGCGCTGGTCTCCGTACCCGTACAGCCGCTCAAAGCCGGTACCGGTACGTTGGACGTGCGTTGCGAGCTCAACGGCCTGTCGCTCCCGTGCGACGTGGGTATGGGGTCGGTCACGATCGAAAACGAGCCCCGGCCAGCCAAGTTCGACATGAACGTCGGCGAAGCACACCGCGCCCCGGTGGAGTCGGCCCGCCGGATTTTCGGCGCGCCGCGCAGCCCTGAGCCGGCGCGAGATCGCCGCGCGCTGTGGGTCCGAAGGGTTTCGCTGGAGCTTGGACGGCCGATGGAGCTGTAACTCTGACAGGCGCTTCAGCTCGTCGCGGCACCGACGCTCGCCCGGGGGAGAGCTGTCGAGCGGCGCGCTGATTGCACCCACGGATGCCCATGCAAGCCGGGAAGGCGCACGGTGCAAGCGTCGGACCGAGGGCAGAGCGCGTGTCTGTCGGCCAGCTCGGCAAACGCCGGCGCATCCTGCGCTATTTCGGTTTGGGGTTCCTGGTACTCGCAGTCCTGGTAATCGCCATCGCTTCTCAGATCGAAGAGCCCATTCGCCGCAGCATGGAGGCCGAGCTGAATAAACACCTGCGCGGGTATTCCGCCGAGCTTCCGGGGCTCGACATACACCCGTTCAGCTTTTCGCTCACCCTGCACAATCCGGTCATCCGCCAACAGGCGCATCCCGATCCGCCCGTAATGGTGATTGAGGAGCTACATGCCGGCGTGCACTGGCGGGCGTTGCTATCGCTGCGCCTCGTGGCCGATTTCACCTTCGGCTCGCCGCGGCTGCATATTAACCGTCCACAGCTCACCGCCGAGGCGCGGGATGAGGTGCCGGTCAATCAGAAAGGTTGGCAGGAGGCACTGGAGTCGATCTATCCGCTCAAGATCAACGAGTTTCGCGTCAATAACGGCGCGCTGACGTATATCGACGACGATCCCAAACGGCCTCTGCGGCTGAGCAAGATCAGCTTGGTGACCACCAACATCCGCAACATCCGCAATCCCGAAGTGCCATATCCCTCCCCCGTGCACCTGCGCGCCGTCATCTTCGACAAGGGGCGGCTCGAGCTCGACGGCGAGGCGAACTATCTCTCCGAGCCCCAACCCACCGGGCGCGCCGAGATCGACATCTCCCAAGTGCCGCTCGAGCGACTGAAACCCGTCACGACCAACGTGAACGTGAACATCCGCGGCGGTATCCTCTCGGCGCGCGGCGAAGCGGAGTACGGCAAGAAAACGCGCCGCGCGCATCTGCGCTGGGCGCGGATCGATGAGATCGCGGTTGATTACGTGCACAAACCCCACACCGCAGCCGAAGAGGCGCGGCGAGTGCAAAAAGTGGAACAGGTCGCCACCGAGCTGGCGGGTGCGCCGGAAACGGTGGTGCGCATCGATGAGCTCGAAATCCGCAAGGCGGAGCTCGGCTACATCGATCAGACGACCAATCCGCCGTACCGCGTCTTCCTCTCGAACGCGGACATCACCATCCGCGACATCTCGAATCAGGCCGAAGCGAACCCAGGGCGCATCGAAGCAAAGGGCCTGTTCATGGGCTCGGGTCAAACTGAGCTGATCGCCACGTTCATGGCGCGACGCCAGAATCCGCAACTCGAGCTTTCCCTGCGGATAGAGAACACCGACTTGCGTGCCCTGAACGACCTGTTCCAAGCATACGGAGATTTCGACGTGGTCGCCGGGCGCTTCTCTCTCTACACCCAGTTGCGTATCGCCAACGGTGAAGTCGAAGGATACGTCAAGCCGTTCTTCGCCGACATCGACGTTTATGACTCGGAACAGGACGCCGAGCAATCGCTGCCCAGCAAGATCTACGAGGGCATCGTCGGCGGCATCTCCACCCTGCTCGAGAATCCTCGGGATGAGGTGGCCACGCAGGCAACGGTCAAGGGCTCCACGACCTCACCTGAGCTGAGCACGTGGGAGGTCATCATCAACTTAATCCGCAACGCGTTCTTCAAGGCGATCCTGCCGGGTTTCGAAGCCGCCATGCGCGAGCGGCGCTGAGGAGCCTGCAGCGGACGCCGCGCTCGATCACGCATGCGGTAAATCGTCGGAGGACCGCCCGCGTTCCAAGGAGCCCAACGACGCGGCGCCGGACCGAGTGGAGGCGCAGGCGGCGGCGCAGCAAAGCTGCCCGAGACGATACGTCAGTGGCCGCGGGCCAGGCGCTCGACCGGCCGGCAGCTGCCGAGCGCGCCGCGGCGCTCGACGAAGTCGATGTCGAGCAGCGCGCCGGTCCGGCCGGCGTACGGAGCCACTCGTATGCAGCGGCAACCGCCGTCCGCGAGCGTCGCGTTGAGCAGCAGGTACTCCGTGACCACAGCTTTCCGCAGCGCCTCCGTCGCGGTGAGCGGTGCGCCGCTGCCACTGCCCCGTACCGATAACCCGAGGCCGCTGAAGCTCGGAAAGATGCCGTAGCGCTGGCGCAACACGCCTGCGAGCTGCGCATCGGCGACCATCTCGCTGCCCACCGTAAAGGCACCGAGCAGCGCGAGTGTGGCCTCGGGCTCGGGCGGATCCGCGAATGTGCGCGCCAGACAGAGGAGCGCGTTCTCGGCAGAGCCCGGCTGCGGCGGGCACGTAAACCGCGAGCCTAAATCGAGTTCGATCACCCGAAATGTCTCGGGCCAGCTGGCCAAGCACGCATCGAGCGCTGCGGCGGTGTCCGGCCGGCAGCGCATGACCAGCAACTCGCGATCGGGGTCGTCGGCGATGCCAAAAAAGTCGGCGACATCGACCAGCGGCAGCGGCGGATCGAACATGGCTGCTGCGCCGGCAAACACGCGGACCGCGCTCGGCGCTCCGAGCCGGCCGCTGGGCTCGACGCCGTGCGGCAGATATACCAACCGCAGGAAGTCATTGGAGGCCTGCGGATCGCGCGTGCGATCCACGACCCGCGCGGGCGCGTCAGCGCCACTCGTATCGGCTCCCGCCCCGCCGCACGACACCGCCGCGCAGAGCGCGATCAGGATGAGGAGTGGTGAACTCGCACGGCCGAAGCAGCGCACCGCGAGCGGGCGCCCTTGGCCAAGCGTCGCGACTCCGGCGCGCGGCGCATGAACACCAGCGGCCACTCGCATCCTCCGCGCGATTCCTGCCAGCATAGGCCGGTGCGGTTTGGCATACGCGATTCGCGGTCGCAACCTGACGCACTGCGGAGAGCCTCAGCCATCGGGCATCAGCGCACCACCGGCATTGGCGGCGGGAGCTGCCGGGGGCTTGCTGCCGTGCGCGCAGTGCGGTGAGATGGAAGGCTCGCAATGAGTGCCTTGGCAGAAGAAGGGGGACGCGATGTTCTTTGCCGTGCTGTACCACGCTGCGCCGGGTGGCCAGGAGCACAGGGCGGACGTGCGACCGCTGCACCGCGGCTATCTCGATCCGATCGTTCGCGAAGGTCGAGTCGCCTTCGCCGGGCCGTTCATCGACGGATCCGGTGACGGCTTGATCCTGCTCGAAGCGCCGTCGCTCGGCGACGCATGGAATTTCGTGTCCGGCGACCCGTATGTTCGCGAGGGCATCGTGAACGTCGTCGAGGTCCGCCCAGTGGAAAAGGTATACCCGAGCTGAACGCCAGCCGCGACGTTAGGACGACGATGAGATCTGCCCATGAGCCCCAAGCCTGGCTCGACCGTAAATACCTGCTCGAGAAAGGCCTCATCTATTTGACCGGCCTGCAGGCGCTCGTGCGCCTGCCTATGGATCAGCACCGGGCCGACCGCCGGACTGGACTGCACACCGCCACCTTCGTCTCGGGTTACCGGGGATCGCCTCTCGGCGGGCTCGATCGAGCCTTCGAATCCGCGGGAGGCATAGCGCGCGCACACCAGATCGTATTCGCGAATGGCGTGAACGAAGAGCTCGCGGCAACCGCCGTCGTCGGCAGTCAGATGGCGAGCATCTTCCCCGGCGCCAAGTACGATGGAGTGCTCGGCATGTGGTACGGCAAGGCGCCCGGCGTGGACCGCGCCGGTGATGCATTGCGACACGGCAACTTCGTCGGCGTGGGGAGTAACGGCGGCGTGCTCTGCATCGCCGGTGACGATCCCGCCTGCAAGTCGTCGACGCTGCCATCCGCCACGGAGCAGGTGTTCGTCGACGCCATGTTCCCCGTCCTCTACCCCGGCACCGTCCAGGAGGTCCTGGACCTCGGACGACATGGGTTCATGCTGTCTCGTTATTCGGGCCTCTGGGTCGGAATGAAAATAGTCTCGGACGTGGCCGACGAGGCCGCCACTGCCGAGGTTGCCCCGGAACGGGTCGCCCCCGTCTTCCCCTCCTTCGACGTAGGCGGTCGGCCGTTCCGGCCGCGCCTGAACCCGACCCTCCTGCCGCCGAGCACGCTGCACGCGGAACGCGAGATGATCTACGAGCGGCTGGAGGCGGCTCGCTTGTACGCACGCGCAAACGGTCTGAACCGCATCACCGTGGCACCTGCGTCCGCGCGGCTCGGAATCATCGCCGGCGGGAAAACGTACTACGATCTACGCCAGGCCCTGCGCACGCTCGGGCTGGACGAACCCGAGCTGCACCGCTTCGGCATCCGCCTCTTGCGCATGGGCCTGCTGCATCCCGTCGAGGGTGAGATCATGCGCGAGCTCGCTCGCGGCCTCGAGGAGGTCATCGTCGTCGAGGAGAAACGCCCGTATCTCGAGACCGCACTGCGCGATCTTCTGTACAGCGGTTCCGATCGGCCGCGGGTGGTCGGCAAGTGGGACGAGGAAGGCCGACCGCTCCTGCCGGCGGACGGCGCCCTCGATGTGGATACCATCGCCCGCGCCGTCGGCGGGCGGATCGCGCGCACCATGGCACTGGAGAGCGTGCGGGTGCGGCTCGCCGAGCTCGACGCGGCACGGGCGCTCAGCGACGGCCCGATCCGCCGCGCGCCGTCGTTCTGCAGCGGCTGCCCACATAATCGTTCTACGCTCGTGCCAGAGGGATCTCTCGCGGGCGGCGGCATCGGCTGCCACGGCATGGTGCTGTGGAAGAACCCGCAACATGTGGGGATCACCCAGATGGGAGGTGAGGGAGCACAGTGGATCGGCATGGCGCCATTCACGGAAACCCCCCACTTCTTCCAAAACCTCGGCGACGGAACCCTCGCTCACTCCGCGAGCCTAGCGATCAATGCGAGCATCGCGGCCGGCGTCAACGTCACGTACAAGATCCTGTACAACTCCGCAGTGGCGATGACCGGCGGCCAAGAAGCCGCGGGGCTGCTCCCGATTCCCGAGCTGACGCGCTCGTTGGAGATCGCCGGCGTGCGAAAGATCATCATCACGGCGGAAGATCCGCGCCGCTACGCGGACGCCTCGCTCGCCGGAATCGCCGAGGTCTGGCACCGTGATCGCCTGGACGAGGCACAGCAGACGCTGCGCGACGTGACGGGCGTCAGCGTCTTGATTCACGACCAGCGCTGCGCGGCCGAGAGCCGCCGGCTGCGCAAGCGGAAGAAGCTCGCCGAACCGGCGACCCGCGTCTACATCAACGAGGCGGTCTGCGAAGGCTGCGGCGATTGCGGCAAGAAGGCCAACTGTCTATCGCTCCATCCGGTCGAGACGGAGTTCGGCCGCAAGACGCAGGTGCACCAGTCCTCGTGCAATCAGGACTACTCCTGCCTGCTGGGCGACTGTCCATCCTTCATCACGGTCGATGTGGAACCGGCGCGCTCCCCAGGGGCACGGCCGGCGGCGACGGTGGAACACTTTCTGCCAGCGCCCGTTGCGCGGGTGGACGCCGCGCGCGGCTACCGCGTCTTCATGGCCGGCATCGGCGGCACCGGCGTGGTGACCATCAACCAGATCCTCGGCACCGCCGCCGCGCTGGAGGGTAAGCACGTGCGCTCGCTCGACCAAACCGGCCTGGCGCAGAAAGGCGGTCCGGTGGTGTCGAGCCTCCGCATCCTCGACCACGACGAGGAGGCGAATAACTGCTTGGCGACCGGTGAGGCCGATCTCCTGCTCGTCTTCGATCTGGTGGTCGGCACGCAGGCGAAGAACCTCGCCAAGGCGCACCGGTCGCGCAGCGCGGCGGTGGTGAATACCGATATTGCGCCTACCGCCGCCATGATCGGCGACCCCGATGCCCCCCTCCCCACTAGTACGGACCTGATCGCGACCCTTTCCGCAGTGAGCCGTCCGGACGCTCTGGTCTCCGTGCCAGCGAGTACGCTCGCCGAGGAGCTCTTTGGCGATCAACTGGCGACGAATATGATCTTGGTCGGGGCCGCATATCAATCCGGTTGGCTCCCGCTCGCCGCTGCGTCGATCGAAGAAGCGATCCGCATCAACGGCGCCGCGGCGGAGATGAACGTGCAGGCCTTCCGCTTGGGTCGCCGGCTGGTCATCGAGCCCACTGCGGCGGAGTCCGCGCTGCGCCAGCGCGACCAGGCGCTTCCGGCCACGCATTCCGCGGCCGCGCAGCGCGCGACGGAGATCGTCGAGCGCTGCGGCTTCGACGCGAAGCTTCGCGGCATCGCCGAAGTGCGGGCCCGCGAGCTCGCCGAGTATCAGAATTTCGACTGGGCGCGCCGCTATGTCGCGTTCGTCCAAGAGGTGGCACAGGTGGAGCGGCAGCGAGTGCCCGGTTCGACCCGGCTCAGCGAGGCCGTCGCCCGCTCCCTGTTCAAGCTGATGGCCTACAAGGACGAGTACGAAGTCGCCCGGCTGCACCTCCGCTCCGGAAGCCCAGAGGTCCTGCGGCGGCGCTTTCCCCGCGCGCGCCGCCTCCGTTGGCACCTCCACCCACCGTTGTTGCGGTCGATCGGCTTGCGCAAGAAGGTGGGCTTTGGCCCCTGGATCACTGGTGTGTTTCGCGGCTTGCACGCCATGCGGCATCTGCGCGGCAGTTGGCTCGATCCGTTCGGGCATACCGAGATGCGCCGGCTGGAACGGGCGCTGATCGACGAATACCGGACGACCATCGCGACCCTCCTCCGCACGCTCAGTCCGGAGCATCACGACGGCGCGGTCGCGATCGCCGAGGCGGCGGAGCTGGTGCGCGGCTACGAAGAGGTGAAGATCGCGAACGTGACCCGCTACCGCCACACGGTGGCGGAGCTGATGAAGGGCTTCGCGGATCGCCGGCCGCCATCACCCGGCGTCCCTGGACGCGTCCTGGCCCCGGCTACATCGGCATCGGAGTTGAGCTGAGCAGCGCACGAGGCGTCTCGACGGGCAAATGCCAGAGCGGAGGTGACCATGGCCGAAGTGGAGCACACGCTGGTGCAGCACGGCAGGTTTTCGAGCTGGCTGAACCGCGCGGGGCGCGGCCATTCCGATACGGTGCTGTTCCTCCACGGCTCGGGCCCCGGTGCAAGCGCGTGGTCGAACTGGATGTACGCGCTCCCGGCCTTCGGCCAGCGTTACGACACTTTGGCGCCGGACTGGATCGGCTTCGGGAAAAGCACGCATCCGGATCCTCCCCCGGAGGGGCTCAGCGCGTGGTTGCGCGTCTGGCTGGACCAGATCGTCGACCTCCTCGACGCGCTCGGTATTCGCAAGACGCACGTCGTCGGCAACTCTCTCGGGGGCGCGCTCGCCCTGCACGCGGTCGCCGAGTATCCCGAGCGCTTCGGCAAGGTGGTGCTGATGGGACCGGCCGCCATGCCGATGACGCTCACGCCAGAGCTCGACAAGATCTGGGGCTTTTACGACGACCCGTCGGTGACGCGCATGGCGCGGATGATCCGCTGGTTCGCTTTCGACGAATCCGTCGTCGGTGACCGGCTGGACGAGATCGCGCGGATGCGCTTCGAGGCCGCGATGCAGCCCGACGTACGCCGTTCGTACACGTCGATGTTCCCGCCGCCCAGGCAGCGGCACATGGATGCGCTGGTCGTGCCGCCCGGCGATGTCCAGCGCATGCGCAACCCGGTGCTCCTCGTCTACGGCCGCGACGATCTCATCATTCCGATCGAGACCGGCATGCGACTCTTGCAAAGCCTGGGCGGAAATGCCCAGCTCCACGTATACGGCCGTTGCCGCCATTGGGTGCAGATCGAGCACCGCGAGAGCTTTCACCAACTGCTGATGAGTTTTCTCGACATGGAGGAGTGACTGCGAGTAGAGAGAAGCCGACACGCTGCGCGGTGATCCCGTGAAACCGATGACGGACGTCCTTCGCACCGAGGCGCGCCGGTTTAAGTGCTGCACGAGCTTGGCAATCGCGCTGGTCGGCGCCGCCGCGCTGGCTGGCTGCCATCGCAGCGAGGCCTGGACGATGCCCGTGCGGGACATCGAGCCGCGGGACGCGTTTTACGATATCGCGCGGACTCCGGATGGCGCGGTGGTGATCGCCGGCCGCTACGGGAAGCTGTTGCGCAGCACGGACTTCGGCGCGCACTGGCAACCCATCTCCACCGGAATGCAGGAGCCGTTGTTCAGCGTCGCGTTCGCCGAGCGCGGTCGGGGCGTCGCTGTCGGCGCCCATGGCCTGCTGCTCGAGAGCACCGATGGCGGAGAAACCTGGGCGCGGCGCGACTCCGGCACCGAACGAGATCTGCTCAGGGTGCGGTTCACCGCGCCGCGCACCGGCTACATACTCGGCGAATTCGGCACGCTGCTGCGAAGCACGGACGGGGGCGCGACGTGGAATCCGCTGGAGTTGCGCTGGGACGAGGTGCTGCCCGAGCTCACGGAGGCACTCGGGACCGTCGAGCCGCACTTGTACGACGTCGCCTCCTGGGGCGGTTTCCGCGCGGTGCTGGTCGGCGAATACGGGCTGGTTCTCGCGACGGAAGACGGCGGCCTGACGTGGGAGAGGCGCCACGGCGGCGGTGTGTTCGATCCGCATTTGTTCGCCGTCGCGTGCACCAGAAGCGCGACCGTGCTCGTCACCGGTCAAGGCGGCCAGATCTTCGTCACGACCGATCGCGGCACGAGCTGGCGCGAGCAGCGCGCCACCGGGAGCGATATTTACGCGTTGATCCCCATTGAAGCGCGCTCGATGGTACTCGCCGTCGGCGACCTCGCCACCGTTCTGCGCTCCGAGTGGCCCGGCGACTCGGGCACCTGGCACAGCGTGGTGACGGTTGACTACGGCGCCGGACCGGGCTGGTTCGCGCGCGGCTTGTGGATCAACTCTCGGCTCCTGGTCGTGGGCCGAGCGGGCGTCCAGCGCTACACGGTGGGAGACGTCACGCCGCCGGAAGGACAGCAGATCGCCGAACGTCAGTCGAAGGGGATCCCGGTGCGCGCGGAGATGTCGCGCAGGTCGTCCACGACCGCGCGCAGCAGCGGGATGCCGGTCACCGCGCGCTCGGCCTCGCTCTGACGCTCTGGATCGCCGGGAATCAGCGGCCCGTTCGTACCGGGCGCCGGCCGCGTCGCGCGAAAGGTGCGGATCCAGTCGTCGATCTGCCGCTTGAACTCCTCCGGTTCGATGAAGCCGTCGATCCGCAGTGCGCCGAAGAAATGGCCGATGCCCTTGCCGACGCTGCGCGCCGGTATCTCATAGCGCAGCGCGAACGGCGGGGTGAACGGGCCCCAGTTGGCCCCACTCAGCACGCCACAGAGCACGTCGACCATGGCCGCCAGCGCATAGCCCTTGTGTCCCGAGCGCTCGCGGTCGCTCCCCAGCGGCAGCAGCGCGCCGCCCTCGACCATCGCCTGCGGGCTGGTCGTGACGCGGCCGTCGCGATCGATGGCCCACCCCGACGGAATTTGCTCGCCGCGGCGCTGCGCGATCTCGATCTTGCCGAATGCCGCCGCGCAGGTGGCCATATCGATGACGATCGGCGGTTCTTCGTGCCCGGGAAATGCGATGGCGATCGGGTTCGTACCGAGCATTCGCTCGGCGCCCCAGAGCGGCGCGACGAGGCTCGTCGAATTCGTCATGGACCAGCCGATGAGATCGCGCTGGAGCGCTTCCAGCACGTAATAGCCGGCGATGCCGTAGTGATTGGTATTGCGCACGCCCACCCAGCCAGATCCGACGCGCTCCGCCTTGTCCATCGCGATCGCGTTGGCGCGCGGACCGATCACCAGGCCGAGGCCGTTGTCTCCGTCGACGGTCGCCGTGCTCGGCGTTTCGCGATCAATCCGCAGCTGCGGCCGCGGATTGATCCGTCCCATCTCGAGCAGGTCGAAGTACGTGCGCAAGCGCGCCACGCCATGCGAGTCGATGCCGCGCAGGTCGGCGCACAGCAAGACGTCGGCGGCCAGCGCGGCGTCTCCGGTGGGCACGTCGAAGTGGCGAAAGACGGCGGTCGCAAACTCGCGGAGTCGCTCCGCGGGATACCAACGCAGATCCATGTGCTATCCGACGGGCGCTCGCCCGGCCGCCCACCGCCTATCGGCCAAGCGGACCGAGCCGGCGCCGCGATCACGCGGTCAGCTGCCGCGCCACCCAGAGTGCGTAATCGCGATTGTGTCCCTCGAGCTTGCTGTACTTGCCGCTGGTCGCATGCTCGCTCTCGAGACCGCGCTGCACGGCGGCGCAGACTCGGGTGTCCTCGCCGTTGAAGAGTTCGGCGTACTTTTCAATCTCGCCGAGCTTTTGGGTGAACTCCGGGTCCTCGAGCACGTGCGGCGGTACCATGTACTCGAGCGTCATGTGGAGCCGGCCAGGGCCGAGCGGGAACACGCGCATGTACAGGCCGAGATCGGGGCTCGGGAACACCCAGAAGTTGGGCAAGACATAGAAGAGGCACAGGTTCAGCCGCTGGTTCTCGGTCAGTCCGGTGAGCGGCTTGAACAGCGTCCTGATCACCGGCAGTCCGTCTGGCCCGGTGACGATGTTGTTTTCACCGGCGCGGCACCAGATCAGCGTGTAGTGGCCGTTGTTCGGCGAGTCCCAGGCCCCGAGCCCGGGATAATCCCGCTCGAACGTGCCGCGGTGAATGCCGATATGGTGATAGCAGTCCCCGTTGTCCTGAAAGACCTTCCAGTCCCACGGCAGCTCGCCGAAGTCCTGGCTCTTCACGACCCTCCACTCGGGAAGGTTGAACTCCTTGAGCTCCGCCGCAAGCGGCGCGAGCCGCGGCTCCAGCGGCTCTGCGTGTCCATCCAAGTTGACGTACACGAATCCCTGCCACACTTCGTGGCGGATCGACGCCAACCGAATGTCCGCCTTGTCGAAGCCGGGGGTCTCATCCATGCCGGGCGCGCCGCGCAGCGTGCCATCGAGGTTGTACACCCACGCATGGTACGGACAGGTAAGCCATTTGGCGTTGCCGCTGCCGGTGCAGACTTCCATCCACCGGTGCCGGCAGACGCGGGACAGGACCCGCAGCTCCCCATCGCGGTCGCGCAGCATGACCAGCGGCTCGCCCACGACGTCGGCGGTCAGGTAATCCCCCGGCTTGGACACTTGGTCGGCGCGTCCGATCAGGACCCAGCCCGCCCGGAAGATTTTCTCCTTTTCGAGCTCGAAGATCTCTGGCGAGCGGAACGCGTGCGGCGGGAGCGACTGCCACTCCGCGTTGCCGCTCTCGACCATGGCGCGCATCGCTTCCAGGGTCGCCTCGGTTTCGGCTGAATACGCACGGCCGGCGCGCGCCGGCGCAGTCGCAGCCGAGGTCGCGACAGAGGCACGAGACATCGGGTTCTCCCTTGTGAGTGGGTGCTCGGCCGCTGCCAGCTCAAATGATGGTGCGGCCGCCGTCGACCAACAGCGTATGGCCGACGACCATGCTCGCCTCCGGCGACGCCAGGTACAGGACGGCTGGCACCAGCTCGGAGAGCTTGCCAATGCGTCCGACGGGCACGCCGGCGAGCGTGGCGGCCAAATTTTCGGGCACCGACATGTATTCGGCGACCATCGGCGTGTCGAAATCGCAAGGCGCGACCGCATTGACGTGCACGCCGGATTTCACCAACTCGACCGCGAACACCTTCGTGATGGCCACCACGCCGGCCTTGCTGGCGCAGTATGCCACCTCTGTCGGCACGGCGTTGAATGCGTCGACCGAGGCGATGTTGACGATCCGGCCATAACCCCGGTGCGCCATCGCCTTGCCCACCTCGCGGCAGTACAGGAACGTGCCGGTGAGATTGGTCGCGATGGTGTCGTCCCAGTCGTCGTCGCTGGTCTCGATGGCGGGCACAAAGCGGACGATGCCGGCGGAATTGACCAGGATGTCGATCTGCCCGAAGCGGTCGAGCGTCGCCTTCGTGGAGCTGCGCACGTCTTCGCGCCGGCGGACATCGGCGCGCAGCCCGAGCGCGCCCACGCCTTCGGCGGCGATCGCGTCACGCACGCGGGCGAGCCGCGTTTCATCGCGCCCGACCACGGCGACGTTCGCGCCGGCTTTCGCCAGGCCGAGCGCGACCGCTTCACCGATGCCGCTGGTGGCGCCCGTCACGAGCGCAGTCTGCCCAGAGAAGTTGAATGTGATAGCCACTGTGGGATCTCCGTGATTCTCGCGGCCACAGGCCCGGCGATAGATGAGCGAAGGCCTCGTAGCAGGTGCCGCGTCGCTCGGTCAATATCGATATCCACCGCCGGTCCGCCACTCGGGCGGGCCCTGGGCGGCGCACGCTTCCGCGGTGGGGGTGTGGCCACGCAACAACGGACAGTCTATCTACGCACCATGCCGTCGACGAAAACGCAGGTTCTGGCCGGTGTGCGCGTTCTCGAGCTCGGACAGCTCATCGCAGGACCGTTTTGCGGGAAGATTCTCGGCGAGTTCGGCGCCGACGTGATCAAGATCGAGCCACCCGGCCAGGGCGATCCGCTCCGCGCATGGCGCATGCTGAAAGACGGAACGTCGGTATGGTGGCAGGTGCAGTCGCGCAACAAGCGCTCGGTGACCCTCGACCTGCGCTCTCCCGAAGGGCAGGACGTCTGCCGCGCCCTGGCGGGCGAGGCGGATGTGCTGATCGAGAACTTCCGCCCCGGCACGCTCGAGGGCTGGGGGCTCGGCTGGGAGCAACTCTCGGCGCTCAACCCGAACCTCGTGATGCTGCGCCTCTCCGGCTATGGACAGGACGGTCCGTACCGCGATCGGCCGGGTTTCGGCGTGATCGGCGAAGCGATGGGCGGGCTGCGCTATCTCACGGGTGAACCGGGCCGCGTGCCGGTGCGGGTGGGCGTCAGCATCGGCGATACGATTGCCGCGCTGCACGGCGCGATCGGCGTGCTCCTGGCCCTCTATCATCGCAAGGTCAACGGGGGCCCGGGCCAGGTGATCGACGTCGCGTTGTACGAGGCGGTGTTCAACTGCATGGAGAGCTTGCTGCCCGAATACAGCGCGTTCGGAGCAATCCGCGAGCCCGCCGGCAGCGCGTTGCCCGGTATCGCCCCCAGCAACGCGTATGCGTGCGCCGACGGACACGTGCTCATCGGCGGCAACGGCGACAGCATCTTCAAGCGGCTCATGCAGGTGATCGGGAGACAGGACCTCGGCGCGGATCCGGGTCTCGGCACGAATGACGGCCGCGTCGCCCGCGTCGGCGAGATCGACGCCGCGATCAGCGCTTGGACGCAGAGCCGCGGCGTGACGGAGGTGCTCGACCACCTCAATGCGGCGCACGTCCCCTGCGGCCGCATCTACTCGGCGAAAGACATCGCCGAGGACCCGCATTACCGCGCACGCGACATGATTTGCCGCGTCACCACGCGCGACGGCTATGAGCTCGACGTGCCCGGCATCGTGCCCAAGCTGTCCGCGACCCCGGGAGAGATCCGCCACGCGGCGCCCGCGCTGGGCGCCGATACAGACGCCGTGCTCAGCGAGCTCGTCGGCTGCGACGCGCTCGCGGCACTGCGCGCCAAGAAGGTCGTATAGTGATGGGACGCCGCGTGTATATTCAGGAAGTCGCCCCGCGCGACGGGTTTCAGGCCGAATCGATGTTCATCGAAACCGGCCGCAAAGTGGCGCTCATCGATGCGCTGTCGCGCTGCGGCCTCGCGAAGATCGAGGTCACGTCCTTCACCTCGCCGCGGGCGATCCCGGCCTTGCGCGACGCTGAGGACGTCATGGCGCGGATCACGCGTGTGCCCGGCGTCTCGTATACTGTGCTCGTGCCGAACGTCCGCGGCGGCGAGCGCGCCGCCGCGTGCCGCCCCGACGAGTTCAACCTCGTGATGTCGGCCAGCGAGGCGCACAACGCGTCCAACCTGCGCTTGACACGCGAGCAGTCGTTCAGCGAGCTCGAGCGGGTGATCGCGCTGGCCCACGCACACGGCATCGCGGTGAACGTCTCGCTCTCCTGCTCGTTCGGCTGTCCGTTCGAGGGCGATGTGCCGGCCGACGCGGTGCTCGACTGGTGCCGCCGCTTTGCCGAGCTCGGCGTCGCCGGCATGTCGCTCTGCGACACCACCGGGATGGCGTACCCGACCCAGGTGCGCGCGCTCTGTTCCGAATTCCGCTCCCGATTCCCCGCGGTTCAGCTCACGCTGCACGTGCACAACACGCGGGGCATGGGCTTGGCCAACGCGCTCGAGGCGCTCGCGGCCGGCGTCGACCGCTTCGATGCGTCGCTCGGCGGCCTCGGCGGATGCCCCTACGCGCCCGGCGCCACGGGCAACGTGTGCACCGAGGACCTCGTGCACATGCTCGACCTGATCGGTTGCGCAACTGGGGTCGACCTCCCCGCCCTCCTCGACTGCTCGCGGCAGCTGCCGGCGCTGGTCGGCCACGACGTACCCGGCCAGGTCGTGAAGGCTGGCCGCCGCCTCGATCCCCCCAGGGCCGCGACTGCGTAATGCACCGCTCCGCTGCGTCGGTTTACGGGCTCTGTGCCACGGCGCAACCTGTCCGCGAACGCTCGCGGCAACCGCGTGTGCGTCAAGCGCGCGGCGCAACGCTTCTATGCGCCCGACGGTGGCTGTGGCGGCCCGGCGCGCGAAGCGCGCCTTCTTCGTCGCCCCGCCGGATATAGCCGCGGCACCTGGCATCGCGCAGCGATGCCCGGGTGGAAACAGGCGCAGACCGGCGCGGGCACAGGTCCCGCGGATACATCGAATCGGAAGTGGCGGCCGCCATCGCGCAGCGTCGCTCGTCGCGGACGCGCGGCAGAACCCCACCGCTCCGCACCGCCCGACCCGGCACAGGTCCAGGAGATATTCCGGAGGCGGTGGCCGTCCACTGTGGACGGACGCGCTGGATTGTGGATCAGTAGCACGTGACGAGGGAGGAGTGATGCGATGAACGATCGAGCGCCGCTGCCCGCACGCGCCGAACGCGAGTCTGCTCTTCAGCGCACCCGCCATGCTCTGCCGGCCATCCTCAGCGAGTTGGGCGAGATCGCGGCATCCGGCAACGCGGAACAGAAGACATTACCGCCCGACGTGTACGATTGTGCGGACTTGTTCGAGCTCGAGTGTGAGCGCATCTTCCGCCCCGGGTGGCTCCTGATGGGCCGCGCGGATCAGGTGGCATCGCCGGGCGATTTCATGTCGGTCGACGTGATCGGCGAGCCGCTGGTCCTCACCCGCGACATGCGCGGCGAGCTGCACGTGTTCTCGCGCATCTGTCGCCACCGCTGGATGCCCATCTGCCAGGGCAGCGGCAACGCGACGGCGCTCGAGTGCCCGTACCACGCGTGGACATACGAGCTCGACGGCCGGCTGCGCGGCGCGCCCGAAATGACGGACTCAGTGTCGTTTCGGCGCAACGAGCGCGGCCTGATCCCGATCCGGCACGAGGTCTGGGAGGGGTTCGTCTTCGTGAATCTGGACGGCCGTGCGGAACCGCTCGCGCCCCGGCTCGAACCATTGCTGGAGGAGCTCAAGGAGTTCCGGCTCTCCGAATGCGTGACGGTCGCGTCGCGCGACTACGGCGAGCAGCCGTGGGACTGGAAAGTCGCGCAGGACAACGGCGACTGCTACCACCACATCGGCCTGCACCGAAAAACGGCGCAATGGCTCTGGCCGATTCAAAAAATCTGGTACCGCCCTGATAACGGCCACTACGCCCTGAACGGTTGCGGGACGGCACCGGACGCACTGGTGACCGCAGAGGATGGCCGGCCGGTGATGCCGGGGCTCTTTCAGCCGTTGCCGGGTCTCACCGCGCACCAGCGCGAGAACCTGTACCTCGTGTTCATCTACCCCAACTACTGGATTGGGCCGGGGCCCGACCAAACCCTCGTCACCCGCATGTTTCCGGTGGGGCCGGGCCGCGTGCGCTTCTACACGGACATCCTCTTCCATCGCAGCAATCTCGACCATCCCGAGCTGCAGGCGAAGATCGACGAGGCGAAGCGGTTCTGGTTCGAGATCAACGACGAGGACTTCTACGCCCACACGGCGGTGCAACAGGCCGCCAGGAGCCGCTTCGCCGACAGGGGCCCGTTGAGCTCGAAGGAAGACTACGTCCGCGCCTTCGCGAAATGGTATGCCCAGCAAATCAGCGCGGCGCGCTGAAGGCGCCGTTCCCGCGCGGACTCTATGCCGGCCGGCGATGGTCTCGCCGCCGTGGCCCGGCGCCCGCACATGTGGGAACGCGACCTCTGCCCCTGCGGAAAATTTCGTCGCTCACGTCGACGATGGCGGCCGGCACGACTTCCAGGTCGGCCACGCTCGCGCGGTCAAAGGGTCACCTCGCCCGCTCAAGTTGACCGATGCCACCCCCCGGGTTAGGAACGGCGCCAAACGCCAACACGCCGCTCGCGAGAGCGCGCTGATACAGCCGGAGCGAAAGTGATGCGCATCCTCCACACGATGCTTCGGGTCGGCGACCTCGACCGGTCGCTCGCCTTCTACTGTGACGTCCTCGGCATGCGGTTACTCCGCAAAAAGGACTATCCGGGGGGGCGGTTCACGCTGGCGTTCGTCGGGTACGGCGCCGAAGACGACACCACTGTGCTCGAGCTGACCCACAACTGGGACACGAGCTCCTACGATCTCGGCAAGGGGTACGGCCACGTGGCGATCGGGCTGGACGACATCTATGCGGCGTGTGACCAGTACCGGAAGAAAGGCGCCAAAATCGTCCGCGAGCCCGGCCCAATGGCGCACGGCGCCACCGAGATCGCGTTCCTCGAAGATCCGGATGGCTATAAGGTCGAGCTGATCCAGCTCCGCGGGCGCGAAGATTGAGCGCGTCCGGCCGGGAGACCGCGCACCGACGCCGAGGCCCCTAGACGCCAGGGGCCCCTACTGGTTCGGCCAGCCCGGGCCCTCCACCAGCGCGCGGGCGCGGGCGGGGTCTCCGACCCATAAGCGGTAGAAGTCGAGCGGGCACTCCGCCACGCCGCCCGGTACGGCCGTATAGCCGCGATGCAGCAGGTTGAAAGAGTGATTCTCCGAACGCCAGTGGCGACGAGCGTCCCGGATCGCCGAGATCGAGAGTAGCGCGTACTGCACTTCGCCGGGTGCGCTGCCGCACGCGGCGAGCAGCCGGCCGTCGAAATCGACGATGCAGGAATCACCGAAATACGAGTATTGCAAATCCCGTCCGGCGAGGTTCGCGACTGCGACGTACGAGAGGTTGTCGAGCGCGCGCACCTGCGCGACCATCCGCTGCTGCTCGCGGTTGGGATACATGTACCCCTGGATGCGGACGACGAGCTCGGCGCCCTTCGCCACGACATCGCGGACGATCTCCGGCTGGTCGCCGTCGTAACAGATGATCGGCGCGATACGCAGGCCCTTCGGGCCCACTGCTACCGCGGTGCGGTCGCCCGGGAACCACGGCTCCAATGGGCACCATGGCACGAGCTTGCGGTACTTCAGGGCGATGTCGCCATTCGCGTCGATCACGACACAGGTGTTGAACGGATTGCCGGCGGGATTGTGCTCACCGGTGAGCGAGAAGACGCCCCACACGCGGTTGCGCCGGCACGCCTCCGCGAAGATGTCCGTTTCCGGCCCTGGACAGTCTGCGGTGAGCTCGCGCCAGCGGTCCGGATGGAAGCCCTGCGTGCTGTATTCGGGGAATGCGATGAGATCGAGGCCCGGATACCCGCGCTTCGCGGCGCCGATATAGTGCGCGAGGTTGCGGCAGTTTTCGAGCACTGCAGCACGGGTCTCGAGCACTGGCGCAGGATAGTTCACCACCGCCACCCCGACGGTATCGGGAGAAGAGAACACCGTGCCGACGGGCATAGCGTCAGCCCGGCGATCCCGCCGCGGGACGCGCCGCCGGCGGGGGTGTGGCCGGCGCCAAGCAGCGGTCGAGCACGTAGCGGGCGAGCCGATGCGGCAGCGGCTCCTCGACCGAGAAGCGGCCCGGACGGAAGAACTTCGATCGGTAGCCCTCGGTGGTGAGCGCGGTGATCTCGAGGTCTTCGCGCGTGAAGCCGTCCAGGCCCTCAATTGGACCGCGCGTCACTTCCTCGAAATCCGGCCGCGCCTTGAACTTGGCGGGGAAGTACCAATCGCAGACCAGCTTGGTGCGATCGGGGCCGTTCGGCATCATCACGTAGAACGTGGCGCCGTCGGGCTGCAGCAGCAGGAGGAAGTTGGGATAGATCAGGATGAAGTGCTGCTCCAGGCGCTCGGCGTCGGTCAGCCCTTCGACCACCCACGCCGTCTCGCTGATCGAGCCGGGCTGGTTCATGCTCACCGGCTGACTCGCGGTGAAGATCATGTCGTAGTACAGGCCGGGGCTGCCGTCCTTGTAGGTCCACCGCTTCATATCCAGGTACTCGGTGCCCGCGGCGCTGCGGTGCGTCGAGCCCACATGGTACGTCTCCATCGCGTTCTCGACCAGCATTTTCCAATTGCAGTCGAAATCGTATGTGCGCCGCTCGACGAAGGTCATGTCACCGATCTTGTAGTTGCGGACGTACTCGGGCAGATCGCCGAGCGCGGTCGCGAGCGGCACGGACGCGGGGTCGAAGGTGACGAAGATAATCCCTTCCCACGTGTCGAGCTTCAGCGGCACCAAGCCGTGCTGCTTGCGATCGAAGCCCTTCGCCTTCTCCATGTGCGGTGCGGCGATCAGGTCGCCACGGGGCGAATACGTCCAGCCGTGGTACGGGCATTCGAACGCGCGGCAGTTTCCCTCGCCTTTCGCAATCACCGCACCGCGGTGACGGCACACGGCCGAGAACGCGTGCAGCTCGCCGGCGAGGTCGCGCGTCACCAAGATCGGCTCGGTGCCGACGGTGAGGGCCAAGTAATCGCCGGGATTCGGCAGCTGCGCGACGTGGCCGGCCCAGAGCCAGTCCTTCAGAAAGATGCGCTCGATCTCCAGCTCGTGGAAGCGCGGTGAGAGATAGTAAGACCCCGGCGGAGAGAAGGCCTCGTCCAGCGGTCTGCGCATCGCTTCGAGCTCGGCCTCGGTGAATATCGCGGTCGATTGGCTCATGATCTCACCTCAGGGCGGGTCGACGCCCCGCGGACAGCGACCCCGCGCTCGGCGGCGTCGGCAGCGGACCCACTCCACGGGACGCGCCCATATGCGCGGCGCGCGGGCTCGCTCCGCGCCGACCCGGATGGCGACGATCGGTGCCGCTGCCCGACTTGGTGCCGGTGGTACACTGGGCGGCACCGAGCTGGAGCGCCGCGTCTCGATCTGCCGATCGCATGTCCTCGTTGCCCAGCGCACATCGTCCAGCAGCGTTCCTCGACGGGTACCGGTACGAACGCGGCTGCTGTCGCACAGTTCTCCGCTGAGTGTCAACGCGCTGCTTCTTGACAGCTGGGCAAGAGCGGCGCGATGTCGCAGGCCAATCTCGAGGTGGAGGTGTCATGTCACGCAATGCGATCCCCGCCCCCGGCGATCCGACCGCCATCGTACGCGCGATGCACGAGGCCTACATCCGCGCCGCTCACGCCGGCGATGTGAAAGCCGCCCAGGCGCTCTATGCCGATGACGTGTGGGCGCTCTGGGAGTACGAAGGCGACGAGGCATACGGCCGCGCGGCAATCGATTCGCTCATCGCCACGGCGTTCGCCAATATGACCGGGCTCACCCTGGTTCTGAACGACGTGCGGGCGACGCGGCTCGGCGATGGTCATCTCAGCTCGGTCGGCCATTGGGAGGTCACGTATAACGGGCCGGATGGCGCACCGATCCACATCCCCGTGCGCAGCACCGAGGTGCTCGTCCATCGGAACGGCACCTGGCAATACATGGTCCAACACGTGTCGCAGGGCCTGCCGCCGCCGGGCTGAGTCCGCGGCATCTTGGCCGCGGGAGGTGGCTGCGCAGCGTCAATGCAAGGAGACGGAGGCGCGAAGGCGTTTCACCCTTCGCGCCTCCGCGTCGAAGCACGGCTGGGGATCGAGTCAGCGCCTCAAGATGGCGACCGCCCCGTGCGCGCCGCCGCCCAAGCCCACGACCACGCCGATCTCGGCGTCCCTGATCTGTCGTTTGTCGGCCTGCCCGCGCAGTTGACACACCGCTTCGATGAGGTGGTTCATCGACTGGCAGGTGGCGTGCGCGAGATTGCCGCCATGCGTGTTGACCGGCAGCTCGCCGCCGAGCTCGATGCGGCCGTCTTCCACGAAGGGGCCGCCCTCGCCGCGCTTACAGATGCCGATCTCCTCCAGGTGCGCGATCACGTGGTACGTGAACATGTCGTAGATCTGGGCGAAGTCGAGATCGCCGGGTGTGATGCCCGCCATTGCAAACGCCCGTCGCGCCGAGAACGTGCTGCCCATCGAGAAGAAATCCTTGAAGTTGGTGATGTCGTTGGCGGGATACGGCGACCCCGCGCCCACGCCCATCACATAGACCGGCCGGTTCGGCGTATCGCGGGCGCGCTCCGCGGACGTCAGCACGACCGCGCCCGATCCGTCGGTCTCGATCATGCAGTCGGCGACGCGATACGGATACGTCATCCACGGCGAGTGGAGGTAGTCCTCCATCGTGAGCGGCTGTCCCTTGAGGAGGGCGCCCGCGTGCAGGCGCGCGTGCTTGCGCGACGCCACCGCGACGGCGCCGAGCTGGCGCTCGTTGGTGCCGAACTCGGTCATGTGCCGGCGGCAATGCCACGCGTAGAACTGATGAATGCCGGTCATGCCGTACGGCGCATAATAATCGCGGTACGTCATCGCCTGCGGGGTCCCGGCCATTGCCGCTTGCGCGGTTCTCGTCGCCTGCCGTTCACTGTGCAGGCGGACGGCCCACGGGATCAGCACGTTTCTGCACAACCCGCTGGCTACGGCCAGCGCCGCCGCTTCCACGGACGCGATGCACATCGCGCCGCCGAACTCGCGCAGCGAGACCGTGTACACCAAGTCCTCTATGCCGAAGTTCATCGCGTAGTCGGCGGCGGTCAGCTCTCCGCCAGGCAGGACGATGCCGTCGATGTCCTGCGGCTTGAGCCTCGCGTCGTTGATGGCGAGCAGGGCGGCCTCGAGGCCGAGCTCGAGCTCGCCCTTGGCGCTGCCGAGACAGTATTGCGTCTCGCCAATGCCGACGATGCAAGCCTTGTCCCTCAACTCAGCTCCCATGCGCTCCTCCCGTACATTTCGATTCGAAGCTGCCGGTCGCCGAAGCGGGCGCGGCAGCGCGCTTACGAAGCCGGTTTGAACTTGGGCAGCGTGATCTCGGGTGTGACGTCGTCGAACCACACCTCGAGTGGCATGCCGGCGCGCAGTTTCGCGGGGTCGATACCGCCGATCCAGCTCACCATGCGCGGTCCTTCTTCGAGCTCGACGACGATGCCGGCATACGGTGCTTCATCCTCGAAAAGGGGGGTGGGTGGCTCATACACCGTGCACCACGTGAAGAGCGTCCCACGCCCGGACGCCTTGGCCCATTCCCAGTCCCAGGACTGACACACACTGCACATCGGCCGGGCGATGTGCCGCCACGTTCGACAGTGCTTGCAGCGCTGCAGGCGCAGCTCGCGCTTCCTGCAGAACTCGTAAAATTCCTTCGTCCAGCCCTGCATGACCGGCAGCGGTTTGTTGTACGCCATCATCGACTCCTCTGACGGCCGGCGAGCTCGAGTGTAAAGCGACAGCGCGCGAGTGCGCCAGCCCGCACGCATTCCGGTGTAGCGAGCGCGAGCGCGCGCCTTCGGCTTCGGTGGCTCGCCGCTGGGTACGGAACGGTTCCGGCCGAGTCACCCACCGCACTCTCCCGCGGCAATCTGTTCACGCCACCGAGATCACGCCCAAGGACGCCGCGCCGCTCGCCCCGGGAACACCGAGAATCGCTGCGTGATCCGATGACATCTCCACCACATCACCGGCCGCTGGCCCGCTCTGCTCGGCGCTCGGAGGCCACGCTGCCGGATTGGTAGCGCTACGTCTACGTGAGATCGGCCAAGTCCTGACCGCTGCTAGCCCACCGAGTACGGGAACGTCAAACGGGTGTTGGCCCGAACGGCGCAAACCCCGGCGCCGTTCCCACGCCCGCGGCGCGACCACGCGCTTCGAGCGCCACCCCGCACAGTGCGCATGTCGCCAAAATCGATCGCAGTGCTGAACGGCTTTATCAGGCCGGGTGCTTGCGCGTTTCCAGGCCGCGCAGCAATCTGGAGACCGGGTGAGCATTCCTGTCGACGCGCCGCGCCCGGCAAAAGAAGCGCCGGCGTTCCGCCCAAGCGGCAACACGCGGCGGCTGTTCGCAACGGCGGCGCTAGCTCTGATAGCTTGCGCGCTCCTGATCCTCGGCTTGGTGGCGGCGAGCGTGCGCCCGTTGATCGAACGGCAGTTGAGCAGCGCGCTGCGGACGCCGGTGACGATCCAGAGCTTGGCGATCAAGCCTTGGCGAGCCG
>JBFXHX010000022.1:0-39794 GCA_050176585.1 Binatia bacterium
ACATCGACTTCAGCAATCTCGGCATGGTGATGAGCTTCGACGGCCGCCCGGTGCAGATCGGCTCCTCGGCCGCGATCATGGGACATCCGCTGCGGTCGCTCGTGACCGCCGCGCGTATGGTGGCGGCTGAAGGCGGGCGTCTCGAACCGGGATGGGTGGTGATGGCCGGCGGCGCGACTGCCGCAGAGCCCTTGTCTCCCAAGCTCTATGTCGAAACGGAAGTGCAGCATCTGGGGCGCGTCGCGTTCAACGTGCGCGAGTGACCGCCGTACCGCTCTGCATCGGGCCACGTACCCGCGCTTGACAGCTTTCGGGCGGAGGGATAGCGGTGAGTCGCGAAATTTCTTCAATGCCGAGTGAAGGGCAGTTCCTCGACATTCGAGGTCGCAAGATCCAGGTATTGCGCGGCGGCGATGGGCCACCGCTCCTCTACCTACACAGCGCCGGCGGCGAGGTCGCCTGGCTGCCGTTTTTCGATCACCTCGCACAGCACTTCACGGTGTACGTTCCAGCCCATCCCGGTTTCGCGGAATCCGAAGGGCTCGATCGCATCGATACGATCGAAGATCTGGTATTCCATTACGTGGATGTGCTCGAGGCGCTAGATCTCGAACAACCGCTCGTCGCGGGGACCTCACTCGGAGGGTGGTTGGCGGCGGAGCTGGCGGTGCATCATCCGCGTCGCGTCCGCAAGCTCGTCCTCATTAATCCGGTCGGGCTGAAGGTGGACACCGCGTTGGTAGGCGACGTGTTCGCCGCTTTTCCCAACGAGCTCCGTCACATGGTGTTCCACGATCCCGAATCTGAGCTGGCTCGATCTTTCATCCCCGACGAGCCCACGCCGGAGCAACTCGAAGCAACGCTCAAGGCGCGCGAGGCGACGGCGCGAGTCGCCTGGAACCCGTTCTTCTACGACCCAAAGCTGCGCGACCGGCTGTACCGCATCCGCGTGCCCACCCTCGTTGTGTGGGGCGCGTCGGATCGCCTGGTCTCGATCGACATGGGAAAGGCGTACGCGGAGGGGATTGCCGGGGCGCGACTAGTCACCCTGGACGCCTGCGGGCATTTGCCGCCGTGCGAGCGGCCGCGCGAAGCCGCAAGCGTCATCTCAACCTTCCTGCGGAGCTGATCGCAGGAGCACCACTCAGAACCGCCCCCGAGCACGTGGGGCCAGGAGACCAGAGTTATGAGGATGCGTTTCGTTACCCTCTCCCTGTCTATGCTGATCGCAGGGGGAACCGGTCCCGCGCTCGCGTGGACGCCGCCGAACCCCGAAGCCGAGGCGCTGGTCAAGCAGAAGGTGGGGTCGGACTATACTCAGATGATCAATGGCAAGCCGTACAAGATCACCCCTGGATCACAGGCCGGCACGTACAATGTCAGCTGGGGCGACGAGAGTTTGGTCTGGCAGCCGAAGCCGTGGCAGCACAAGGATTACAAGGTCGAAGGTCCCGCCATTTACGACCGCTGGATCCAGCCGGACTTGCCCTACCCGTGGGACAGCACGCTCGATGAGCGCTTCAAGATGTCTGGCCGGGACGTCCACTCGATCGTCTACACGTCCGTGTATTTCAGCGAGTTCGCCTCGAATTACCTGACCCGGTGGGCGATCGATCTCACCTCACCGGACGGCGTCGAGCGCAATAAGGAGTTGTTCGAGTGGTCCGTGGCGTATCGGCGCGACCCGAGCGGCCTGCCGCCGGATCAAATCGGCAAGGTGACCGTACGCTACATGTTCACGTTCGTCGCGCCGGACGACTTCCGCGGCCTCGGAATGTCGACGACCGTCTACACCGGCGACAAGGCGAACGATGAGTTCCTCTACTCGCCCTCGAGCCGCAAGATCCGCCGCCTTCCGCAGGGCGCGCGGCAGGACTTCATCCCTGGCACGATCGTGCGCTGGGAGGATTTCCCGCAGGTGAAGCCGTTCGACGACATCGAGTACAAGATCGTCGGCACGACGCTCTACAAGGGCCAGCCCGACGGGACCTTCGGCTTCACCGTCAACACCAAGGGCGAGCAGGTCGGCACCGGTATGGACGGCGTGGGCGAGCCGTGCGTGATCATGGAGCTCACTCCGAAGGGCTCGTACTGGTACGCGAAACAGCGCCGCATCATCGGCCTGAAGTCGATGAACAGCTGGTTCGAAGAGGCCTTCGACACCAAGGGTGAGGTCATCCGGCGCCGCGTGAACCGGCGCGCGATCGCGAAGGGTGACCCCCGCCTGCAGAACGACTACGAGGGACTCGAGCCCTGGCAGATCATCTGGGGGCAGGAGTACTTCCTGGAGCCGAAGTCCGGCTTCCAGCAGGCGTGGTACATGAACGAGTTCTGGATCAACTACGACAAGATGCCGCGAGACATCGTGAACAACGAGAACCTCCAGAAGGAGCCGGTCCGTAAGATTCTCTTCTGGGAATAACGGGCTCGAACGATCGCGCACGGGAGGGCATGCGATGCAATTTTACTTCTTCCATCTGATGCCCTGGCCGCACATTCCCGAGGACTTCGGCGACCGGAGCAAGTATCCGTCGGCTTGGGTGACGTTCTCAAACCGCCACTATGATCCCGTGCGCGGTCACGAGCTCTACAACCGCTACCTCGACGAGATCGAGTACGCCGAGAAGCTCGGCTTCGACGGGGTAGGCGTCAACGAGCACCATCAGAACACGTACGGTACCATGCCGGCGCCGAACGTGATCAGCGGCATGCTCGCCCGCCGTACCAGCCGGGTGAAAATCGCCATTCTCGGCAACGGGCTGCCCCTCCGCGACCATCCATTGCGGGTCGCGGAGGAGGTGGCCATGCTCGACGTCGTGAGCGGCGGCCGGATCATCTCCGGTTTCGTGCGCGGCATCGGCGGTGAGTACTATTCGATGGGGGTGAACCCCACCACCTCGGCGGAGCGCTTCAAAGAGGCGCACGACCTGATCATCCGCGCGTGGACCGAGGAAGGCCCGTTCCGCGTGGAAGGCAAGCACTACCGCATTCGCTACGTGAACGTCTGGCCGCGCCCATTCCAAAAGCCGCACCCGCCCATCTGGGTGCCCGGCTTCGGCAGCCGGGAGACGGTGGAGTGGTGCGCACACCCGGACCGCAAGTACCCGTACCTCGCGGTCTACATGTCAGACCGGTTGGTCAAGCAGTTCTTCGACCTCTACCACGAGGCCGCCGAGCGCTACGGCTACACGGCCTCGCCCTACCAGCTTGGACACCTGATTCCGATCTACGTCGCCGAGACCGACAAACAAGCGCTGGAGGAAGCGAAGAACCACGTCCTGTGGCTCTACCACAAAGCCTTGCGCATGCCGCTACAGATGTACTTCCCGCCCGGGTACGTCACGCATCAAACCATGAAGCGCGTGCTCGGTTTCGCCAGCGAGCTCGACTGGGAGAGCATGACGTTCGAGGAACTGAACGAGAAGGGGTACTGTCTCGTGGGCAGCGCAGAAACCGTGCGCCAGCGCCTGTCGCACATCGCCAAGGAGCTGCGCTTCGGGCTCGTCCTCGGACTGTTTCAGATCGGCGACATGCCGCATCACCGGACCATCAAGAACATGGATCTGTTCGCGAGTCAGGTGATGCCGAAGCTGCGCGAAGAGTTCCAAGATTGGCAGCACAAGTGGAAGGCGGTCGCCTGATCTGAGGGTCGCCACGCCGCGCGCCCTGCCCTGCGCTCTGCACGCCGGGGGAGCGCGCCTGCGCGGCGACCATCGGCCGGCGGCGCCTCGCCACGATCCTGGCTTGTGAAGCGGCGCAGGCGCCGCTTCATCTGCGACCTATGATGACGGGACTACCTCGCCGTCCAGGAACTCGCGGTCGGTGCACTGGTGCTCCCGACCATCACCGTACCCGGCTCGTTGGGGTTCACTGGTTTGCCGAGCGCGATGCGCTCCATCCGCTCGCCCAGGTCCTTGTCGCCCGGCGAGTGCTCGTGAGACCACGGCGGCTTGTTCGGGTGGTCTGAATCGTATCGCGCCAAACGCCCCGACTGGGTCTGAAACACGCCTGGGTCGCGGTCTTCTGGGTCCTTCATGCGTCCCTGTCGGCCCCAGTCACTCGGCGCGTAGGTCTGGGCGCTCGCCCAATCCGCACTCGCGACGATGCCCAATACACTGCCCGCGAGTGCCAGCACCAGTTGCTTACGCTTTCGCATCTCTCCTACCTCCTGCCGGTTTTCCGGCTGCTCATGAGGGAGGCTGCGACCCGCATGCCAAGCGGGGCCGACCGCCGCGGTAGCCAAGGGCTCGATCATTGTACACCTGGCCAGAAGGATTTACGGGCGCTCGCAAAGGTTACGAATTCACAGAGATCTGCTTTGCCGAGGCTTGACACGGCGGTCCGCGTGCACACATCGAGCGCGTCTTCGCGAATTGGCAGCGATACGCCACCTTGCATCAAGAGCGTTGAACGAAGCGCGCAACTGATCAACGGCAGTTACGAATCGGCGTGCACGCGGCCGATGACTCGGCCAGGCGAGCAGCCGTGCTCAGCCGCGCGCGAGCGCGCGCAGCGCGCGCTCGATTGGCGCGATTAGCGATACACCCGCGCCAGCGGCATTGGCACACACACGCGGCTCGTCGGCCGCGAACGGCTCCTGCGTACGGCGCTGCATCGCGTACACGGCCCAATCGGCGTCGGACGCATCATCGCCGCGGCGAGCGCGCTCTGCCAACCGCCGGCGCACGCTCTCCTCGTCCGCCCGACATTCGACGAACAGGATCGGAACACCGGCGCGCGCCGCCACCTCGCGGGCCGCGTCTCGATCGCGCCGGCGCAGAAACGTCGCATCGAGGATGGCCCCGCCCCCGTGCGCGAGCGCGTCGGCGGCAGCGCCGTACATCGCCGCGTAGGTCGCGGCGTTGCGAGCCGGCGTGTAGAGGCCCGCGCCGCCGCGCTCCGTCGGCCGCAGCCCTGCGAGCTGCTTGCGGACCCGGTCGGAGTTGATGTGCGCGAAGCCGGTCCGCGCCGCCAGCGCTGCCGCAACCGTCGACTTGCCGGTGCCGCTGAGGCCGCACACGACGACCAACGCGCGCACGTCCGACCACGTATAGCGCAACGCGAGGGCGAAATGTCTCCGCGCGCTGTCGCGGGCCACGGCGCGATCCGCCGCATCGATCTCGGGCTCGCGGGCCTTGAGGCTGTCCACCTTGCCGCGGATGTATGCCCGCTGGCAGGCGTAAAACGGCACCAGCGTTCCCGCGTCCGGATCCGCCGCGGCGGTTGCGTAGCTGCTGACGAACCGCGTCGCGAAGTCGGAGCGCTCGCGGTACTCAAGCGACATCGCCAGGAAGGCGATGTCGGCCGCGACATCGCGGTGGCGGAAGGCGGGGTTGAACTCGACGCAGTCGATGATCACCACGTCGTCGTCCACGCTGTACACGTGCGCGGCGTGCAGGTCGCCGTGCCCGTCGCGGATGCGCCCTGTGGCCTGCCGTTGTCGCAACAGCGCATCGTGCGTGCGCAGAGCGCCGTGGCACCACGCCTGAATGGCGGCGTCGTCCTCAGCACTGATGGTGTCGCCATGCAGCGCGGCCACTTCCCGGAAGTCGGCGTCCATCAGCTCGGCGATGCGCGCCGGGTCCCCTCCGCGGGCCACTGCCGGCCCGGCGTCAGCGGTGGCGTGAAACGCCGCTACGCGTGCCGCGATGCGGTCGATCAGCTCTGCCGTCGCCTCGCCGCGGTCGATCAGCTGCGTGAGCACGCGATCGGCGGGCAAGCGCCGCATGTGCACCGCGTATTCGACCGCGCCGGAGGCATCCGCTGGCGCCAGCGCGAACCCGTTGCCGCTGGGGACGATGCCGCACACGCCCCGGTAGACGTCGCCGGCAAGCCGGCGATTGAGCCGGACCTCTTCGTGGCAGAAGTGACGGCGGCTGTCGATGCTCGAAAAGTCCAGGAAGGCGAAGCGAACGGGCTTCTTGATCTTATAGACGTGCTCACCGGCGAAGAATACGTACGAGATGTGCGTCTGCACGAGCTCGACGCGATCCGGATGGTGGGAATAGAACTCGGGACGGCTCATCGCCGCGACCAGCGGCGACAGCGACAACGCGCGATCCATAGGCGCGCCAGCGTAGCGCCGCGCGGCCGCTTGAACCAGCACCGGGCAGCACCTGCCGTGGGCGCGGCATCGCTATGGCAAGTGGAGTCGCTTCGCCTCAGATAGAGCCGGCGCGCCGCATTCGTGGCGGTGCCGTGTGTAGCCTGCGAGGCGGGCGCCTGCGCTCAGTCGCGGTGCGCCGCTGCCCGCCAGCGCGGCCCGGCGCCCTTCCGCACGGGCTCGGCTGATATCGGGAACTCGAGCAGCCGGCACTCGATGGCGCCGTTCCAGAGCGGCGTGCGGCGCTCGGACCGCAGGCCAATGCGCTTTGCGAGCGGGGCGCTCCCGGTCAAGACGAAGGCGGTCCAGCCGAGGAATCGCCGGCGCAAGACATCGCCGAGTTGCTCGTAGACGTCGCCCAGCGCTGCCTCGCGGCCGAGGCGGATGCCGTACGGTGGATTGGTGACGATTACGCCGGCCGCGAGACCCTGCGGCGGCACACAATCAGTCAGCTGGCGCGTAGCGAATTGGACGCGCCCGTGCAGCCCGGCACGAGCTGCGCTCTGCTCGGCGGCGCGCACCGCGCCCGGGTCGGCATCATAGCCGAGGATCGGCGACCGCAGCCGCGCGACCGCGCGCGCGCGCTCGATCGCCTCGTCGCGGAGGCACTTCCAGAGCGCGGCGTCATGCCCGCTCCACCCCGCGGAGCCGATGTGTTGCCGGCGAAGGCCAGGCGCGACATCGCCGGCCATCATCGCAGCCTCCACGGCCAGCGTTCCCGAGCCACACATCGGGTCGAGAAACGGCTCGCGCGCCGCGGCGCGACGGGGCCAGTCGCTCAGCAGCAGCACGCCCGCGGCCAGCGTTTCCTTTAGCGGCGCCGGCGCGCGCCGCGCACGGTATCCGCGCCGGTGCTGGCTTTCGCCGGACAGATCGATGCTCAGGGTCGCGCGGTCGCGATGCAGATGGAGGTTGATGCGCACGTCCGGCTGCTCCACATCGACGTCGGGACGCGTGCGGCGCGCCGCGCGCACCCGGTCGACGATCGCATCCTTCGTCTTCAACGCCGCATAATGGGAATGTGCGATCGCCGACTGGACTGAGCTGCCATCGACCGCCAAGGTGCGCCGCGGCGGGATGTGGCGTGCCCAGGCGATCGCGTGCACACCGGCGTAGAGCTGCTCCGGCGTGCGCGCTTCGAAGGAGCCGAGCGGGAGCAGGATTCGGCTGGCGACGCGGGACCAGAGGCAGCTGCGATAGCCGACCTCGAGGCCGCCTTCGAAGGCGACCCCCGCGCGCGTGGGCTCGACCGCCGCAGCTCCGAACGCGCGCAGCTCCTCCGCCAGCAACCCCTCCAAGCCCTTGGCCGTCGATGCAAAGAAACGCATGGCACCTCAGCGCGCAGGCTTCCGGCGCGCGGTGCGCCGACCGACCTCCGCGCCGCGCACGTGCCCATCCGCCTGCAAGCGCGCGATCTCGCTCTCGTGCAGCACGCGCCAACAGCCTTCCGGCAGGTCGCCGAGCTCCAGCGGTCCCACCGCGACCCGCAATAGATCCGTCACCATGAGCCCCACGGCCCGACAGCAGCGCCGGATCTGATGCTTCTTGCCTTCGACGAGCACAAAGCGAAGCCGCTCCGCATCATAGCGGGTGACGCGCATTGGTCGGAGGAGCTGGCTATCGATGCGCAGCACGCCGTTCAGCTTGGTGATCTGGCCGTCGGAGGCCGCTGGTTCCGTGCGCACGAGATACGCCTTTTCGACCTGCTGCCCCCCGATGATCCGGCGCGCCACCACGCCATCGTCGGTGAAGACCAGCAGGCCCCTGCTCGCGCGGTCCAGCCGGCCCGCAACGGAGAGGGTCCACGGCGACGACACGACGCGAGCGCGCGTCGCCGGATCGATCTCACCCACCTGCGTCTCGGGGCGAAGGAGTTGCCAGGCCGGCGTCTGTCCCGGTTCCGGTTGCGTGCTGACGACGCCAACCGGTTTGTGGAGCACGACCGTGAGCCGCCGGTCCAGGCGGGCGAGACCATCCGCCGTG
This sequence comes from Binatia bacterium, assembly GCA_050176585.1. GTDB lineage: Bacteria > Desulfobacterota > Binatia > HRBIN30 > CADEER01 > CAYYWP01. The sequence continues at coordinate 8,087 of JBFXHX010000022.1, forward strand.
AGTCGAATCTCGGCATCCGCTGCCGCCTTGGCGCCTTGGCCCGCGACCGGCACGCCATTCACGAGCACGCAACCGGCGCCGATCAGCTCTTCCGCCTCGCGGCGGCTGCACATGCCGCGCGCGGCCATCAACTTGGCTACCCGTTGCGTCGTCATGGCCATTCAATGACGGCATCGCGCTTGCGAGCCCTGCGGCAGGCCGCATAAGGAGACGCCATGAGCGACACCATTTTCGGGCAGATCATTCGCGGCGAGGTCCCCTGTCATCGGGTGTACGAGGATGAGCACGTGCTCGCGTTCCTCGACATCTTCCCGCTGAGCAACGGGCATACGCTGGTGATTCCCAAGGAGTCGGCGGTCACACTCGACCAGCTATCAGATGAGAGCGCCGCGGCAATCGGCCGCGTGCTGCCGCGCCTGGCCCGCGCCGTTCAGCGCGCGACCGGGGCGGCGGCCTACAACATCCTGCAAAACAACGGCGCCGCCGCTCACCAGGTAGTGATGCACGTGCACTTCCACATCATCCCGAAATATCCGGACGGCTCGGGCCTCGGCATCGGCTGGACGCCGGGCAAGCTCGACGACACGCGGGCCGAAGCGCTCGCCGCGCGCATCTCCGAGGCGGTATCCACGGGCTGAGCGCGCGCGGAACTCATCACCCGAGCGCCGCCGCGCAGCGCGGCGGGCCCGCACTGACCACCGCGCGAAGTGGCACGACCCGCAGGCAGGTCCGGCTGGTGATGCGTGCAGCGGGGTCGACGGTCAATCGTCGAGCGTGAACACGGTGATCAAGTCCTGAGCGCCCGCGCCGTGCACGGCCGGCACGGCCAGCACCAGCCGCCCCGACCCGTTTTCCTGTGTCCAGCTCTGACACGAGAAATTCTCCCCCGTGGCATCGTGTTGGAACGTGCTGCCGAGCACGGCGTTGGCGTTCAGTATTGTTGCGCGGGAAAGGCTGCTGACCAGGCCGAAGACGGTTGGTACGCGCTCGCGATGCTGCGCGCATGGCCCCGCTTCGAACGAGACCTCCGCCGGCAATCCCGCCGTGCGAAAGCGCGCGTCCGGAGCGATCAGCAGTGCCCCCGGCCCGGAATCGAGCTCCGGCGGCGAATCGGTCACCACGGGACCGTTACACACCTCCGGGTGCGGTTGATCGCCCTCTTCGACAAAGCCGTCCAGCATGATGCACTCGGCCTCAGTGAAGCCGTTCGAGCCCACGAGGCCGAGATGATGATCCTGAGTCGACGTGATGCCCAAGTTGATCCCACCGTTGCAGGACAGCACACCCGCCGACTGCACGGGTACGAGCGGCTTGATGCAGAAATTGAGAGTACCGACCGCGACGAAGAGAAACTCTGATGCGCCGGTAACATCGACGCGCGCCACTTCGGTCTGCGGGTCGGGCACGCCGGCGCTCAGCTCCAGATAACCGGCAAAGCCCGAGAACGCGCCAACATCCGGCAGCAGATCGAGCCGGCTGGCGGCGGGGTTCAATGAGAACCGGCGCACGCCGAGGCCGGGTGTCGGCGTGGCGCTCGGCGTCGCGGTGACCGATGGCGTTCGCGTCTCCGAAGGCGTGGCGGTCGGCGTGCCGGTGCGCGTAGAGGACCGCGTCGGGGTGCCGGTCCGCGTCGCGGTCGGCGTGCGCGAAGGTACCTGCGTCGCCGTGTGCGTCGCGCTGCGCGTCGCCGTGAGGGTGCGCGTGCCGGTGCGCGTTGCGGTGGCCGTTTGCGCGACGCTGGATGTCGCGGTGGCACTGCCCGTTCGGGTTGAGCTTGGCTGGGGCGTCGGCGTAGCGCTCGCGCTGGCCGTACCGGTCGCCGTGCACGTGCTGGCCGCGCTGCTCGTGAGTGTTGCCGCTGGCGTCGCGGTAGTGGTCGCGGTCGCTTCGCTGGTCCTCGAAGCAGTCGGCGTGCCGCTCGCGGTCGCGGAGGCCGAAGCCGTCGGCACGGCCGGCGTGTGTGATGGTGTCACCGTGTCCACCGGATCTGCAGTACCGGTGGATGTGGCCGCGGGTCTGTAACTGGCGGTCGCACTGGGCGCTGCCGTGCGCGTATGTGTGAGGGACGGCAACGACGTCACCGTACGGCTGGCGATGTGGGTCGCAGTGGCGGTCTCCGTGGCCGTAATGCTCGGGGTATGGGACGCCGTTCCCGCGCCGGTCGGCGCCGGGCTCGCGCTCGGCGAAGGTGTCGCGCTCGCGCCGGTGGTCGCGGTCGTGCTCGGCGCGCGCGGCGAAGCCGTAGCGCTCGGGGCGGGCGGCAGAGGTAGGCAGCCCTGCAGCGCAGCGGCGACGGCCGCAACCATTTCGTGAATCTCGACGAAACCGTTCCCGTCGGTGTCACCGGCCGTGCAGCGCATTGCGGCGACGCCACGCAGGCCGACGTCGACCAGGGTTACGAGCTCGGCGATGCTGACGCTGTTATCGGCGTCGCAGTCGCCCGCGCAGGTCGCGCCAGCGTTCGACGCCGCCGATACCGCCGAGAGCACAACCAGCAACACACGGCGTATCGAACGCCCAGCCGAGCTCACCCGCCCGACTTTGCAGGCTCGCGCGCGCTCGGTCAACGCGAACGGCGCCGAACACCCCGCGCTTGGATGGGATCGCTGCAACGAGAGCCCGATCACGCCCACCCGCGCAGCGGCACCGAACGGTTGCCCGCCGCCCACAGCCGCGCGGCGCTGGCGAATGACGCGCAGCGGCCAGCCACCGCGCTGGGGCCGGCCGCTCAGCGGATCATGCTGCCGATCAACACCATCGGCCCCTCGGGCTTGGACACAGCGCTGGCGCGCTCGATCGTCACGGCTGCCGCGCGGATGGCGCCGGCGTCGCGTGCGACGTCGGCGGTCAGGTGGGCCACGCCGTGCTTGTCGGGTTGAAAGCTCACGGCGCGTACCGGCCCTTCCCGCTCAGTGATCCACCAGAGCGCGTAGACCTTTTCGGGCGGGACGGGCGGCAGGTCGTAAGCGAAGAAGATGGCCCGCCCGGTGGACGCGCTGAACACCATGTGACCGGCCGCGGGCGCCGCCTGCTCCGTCTCCTGGAGCGCCACGATGCGGAAATCGGGTTGCTCAACGACGGACAGAGAGGCCTCAGCGCGGGTCAGCGCCGCCCGCAGCGCCCGCACGTCGCCCTCGCTCTGCGTCAGCGCCGCCGTGCTCTCGTCCAGGTCCGCTTTGGTGGCGGCGAGGGCCTTCTCGAGACCGCGCACGGCCTCTTCGGCCCGCGCGTGCTCCGCGTGGGCGCCGATCTCGCGGTACGCCTCAATAGCCAGCACGGCGGCGGCCGCGGCCGCTACCGGCACCGCCCATGAGATACTGCGCCGCGCCAGCTTGGGCTGCTTTGGAGGCGCTGACGCAGCATCGGCGCGCACCCGCGCCAGCAGCCGCGCTTTCACTTCCGGTGGTGCCGGCTGTGGCGACTCGAGTCCAATCAGCCCGATCAGCTGCGTCCACGAGCGCAGCTCGTCGGCCAGCTCCGCATCCCCGGAGGCGAGCGCCGCTTCGACGGCCGCGCGTTCGCCGGGCTCCAACGCGCCCAGCGCGTAGAGCGGCAGATCGTCCCGGATCTCCTCGTGCGTTTTCATCGCGTCAACAGCAGCGGCCCTAGGGCGCGGCGCAGGACGATCATGCCTTGGCGAATGCGCGTCTTAACGGTCCCGAGCGGTTGCTTCAAACGGTCCGCGATCTGCGTGTGCGACAGCCCTTCATAATAGACCAGCGCGAGCGCGGTGCGCTGGTCCGAAGATAGCGTGTCCATCGCGTTGCGCACGAGCTGACGGCGCTCATCGAGCTCCGCGGCATCTTCTGGGCGGCACACGTCGTTGATCTCGTTCAGATTCTCGGCCGTGGTACGCTTTTGCGCGCCGCGCGCGCGTACGCGATCGATGGCCCGGCTTCGGGCCATCGTGAACAACCAATTTTGCAGCGAGCCCTGCGCTCCATCGAAATGGTCCGCTTGTTGCCAGAGTTGCCAGAACGCATCGAGGGTCACCTCCTCGGCCGCCCCCGGGTCGCCGGTGACGCGTAAGGCCAAGGCGTACACGGCGTTTCCGAATCGGTCGTAGAGTTGCTCGAGCGCTCGCTCATCGCGCGCGCGAAGAGCGCTGACCAGTTGCTGGCTCGCCTTCGCCTGCGACGCTGCTACTGGTGACTGTAACGATACGCGGCGGGGCGCGAAACGGATTGAGGCGGGTGGGTACCTCACGACAGTATCTCGTCGGCTGTGCTGGCGGTCACGACGAACAGGCATCCGCCCAGCGTACGGACGCCGTCGTGGACGCTCCCGGTCAGAGCGCTACAATAGTCCCCCGTCCGCATCAGCACGCCGCCGACCAGCAAGTCGCCCTCGAGCAGATACAGCTCTTCGAGACCGGCATGGCGATGGGCCGGATACGCCGTGCCGGGCGCCATGCGCCCGAGCACCGTAGCGCGGTTAGCCGTGGGGTCCGCCATCAGGAGCTTGATCTCGAACCCGGCGATGGCGGTGGGCTGCCACTCGAGCCGCGCGCCGCGGACGAACCGCACTCCCCCGGCGTCGAGCACCGCGGCCTCGTGACGAGCGATAGCATCGAGCACGCGCGCGCGCGCCGGTGCGGGCGCGGTGGTGGCCCGAGCGGCAAACGCGAGCTGGTCGGCAACCGCGGCAAACGCCTCCACTTCGGCGCGGTACCGGAGATCGCCGTCGGCCAAGCGCGTCGCGATCTCGCGCGCTTCCGGCGCGGTCAGTGCACCGAGCGCGTACAGCGCCGCGCGCTCGCGCACCCGCTCGATGCTGTCGTCCGCGGTCACCGGCCATCCTTGCCGAGCGGCCGCGGTGCGTCCAGCGGCGCGAGCAGCACCCGCAGCTGCATCATCGCGGCCCGGATGTGGGTCTTCACCGTCCCCAGTGGCTGGTGCAACGTCGCGGCAATCTCCGCCTGGCTCATGCCCGCGAAGTAGGCGAGCTCGATGAGCTGCCGCGACTCATCGCTCAGGTGGCGCAGCGCGCTGTGCACGAAGCGGTGCCGCTCGGCGGCGGCGGTCAGCGCTTCCGGGCCGGGGGCATCGGCGCTGACATATCGCGCGGCTTCGAGCGGCTCTGTGGCCTGGTCGCGGCCACGCGCGCGCAGCGCGTCGATCGCTCGGCTGCGCGTCATGTTGAGTACCCACGCGGTCGGACTCCCCCGCGCGCTGACGTACTCCGCCACATGTTTCCAGACCTGCGTATACACCTCGACCATCACGTCTTCCGCCGCAGCGGGGTCGCCGAGGATGCGGAGCGCCAGGCCGTACGCCAGCGGGTTCGTCTGGTCGTAGAATTCCGCCATCGCCGCCTGCTCTCCCGCCGCGATGCGCGCCAGGAGGACCTCGCGGCTCGGTTCCACGCGAACAGCCGCCGGCCAATCCGGGGACATGGAAGCTGTGACCGCAGCTACCACCGTTCCTGCCGGAGAGGCAAACAACGGCACGTGGGATGCGAGGTCCACGGCTGCTCTACGAGCGCTCACGAAAAGTGGATTGCGGGATTTTACCCTTGGCGTGTCGACGCCGCATTGACTGGCGCCGTCCGCGGGCTTCTACCGACATCAACGAACGAGGTGCTGTTTAATTCAAGCTCGCCACGCATGTGTCCGCGGCGCTGCGCGCCCGCAGCGGCGCTATGGTACCCGCAGCAGCGCGGCACGTCCGCCCGCAATCCAGTCTGCGGATGCCGGCGTAGAGCATGGTGCAGGGCGTACACCACTCGGGGGCGTTCCTTTTGGAGCTTGGCCCGGCCAGGCAAATTGGAAAAGGAGGCCGCGATGTTTCCACCCAGCCGGTCGCTTCCGCTTCCCCCTCGGGCTCTCCTCGCTGCACTGTTCGCCGCGATGTGTTCCGCGCCGTCGGCGGCAGGCGCATCGAGCCATCGCGAGGCCCCGGCGATCAGCGAGGATCCGGCAGTCGACGACACCGACACCTACGCGTTCGTCTCCCCCGAGCACCCCGACCGCGTGGTCCTGATCGGCAACTGGTTTCCCGCTGAGGAGCCCTCCGGCGGCCCCAACTATTTCCGCTTCTCCGATGCCGCGCGCTACCGCATCAACATCGATCGCGACGGCGAGCTCCCGGTCGACGACATCGTCTACGAGTTCGCTTTCACCACCGAGGTGCGATCGCCGGAGGATCCCACTGATCCCGCGGTGGGCACCTTCCTGGCCGCCACCGGTCCGATCACCGCGCTCGACGACGCCACCTACAACCTGCGCCAGTACTTCACCGTCAGCAAGATCGTGAACGGCACGCGCGGCACGCCGATCGACCGCGATGTCGGCGGGCGGCGGCTGCTCAGTCCGCCGAACAACATCGGGCCGTTCTCGACACCGAATTACCCGGCGCTGGCCACTGCCGCGGTGTATGACATCGGCGACGGCGTGCGGGTGTTCGCCGGGCAGCGCGATGATGCGTTCTTCGTCGACCTCGGCGCGGTGTTCGATGGTCTGCAGTTGCGCCCGATCACCGGCACGCTCCGGCAGGACAACCCGGCGCGGTTGGGACAACCCGGCGGCGGGAAGGACGCACTCGCCGGTTTTAACGTGCACACCATCGCGCTCGAGATCCCCATCGACCAACTCGTCACTACCGAGCAGCCGATCCTCGGCATGTACACCTCGGCCAGCCGCCCGACGATGCTGGTGCGCTCGCCGGAGGGTGACACGCACAGCGCAGACTTCGTGCAGGTATCGCGTCTGGGCTTTCCGCTCGCCAACGAGCTGTTCGGCTCCATTCCGACCATCAAGGACCAATACAATCGGGCCGAGCCGGGCGGCGAGTTCGACGTCGAGGTATTGCTGCCGCGCGTGCGCAACCCCGAGCTCACCAACCTCTTCCGCGTGCTCTTCCCGGAGGCGTTCACCACCATGAATCTGCCGCCCCAGGACAACCGGCTCGACCTCGTCGCCGCCGTCTTCACCGGCGTCCCGGGAGTGAACAAGATCGGCGACGAGCCCGCGCCCGCCGACTTGCTGCGACTGAACACGAGCCTCGGCAGCGCGAAGCGCCCCGGCGACGAGGGGTTCAGCTCGCTCGGCGTGCTCGGCGGCGACACCACCGGTTTCCCGAACGGGCGTCGGCCGTGGGACGACGTCGTCGACATCGAGCTCCGCGTCGCCGCCGGCGTGCTCTACAAAGCGCTGATCGACCCCGAGAGCCCCGATTTCAACGTCGCGCCGAACAACCTGCTGGCCGACGGCGTCGACGTGAACGACCTGCCCTTCCTCGATGCCTTCCCGTTCCTCGCCCATCCCAGCGGCGGCAAAGACACGCCGCACGCCGGGCCGGTTCAGGGCACCCCGGAACTGCCGACCGCGACGCCGTCCGCGACCATCACGGCTACGCCGAATGTCACGCCGACGAATACCCGCGCGCGCGGCGATAGCGACGATAGTTGTCACATCGGCCGTGCCCATGCATCCGCTAGCAGCGCGTGGGTGCTGCTCATACCCGCCGCCTTGGTGGCCTTGCGGCGGCCGCGCCGGGCTGGCCACCGAGACCCGCACCCGCGAGATGTCGGTGGCGCATAGCACATCGATGCCGCAGGGGGGTGCTGTCGCCGCGCGCTCTTGGCTGGTGCGCGCGGCCAGCGCCTCGCCTGGGCCCGCTGCGTTGCGGCGGAACTGCCGGCGTGTGGTGATAACTGCCGCAGTGGCCACACTGCTCGCGCTCACCGGCTGCCGCGGCAATCCCCCTCGGGCGGAGAACGCCCGGCAGTTGAGCGCGCCGGTGTTGACCCCGACCGCGACGCGGGACGCCCTCCTGCGAGACGGCATCGAGGTGCTGCACATGGCGCAATGCGAAGCCGATCTCGCCCAGCATCAACGCGCTGATAGCATTGCCGCCGAGCTCATCGCGCGCGACCAGTCGGATGCGCGGGCGCTCACCCTGCGCGCCGCAGCGCGCGCCGGGCTGCACCAATTCGAAGATGCCGCCGCGCTCGCAGAGCGCGCCATCGCCATCAATCCGTATGACGCGGCGGCGTACGCCGTGTTGGCGGACGCGCTGATCGAGCTGGGACAGTACGACCGCGCGCTGCACACGGTACAGCACCTGCTGAACCTCAAGCCCACACACGCCGCCTATGCGCGCGCCGCATACCTGCGCGTGCTGTACGGAGACCAGGCCGGCGGGCTCCGGTTGATGCGGCTCGCCGTCTCCGCCGCGCCCCCGAACCGGCCGGATGAGCGCGCTTGGCACCTCGTCCAGCTCGCGCACGATGCCCTCGCGGCCGGCGACATCGCCACCGCCGAACACGCCTACCAACAGGTGCTATCCGCACGCCCCGAAGACGGCCGCGCGCTGCAGGGCCGGGCCGCCATCGCCGCCGGGCGCGGCGAGCTCGAATCGGCGATCGAGTTGTACGAGCGAGCAACCGCGGGCGGCCCCGCCCCCGATGCGCACGCCGCGCTGGCCGACATCTACACTGCGCTCGACCGGCGGGCGGACGCACAGCGGCACTACCGCGCGGCGGAGCGCGCGGAACTCGCCGAGCGCGAGCGGATGGAACGCCCTGAGGGTCGCCACTTGGCGCTGCTGTATGCGGATTACGGTGATCCGGCCGAGGCCTTGCGTCTGGCCGAACAGGATGCCGCGCATCGCGACGACGTGTTCACTGCCGACGCAGTGGCCTGGGCTCTGTACCGCGCGGGCCGCATCCCGGAGGCGCGCCGAACCGCGGCCCGGGCGCTGCGGCTGGGCACCCGCGATCCGCTGCTGCTCTACCACGCCGGCTCGATCGCCGCGGCGGACGGAGATCACGGGGAAGCCGAACGACTGCTCAGCGGCGCCCTCGTATCCGAAGCCGCGCTCGGACCGTTGCGGGCGGCGCACGCGCGCGCGCTCCTGTCCGCTTCGCGCGCGGCAACCGGCGCACACGAGAACGCGCCGGCTGGCAACAGGGAAAATCGCGGGTGATTTCGGAGCCGGCATCGCCGCGCGCTGCACCTGCGGCGACGGGCGCGCCGCGGGCTCATTGCACCACGGCGTTGCGCGATTGGATGTCGCCGCCGGACACGTGGTAACGCATGGGGCGCGCCCGATCGCGCCTAGTGGTAGGGAGAATCGCATGCGGACTTGCGTTGCGCCTCGCGCGAGAGCGCGGCCCACCGGGCGACCACCCGGGCGGGCGCTCCGCATCGCAGTCGCCCTGCTGTTCGCCGGCTCGCTCGCGATCTCTCGAGCACCGCTCGTTCGCCACCAGCACGCCGGCGGAGAGCGCTTCCACGTCCACCTGCAGCGGCTGGTCGACACCGCCGCGCCCGCCGGTCCTGTCGCGGCACGCGACCGCCGTGAAGGAGCCGCCGGCACGGGCCATCGCCATCACGAGCACGCTCACGATCATCACCATCCGGACGGTCATGGCGATGATCTGTGGCACACACGCGAGCATGGAGCCGACGCCCGCGCGGACGATGCGGATCGCCGAACTGCGCGGTCCGTAGGCCGCCTGGCCTTCGCGCTCGGTCCGAGCGTCAATGGCGGCCACTGGCACCACCAGCAGTGCTTCGACCGTGCAACCGTGCGCGAATGCGCGGTCATGTGCCTGACGGCGCCGGTCCCCACCGCGCCGGGGCTGACTGGCCCATGCGCCGCGCACGTCGTGGTTGCGCGAGCACCCGCGCGCGCCCCCCCGCGAACCTTCTCTTTCCAACCACAGTGTTGACGCGAGCCCACCGCCGGGTGGGCCGTGGGGAAGGGGAGCCATGCATCGCCAGATTGCAGGGGTGTCGCTTGCGCTCGCGCTCGGGTTGCTGCCGGCTGATGCCGCGCTAGCGCAGGCGGCGACCGGTAGGTCCGCGGGAGCGAGCGTCGCCGAAGACGGGGGCACGTCCGAGCGAAAGACGACAGCGCCGGAGCGCCGCGGCACGGCCGGCGCGCGCGACGAACAACGCGGGCCGGGCGTGACCCGGCTGGAAGAGGTCGTCGTCGAGGCCGACAAACCGCAGTCAGCGGCCTCATCGAAGGTGATCCGCACGCGCGATTACGCGCTGCGCCCGCACTCGACGACACAGGAGATCCTCAACAACGTGCCCGGCTTGGTCGTCGTCCAGCACCAGGGCGGTGGAAAGGCCGTGCAGTATCTGATCCGCGGCTTCGACGCCGATCACGGGACCGACTTCGCGCTCTTCACCGATGGCGTACCCGTCAACATGGTCACGCACGGGCACGGGCAGGGGTATGCGGACATCAACTACCTGATCCCGGAGACCGTGCGAGACCTGCAATTGTTCAAAGGGCCGTACTTCGTCGAGCTCGGCGATTTCTCGCTCGCCGGGGCGCTGAAGATCGAAACCAAGGATGAGTTCCAGCAGAACTTCGCGCTGGCGGAAGGCGGCTCGTTCGACACGCAGCGCTACGTGCTCGGCGGCTCCGTGCCGCTCAGCTGGGCCAAGACCCTGCTGGCGGCCGAGGCATATTTCACCAATGGTCCATTTGAAAACCCGCAGCACTACGCGCGCTACAACGCCTTCGCGAAGTTGACGCTCACTCCCACGGCGGATCACCGCCTCAGCTTTCTCGCGTCGGCGTACTCGGGCGACTGGGACGGCTCCGGTCAGATTCCGGCTCGCATCGTAGGCGATGGACCCGGCGAGATCAGCCGTTTTGGTTCGCTCGACCCCAGCGAAGGCGGGAAGACCGATCGCGAAACCCTGAGCGCGCAGTGGCGCTTCGAGCCGAGCACGGATGAGGAATGGTCAGCGCAGCTCTGGGGCAGCCATTACCATCTCCGGCTCTATTCGAACTTCACCTTCTTCCGCGACACCGGTTTGCGGTTCTACGTACCGCCGGGCACGAACCGGTTCGTCGACCGCTGTGCCGCTCTCGGCGGCGCGTGCCCGGCGCTGCCCGATCCCTCGATTCCACTGAACGCATTCGTCCCCGGCGACGGCATCGAGCAGGACGACAGCCGCCTCCTGTGGGGCGGTTTTGCACAGTACAGCCGCTTCTGGACCCTCTCCGGCGTGCCCGGGCTCGGCGCTGTGCCGATGCAGACCGCCTTCGGCATCACTGCGCGCGGCGACGACATCGACCTCGCGCTGTGGCGTCAGGTCCGCCGCACACGCTTCCTCGAAGTTAACGCGGTGGCCGTGTACGAGCAGTCGATCAGCGGCTACTGGGGTCAGCAGATCTTTCTCACCGACTGGGCGCGGCTGACGGGCGGCGTGCGCGGCGACGTGTTTTTCTTCGACGTGCGAAATCGCCTGCCGCAGCAGAATCCCGACCCCAACTTCGCGCCGGTGCCGATCCAGGGCGATCGGACGGCGGGGCTGGCGAGCCCCAAGGCCAACCTCGTGCTCGGACCATGGCACGGTACCGAGTACTACCTGAATTTCGGATACGGCTTTCACTCCAACGACGCGCGCAGCGTAGTTCTCACCGGAACCGATGGGCTCGTACAGGGATACGGATACGAGCTCGGCGCGCGCACGCGGCAGTTCGGTCGGCTCGACGCGGCCGCGGCGTTATGGCTGCTCGACCTCGACAGCGAGCTCGTCTTCTCGGGCGATGGCGGCAGCGTCGACGCGGAGATCGATCCCGTCACCGGCAACTTCGTCCCGGGTCCTCCGTCGCGCCGTTGGGGCGTCGATTTCGAGACCCGGTATCGGTTCACCGACTGGCTCTTCGCCGATTACGATCTCATGTGGGCCGACCCGCGCTTTCGCAACGGCGATGCAATACCGCTCGCGCCGACGTTGCTGATGAACGGGGGGCTCACAGCGGATTTCTCCAACGGGTTTGCCGCCGCGTTCCGCTTGCGTTTTCTCGGCAATCGTCCCGCTGACGAGTCGCGCACACTGACCGCCCAGGGGTATGCGCTGCTCGACCTGCTGCTGCGCTACCGGTGGCGAAACGTCGAAGCGTCGTTGGCGTTTCTCAATCTCACGGACACCGCCTGGCGCGAAGCGCAGTTCGCCGAATCGACCTGCGTAAACCAAATGCCCGGGCGCGATTACGCCGATCCCCCGGGCACGGGGCAACCGTGCCCGGCGCAAGGCAGTCGACCGTCGCAAATGGCATTCGCCGATGGCATCAATGGAATCGCATTCACGCCTGGCAGTCCGTTCGGCGTGCGCGCCGGATTGCAAATCTTCTTTTGAGTGGCCATGCGGAATGTCGCCACCGGCGGCACGACCGGACGGAGAACAGCCGCCGCGGCGCTCGCATCGGCGCTCGTCCATGGCACGGTGTTGGGGATCTGCGCGATCACGGCGTTTCGCATCGCGGTGGACCCCGACCGAGTGATGATTCCGGTGAGCGTGCGCGAGCCCGCGCCTCCAGCGCCGCCGGCGGACGGTGCTGCGCACGCGCTCACGACGGCGCCCCGGCCCATACCCGCTCCGCCGCCCATGCCGGTGCCGCGGCGCCCGCGGCTGGAGCCGACACCCGAAGCGCTCGCGCCGACGCGCCCGGCCCCCACCGCCCGGGTGCTCCCACCGGCGCCCCGGGAAGAACCAGGCCCCGAGCCAGCGGCGGCAGTAGCCGCCGGCGGCCGTGGGCAGAGCACAGCACCGGATGACGGCCGCGCCGGCTCCGGGGTCGACAGAGCATTTCGCCTCGATCAGGTCGCCGTGCCCCCCGCGATACTGAAAGCCGTGCAACCGGCGTATCCCGCGGCGGCGCGGCAACGCGGGCAGGAAGGCATCGTGATCGTTCAGGCGATCATCGATCGCGCCGGCGCGATCGAATACGACAGCTGCGCGTAATGGAGTCGCGCCCGCCGTTCGATGCTGCCGCGCTGGACGCGTTCCGGCGCTGGCGCTTCAAGCCAGGGCGCGACGACCGGGGCGAGGCGGTGCGAGTGGTGATCGAGCAGCCGATCCGCTTCCGGCTCCGTTGAGGGGACGCCATCGGCTCCCGCGCCACTGCGAGGGCGTGGCCGTGGGCATCCAAAGTTGACTTTAGACGAGGGGGGCGACAGGCTCGTAGTCCGATGCGCGCTTGGATCGATTTCACCACGCCACTCGAACGCGCCGATCGTCCCGTGCAGCGGTATCGCCGTGCGATCGCCATCGCGCTTGTGCTGGTGTTGACGACCGCTCCGCTGGCGGGCGCGATGCATCCCGGCTGCGACATCTGTCCGCGCGACTGTCCGATGCATGAACATTCACACGAGTACGAGGGCGCCCGAGATCATCCGCCAGCGCACCTGAAGTGTCACAACGCGCCCTCCGCACCGGCGCAGGAGCGCGAGTCGAGAACCGGGCAGCCGCAGTTCACTCGAGCGGCATGTGAAACGCACGCCATCATCGCCATAGCGCTCGCACCCGTGATCTTGCCGGATGACGCCGGCTGGGGCGTGACGGCGCGCTCTACGCGTTCCGACCAGGGCAACCTCTCTGTGCGCGGTCGCACCGGCGATCCGCCCGACAAGCCCCCACCCATCCCAGCCGCCTGACCAGGCTTCCCGCCCTGGCACGCGGCACTCGCGCTCCCAATGCGCGCGGTGACGCGCTTCGCCACAATTCCAATGTGTTCTCCCCGACCGCTGGCCGCGCGCGCGGCCAGCGGCGGAGGTGTGCATGTCATTCGCGAACATAGCTCGCGCGGCGCGGGGCTGTATCGGCCCCCGCCGGCGCTGGAGTGGTTTGGCCGCGTTCATCGCGCTGGCCGGCGCGCGCGCTTCTGCGTGCGACATCTGCAGCGTCTACACCCCCACCGACGTCGTCTACACCACCACCGAAATGCGTGAGGACCAGATCGGCATTTATGCGGGTCTCGCGGAGCAGTTCACCGCCTTCCGCACGTTGAAGCGGAACGGAGAAACCGTCGCGAATCCCGCCGGCGAGCGGCTGAACAGCTCCATCAGCCAGCTGGTCCTGGGCTATGACTTTCATCCCCGGGTCGGCGTGCAACTGAACGTACCGATCATCGCGCGCTGGTTCCGGCGGGTGACCGAGGACGGCGTCGAAAACGGCGACGTGAGCGGTTTCGGGGACCTCTCGCTGGTGCTGACCGGAAAGCCCTTCAGCTGGCGCAGCGTGGACAGCGTCGCGCACGCGACCGTGCTGGGCGGGCTCAAGTTGCCCAGCGGCGACCCCGACGAGATCGGGGAGGAGGTGGAGCCCGATCGCTGCATCCCGTTTCCCGACCCCACCGCCTGCCTGCAGCGCGTCCACGTGCCCAATCACCTGCACCCTCATCACCAAAACGGCGCGCCGAGCGGCATCCACGGGCACGATCTCGCGCTCGGCTCCGGCTCGGTGGACGGCATCGTCGGCGCCCAGGTGTTCGGCAGCTGGCGGCGGCTCTTCGCCACCGCGTCGGTGCAGTACGCCATCCGCGGCACCGGGGCGTTCGATTATCGGTACGCCGATGATCTCACGTTCGATGCCGGGCCGGGTCTCTATCTGCTGACCGGCCCTGACTGGCTCGGGGCACCGTATGCACTCCGCGCCCAGGTGCTCTTCGCGGGTGAGACGAAGGGGACGGATTCCATCGATGGCCAGCGCGTCGGCGACACCGGATTCACGGGCCTCTATCTCGGGCCCGCTATCGGCTTCGCCTGGGGCACGCGCCTGAGCGCCGGTTTTGCCGCCGAGCTCCCGGTCCTGACGCACACGACCGGACTGCAAATCGTCCCCGAGTACCGCCTGCTCGGCGCATTCACTTGGCGCTTTTGACGGCCTCGCGCGCGTTGACACAACTGCGACATCCCTTTGAACTCGACATATGGACGGCATGGAGGAAGCATGAAGTACTTCGGATCTCTCGCCTTGGGGGCCGCCCTGCTCGCCGCTCATCCGGCTGCAGCCGACGAGGAGCTGCCCGCCGGTTTGGACAACAACGGCCAGTGCGTCGGCGATGCGAACGGCGATGCCACGATCCTCATCAACGAAATCATCCAAGCGGTGAACAACGCGCTGAGCGGCTGCCCGAGGCGACCGGTCGCAATCGAGTTCCGCGCCATGGTCGGCGATGAGGCATTCGCGTGCAGCACCGCATACGACGGCATCGGCACCGCCAGCTCCCAGTTCGTTCCCGCTGACTGGCGCATGTTCGTTCACGACCTGCGGCTGGTCGCACCGGACGGCACCGAAGCCCCGGTCGAGCTGGTGCAGGACGAAGCCTGGCAATATCAGAACGTCGCGCTGCTGGACTTCGAGGACGGCAGCGGGCCCTGCCAGGCCTTCGGCAATGCGGAGACGAATACCATGGTGCGCGGCAGCGTACCCGCCGGGGTATACACTGGCATCAAGTTCCGCCTGGGTCTGCCCTTCGACCTGAATCACGGCAACGCCTCGACGGCGCCGGCGCCGCTCGGCACGACCGCCATGTTCTGGAATTGGCAATCGGGTTACAAGTTCCTCCGCATCGACACCGCAGACGACAAGTTCCGCATTCATCTCGGCAGCACCGGCTGCGACGGCCCGGGGCCGAGCCGGCCGCCGGACAGCTGCGCGGCGCCGAATCGAGCGGCGATCGCGCTCAGCGGCTTCGACCCGCAGCGCGCCGTCGTCGTGGCCGATCTCCGCGCGCTGCTCGCAGAGAGCAACGTGGACGCGAACGAGCCGGACACGCCGCCCGGCTGCATGTCCGGTCCGCTCGATGACGATTGCGCGCCGCTGTTCCGCGCTCTCGGCTTGAGCTTCCCGGAAGGACAACCGACAGATGATCAGCAGTTTTTTCGCGTAGCCTCCAAAGAGGAGCACCAGTCGGCGCACGTCGAGATACTCGTCGGGTCCTCGTCACACGGCCGTGGAACACTCGTCGCGCTGCCGCAGTTCGATATCGAGCAGCCGATCCCGCTCTTCTTCGACACCTGCTTCGACGGTGTCGGAGTGAACTGCGACAGCGGCACCCGCCTCTTCAGCGCGGTCAACCCCGGATTCACGGCAATCCAGAATAACGAGCCGAGCCCGCCGGCGCATCCGCTCGCCGACGGTACCGCGATCGAGCTGCACCTCGATGCGGTCAGCGACGGGTTGAGCTTCAAGCTCGGCGACGCGATCCTGGCACAACCCGGCGACCGAGCATTGCTGGGTGAAGGCGCCACGTTCCACGCTGATGTCGAGACACAACTGACGCTGCCGGGCGGAGGCGCACCGAGCGGCACGTACTCGGCGACATTCCGACTGATCACCGGTACGGCGCCATATAGCAGCTCGGATACGCCGTTTACGTTGCACTTCACGCCGCTCCGGAGCGGACACGCCGATTGAGCTCGAACGCGTGTGCTGCGCGCAATCCGATCGCCGCTCTCGAGCGTAAAGAATATGGCGGGAGAATGGGCGAAAGGGTGGCCTCCACGATCGGCAACGCACACGACGGCGTCGCTTGTGAGTGGACGGAGAACACCGATCGGCCCGTTTCCGCTACCTGCGCTGGTGCCCCCGCCAGCGCGTCCCGGGCGAGCACCCCGCACTCCCCCCCGCGGGGTGCTCGTTTTATCTGCTGACGCAGTCCGGAGCCGCGCCGGCGCCAAGTCGCTCCGGAGCGCCGCGGTCGTGCTCGCCTGGACCGCCGCTCTGCTCTCCCGGGCGCTCGCCGAAGCGCCGCCCGCGTCGGCGTTCTCACCGTGGTTCAGCGAACGCGACGTGGAGGTGCGGATTGCACGCGCGACCGATGGCTGGCCGTGGATTCAGGCAGTTGGCATCGTCGAAGAGGCGGCCGACACGCTCGCCGCGCGTCTGACCGATTGGGCCGCGTACCCCGCGCTCTTCAAGCCGGCGCTGCGCCATGTGGCGGTGCTCGAGCAGCGACCGGGCCATGCGCGCCTGCACATGGTATGGCGCGTGCCGTTTCCGTTTCGCGATCGCGACGGCATCGTGCGCTATCGCGCGGCGCGCAAACCGCACGGCACATGGCACATCGACTGGCGCGATGATGTCCGGCCCGGCGACCCGGCAACCGGGGTCCGCATCGCGGCCATCGAGGGATCGACGGTGATCGAGCCGATCACCGTCGCACGCTCCCGCGTGACCTATCGGTACCTGGGAGACCTGGGCGGGGATTTCGGCACGCACCTCAACGAACGCGCCTGGCGGGCCGAGTCCCTGCACTATTTCAAGTCGCTACGCACGGCAGCGCCGGCCGAGCCCCGGCCGGAAAATGAACCTGCAGCACGCCGTGCACCTCATCGGGTGTCGACCGTTCGCGGCGCGGTCGAAAGTGGCTCAGGGAAGTAACCACGCCTCGGGCGCTGCCCGGCCGGCCGCGCGGCCAAGGCGGCCGCCGGATGGATCGCCGATGTGGAAGCGCGTTCAGAGTAACGGGCCCGTCTGCGTGGACGACCACCGGATGTCCCAGCACCGGAGCCACACACCCGCGCTTGCAAGTCGCCATTGGCGCCCGAGTCACACGCGCCACAGGTGCGCGCGCAACAGCCAGTCGGGGTTGGGCTTGGCGATGGCGCCGAACAGGTAGACCACCGCGACTGGAATCGGAGCAGGTCAACCGCCCACGCCGGTGCGCTGGAGCGCGCGAGGGCAACCGCCAAGCGTCGGACGGAAACGACCCGGCCGGCCGGGACGACCACCGCGTTGCCATGACCACCGCGCGCGGCGCGACGCGCACACTTCCCGCGCCGCGCTGTTCGTTCAGCGCGGCGAACGCGGTCAGCGTGGCCTGCCCACTCGCCGCGCGGGTCCGGCCCAGATCCCGCCATCGAACGGCACGGGGATGGCGAAGATCGCCGTACGCGCGGCTTCCATGCCATTGAACGCGGCGCGGTCATTGCCGGCTTCGTCCGCTGCCCAAGCGTCAGGAACCGCGGGCACATGGGTGACGCGCAGCTCCGCGGCGGCGCACAAATGCGCGCCGCGCCTGATTCGCGGCCGTGCCGCTCCCGTCGTTCACATAGTCGGTGAACGGGCGGGCGCCGGGCCCGCATCGAGGGGTCCTGCTCCCCGAGCCGGAACGATGGCGTGCCACCGACTCGCTCTTGGCTTCGTTCAGCTCGATCGGCGATGCACCCGATCCGGCGCTTGACACAAGTCTCACAGAATGAAAATGATACTGAAAATCGTTTTCAAAATTTGCCGACACGCACGACGATGAGGAGGGGCAGGATGCGACGAGTGGGACCGGTAGCCACCAGCTCGGCCCCCCCGGCGCTGCGAGCTCGCGCCCGAGTGGCCGATGGGCGGCTTCGCGGTACGTCGGCGATCTGGGGCCCGGACGACAGTTTCGACAACGAGGACATCGGCTTCCGCAAAGTCGGCGTGTTCACGCAGTCGTACGGACTGCACACCGAAGTGCTCACGCGGAGCTTGGAATTCCGGGCGCTCCACACCACGGTGCCGATCGACGGCGCCGCCATCCTCAGCCAGGACAGGTGCATCCAGAGCCGGACCGGCGGGCAACCCATCGGCAAGGTTATGCTCGGCGCGTACTTCGAAGCGGCGTCTTGGCGCACCGCGGAGTCCTCCCAGTACCCCCCTCGCCTCGTGGTGCCGATATTCGTGGCTCGACACCGACTACAAGGTGGCGTCCGGGTTGAGCCGCGACGCGCGCGCGGCGCGACTTCGATGAGTTCGGCCTGCAGTACAAGCCAATCCTAGATCGTATCGAAAGCGGACCACCATATTCAGGACGCCCAGGATGGCCTGCTCCCAATCCCGGGTTGGCGGCCGATTCATCTTCTGACCCGGTCCAAAAACCCGGGCACTCGCGAACTGGAGATCATCATGGCGAAACCCAGTCCCTGTCGTCCCCGCACGCTGGCACACGAGGGCTGCATCCGGATCGACCTCTGCCCGTGCGGGGAAGTTCACGTCAACATCGGTCCGGTCACGCTCCGCCTGGCGGTCGCCTTGGTGCGCAGTCTGAGCAACTCGCTCCAGTGCGCGGTATCCCGGCTCGACGACCACCTGCGCGCCGCCATGCACTGAGCGCCGGGCCGGAAAAAACTTCGACATTGAACTTGAAAATGGTTATCAGAATCAGGCATAACGAAGGCAGCTTCGTAAAAGGAACCTCAGCGATGATCGTTTGTCATTGCGCGCGGGTCACTGACGTGGCCCTTCATGGAGTGATCCGCGGCGGCGCCGCGTCCGTACAGGAAATCGTGCAGCGCACCGGCGCCGGCAATCACTGCGAGCCCTGCCGCGAGGAGATCGCCGCCCTCCTCGCCGAGTACCAAGCCAGCTCAGTACCACTCAGCGACTGAGTTTTTGCCGCTCACCCGCCTTGTTCTTGTCGCTCGTTGGAGTATCGTGCGGGCGAAAAGAAACATCGTTTTCGATGTTGAAATCCATTTTCACTCGGAGGGTTGTGGCATGAAGGGAAATCCGAAACTCCTGGAGACGCTGAACGAGGTCCTGACCGCAGAGCTCACCGCAATCAACCAGTATTTCATTCATGCTAAGATGTGCGCTAACTGGGGTTACCAGCGGTTGGCGCACAAGAACCGCGAAGAGTCGATCGGCGAGATGAAGCACGCCGAGAAGGTCATCGACCGCATCCTATTCCTCGAAGGCGTCCCCAATATGCAGCGCCTGGACAAGGTGCGTGCCGGCGAGACAGTCCCGGAGCAGCTTCAGCTCGACCTCAAGCTCGAGGAGATCGCGATCCCGCGGCTCAACAAGGGTATCGCGCTGGCCGTAGAAGTCGGCGACAACACCACCCGGGATCTGCTCGAAGAGATTCTCGAATCCGAGGAAGAGCACGTGGATTGGCTCGAGGCACAGCTCGAGCTGATCCGTCAGGTCGGCGAACAAAACTACCTGGCTCAGCAGATTCGAGACTGAACCAGCTAACGCCTCGCTCGACTAGACGCCAACCAGCCGGCGAGCTCGTATGCCGCGGCGGCCAGGCGGCACATGGCGGCGAACCGTGCAGCTGGGCCGCCGCCATCGCCAGCTCCCCTTCCGCACGCCGTGACACCGTTCGTCCTGACGGGCGCGCATGCAGCAATCGCACCTTCGATTGCGCCGTTATTTGGGCCGTCTACGCGCGCCCTCGCCCGCTCCAGACACAGTGCACATTTCGACGCACCCGGACATCCAATTCGCACAACGCCGATCCGGCGGTTGACACGCCTGCGCCGGCTCTCTCGGATCGTATCGGCCCGAGCTCCGCACCCGACGGCTTCGCATCGACGGCGGGCAGCCGACCGCGAGAGCGGATCGGAGTGACCGCGCCGACCTCCGCGTGCTAGATTTTCGCCTGTGACGAGGCGCGCGATGAGGAAGCCGCGTTGTCGGCGCGTTGCGGTGGCGGTGGTGGGCGCCGGCCTGGTGTGGGTGATCGGTGTCTCCACCGCTGCCGCTGGGCCCCGACTCGCGACGGAGCTGCCATCGGGCGACGCCCCGACTGCCACCGCTCCGCATTTCACCCTGCTCGACCCCTCGCTCATGCTGCCTCCGCTCGGCGCCGAGGAATCGGCGGGCGTCCGATTGGGGAGCTTGGAGCGGTTTGCGGAGCACGGCGGCCGTACGCCGGACGACGGCAGCTCCCGCCTATCCGCGCTGCCGCGCCGCTTCTCGTGGCGGCTCAACTATATGCGCTCACCGCTGTCAGCGACGTCGAGCAGCGCGCTGCTGCGCACCGACCGGTCCACCGGCTTCTCCCGCCACGCGAACCGCGACGTGCTTGATCTCGGGGTGACATGGCGCCTGGGCGGCAACCGCATCGGCTTCGATTATCAGCTGCAATCCGCCCGGCCTGGCACCGCGGGCGGCGACGAAGGACTCGCGCGGTTCACGCCGGGTAGCGGCCAGGCCACACACGCCTTCACGCTCGGCGTGACGCGCCCGTTCGGTGGCAGCGCACCGCCGCCGCCGCCAGCTCCCCTGCTGCCGCTCGCCCCCATGCCGGAGCCGGAAGACCTGGAGTCGCCCGCAGCTCATCTGTCCGCCTCTGAATCGGCGACCGCCAATGCGGCGGCGGCCGAACCGCCAGCCGCCGCCGCGGAAATTCGCCAGTAGCTCACCGGCGCCATGGCTCCACACCGCCACTACGCCGATCGGCGCGCGCCGACTCCGCGCCGCGCCCGCGCGTCCGCAGCGAGCGAATGCGGCCGGAGCGCGCGCGCCGATGTGGGGCCCGCATGGTCTCGGTAGCGCGCACGCCCGCCGCACCTCCCATCGCGGTGAGCCTGCTCTCCGAGCAGGACATCTACCTGTTCAACGAGGGCACGCATGCCCACATCTACGAGAAGCTCGGCGCCCACCCGCTGACCGTAGACGGAACCGCGGGGACATACTTCGCACTCTGGGCGCCCAACGCCGATCACGTGTCGGTCATCGGCGACTTCAACGGCTGGAGGCCCGGCGCCCACCCGCTGGCGCCGCGCGGCAGCTCGGGGATCTGGGAAGGCTTCCTGCCCGGTGTCGGCGAAGGGGCCATTTACAAATTCCACATCGCCTCGCGGTTCGGCGGGTACCGGGTGGACAAAGCCGATCCGGTGGCGCTGCGCACGGAAGTCCCTCCGCGCAGCGGATCGCTCGTCGCCGCGCCCGTACATGACTGGCAGGACGGCGAGTGGATGCGCGAGCGCCCCGCGCGCCAGCGCCTCGAATCGCCGATGTCGATCTACGAGGTGCACCTCGGTTCGTGGCAACGCGCGCCGGAGGACCCCGGCCGGCTGCTGACCTATCGCGAGATCGCGCCCCGGCTGGCCGCCTACGCGCGCGACATGGGTTTCACGCACGTCGAGCTGCTGCCGATCATGGAGCACCCGTTCTACGCCTCGTGGGGGTATCAGGTGTCGGCGTACTTCGCGCCGACCGCGCGCTACGGCCCGCCCGAGGATTTCATGGCCTTCGTCGACGTGCTGCACCAGCACGGCATCGGCGTCATTCTCGACTGGGTGCCCTCGCACTTCCCGAGCGACGCGCACGCGCTGGCGTACTTCGACGGCACCCACCTCTACGAGCACGCCGATCCCCGCCAGGGCTACCATCCCGATTGGGGCAGCTTGATCTTCAATTACGGGCGCAACGAGGTGCGGTCGTTTCTACTGAGTAGCGCGATGCTGTGGATCGATCGCTACCACGTCGACGGCCTGCGCGTAGACGCCGTGGCGTCCACCCTCTACCTCGACTACTCCCGTCGCCACGGCGAATGGATCCCGAACCGCTACGGCGGGCGCGAAAACCTGGACGCGATCGAGTTCCTGCGGCAGCTCAACACCGCGATCTACGCGAGCGCCCCGGGCGTTCAGACCATCGCCGAAGAATCGACCTCGTGGCCCATGGTATCGCGTCCGACCTACGTCGGAGGACTCGGCTTCGGCTTCAAGTGGGACATGGGGTGGATGCACGATCTGCTCGAGTACACCGCGCGCGATCCGGTGCACCGCCGCTACCATCACACCGCCCTCACGTTTCGCATGCTCTACGCGTTCACCGAGAACTTCGTGTTGCCGCTGTCGCACGACGAGGTCGTACACGGGAAAGGGTCGCTGCTCGGCCGCATGGCCGGTGACGACTGGCAGAAATTCGCCAACCTGCGCCTGCTATTCGCCCACCAGTGGACGCAACCGGGGAAGAAGCTGCTGTTCATGGGTGGGGAGTTCGCCCAGCGGAGCGAGTGGCGCCACGACCACAGCCTCGACTGGCATCTGCTGCAATACGCGCCACACCAAGGCGTGCAGCGCTGGGTCCGCGACCTGAACCGCGTCTACACCAGCGAGCCCAGCCTCCACGAGCTCGACCATCAGTGGGCGGGCTTCGAGTGGATCGACGCGAACGACTCCGACGCCAGCGTGATCAGCTATCTGCGCCGCGGCACCTCGCCCGATTCGGCCGTCCTCGCGGTGCTGAACTTCACGACCGTGTCACGCCAAGGTTACCGCGTCGGCGTGCCGTGGGGCGGGCGGTGGGAGGAGCTCCTCAACAGCGACGCCCATGAATACGGCGGCAGCGGTCAGGGGAACTTCGGCGGCGTCGACGCCGAGCCCGCGCCCTGCCACGGGCGCCCCTTCACGCTGCGACTCACCGTGCCGCCGCTCGGCGCGGTGATCTTGAAGGGCGTTAGAACCGCCGCCGACGAGCGCTGAGCTCGCCAGCCCGCGCACGCACCGTCGGCTCAGCTCGGGGAACCAACCGCGACCGCGTCGTGCTCCGCCGGGACGTGCGCGACCGAGTCCTCGGGCGGCGAGTAGAGCTCGTTGACGTAGTCGAGCACCATGCGATGCGCGCTGAAGCGCGGAATGAGCCCGCGCATGGACGCCTTCACCCGTTGCAGCCAGAGGTGCGGAATGCCGTCGGGACCGCGCGCGTAGAACAGCGGCACGACTTCGTTCTGCAACAGGTCGAACAGCGCGCGCGCATCGTGCTCGTCCTGCGCATGTGCGTCACCGGCCGGAGAGACGATACTCCACCCGTTCGTCCCGTCGTACGCCTCCTCCCACCAGCCGTCCGCCACGCTGAGGTTGAGGCCGCCGTTGAGCACCGCCTTCATCCCGCTGGTTCCGCTCGCCTCGAGCGGCGGCCGCGGCATGTTCAGCCAGAGATCGACCCCAGCCACCAGCGCGGGCGCGATGTGGAGATCGTAATCCTCCAGAAACACGGTGCGGGCACCGACGTCCGCGCGCTTCTGAAAGACGTGGCTGAGCGTCTCCTTCCCTTCGTGGTCCTGCGGATGGGCCTTGCCGGCGATGACGACCTGGATCGGCGTCTTCTCATTCGCCAGGAGCGCGAGGCCGGGAACGCGCACCAGCAGGTACAGTCGCTTGTAAGCCGCGACGCGGCGCGCAAAGCCGATGGTCAGCGTGTGAGGGTCGAACTGCTGCGCCGCCGCTTCGATGTACTCGGGCGGCTCGCCGCGCGCCAGGCGGTCGAAGACCGAGCGCTCCCGCACCATCTCGACTAGGTGCGCGCGCAGCTCGCACCGGACCGCCCACAGTTCCTCATCGGGTATCGCTTCGATCGCCGCCCATACGTCGGGCTCCGGGATGCGCTTGCGCCAATCCACGGGCAGATACCGGTCCATCAGCTGCTGCATCGGCCCGGCCATCCAGGTAGTCGTGTGCACGCCGTTGGTCACGTACTTGATCGGCACCTCGTCTGCCGGGAGGTGCGGCCACAGGGACTGCCACATCGTCCGCGCCACCTGCCCGTGGCGGCGCGACACGCCAATGGCGGCGCGGCTCGACCGCAGCGCCAGCGGCGTGATACTCACCGGCTCCGTCTGTTCGTACGGGTTCACGCGCCCCTGCGCATAGAACTGGGCCCGCGGGATGCCGAGGGAATCGGCATACCTCCCCAACACGGGCTCTATCTCGTCGGTGCTGTAGCCCTCGTTCCCGGCCGGTACCGGCGTATGCGTGGTGAACACGGTGCGCTGCGTGATCTCGCGTAGAGCCGCTTCGAACGATGCGCCGTTGCCAGCGAGCCCGCGCGCCCGCTCGAAGCTGCTGAGCGCCGCATGGCCTTCGTTGAGGTGGACGAGATAGGGCTCGATGCCCATCGCCTGCAGGGCGCGAACGCCGCCGACGCCGAGCACGGCATACTGGGCTAACCGCACGTGGCGATCGCCGATATACAGGCGC
This sequence comes from Binatia bacterium, assembly GCA_050176585.1. Lineage (GTDB taxonomy): Bacteria > Desulfobacterota > Binatia > HRBIN30 > CADEER01 > CAYYWP01. The sequence continues at coordinate 32,537 of JBFXHX010000022.1, forward strand.
GCCGTGATCCAGCGGTCGATCGGGTGATTGTCCTCGCGGTCGGTATTGAGCAGGTAGAGCGGCACCCGCCCGAAATCCGCGCGCCAGATGTCGCAGTGCACCGTGCGCCCCCGGATGTCGACGACCACGGTGAGCGGCCGTTCGTCTGGACCGGTGACCTGCACCGTCGGCAGCCGCTCGAAATCCGCATTCACCCAGTACTCGCGCTGCCAACCGCCCAGGTCGAGATCCTGGTGGAAGTAGCCCTGCCGGTAGAACAAGCCCATCCCGAGCATCGGCACCGCGAGGTCGGATGCCGCCTTCAAAGTGTCGCCTGCGAGCACGCCGAGGCCGCCGCCGTACAGGGCGAGCGAGCAGTGTGCGCCGAACTCCGAACAAAAATACGCTACCGGCCGGCTGGTCTGCCCGCCGACCGGCCGCGCGGGCGCGTGCAGATCCTCCTCGACGGCCTCGACGATGGCGCGCAGCCGCCGGACGTAGCCCTCGTCTTGCGCGAGCTCGTTGAAGCGCCGCGGGGAAGTGGCCTCGATCACGTACCGCGGATTGCAGCCGCTCCGCCGCCACGCATCGGGGTCGATGTCGTGAAACAGCTGGCCGCCGCCGACCAGCCATGACCAGCGATAATTGAACGCCAGCGCGGCCAGCGGCTTCAGCGGCTCCGGCATGCGATCGGCGAGCTCGCCGACCGCGCGCTGGACATCGCGCTGCCCGTCGTACGGTCCGAACGGTTGAGGGACTGACAGGGGTGCGGTGGACATGGTGGGACGAATCCGATCAGCAGGTCGGGCAAGCGCGCCCGGTGGTACCCACCTATGTCGAGACCACCACCCGTCGCAAGTCGGCTTGCGGGCGGGTCACCCGCCGGGAGCCTTCTCCGAGGTGGACCCGGGCGGCGGCTCCCCGCCGGTGCTGCGCAAACCAATGCGGACCTGTTCCGGTTTGACGTCCTCCACCGTCAACTCGGGCGGCGGCCGAATCTGCTGCTCGGAGATCGCAAACGTGCGACGCCCATAGCGCGCCAGCGACGCATCGATGGTGATCGGATTGCGCTGCGGATCGAACAAGTAGAACGCGCGCCGCTGGCCGGAGAAGATCGCCGTCACCTCGCTCGGCTCGACCACGTCGAGCTCGTACCCCGGCGGGATGTTCACCACCTTCACCGGAATCGGATACGCGACGGTGGCCGGGCGCGAGCCGGGCACGAACAGGTACCAAAGCCCCATGACCAGGGCGAGCGAGGCGATCTTCTCGACCCAGTTCTCGCGCAGTAGCGACCACCAGACGCCAGGTCGCTTCCCGGGCGGCGAGAGCTGGCGCAGAAAGTCGTGCAGCTCGGTCGCGAGCTCGGCGGCACCGGCGAGCGCGCGGAGGCGCCCGCGCCGGGCGACCGAAATGCGCGCGCGCTCTTCCGAGACGACCACGCAGAGGGCATCGGTCCGTTCTGCGAGCCCGAGTGCGGCGCTGTGTCGGGTGCCCAACCCGGCGAGCTGGCGGAAGTCGGTCGACAGCGGCAGCTGCGTGGCGAAGCTCAGGACCGTGTCGTTCTGGATGATCATCGCGCCGTCATGACCCGGCGAGTGCGGGTCGAAGATGCTGCGCAGCAACGGCTCGCTCAAACGGCCATTGAGCTCGACGCCGCCGTGCAGGTGGCGCTCGAATGGCTGACGGCCCGCCAACACGATCAGCGCGCCGGTGCGGGCGCGGACGAAATCACTCGCGCACGCGCAGATCATCTCCACGGTCCCGTACGGGCGATCGTCGAACCGCCGGCGACGTCCCCACAATGCCAGGCGCTCGAAGAGCTGGCGCAGCTCCTCCTGGAAGATCACCAGCAGCATGACGACGAACACGGCGAAGAAACCCTGCAGCAACCACGTCGTGAGTCGCAGATCGAGCACGCGCGCGACGATGAACAGCGCGACCAGCACCAGGACGCCGCCGGCGGCGAGCCGCGCCTGCGTCCGCCGCACCAGCACGAGCGCGGAGTAGAAGAATGTGGTGACGAGCGCGATGTCCAGCAGGTCGACGAGCTTGATGTCGCGGAGGAGCTGCAGGATGGTGTCGAACATCGCCACACTCCTTGTAACGAGGCGCTGGCCGAAAAGCGAAATACGGCCGCGCGGCGCGAACGACACCAGCGGTCGGGCGAGCCCGCGCGCGGCCTCGCGAGCGCAGCACGGGCGCGCCGCACTGATCCGCCGGCTTCCATGCACGCGGAACGCGCTGGCTTTTTGGTCAAGCCATGTGATGGATAGACGGGAGCATGCCGATCGGCAGCAGGCCCCCCGGAGGCGCTGTGCGCCCGCGCCCGCCCCGGCGCCGCGGTCGCGCGCTCCTGATCGCACTCGCCGCATGGGCCCTGGGCCGCGCGGCCGTCGCCCCCCAAGCGCACGCGCGCCCCAGCTCCAATCCCAGCCTGGCAGCGGTGTCGAGCCACCTGCGCGGCGCGCCCAGTGCGGTCCCGCTGGCGCCCACCATGCCGGCGCTGCTCCGCGCCGGCGAAGCGGTCGTGGAGTTGCGATTCTCGGCACTGACCCCTGCCATCGCCGCGCGCGCCGAGGCATACGGCGCGGTCATTGAACGCCTCTCGTTTCGCTACGCGCGCATCGTCGCGCGCGCGCCGCTCGGGGCGCTCGAGCGACTCGCGTCGCTGCCCGGGCTCACCGTGATCCATCCGCTGTACGGCGCGCAGGCGAGCGCCGGAAGCGTGCAGAGCCAGGGCGTCGCCGCGCTGCGCGTGGACGCCGCGCGCGCCCAGCTCGGCGTCGACGGCAGCGGCGTGAGGATCGGCGTATTGTCCGACACGATCAGCGCGCTGCGCGGCGGCGCCTACAGCGGCAGCGGTTGCCACCGGGTGCTAACCGGATCGAGCCCGCAAGCCACCGGCGACTTGCCGGCCGAGATCACGGTGCTCGATGCGGGCACGTTCGTCGGCGCCGATGAGGGCTCGGCGATGGCCGAGCTCGTGCACGATGTCGCCCCGGGGGCGGCCGTGCTCTTCGCTTCCGCGTTCCCGGACGAGGCCACGTTCGCCGAGAACATCGCCGCCCTGCGCGGCTGCGGCGCCGACGTGCTGGTCGACGACATCCTCTTTTTCGCCGAGCCCATGTTTCAGCCCGGCATCATCCAGCACGCCGCCGCAACCGCCGTCGCCGACGGCGCGCTGTACTTCAGCGCGGCCGCCAACACGGGCGACGCCGGCATCGATCAGGTGTACCGCGATGCCGCGCCGGAGGACGACACCGCCGACCAGCCGACCGGCGCAGATCTGCACGATTTCGGCGGCGGCGATCGCTTCGCGGCCGTCACGATCCCGCCGCGCTGCGGCATCCGCCTGGTCCTCCAATGGAACGAGCCGTACTCCGGCACGCTCGGCACCGGCGCGGCCACCGATCTCGACCTCTACGCGTACGCCGCCGAATCCCCCGACGCCATGATTCTCGCGCGCTCCACCGATACGCAGGGCTGCGCAGGCGCGGGCAGCGGGCGCAACGGCGATCCCCTCGAGATCCTCGCCTTCCAGAATTTCGGCAGTACCCCGCGCACCATCCATGCCGCGGTCGATCACTACTGCGGCGACGAAACGGTGCGCTTCCGGCTGATCGCGCTGGCGTCGCGCTGCTTGCCGGGGCTCGAACCGTACGCATTCGAGGCGGGCGTCTTTGGCGGGCCCGCGATCTACGGTCACGCGGCGGACGCGGCCGTGGTCGCGGTCGCCGCCGCCGACTACCGCGAGATCGAGAGCGGCGGCGCCTTCGCGGCGCCGACAGGCCGCATCGACGTGGAGGAGTTCAGCGCGCGCGGCGGCCCGGTAGCGCAATACTTCGATGCCGCTGGGCGGGCATTGCCCGCAGCGCCGGAAGTGGTGTTCAAACCCGACCTCACCGGCCCCGACGGCACCGACACGGCCTTCTTCGGCTACGACAGTGATGGCAACGGATTTCCGAACTTCTTCGGCACGTCGGCCGCGGCGCCCCACGCCGCGGCCGTCGCCGCCCTGCTGTGGGAAGCCGCACCGATCCGCGTCGGGCGCTCGATCAGCGCGGCGCTGCGCGACAGCGCGGTCGACATCGCGAGCCCGGGTCGCGATCGAGACTCGGGCGATGGGCTCATCGACGCGGGCGCCGCAGCGGCGATCCTCGCGACCCGTGCGGGCGATTGCGACGCGAGCGGAGAGGTGCTGGTGCACGAGGTCGTCACCGGCGTGCGCATCGCCCTCGGCGACCTGCTGCTCGCGGCGTGCCCCGCAGCCGATGCGGACGGCGACGGGCGCGTGGTGATCAACGACCTCGTCGCCGCCGTGCGCGCGGCGCTGGCCTGAACGGGAGCGGCTCCGGATCGTCCGGCTGCGGCGCCAACCGCCGCGCCCGGATCAGCACCCGTTCAGCGCCTTTCCCACCGCCGTGACCAACTCGTGCACCGCGACCACGCCATCCGCGTCCAGATCGGCTGCCGTACAGATCGTCGACGGCTCGCCGAGCGCAATGCGTACCGCGTTCACCAGATCGGCGATCCGCACGGTGCCATCGCCATCGCAATCACCCGCGCAGGGCCGATCGCGGCCCGCTGCCTGACTGAGGGCAACGGCGTCCAGCACGTATGCGTCGCCCGCGATCGGCAGCAGGTCGTCGCGGCCGTCCGCGCCCATCGCGTTCAGGATCGGATCCATCCGCCCATCCCCATTCACGTCGCCATGCGACATGCTGTAAGCGAGCTGGTCGCCCCCGGACGCGCCGTACACCACGAAGTGCGGCAGCGCCGGCGGTACCGCCGCCAGGTCGATCTCCGCGGGCAGCGGCGCCGCCGAGCCGAAGAAGATGAATACCGTCCCCGCGCTGACCCGCGTGTCCGCCGGCGAGACTTCCACCCGGTCGTTCGGGCTCGCCATCACCAGGTCGTCTCGGCCGTCCATGTCGATGTCGAGCAGCATGGCGGTATCGCCGCCGATCGCAAACGACCGCGCGCCGAAGAACCGGCTCACCGTAGCCGGCGGCTGCGTGAGGTCGATCCGCGCACCGCGCAACCCGTTCGCATCGCCGAGGATCAGCGCCAGCTCTCCGGCCGTCGGGCGGTCGTTGTTCGGCCCGTCCGCGGTGAGGGCTCCGATCACCACATCGCCGCGCCCGTCGCCATTGAAGTCACCCGCGAAGAGCTCCTCGCCGTAGGTGTCGTCGCGGTCGATCCCGTAGATGATCGCGGTGGACGCGGGCGGCGTCGCCAGATCGATGGCGGCCGGGCGCAACCCGGCGCTCCCGTAGACGATGTACGCCTCGCCGGCGTCGCATTTGAGACCCAAAGGATCGCACCGATTGTCGGGACCGTCGCCGCCGGCTTTGCCGTGCGCCCTGAACTCGCCGAACGGATCGGCCTGCGCCGAGAGGCGATTCACCCCCGCCCCGATCAGCACGTCGCCGATCCCGTCCCGATCGATGTCGGTACCGCGCACGGTGGAGCCGCTGTGGTCCTCCTCGTCGATCCCGTACATCACCGTCACCGGCAGCTCGGGCGCCGACAGGTCGACCGTGGCGCGCCCGCGCAGCGCTGTGCCTCCATAGACCACGTGTGTTTCGCCGGCATGCGGGCGCGGCTGGCCGGGCGGGCCGTTGCCCTGGTCGGCCCCGAGGATCGCGTCGGCGATCCCGTCGCCGTCGAAATCGCTCGCGCTCACCCACACGCCCAGGCGGTCGCCGGCTTCGGCGCCCACCACCAGCGTCACGGCGCCGGCCGGCGGGTTTGCCAGGTCGATCACTTGCCCGCCCAATTCGGCACCGCCCCAGATGATCGCCACCTCGCCGCAGTTGGCGCGCTGGTTGTCGACACCGTCGCCGTATTGCGCGCCGATGATCGCCTCGGCAAAGCCGTCGCCATCGAGATCGGCGGCGGTGACCTCGGTGCCGAGGTTGTCGATCGGGTCGGCGCCGTAGATCAGCACCACATCGTCGGGCAAGGCGGCGGGGTCGAGCGCCGCCAAATCGCGCTCGCCGCCGATCACGCCGTTGCTCAACACGATGACCGCCTCGCCGGCGCTGGCGCGCTCGCGATTGGGGCCGCTGTTCGCGTTCATCGGCGTGAGGATCACGTCGGCGCGGCCGTCGCCGTTGACGTCCCCGCCGGCGAGCGGAAAGCCGAGCCGCGAGGCGTTCGCGGTGCGGTAGTAGAACGTCTGCTGGCCCGCTTGCGCGACGTCGCGCACGTCCCAGGGAATCGCGTTCGCAGGCGGCGCTTGCACCAGCGCCGCGAATGCGAGCACGCAGGCAATCCGGTTATGCATGGCAGAAAAGAGCTCGTTGGCGGTCAGGCATTTCGAAGGCATATTTCAGAACGCTACCATTGCCGTCGCGTTGCTGCACGATTTATCTGAGCCCCGAACCTCCACGCGAAGGCGGGGGAGCCCCGCAAGTATGAGAACACCTCCGGAGCTCTGCGCGTTTTGCGGCTTCGCGTCGAAAACCCAGTGACGGCTACACTGAAACCATGAGGATTGACGCCGTGAGCGCGCCGTTTCCGCCCGGGTTCTTCGACCGCGTCGACGGTTCACCGGATGATCAGTTCTATGCGTGGCCGCGCCTGGTGACACATATCGATGAGCGCGCGATTGCCGCGGTCGGTGCCCTGTACGAGGAGCTCGGCATCGGCGGAGAGGTCCTCGACCTGATGAGCTCATGGATCTCGCACTTCCGCTCGCCGCCGCGCCGCCTCACCGCGCTCGGCATGAACGCGCAGGAGCTGGCGGCGAACCCACAAGCAGCGGCCGCCGTAGTGCAGGACCTGAACGCCCACCCGGCGTTGCCGTTCGCCGACGGCGCGTTCGACGCGGTCGTGTGCTGCGTGTCGGTGGACTACCTGGTGCGCCCGCTGCAGGTCTTCGCCGAGGTCGCGCGCGTGACGCGACCCGACGGCCTGTTCGTCTGCACCTTCTCGAATCGCTGTTTCCCCACCAAGGCGATTCGCGGCTGGCTGTATGCGTCCGAGCGGCAGCGCTGTGCGATCGTCGCCGAGTACTTTCGGCGCGCCGGCGGCTGGAAGGAACCGATCGCGCAGCTGCGCACGCCGGCTTCGCCGGGCGACCCGCTCTACGCCGTGTGGGCGGCGCGAACGGAATCCTGACAGGCGGAGTTGTCAGCGCAGAGACGCCGAGCCGCGGAGGCAGCGCTGGCCTTGCACGAGTTGAGCGCGTTGCCGACCGCGCTCACCAGCTCCGCTACGCTCACCTGCCGGGTGCCATCCACAACGGAGCGCCGGGCACTGCTCGAGTGGC
>JBFXHX010000022.1:39894-67474 GCA_050176585.1 Binatia bacterium
CGCGCCCGGGTCACGCCGGTGTAGAGCAGCTCGCGCGACACGATCGGCGACGGCTCCGGTGGTAACACCACCACGGCCACGTCGAATTCCGATCCCTGACTCTTGTGCACGCTCATGGCGAACACGGTCTCGTGCGCCGGCAGCCGCGCCGGCGACAGGCTCCGGGGGGCGCCGTTCGCATCCAGGAACACCGCCAGGTGCGAGCCGTCGTCCGCGCGCGCGACGACGCCGACGTCGCCATTGAACAGGCGCAGCCCATAGTCGTTCCGCGTGATCAGAATCGGCCGTCCCTCGTACCACTGGCCCTCGCCCGCCGGGTTGATGACGCCGCTGGCCGCGAGAGTGTCCTCGACCTGCGCGTTGATGGTCTCCACGCCCGCCGGCCCGCGGCGATGCGCGCAGAGGATGCGAAACCCTTCCAACGCGCGCAGCCGATGGGCCGCGCTCCGAGCTTCCCAATATGGCGCCAAGCCGTCGCGGATGAGCGGCTGCAGCAGCGCCGCAATCGCGCGCTCGTCATCCGCTTCGAACCACTGGATTTCGCCGCCGGTCTGCAGCGCCTCCCATGTTGCGGCGGGATCTCCGGCGTTGATCGCGCGAGCCAGGCGGCCGATGCCGCCGCCGGCGCTATAACGGTAGCTGTGGCGAAGCGCGACCACGGCGTCGCCGATACCGTTTCGCCCGGCGCCCACCGAGTCCTCGGGCACGGCCTCGCCTGCCACCGCGGCGATGCGGGCCGCGAACTCGGGCGAAAACCGCCGCGGCGCCCCGCTGTTGCAGATGTCGCCGAGCACGGCGCCGGCTTCGACCGAGGCGAGCTGGTCGGCGTCGCCGAGCAGCACGAGCCGCGCCGTTGCGGGCAGCGCATCTACGAGCCGCGCCATCAGCGCGAGATCGACCATCGAGGCTTCGTCGACCAGCACGACATCCGCGCGGAGTGGATTGGCGCGGTTACGTCGAAACCGCGCCGCGTCGCCCGGCACTGCGCCGAGGGCTCGATGGATCGTGGATGCGTCATCGGGCAGCGCGTCGCGCACCGCATCCGCGCAGGCGAGCGCGGCTTTCCCGGCGCGCACGGCCTCCTTCAGCCGTGCCGCCGCTTTCCCGGTCGGCGCCAGCAGCAGGATGCGCGGCGCCCGCGCGCTGCGCGCGAACGCCTGCTCCACCAGCAGCGCGAGCAGGCGCACGACCGTATGGGTCTTGCCGGTTCCCGGCCCACCGGACAACACGCCGAAACGGCGGTACACCGTGGCCGCGGCCGCGATGCGCTGCCAGTTGGGCGCGGGCGCTTCGCCGCTGGCAAACATGCGGCTGAGCCCCTCGCGGAGCAGCGCATCGTCGACCGCCTCGTCCAGCGCCGCGGCGCGCCCGGCGATCGCGCCGGCGACCGCGCGCTCGTACAGCCAGTACCGCCGCAGATACAGGCGATGCATGCCGTCGAGCACCAGCGGGGCGTAGACGTCGTCGGAGCCAGTCGCGACCAGCGAGCTCGCCTCCAATGCCGCCACCCATGCGGCCAGCGGGGGCCACTCGCCGCAGCGGATGCGCTCGCCGTCGTCGTCAGCCAGCGCCCCCGCGGCGATGAGCTCCGGCAGGTCGAGACAGACGTGGCCGCGGCCCACGGCGTGGCTGGCGAGCGCCGCGGCGAGCACGACTTCGTCGGCTGCGCCACCGGCCAGCGCGCCCAGCATCCGCGCGAAGTAGAAGTCGATGTCCGACAGGACGCCGCGCGCGTGCAGCGCTTCGACGAGCGCGCTCATCGGCTCTCCGCGCCTGCGCCGCCGGCCAGGCGCGCCGACAGGGCGGCGACCAGCGCCGGCGCGGGGCGCTCGAACACGACGCCCGTGCGGGCGCCGCGCGCCGGCGCCATGCCGCGCACGAACAAATACAGCACGCCGCCGAAGTGCCGCGCGTACTCGTAGCCGTGCACGCGCCGTTGGAGATAGCGATGCACGGCGACCGTATAGAGATGCGCCTGCAGGACGTAGTCGTGACGCACCATCTCGGCCGCGAGCGCCGCCGGCGCGTACGCCGACGGCTCCGCGCCGAGGTCGTTCGACTTGTAGTCGACCACGTACCAGCGCTCCCCGGACACGAATACGCAATCGATGAAGCCCCGCAGGTACCCGGACACGCTGCGAAACGGCAGCCGCCGGATGCGCTCCGCGTAGCCCTGCGCGAGCGCGCCGCTGCCCTCCATGGCGAAGGCGTCCGCCAGAGCGGCCGGCGTCAACCCGCCGCGCCCACCATCGGCGAGCGCGACGGGAAACGCGAACTCCAGCTCGTTGAGACGGCGATCGCTGCGCACGTCGGCGAGGCGCAGCGGCGGCTCGCCCGGCACGAGCGGCGTCTGCAACACGTCGCGGACGGCCGCGCACACGGGATCGGTCCACTCCTCAGCGATGCGGAATACGCCCAACCACCTCGCCACAACGTCGCGTAACACCTGTGGATCGCGATCGGTGAAATCGATCACCTCGAAAATCTTGTGCAGCAAGGTGCCGGGGCGACGCCCGCGCGGAAAACCGTGTAGCGGGCCGGGCGCGGCGAGCGGCTCGAGTGCCGGCACGGCGCCCTGGTCGCGATCGATGCCCTCTTCGGCCGGCGCATCCAGCGCCGCGCCCCCCGCCGCGAGCGCGCTGAAGCTGCTGGTGCGCCACGTCTGTGTGATCTGGCGCGAGAGGCTGCGAGCGCTCAGGGCCTCGGCCGCCGCCGCCGGCGGGCAATACCGCTCGCCCGTGGCTCGCGGCAATACCTCGACGGAGATCGTGCCGCCCGAGGCACCGACGAGGTCCGCGAGGTCGGCATGCAGCTCTTCGTCCTTAGCCGTGCGGATGCGCTGGCGGGTCGCCTCGTCCAGGGTCTCGAGCTCGGCATCGCGGGACTGGTGCAGCACGTACCCCAGGGCGGAGTGCTCGACATCCCTGAACGCGCCCCACAGGATGACGCCGAGCTGGCGCGCGCGGGTCAGCGCCACGTACAGCAGCCGCACCTCCTCGCCGAGCGCCTCGCGCTCCGTGGCGCGCACGCTCGCCGCTGCCGGCGGATGGCCGAGGTCGACCGTCAAGACGCCATCGGCGGGATCGTGAAATCGCGGCCGCTTCCGATCGTCGCTGAATCGCGAACCGTCCCACAGAAACGGACAGATGACGACGTCGTATTCGAGCCCCTTGCTCTGGTGGATGGTCGCCAGGGTGAGGGCGTGCTCATCGCTTTCCAGGCGAATCTGCGCCGCCTCGGCAGCGTAACTGCCGCGCGCCGCGGGGTCGCAGCGCAGCCGGTGCAGCCACTCGAGCAGCGCCAGCGGCCCGCGCCGGCCCTCGACTGCCGCCGCGTGCAGCAGCTCGCCCAGGTGGAGCACGTTGGTCAGGCTCCGTTCACCGCCGGGCAATGCGAGCACCCGCGCGGCGACGTCGCACTCGTCGAGCACGTGCTGCAAGGCCACAGCGAACCCGCGGCCGCGCCAGGCCGCATGCCATTGCTGAAAGCGCTCCATCCACCGTTCGAGGTCGGTCGCGCCCTGGCGCATCCGCTCGAGGTCGTCGCCGGTGACGCCGAGCAGCGGGGTCGTGATCGCCGCACGGACGGCGGCGGCATCGCTCGGCTCAGCGAGCGCCCGCAACACGCGCTCGAGCTGCGGTGTCTCCGCCGACTCGAACACGCTCATGTCGCTCTTCAACACGCTGGGCACGCCGCGGGCGCGCAACGCCTCCTGCACTCTGCGGAGCTGCGCGTTTTTCCGACAGAGCACCGCGACGTCCCCGGGCCCGACGCGGCGGTCGCCTATTCGCGTGTCCGCGTTGAGGATGCGGACCACCGCCGCCGCGACGTCGGCGATCGCCGCGTCGTCGCCTTTGTTCAAGCATCGCGGCGCCTTTCCGCCGTACCGGTCGCGCCGGGCGAACAGGAATCGCAGCGGCGCGCTGTCCTGTGCATCGCCCGCGAGGACGTCCTGTACGACGGGCGCGGCGGCCGCGGCGGCGAACGGAATGTCCTCGGCGAGGAATGGCGCGCGCGCCCGGCCGAAGAGCGCATTGAGCGCAGCGACGTAGGCCGGCGCCGAGCGCCGGTTGGTGCGCAGCGTGTACAGCGCCGCTGCTTCGCGCCTCGCGCGCAGATACGCGCCGACGTCGGCGCCGCGGAACGCGTAGATCGCCTGTTTGGGATCCCCGATCAGCATCAGGGCACCGTCGCCGTCCGCGTACACGCGCCGGAAGATGCGATGCTGCAGCGCATCGGTGTCCTGGAACTCGTCGATCAGCGCCACCGGGAAGCGGCGCCGGATGCGTTGCGCCAGCTCCGCGCCGCCCGGCGCGGCGAGCGCCGCGTCCAACCGCTTGAGCAGGTCGTCGAAGCTCTGCACGTCCGCAGCGCGTTTGCGCCGCTCCAGCGCCGCCACGGCGGCGCTGGGCACTTCGCGAAAGAACCCCTGCAGCAGCGCCAGCTCGGCATCTGGCGGCGGCTCGGCAGGTATGAGGCGCAGCTCCGGGCGCGCGGCGTGCAGGTTCGCGAGATCGCTCAGTCCTCGCAGCGAGACCTTTTCCGCGGCGAGCCGCCGCACCAGCGCGGGCGGCGCCTGGTATAGCGCGCGCGCCCACGCGTCGCGCACCGCGTCCGCCAGCAGCAGCCGGTCATCGCCGAGCAAATCGGTGTCGAACCCGACACCGCTCTCGAACGCGAACTCGTGCAGGACGCGCTGGCAGAAGCCGTGGATGGTGAAGATCGCGGCTTCATCGAAGCCGTGCAGAGCCCCAGTCAGCCGCCGCGCGTCGGCTTCGGCGCGCCCTTCCGCGCGCCGGCTCGCGATCAAGACTGCCATGTCGGCGTCGGGCCCGGCCGGACCGCCTTCGCCGCCTGCGCAAGCCGCGAGCGCGCGGTGTAAGCGTCCGCGGATGCGGGCCCGCAGCTCGAACGTCGCGGCATTGGTGAAGGTGACGACGAGCATCGCGCTCACCTCGAGGCATCGCTCCAGCAGTGCGCGCACGAACAGCGTCGAGATCGCGTGCGTCTTCCCGGAGCCGGCGCTCGCCTCGACGAGCTGCACCCCGCGCAGTGGTATGGTGAGCGCATCGAGCGGGGTCACGTATCGCTCCGATGCTCGAGCAGCGGTCCGTAGACCGCGACAGCGAGGCGCGCGAACTCCTCGCTCGCCGCGCCGCTGCGCAGGCACTCCGGAAGGTCCGGGTAGAGCTGGGCAACGTAGGCATCCGCGGCGTCGCCCCGGTTGTGCTGATCGCTGGAAAACGCGTCTGCAGCGGCGTTGAGCGCGTTCTCCGGCTTCTTGCCCCGCAATTGCGCGGCGTATGCGCGCGAAGCGCACGCGAACAGCGGCAGCGGCCGGCGCAGCCCCTCCGCGTACAACGCGAGGAGCTCGGCGAGCTGCGCGCGCGCATCTGCAACCGCGGCGAAGCGCACCGTCGCCGGCGCGTCTTTCTTCTCCTGACAGCCGACGAGGGTGGACTCGATAGGCCGGTCACTCGCGGCGCAAAGCGCGAGGTGGCGCACCCAGAGGCGTAGCTCGTGGCGCCTCCCGAGCCGGCTGTACTGCGTTACCACCAGGCCGCCGTGCGGGTCGACGTCGGCGATCTCGCCGGCCAGGCGGACATCGCCAATGCTCAGATCGACCTCGCGCCGTTGCGCGGATCCATTGCGGAGCCTCGCCGCGATCCCGGCGATCTCCGCCGCGACCGGTGCGATCGCTTCGAACTGGGCACGTCCGGCCGCCCCGAGCGGCAGACCACCTTCGGCGCGCAGGCGCGCCCATGTCGATTCGAGATCGGCGCCCGCGCGGGCGCGGTCGAGCAGCTTGTCACCGATCGCCCACCGCTCGAGCGCGTTCAGCTCGACCGGCGTCGCATCGTCGAGCAGCTCCTGGTCGCGCGAAAATACCAGCTCGAGCCGGTCGCGCAGGAAGGCGCGCGATGGATTCTCGAGGAAGCCGATCAGGGCTTCGAGATCCACGGTCGCGATCGGCTCCGGCGCCAGCGGCCCACGCACGAACGGCGCCGCGGCGCCGGGCGGCGCAACGAGCGCGCGCGCGCCGCGACAATGCGCGGCGGCGAAGCTGAACAGCCGCGGCTCGTGCTCAGGCGTGAAGTAGCGGGGGCTGAACGGCTGCAGCGGGTGGCGGACCGTGAGCGCGGCGCTCGCGGCGCCGCCCGTGACGATGAACGCGCGATCGATCGCATCGCGCAGCTCGCTCACGACGACCGACGGCGGCACCGGCACATTGTCGCTGACCCGCTGGCCGACATAGGTGATCAGCAGCCGCTCGCGCGCCGAGAGCAAGACCTCGAGGAAGAGATAGCGGTCGTCCTCGCGCGGGCTGCGATCACCCGGCCGCGGGCTGGCCGCGATGCGGTCGAAGCCGAGCGGGCGGCGCGTGCGCGGAAACACGCCGTCGTTCAGCCCGATGGCACAGACCACACGGAACGGAATGCTGCGCATCGGCACCAGCTCGCACACGGTCACCGCGCCGGTCAGGAAACCGCGCGGCGCCGCGCCCTCCGCGACCTCGCGCTCGAGCAGGCGGCGCATGGTCCAGAGGTCGGCGACGCCGGTGAAGCCCGCGTCCGCGGCGCGGCCCGCCAGCGCATCCAGCGCGGTCAGAATCGCTTCGTGTTGATAGGTGTTTGCCGGCGTCTGCGCCACGAGGGCCGCGAGGAACGCGCCCAGCTCGGCGCGCCAGTCCGCGGGTGAGCGCGGTGCCGACAGCGTCTCGCGCGCGCGCATGAGCAACTCGGCGAACGCTGCCATGCGCCCCAGCAGCCGGGCATCGCCGCCTTCCACCTCGCCGCACGGCCGCACACCCGCGCACAGCGCGTCCTCCTCTTCGGGCAGCGCATAGCCGAGCAGCAGGCGCCGCAGCCCGAAGTGCCATGTGCCCTCGTCGGTCGGCGGCAGTCCCTCTTCGACGCGATGACGGGCGTCCGCCCCCCAGCGCACGCCAGCGCGGGCGATCCACCGGCGCATGCGCTCGAGCTCTTCGGCGGCGATGTCGAAGCGAGCCCGCACGGGGTCGAGCGCCAGCAGATCGAGCAGCGCGGATGCCGGGAGCTTTCCATCCAGCAACTCGAGCGCGCGCAGCAGCGCGTCGAGGACCTCGTCGCGCGCGCGCGCGCCCCGATCGGCGGTGCGAAACGGAATCGGCGGGCGATCCGGGCTGGTGAAGATCGCTTCGATCAGCGGTGCATATGCGTCGATCGACGGCGCCATCACTGCAATGTCGTGCGGCTGCAGGGACGGGTCCGCGTCGAGCAACGCCGCGAGCTGGTCGTGCAGCACTTCGACCTCGCGCATCGGGCTGTGACAGGCGTGGAAAGCGATCGAGTCGTCGTCCGCCGCGAGCTGCAGGCGCGGCGGATCGCCGGGGCGGCTGCCGCCGCGGTCCTGAAGCGCCAGTATGTCCGCCTGAAGCATCGCCAGCGCGCTCGCTCCCGGCGGCGGCGCGTAACGATCGCGCCCGTCGTAGTCCGCCTCGGCTTCGAGCACGGCGGCGAACTCGCGCCCCACTCGCCCCAGCGAGGCGAGCAGCGGATGACCAACGTCCACGTACTGGTCGGGTGCGGCAGCATCGCCGCTGGTCGCGAGCAGCCGGCGGGCCCGGCGCGCGTCGAGGAGATCGCCCCAGTACCCGTCGGTCGGGCTCAACACGAAGAGGTGCAGCTCCACCACCTGCGCGAGCGCCGCGAGGATCTGCACGTACAGGGGCGGGAGGGTGGAGAGGCCGAAGAGGCTGATGCGGGACGGAAATGGCGCCGCCGGGGCGCGCCCCGCGCGCAATGCAGCCAGCAGGTCGCGCGCGCGCGCGGCGGGATGGAAGCGGCCGAGGCGCGCGACCAGCGCGCGCCAGAGCACCGCCTGCCAGTCGTCGGGCTCCGCACCGCCTTCCCATCCGATCACCATGTCGGGCCGAAAGACGGCGTACTGATCGAACAGGTCGGCGACCCGGGCGGCGAGCTGCTGGCGCTTGCGCCCGCGGTCATCGCCATCGAGGTAGCCGCGCAGCGGAGCGAAACTCGGCGAGCCGAGGTGGCGCGGTAGCTCATCGGCGACGGCCCAGACCAGCGTCTCGGGTGCGTAGAGCGCAGCCGCTTCCGGGGGCGACCCGAGCGCCGCCGTCGCCACTGCGTCGATCAGCTTGCGCGGAAACGGGAATGCGGGATTGGCCCACACGCCGAGCCGCCGCGCGAGCTCGAGCGACAGCCAGCGCGCCATGCCGAGCCCGGGCACCGCGATCGTCTCGGGCGCGAAGGGGTCGGCGAGCGGCGTACTGACCAGCTCGGTCAGGGCATCGACCAGCTCCTCGGCGCGGTTGCTGCGGTGGACGAACATCGCCCGATCATGGCCGGCGGCGCGGACAGCGGCTGTCCACGCCCGCAATCAGCGGCGCGCGGCCTCGAAGGCGGGGCGCTCGATGCAGCGCGCGAGCCAGGCGTCGACCTGGGGCCACGCGCTCAGGTCGACGCCGGCGGGGCGGCACCACTGGAGCACCGCCGCGACGTTCAGATCCGCGACCGAGAACCCGTCGCCCACCAGGTACGCGCGATTCCGCAGCGCGCCGTCGAGCACGCCGAACGGTTTCGCCAGCTTCGCTTCCGCCGCGCCGGCGCGCGCCGCATCGCGCTGCTCGGCGGGCAGGTTGCGGCGGTGCATGAGCACGGTGAGCAACGGGTGCTCGACTTCCGTGACCACCCAGAGCGTCCACTGTGCCACGCGGCCCTCGTCCGCCACGTTCCCCGGCCACAATCCGCCGGCGCCGTACTTGCGCGCCAGGTAGAGGTTGATGGCCATGGATTCCCAGAGCACGGTGGCGCCGTCGACCAGTACGGGGATGTGCGCGTTCGGATTCAGCTTGAGAAATGCCGCCGAGCGCGTCTCCGCGGGTTGTGTGGGCACGTGGTCGAATTCGAGCCCGAGCTCGCGCAGCATCCAGAGCACCCGGAAAGCGCGCGAATTCACCGCGCCGTACAGCTTGATCATCGCCCCCCCTCGCACGGCCGCCGACCTGCGCAGAGCACCCGGCGCCGGGTGCTCCGCCCCGCCGGCGGCGCTTACGGCTCGACGTCCACGCCGCGCCAGAACGCGACGTGGTTGGTGATCTCGTTCGCCGCGTCCTTCGGCGCCGGGTAGTACCACGCGGCGTCCTTGTTCACCTGTCCGTCGACGACCACGTCGTAGTAGCTCGCGGTCCCCTTCCAGGAGCACACCGTGTGCGTTTCGCTCGGGCGAAAGAACTCCCGGCGAATCGCCTCGGGAGGGAAGTACTGGTTCCCCTCCACCTCCACACATCGATCGCTCTCGGCCAGCACGGCCCCGTTCCACGTCGCGCGCGCCATGGCGTACCTCCTCAGCCGACCATAGCACTTGCGCGCCTGGAGAGAACCTGTCGCGCACGCCGCCGCGCCGCGGCGCGTGAGCGGGCTCGCGGTTCGCTTGACAACCGCAGCGCCTGCGGCGATACGCGGCGGCCGGAAATGGCGCGCGGGAGGCGGCCGACGGCGTCGGCACAGCGAGAGGCGGATCTGCAGGCGTTGGCGCGCGCGCGCATGCGCGTCGGCTTCGCGCTGACCGCGGCCGTCGTGCTCATCTATTTCGGCTTCATCGCGGCGGTCGCCTTTGCGGCCCCCGTGCTCGGCACGTTGGTGGTGCCCGGGCTGAGCGTCGGCATCGTCGTCGGCGCGCTGGTGATCGTGAGCGCCTGGCTGCTCACGTGGGTGTACGTGGAGTGGGCGAACCGCCGCTACGATCCGGCGCTGCGCGCGCTCCGCGCTCGGGGCGACTGACCCGCCGCCCTGCCCCATCCATCGTCCGCCGGCACCGCCCGTAGCGAGGAAACGCATGCCCGCTCCCAGCACCATCGGCCAGCCGAGCGCCATCGCGATGGCCTTCTTCTTCTTGTTCATCGCGGTCACGCTCGGCATCACGTGGTGGGCCGCGCGGCGCACCCGCACGACCGAGCACTTCTACGCTGCCGGTCGATCGATCAGCGCCGGGCAGAACGGGTTCGCGCTCGCCGGCGACTACATGAGCGCCGCGTCGTTCCTCGGCATCGCCGGGCTGGTGTCGACGACCGGCTTCGACGGGCTCATCTATTCCACCGGCTGGCTCGTCGGCTGGCCGGTGGTGCTCTTCCTGATCGCCGAGCCGCTGCGGAACCTGGGGCGCTATACGTTCTCCGACGTGGTTGCGCTGCGCTTCCGCCAGACGCCGGTGCGCATCGCGGCCGCGGTGGGAACGCTCGCGACCGTGGTGTTCTACCTGATCGCGCAGATGGTCGGCGCGGGCGGGCTCATCAAGCTGATGTTCGGCCTGTCCTACGAGCAAGCGGTGGCAATCGTGGGAACGGCGATGATCGGCTACGTGCTCTTCGGCGGCATGCTCGCCACCACGTGGGTGCAGATCGTGAAGGCGGTGCTCCTCTTGTTTGGCGCCGCCGTGATGGCGGCGCTCGTGCTCGCCCGTTTCGACATGAACCCGGCGGTGCTGTTCGCGGCGGCGGCCGAGCGCTACGGCGCCGGCGTGCTGGCACCGGGAAAGCTCGTCACCAGCTCGCTCGACGCGCTCTCGCTCGGTCTCGCGTTGATGTTCGGGACCGCCGGGCTGCCGCACATCCTGATGCGTTTCTACACGGTGCCCGATGCGCGCGCCGCTCGGCGCTCGGTGTTCTACGCGACCGGTCTCATCGGCGCCTTCTACCTGATGACGTTCATCCTCGGTTTCGGCGCCATGGTGCTGGTCGGGCACGACGCGATCCGCGCCGTCGATCCGGGCGGCAACATGGCGGCGCCGCTGCTCGCCGAGATGCTCGGCGGCACGCCGTTGCTCGGCTTCATCGCCGCGGTGGCGTTCGCGACGATTCTCGCGGTCGTCGCGGGCCTCACGCTCTCCGGCGCCGCGGCGCTCTCGCACGACCTCTGGGTCAGCGTGGTGCGCGGCGGGCACGCCAACTCCGGCGAGGAGCTCGCCGTGGCGCGCATTGCCACGGTGGCGCTCGGGCTCATCGCCATCGCCCTGGGCATGATGTTCAAAGGGCAGAACGTCGCCTTCATGGTGTCACTGGCGTTCGCGATCGCGGCCAGCGCCAATTTCCCGGCGCTGATCCTGTCGATCTTCTGGGGGCGCTGCACCACCGCCGGCGCGGTGGCGAGCATGGCCGTGGGCACGGCGTCGACGCTGCTGCTGATCGCGCTCTCGCCGACCGTGCACGTAGAGCTGCTCGGCAACGCGTCGGCCGTCTTCCCGCTGCGCAACCCGACGCTCATCACCCTGCCGCTCTCGTTCGCCACCGGCATCATCGTCTCGCTCGTGACTGCCGAACGCGCCGCGGCGGTTCGTTTCGCCGCCGTGCAACGCCAGCTGCACTTCGGCGCGGATTCGGAGCTTTCACCGCCGAAACGCTGAGGCGCGGAGATCGCGTACTCAAAAATGGCTGGCGCTGCCTCCGCGCCGCAGCATCTCCGCACCGAGTGTCCTCAGGGGGTGCGGACGAGCTCATCCGAGCGCTGGTTGAACCCCGCGGAGTCAAGGTGCACGTACGATGCGGAAGATGCGACGGCGCTGCAGCCGCACTTCGGCAAGGCCATAAGCGGCAGGAGGACAGTTTCTGACGTGCATCGCATGGGACAAGGTGCTCGACGATTGCGATGAAGACCTGCGCAGGCTGGGCGAGCGAGCGGGTGCGCATGGAAGGCTCTCGGTGAGAGGCGAACCGATTCGAGGTCTGAATCCGAGCGCATTGCGGTCCTCGATTGACGGCACAGGCGCTGAGGCGCGGAGGTGACGCTGCTCCTTTCGAGCAGGCGATCTCCGCGCCCCTGCGCCGCGGCGGTGAAAATCTTCACCGGATCGAGATCTCGGCCGGCATCAGCGTGAGGATGCTGCCGGCGGGGAAGCGCCAGGCCAGAGTGGCGCGCTGGATCTGCTGCCACCACTGGGGGGCTTCGCCAAGCACGCGGGCGCCCAAGGCCTTGCTCAGGCGCTCGGCCAGCGATTTGTGGCGCGGGTAGAACACCAGCGCGACGCGCTCGTCGACGGGAATGCCGGCGGCGGTCTTAGCCGCGTTGATCGCGGTAAAGAACCCGCCGAGCTCGTCGACGAGCCCGCGCTCGACCGCCTGTGCGCCGGTCCACACCCGCCCGCGCGCCACCTCGCCGACCTGCTCCTTCTCCAACGAGCGGCCCTCGGCGACGCGCTGCAGGAATAGATCGTAGATCTGCTCCATCATCGCCTGCACCCGTTTCAGCTCCGGCGGCGTGAAGCTCGCATTGACCGACAGCATCGAGGCCATCGAGCCCCGCTCCATCAGCGCCGTGTTGATGCCGGCCTTGCCGAGCAATCCGCGGATGTTCGGCTTCGCAAACACCACGCCGATCGAGCCGGTCATGGTACCGGGCGCCGCAATGATCCGGTTGGCTGGCGCGGCGACGTAATACCCGCCGGAGGCGGCGACGTCCGACATCGACACGATCACCGGCTTCGCCTCACGCGCGGTGTGCGCGGCTTGCCATATGAGGTCGGCCGCAAGCGCCGACCCGCCCGGGCTGTCGACGCGGAAGACGATCGCACTGACCGACTTGTCCTTCGCCGCTGCGAGGAAAGCTTCGCTGAGCGTATCGGAGCCCATCGTCGCCTGGAGGCCGGTCGGATTCTGCTGGCTCTCTCCGGTCATCACCGCACCGACGCCGTAGATCACGGCCACCTTGCGGCGCACACCGGGCGCACCCGGCAGCGGCCGGCGCGCGGACGCGTACTCGTCCCCCGGCAACCACTCGCCGTCGGCGCCGACCAGCTCGCCGCGCAGCTGCTCGAGGCCCCGCGCATCGTCGACCAACCCCGCGTCGGTGAGCTCGGCCGGCGTCGCCACGCCGGCATCGATCGCTGCGCGCACGGCGCCCGGTTCGAGATCGCGCTGCTCGGCGATGCCGTCCACGAGCTGCGCGTACAGACTGTCGAGCAGCGCGTCCGTCATCTCGCGGTGCCACGGGGTCATTGTCTTCTCGGCCAGCATGTCGCCGAAGGTCTTGTACTCGCGGATCTTCAGCACCTGCATGTCGATGTCGAGCTTCTCCCAAAGCCCGCCGAGGAAGACGAACTCGGCCAATAGGCCGGTCACTGGCGCCGCCGCCGCCGGCGGCACGTGCACGTGCTCGGCGGCGCTCGCTACGTAGTACTCCTTCGTCCCGCCGCTCAGCTCGACCTCGAGGTACGCGTGCAGCGGTTTCCCATGGCTGCGGAAGGTGAGCAGGGCGTCGCGGATCTCCTGCGCCTTTGCCCAGCCGATCTCGAGCGGCCGCACGCGCACGACCATGCCCGCGACGCGCGAATCTTCGCCCGCGTCGCGAATCGTCATGAGCAGGTCGAGGAACGACGTCGACCGTTTGCGCAACAGGCGCGCGAGTGCATCGTCGGGCAGGTCCTCGGCATAGTTGCCGTCGATGTCCAGCAGGACCCAGCTGTCCTGGTCTATGCCGCCGCGCATCCACGCGCGCGCCGCGATGACGACCACGACCACGACGACGGCGGCGATGAGCAAGCGGCGGCCCCAGCGGGAACGAACGGGTCGATCATCGGTCATGTCACACCTCGTCCTCCAGTTCCCGGCATACCGCAACCACGCGGCCGAGAATATGCGCCCCGACAAATCGGCGGCCGGGTCACTGCACCGCTCGCTGCGGCGGACCCGCTAGCGGCGGATCCCGACGTGTCACACGGTCGGCACGGCGCCGCCGTCGATGCGTACTCGGCGCCGATAATGGAGGTCTCGCCGCACGGCCCAAGGGGATCCCGCCGAGCAGTGCATGAGGATCGTGCGCGGTCGGTCGTAGTCGGTGCCGCTTTCTCGGGCGATCTCCTCACCCAAGTGGCAGGGCGCCTCGGTCTCGACCCGCCCGGCGAAACCCGGATGACGCGGATGCCGTTCGAGCTCACTTGCTTCGACAGGGCCTTCTGTAGTTCGCGAGCGCGGCTTTCGCCGCAGCCAAGGCCATCGTCGCTTCGGGAAGCGGCAGGTGCCGCTGAATCGATGTGACGTGAATGATGACGCCCGAGCGCTGCTCGAGCATCGCGGGCAGCGGCGCGCGCTCTCCAACCGAACCGCCGCCAGCAGGCTCAGATCGAGCGCGCACCGCCACTCGGCATCGTCGAGCGCCGCAAAGCCGCCCGCAGGTGCTGATGAGCCTCCGACGACGTGCACAATGATGTCGATGCCGCGCAGGCAGCGACCGACGGCGTCGACTACGGCCGCGCAGCCTTCGGCGGTCGTGAGGTCGGAGGCGACGAACAGCTCATCGTCGGTGTCCGGCCGCGCACGAGCGCTCGCCACAGCCTGCGCGCCCGCTTCGCGGAGCCGGGCCACGACCGCCTGACCGATCCTTTCGAGCCACCGGTGACCAGCGCCCGGCGGCCCTCGGGCTCGCGATCGACACGCATTGGCCCCTCCGCGATCGTTCGTTGGCGACGCGAGTGAGCGAGCGCTCTCCAGGCGTTGCAAACTCGCGTCAACCAACGACCGTATCGGCCATATTTACCACACGGCGGCCGCTATAAAGGCGACGAACGCAAACAGTGCGGCGGCGCTCCGCATTGCGTGAAGCGAAGATCAACGCGCAAGCAGTTCGCTCGCCTGCACCGCCGAGACGTCGAGCCTTGGATCCATGAGGCGGTGGTTGGTGGGCGTGCTCGCGCGGAAGGTGAATGGAATGACGGAGCCGAGGAGAAGAGCACCGATGAGCCAGAGCCAACCGCTCCCGGTTGCCCAGGCGACGAGACCAGCCACCGAACCGGTCACTGCCAGTGCGGCCTGGAAGGGTGCCGCCCGCCGGTACATGGAGCCGAAGAACTGGATAGCCGTCGCTGGGCCGGAGAACGGAGGCGGCAGGTTGTTGGACCAGATTGATGTAGGCGGCGGCGCCGGCGCAGGCCATCGCTATTGACTCCGGCATCATGGCGGTCACGGTAGAAGACCGCCAAAGCTACCGCCAATCACGAGGTAGCGATTCGTGTCAGCCCAACGCCCAAGGCGTAACAGGCTGCCAAATGTCTAGGTCGTCAGGATGCCGGACTGGGGGCCGGGGTCCCCGGCGTGGGGGGCTGGAGCTGCTCGGCGGCGACGCACCGTAGGGCCGAGCCCTGATCGAGCATCGCGTCGGAGCCCATCGCCGCGCCGTCCTGCAGCGCGACGTCGCGGTAGGCTTCGCATTCGCCGGCGGAGGGAAACTCCCGGACCTTCTTGAATCGGGTGATCGGCGGCATATCGCTGCCCGGCGGCGCGAGCGGCATGTCCTCGGCCGGAACCTGCACCAGGAACCAACTGCCGAGCAGCACCACGCCCTGGCCGAGGGCGCGGCGGACTGACGATGCACGGCGCGCAGAGGTCATCGCACGCATGATCGCGCACTGTCTGCAGAACGCCGCTGCGCGGAACCGCCTGCGAATCGCGAGCGCCAGGCGCATGCTCACTGGGCGGCCGGCGCCGTACCTTCGCCGAGCTTGTTGCCGAGGGGCGCCAGCGTGACTGCGCCGCCGGCTCGGGCTTGGTCCATCACCGACACCGCGTACCCATAATCGACTCCGTCCTCGGCGTCGAAGAACAATACGTGGTCCTCGCGCGCCGCGAACATGCGCCGCAGCCGCGAGGGGACTTCGTCGAAGGCCAACGCCACCCCGTTCACGTCGATCTGGCCGCCGTTCTTGATCCGCAGCACGAGCGGCGGATTGGGGTCGTTCTGCGGCTCTTCGACTTCTTTCTTCTCCTGTTTCGGCGTGTGCACCCAGAGCTTCTTGTTGAGCTCAGGGGTGATCACGATGAAGATGATCAGCAACACGAGGACGATATCGACCAGCGGGGTCACGTTCATGTTCGGACTGACCAACCGCTTGTCGGCGCTGCCGCCGGCGACCCGAATGGCCATGGCGATTATGCGGGCGGCGGCGCGGGCGCGCCGCTGGGTTCGACGCCGGGCTGGCTGCCCGCCTTGTGCCCGACCATCAGCGAGAGGCCGGGAAAGCCGATCTCGCGCACCCGCATGAACACCTCGCGCACCTCGCGGTAGGGCAGCGCCGCATCCGCACGCAGCGCCAGGCGCTTCAGCGGCTCGGCGGCATGGAGCTCGGCGAGCTTTTGCATGCCGGCGTCGAGCTCGAACCGCTGGCCCTGGATGTACAACACGCCGCCCGCGATCACCGTGACCGTCTCGGGCGCGCGCTGCCCTTCGACGTCCGGATCGGGGTTGAAGATGCCCGGCAGATTCACCGCGATGTCCTGGTTCATGTGCGGCGCCACCACCATGAAGATGATCAGCAGCACGAGCACGACATCGACGAGTGGCGTCACGTTGATGTCGGGCACCGCGCGCGCCGTGCGGCGGCGCGGCCGCAGCGCACCGCTTTCCAGCGCCCCGTTCTCGATCATGCCGGCTCCGCGGCCGCGAGGCTCGTCTCGAGTGGCGCCCGTTTGCCGATCGGCACGCGCGCCGCGCGATGTTCGACGACCGCGTCGGCGACGTCGCGTTCACTCCAGGTCTCCGCCAGATCGAGCAGCTCGCCGGCGGCGTTGTTGAGCATCGTCTCCTCGCGCACGACGCAGCCGTTCAAGTAGTTGAAGCCGAGCACAGACGGAATGGCGACTGCGAGGCCGAAAGCGGTCTCGATCAGCGCTTCGCTGATGCCCGCCGACACCGACGCGAGACCGCCCGAGCCCGTGCTGG
The DNA here is from genome assembly GCA_050176585.1 of Binatia bacterium. Lineage (GTDB taxonomy): Bacteria > Desulfobacterota > Binatia > HRBIN30 > CADEER01 > CAYYWP01. The sequence goes on from JBFXHX010000022.1 coordinate 56,601, forward strand.
CGATGCCCTGAAAGGCGCTGATGATGCCCAGCACCGTACCGAGCAGCCCGACGAACGGGGCGACCGAGCCGACCGTTGCGAGCGCGTTCATCCCGCGGCGCAGATCCTCCCCGACATCCTCCATGTAGCGCGCTAGCTGACGGCGCGTGCGCTCGACCGGCGACAGCGGCGACACGTGCCGCGTATCGCGCGCATGCGTGTATGCCGTGATGCCGGCCCGCACGACGCGCGCGAGATAGCTATGCTTGGCAAACTTGCCCGCTTGCTCGAGGACGAGGGCGAATTGCGCCTGCTGCAACGGCGCTGCCATCACCGCGGCAAAGCGCCGGCTGTGCGCACGCGAGCGGCGAAAGGTGATCAACCGCTCGAAGAAGACGGTCAGCGAGACCAGCCCCATGGCGGACAAGATCACCGCCACGGCGATGGCCGGCGCACCCATGTGGCGCACCATTTCACTCCAACTAAAACCCATATTGCCCTCCCTCAGCTCGAATCCCGCCGCTCACCCAGTGGCGGTCTCCAGCCGGAACGGAATCTGAATGATACGGTACACGGCGATCGGAGCCCCGTTGTAACGCGCGGGCTCGTAGCGCCACTTCTTCACCGTCGCGACGGCGGCGGCGGTGAACGGCTCTTCGCCGCGCACGACCTGCACCTCGTCGACTTGCCCTTCGGCGGTGATCACGACCTTCAGAATGACCAGGCCCGTGCGCTGTTCGGCCAATGCGACTTGCGGATACATGGGGCGGCGGTTCCGGCGCGACGCCTTCGGCGGATCCGCGCCTTCGGGCAACTCGATAGCGCCGAGCGCGCCACCGGCGACGCCGCCCGCCATCCCGCCCTCCAGGCCAGCCGCGTCGCCCGCCCCTTCGCCGTAGACGGCAATGCCTTTGTCGAGACTCGGATCGGCTTCCTGCGGAGTAGTCAGGGGCATGTCTTTCGGTGCGACCAGCTCCTTAGGTGGCGGCGGTGCATCGAGCTTGCGCACCTTCATGTCCTTCGGCACCACCGGAGCAGCGGCGGGCGGCGGCGCCGCCTTGGGCGGCGGTTGCACTTCCACCTTCGGCGGCGGCGGCGGAGGAGGAATCTCCTTCTGCACCGTCTCCACGAATTTGATCTCGACCGGCTGTTCCTCGACCATGCGCTTGGTCGCCGTGCCGACCGTCACCAGCAGCACGAGCAGCACCACGTAGACGATCGAGGAGCTGCCGAACGCCGCAATCCAGTGATGCGGCCCCTCCGGCGGCCGCCCGAAGCTCGCGAATGCATTGAGATCCGGATCGTCGGGCACGCCCGCTTGGGCTTGCTCTGCCGAGGGTTCACCGCGGCTCATGACACGCCACCGCTTGCGTCAATGCTGCACCACATATTTCGAGAGCTGGCCGAATCGCGGGCCAGCGCGCGCGTACACGTGTAGCGCTGCCCTCGACCGGAAATTTACCCCCGGACCCGTTACCGTCCGGCTACGGGCATGTGACAAGAGCGTTACGAGAGCCCCGAGGATTCCGGCCCCGAGCGCGCCAGAAGTGCAAGTTGCGCACGCGCATTCACTGCTAAGGTCTCAATACGTATACGAGAGTCCGAAGCTGAACGTGACGCCGTTGCGATAGCGGCTGGTAATTGCGCTGCCCTGGGTCTCGAGGAAGCGGTCGTTCAGAATGTTCTCGGCCGCGACCTTCAAGGTCATCGGTACGCCGAAGGGCTCCACCGGCAGTAGCCACGCGGCATCCAGCGAATCGCGGCGCTCCTGGATGATATCGGGCAGCATCCCCGCCGGGCTCTCTGGGTTGATGTCGGTGCCGGCGGCATCGATGGTCGGGCCTACCGTGTTGTAGAGGAGCCGCGCCACGCCCCAATGCTCGCTGTCGTATTCCAGCGCGGCATTGATGACGTACGGCGCTTGCCCCTGCAGCCGCCGCGAACCGGGAATCGGCGCGATCACGAGATTCGGCGGGGCGGTGAAGCCCGAGACCTCCGACTCCACCAGGCTCACGTTGAGCAAGAACTTCAGGTCGTTGAACACCGGCGCTACGCTCGACAGCCACGTCACGCGCCGAGCCGGCGCGACGAGGAACTGGAAGTCCTTGCGCAGCTCGAGCTCGAAACCCCACACGGTGGCGGAATCGGCGTTCACGAACGTGTCGATGAAATTCGACGCATCGACCGCGGTGATCAGCTCGATCGGATCTTCGAGGTCCTTGTAGAAGAACCCCACCGAGGCGATCTCGAGCGGGCTGAAGAACCACTCCCAGCGCAGGTCGTAATTGGTGATGTGCGACGTGACCAAAAACGGATTGCCCTGCAACGTGCGCTCGCCCGGCAGGGTCGGAAATTGGGTCGGGGTGAGTTCGCGGAACTCCGGCCGCGCCACGGTCATACTGTAGGCGCTGCGGACGTTCATGTCGTCGCGCGGGCTGTAGATCAGACTGACGCCCGGAAGCGGATCGAGGTCGTTCAAGATCGTGTCGATGATCCCGAGCTGACGAGAACGGGCGGTCGTCGTCAGGTACGAGTACTCTGCGCGCGCGCCGCCGATGAAGCGCAAAGTGTCGGGGAGCAGCGGCAGGTCGACCATACCGTAGCCGGCGGCGATCTCCTGCGAAGCGTCGAACGGCTCGAACGAGAAGCCCTGAAACCGCAGTGGCCCCTGCTCCGAGTAGTTGAGCGGCCGGAAGATCACCCCAGGCGGCTGGGTGAGAAAGTCGCGCGGGGTGCTGCTCTCGACGATGTCGCTCCGGTACGCGCGGAAGAGGAAGCTCCGGTCGCGCAGCGCGTACGCGCCGCCGAACTTCAGGCGGGCCGCCAGGCCGCGCCATACATCGGTGAAGGGCAACCGCGTCTCGAAGGGCACGGTCATGTCGAGAAAATAATCCTGCAGGAACTCGTTGAGGGTCTGAAAGGTCCGCTGGGTGGACGGCTGGCGGTCGATCAACGCCGGCTTCTCGCTCGGATCACTTCGCTCGCGCTCGTAGACGTAGAACTTCGAATCCGGCACGTCCTGACTCGACGGACCCCAGGCGGCACGCCAGTCGACATCGACCACCGAGAAGTGATGCCGTCCCTCGAGCTGCCCGAGGCCGAGCTGGTTCGCGGTATAGCTGGTCGAGGTGGCAAACTGTTCGCGGCCCTGCAGGGCTTCGGTGGTACCCGAGCCGTTGAGCACCTCGTCGACGGACTTGCGATTGACCAGCGAGCGGCCGGAGATCTTATGATCGTTGGACAGGCGGTACTGGGTGGTGAACAGCGCTCCGAGGTGGGTTTCGAAGTCACTGCGCATGTAAGTGAAGCGGTCGCCGCCGTCCTGTTCGATCGACTGTTCGTTGGGGAAGGAGTTGGCGACCTCGTCGCGGTGCACCTGGAATTTCCACCCGTAGGTGGCGCCGAAGTTGAACCCCCACGGGCCGAAGCTGTTGCTGACCGTACCATCGATACCGAAATTCGGCGGCGCGGTATTGTTGAACACGTCCCAGTTGTTCATCAGACTGCCGACGTACGCGCGCTGCTGCTGGGTGGGGATGTTCGACGGCAGATCGCCATTGCCGAAGATCGCGGGCAGGTCGCGCGGGCCGTCGCCGAGCGTGAACCAGTCGAGCGTCGAGCCGTCGTACGTCTCGTAATCCTGGAACGTGGTCACGGTGTTGGCCGCCGTCGACATGCCCAGGCTGTACGTCAGGTGCGGGGAGGGTTCGGCCAGGTCGATCGAGACGAGGCCGCCGGCGAAGTCGCCCGGCAGGTCCGGCGTATAGCTCTTGATGATGGACAGCGACTCGATGAACTCGGCCGGAAACAAATCGAGCGGCACGATGCGACGGTTCGGGTCCGTGCTCGGCAGTCGGCTGCCGTTCAGCAGCGCGCTGCTATAGCGCTCGCTGAGCCCGCGGACGACGATGAACTTGTCGTCCTTGATCGTCACCGCCGGCACGCGCGTGACCACCTCGGCGGCGTCCGAATCCGTGCTCTTGGAGATCGTCTCCGCGCCCATGGTCTCGGCCACGGTCCTAGACTCCTTGCGCTGTATGAGCTGCGCCTCTTCGGTGGCCTTCTTCGCCTCGCCGCGCACTTCGACCAGCTGCACGTTGCCGGCGACGTTCGGGGGCAGGCTCGCCTTCACCTCGGTGGACGCGCCGGGCGCGACTTTCACGTTCTTGAGCACCCGGGTCTTGTAGAGGTCGGCCGAGATCCGCAGCTCGTAAGTTCCCGGCGGAACCCGCAGGCGGAACTTTCCGTCGAGATCGCTCTCGGCGCGGGCTTTCTGCCCCACCACTTCGATGAGGGCCCCCACCACGGGATACGCGGTGGACGCATCGATGACCGTACCGACGATCGCCGCGCGTTCAGCGTCCGGCGCCGCGCGTCCAGCCGCCGGTGGCGCCGTCTCGACCTGTCCGCGCACCGACCCCGCGGAAGCGATCAGCAGCGCGAGGGCGACAAGCCCGCGAGCGCTCCTTCGCCTCGACCCCCCCCTCATCGATCCGATCTTTCTGAGCGCGGCGGCGGCATCGGCCAATGTTGGCCATCGCCGGCACCTGTACGTTTGTCCCGACAGCAAGTCCTTGATGGATGTGATGTGCCCAGCGCATGAACCTACCTGTCGAGTGTGTCAGCCAGGTGACTGGCATGTGACAACTCCGTGACGAGGTTGCGCGTCAGTCGTCCCACTCATAGCCGATGAACTTCCACCGGCCGTTTGCTTCGGCGATCCAGCCGCTGCGCAAGACGAAGCCCTTGCCCTCGGGGCTCACGAGGTGCAGCCGCAGCTCGCCGTGCGCGGTATACCACGGATGCTCCTGGGCGGGCCGGCTGAATTGCACGCTCTGCACGGAGTAGCGCTTGCCGCCGTAGTCGCGCAGCAAGACGTCCGCGAACATGCGGCTCCGGGTATCCAGCAAGGTCCAAAACACCTCATTGTTCTTCTCGAACGTCTGCAGCGGCGGTTGGCCGGGCGCCACGTTGCCGGGAACGATGATCTGGATGTACTCGTCCTTGCTCACGCGCAATCGCTGCAAGGCATCCCGATCGCTTCGGGCAAGCGCGTCGAGGAACTCGTCGATCAGCGCTTCGCGCGCCGGCGCACCCGCCAGCGGAATCGGCGGTTGGCGCTCGGCGTCTTCTCTTCCCTGATGAGCTTCGAGAGCCGCCGCACAGGTCGCGATGAACACGAGCGGCACGGCGAGGGCGCGCAGCAGCGCTGGGGCATTTGCCATGGCACGAAACCTTTCGGCGGCAGGAGTGATTGTGCGATCGGCGGGGGCGGCCGAAGGCCACCCCCGCCGATCGATCGCAAACAGTTGATGCAGGTCAGTTGACGCGGAAGCTGATCCAGGGCGCCGACAGCCATCCGCAGCGGTCACTGTTGCAGGCGGCCGCTTGCGCTGGGTTGAACGCGCCGATGTAGTTGGTGTTCACGAACAGCGGGTTGATCGTATTGCAGTTCACCGGCGGCGGGTCGGCCAGCGGTGACGTGGGAAAGAAGTCGTACTGCAGGTTGCACGACCCCGCACCGGCACCGGTGCAGCACGGGAACGGCACTCCCGCACCGGTGCACCCGTTGTTGCCGTCGCAAGTTCCGGTATCCGCCCCCGTGCAGCAGGGGAACGGCGTGCCGGCCGCCGTGCAGCTCGTGTTCAGCGGCGGGAATTGCGCGCTCACGCCCGGATCGACTGCGTTCGAACCGCAGGCGCTGCGGACATTGAAGCCGCTGACCAGGAGCGCGTACCACGCTTCCGTGTCGCAGTTGCACCCGGCTGCGGCACAGGCATTCGCGTCACAACCGGCGGTGGTGTCCAGCGTACCGTCGTTGTCTTTGGGATGCTCGGTACCGCCGGCGTTGCTGCCGTTGTCGAAGAACACGCTGTTGCGGACGATGACGTTGGCGATCGACTCCGGAACACCGTCGTTGTTCGCATCGTTGCAGGCCTGATCGGTGGTGGACACGTCGCGGAGCTCGACGCCGGCGTCGTTGAACCCGGTGACGATCGCATTCGCGATCGTGGCGCGCGCGCCGCGGCGCAGCAGGATACCCGCGTCGGAGCCGTCGTTAGCGCCGGCCTGCCGGGACCCGCCGATCAGCGTGATGTTGCACATGTCGGGGTCCGACCGGGGCGACGCGTTGTTGTCGAACTCGCTGTTGTCGCCCTCGATGCCGCGCGCGTCGCGTCCGGTGTCCGTCTGCTGCCCGTTTTGGACCATCAAGCCAAATTGCAGCGACCCGGTGAAGCCGAGCTGGAAGTCGAAGCCGTCGTCGCCGCACGATGAGGCGACCATGTTCGTGTGGGAGGAGGTGCCGCCAAACCACTCGAGACAGTCGTCGTCGCCGTTGTGCGCCTGGATGTTGTTGAAGCGGGTCTGCGAGCCGATGCCGTTCATGGTGAAGAGGTTCAGCTCGTTGTTGGCAGTGAAGTCGAGGCCGGCGAACTCGACGCGAACGAAGTTGGCCACGCCGCTGTTGTCGGTCGCATTGCAGCCGCCGAACGCCGTGGGCAAGCCCTCCGTCTGGAACTTGCAATCCGGACCGTTGACCGGGCCGCGCCCGTTGATCATCACACCGCCCCAATCACCCTTGTTGCGATTTCCCACCGCGGCATCGGAGGTGAAGATGATCGGGCTGCTCTCGGTCCCCTGGAAGTCGACGCGACCGCCGTGGGCGGTCGGATCGTTCACATCGCCGGACAGTACGATCAGCGCGGCGGGATTCGCCGTAGTGGTGCCGGGAATGCCGTGTACGATGCTGCCGGCTTCGATCTTCAACACCGTCGTGGGTCCGGCCGCCGGCGTGTCGACGAACACCGTGCCGCCGATGCGCACCGTGCAGTCCGCCGGCCATGTTTGGCTGCTGGTGATGGTCAGCGGCGCCGGCGTGCCGAGCGTTACCGTCCCGCCCGGGCAATCGATGTCCGGCCCCGGGCCTTCGCAGAGGTCGTACACCGGCGTCTGGCCGGCCAAGGACTGCCCCAGGGCGGCGAGGTCCGCCGTGATCGCCGCTCCCAGGGAGACATCGCCGTCGCCGAAGATGTCACCGCAAGAGAGCAAGTTGCCGTTGCCGCACACGTTGCCGGGACACGCGCCATTGGCGCAGTTGTTCAACAGCACCAGGTCGGCGAGACTCCGGGCGCCGTCGTTGTTGAGGTCTCCGCATTGCTGACCGAATGCCGGGACCGCTGCGAACAGCCCCAGCACCATTCCCAACGCGATGTTGGGTAACCGCTTCTTCATTTTGGCCTCCTTGTCACACCGTTAATCGTCTACCGACGGCCACCCCAGCGCCGCGATCTCCCCCCTTTCTCATCAGCAGATTCGCCGCATTCGGTCGGGCGGTGTGCGAACGACCTCGCGACCGAACGACTGGGGCTACACATAGCCGTGCCGGGTGACAGCATGTTGTCGCAGGGATGAACTTTCAAAGTAGCGAGCCGCTACGAGCGAGAGCCACCTTCCAGACTTGTACCGGCGGTGCGTTACGAGAGCTTTACGCGGCGATGATCTATTGGTGATTGCCCCAGGGCACCGGCTGGTTGCTGGACACTCTGTCATGGAATGTTCACGCGGCTGTCACGCGAGAACAACAATCTCCCGTCACGATGGTCGCGTTGCCTGGTCCGAAGCTGCGATGTCGATCACCGGGGCGCGGACGCGAGATGCGCGCGGCCATGTCCCCTTACGAAATGTGTTCGTACGGTACCGAACGCGGACGAGTTGTCCCGCATCGGATGCACCGAACGAGCGGCTCTCGCGTCCACTGCCTACAGAGCGCTACCGGTCACCCATTTGACATCCGGGCGTGAACGCCACCCCTGCCCCATTGCACGTCGGCGTTGCTCCGGCGGTCCCTGTCGAACCCTGCGGTTCGGCCGTTTTCGAGCGGCAAGTCAATAATGAAGGAAGAAGGAGGGAGAAGAGCGATGAACTCCACTCACGTCACACCACTCGCCGCGGCCGCCGCGATGCTCATGGTGTTCAGCGTGGCCAGCGCCAACGCGCAGTGCGTCGGCGACTGCGACGGTAACAATGCCGTAGCGGTGAACGAGATCATTGTCGGTGTCAACATCGCACTTGATATTGCGCCCGTGTCGTCCTGTCCCTCGTTCGACACGAACGCGAGTGGCACGGTCGAGGTCAGCGAGCTCGTTCGCGCCGTCGGGTTCGCCTTGACCGGCTGCCCGGTGGGCAACACCCCGACGGTGACGCCCACGGGCCCCACGCCGACTGCCACGGAACCCGGGCCGACCGCCACACCGACGATGCCGGTAGCGGGATGCGGCGACGGGCGCGTCGATCTTGAGGCGGGCGAGACCTGCGATGATGGCAACGCGCTGGACGGCGATGCGTGCCCCGCCGACTGCCGGGTTGAGCTCTGTCAGGCGTCGGGCGACAAGGTCAACGCCGACGTGGTCTTCACGACCGACGATCCCGAATTGCTGCTGGTGGGCTTGAGCGTGTTCGTGAAATATTCCGATGGCGTCGTCGACGTGCCGGGCCTGGCGGGGGATCCCGCCGTCATCGCCAGCGTCACATCGGATGTCTTTGCGGTAACGCCGACCGACTTCAATTACGGCACCGCGATCGTGCTTCTGGACCCGTTCCAGGGCGGATGGGGCACGGGGACCGTTGCCGCATCCATCGCGTTCGACCGTTGCCAGGGCGCACCGGCTCCCGCCCCGGCGGACTTCACCTGCACGGTGACGGATGCCGTCGACACGAACGTGAACACGGTCACCGACCGCGTCCTCTGCTCCGTCCAGCTCCGCTAGCGCGAGCGCTTCTTCCTCAACCGGGCGAGGGCGCTCGCAGCTGAGCGCCCTCGCCGCCGGGAGTCCTATGTCCATCCATTGCTCTCATCTCTCGTGCCAGCCGCGTCCCGGACGGGCATGGCTCCTTGCAATCATCGCCTGCACCGCCGTGTGGGTGGCGTGCGGCGGCGGCGGGGACGGACAGGTGCTCAGCACCTGCGGCAACGGCCGTCTGGACGCCGGGGAAGCATGCGACGACGGAAACTTGACCGATACCGACGCGTGCACCTCGGTGTGCCGCGACGCGCGCTGCGGCGATGATGTGATCGAGACGGGCGTCGAACAGTGCGACGGACCGGACCTCGCCGGCGCGAGTTGTACGACTTTCGGCCGCAGCGGAGACGGCCTGACTTGCAGCGCTTCGTGTACCTACGACACCTCGGCATGCGGCCCGGCGTTTACACCCGCGCCGACCGACACACCGACCGCGCTCGGCACGCCGACCGCCACGGGGACTGCGACCCCGACGCCGCAGCCCACGGGCGAAGACACCCACACACCGACCGCGACCTGGACCCAAACCCCGACGGTGACGCCGACACCGAATCCGTGCGGCGACGGCTTGCTCGATCTCGTGGGGTTCGTCGACACCAATGAGAATGGCTTCGTCGATCTCGACGAGCTGTGCAGCAAGTGCCCAGCCGATTGTGAGAGCGCACCCTGCACCACCACGGAATCCGATGTGACGTACGGAATCGATTTCGTCCCGCCGTCCGGTCAGGAAGCCACGGCGGTCACCGTGCTGGTCGCCTACCGCACCGGCCGGCTGGGCCTGCCGGCGAATCAAGTTGCGCAGCGCGTGCGGCCGCCGTTCATCCCGCAGTCCTTCTCGGCGACCGATCTGGGCTACGCGGTGCGCGTCGTCATGTCCCGAAGCGCTGCCCTGCAAGGCCGCATTCTAAATGCGCGCTTTGCGACCTGCGGCGGAGCGCCGATTGCGCGCCCGGACGACGTCGCATGCTTCATCGAAGGCTGCGCTGGCAACGCCGGCCCAATCGCCGACTGTTTGTGTACCGTCACCGGGCCGTAACCGATCGGGAGGCCGCCGTGCTCATGTCATCACCGTTCGCCACAGCTGGCGGTCAGAAAATATCGCACGCGGCGTTCCGCTACAGGCGCCGCCTGGCGGGCTTCGCGATCTGCGCCGCGGCTTTGATCGCGCGCAGCGCGGTCGCGGGCGGCACATGTGGTGATCACCTGCTCGAAGCCGACGAGACCTGCGTTTCCTGCGCGGCGGATTGCCAGAGCGGCACGTGCTCGAGTGGCGATACGCAGCGCATCGCGGTGGACTTCTCCGCGCCGAGCGGCGTCACCGCGAGCGCGGTGACCATACGGTTGGCGTATCGCACCGATCGGGTCGCGGTTGCCGGAACTGGCCGTGAGCAGGCGGTGGCACAGTCGTTCAAGCCCATCGCCGACGTGCAGACCAGCTCTGCCAACGACTTGGGCTATGCCCTGCGCCTCGTGCTCGTGCGCGGTCAAGGCTTCCGCGACGGGCCGCTGGCGGAAGTGAGCGTGCACCGCTGCAGTCAGCCGCCACTCGCTCCGACAGACTTCAGTTGCGTGGTCGAGGGTTGTGCCGGTGGCGCTGGTCCCGTCCGACGCTGCACCTGCTCCGTGCGGCTCCTGTAGAACACAGCGCTCGCCCCTCCACCGGCCTCGCCGCCCGATGCGGCGGCACCCGCCACCCCGCCGCGCGGCGTGCGATCGCGGGGCATTGCTGCAGGCGCATGACAGCAGCGTGAACACTTCGCGACGCGGCACTGTGCGGTGGACAGAATTGTGAACTGTCACGGCCGCGCAACTCTCCCGTTACTCGCGTCGACTAGGTTGCCGCCCGGTCTGCACCTAAACCGGCAACCGCAGCAACAGACGACTCGGGGGTGGTATGGTGAGCGTTCGCGTACTCGGTCTGGCAGCTCTCGCATCCGCATGGATCACCGCATGGGCGGACACCCGCGCCGCGGCGATCCCGATCGAGTGCCCTGCCGCGCCGCTCCACGGCTGCGCGCAGATCGACGAAGACCATTCACTGCTCTGGATCCAAAACAGCGCCTGGGATGGGCGCGACGAGCTGCTCTGGACCTG
>JBFXHX010000023.1:0-65303 GCA_050176585.1 Binatia bacterium
CAGCACGGTCGATGTCACTGGCGTTACCTCGGTCATGATTGCCGAGTACGTCGAGCGGCGCGTCGCCGACGGTGTGCGGAAGAGCACGATAAACCGGCAGCTGGCCATCCTGCGCCATCTGCGTGTCGGCGCTCAGGCAACGCCGCAGATCGTGCCATGGGACCCGATCCCGCGCATCAAGCTCGCCGACGAGGCCGATCTGATCCGCACCGTTTTCAGCGATGAAGACGTCTGGAGTCGAATTCGGGAACACCTGACGCCTCAGGCGGTGATGGAGATCATCGGCCCAAGACGCGGGCGGTGTTCGACCGCTATAACATCACGGCCGGGCGCGACGCCGCGGAGGCCGCAGCGCGGGTTTCAAGTGCAAGCGCGACCGCCCGCAAGGGACGCGCATGGGGTAGTCGGAGGAGAGTGTTCCCGCGCTATCGCTACGCGGATGTGTGGGGAAAGAAGAATGGGCAGGGAGTGAATCGAACACTCGACACAGGGATTTTCAGTCCCTTGCTCTACCGACTGAGCTACCTGCCCGTGCCTGGCGCGAAGCCGCGTAGTTAGCGGGCGGCTGGAGTGCGGTCAAGCCGGTCGGCGCCAGCGCGCAGCGCGCGCACGTGCTGCTCGATGAAATCGATCACATCGGCTTCGAGCGCGACGCCATCGAGCTGGTTGATCTCCTGGATCCCGGTCGGGCTCGTGACGTTGATCTCGGTGAGCCAATCGCCGATCACGTCGAGCCCGACGAACCACAACCCGTCGCTGCGCAGGCGCGGCGCGATGCGCGCGCAGATGGCGCGATCGCGCGCGGTCAGCGGCGCCTTGTAGGTCGTGCCGCCGACGTGGATGTTGCCGCGCGTTTCATCCTCGCGCGGGACGCGCAGCACCGCGCCGAGCGGCTCGCCGTCGAGCACCACGATCCGCTTGTCGCCCTGCCGGATCTCGGGCAGGTAGCGCTGCGCCATGATCAAGCGCCGCCCGTCCTGCGTGGCGCTCTCGAGAATTGCGTTCAGGTTGCGATCTCCCCGCCGCACGTGGAACACGCCGGCGCCACCGGCCCCGTCGAGCGGCTTTACGATCATCTCGCCGCCGAGCTCGTCCATGAAGGCCTTGAGGCGCCCGAGATCGGCGCTGACGAGGCTCTCGGGAATGATGTCGGGAAAGTGCAGCGCGTAGAGCTTCTCGTTCGCCTCGCGCAGCCCGCGCGGGTCGTTGAGGACGACCGTCCGCGTGGCATCCACCAGGGAGAGCATGTGCGTGGCGAAGAAATACGCCATGTCGAACGGCGGGTCCTTGCGCATGAACACCGCGTCGAACCAGTCCAGCCGTTCGGTGCGTTCCTCGTGCAGGCGATGATGCACCGGGTCGGCGGCGGTCGGCCGCATGACGTGGGCGCGCCGGGCGCGTCCGTAGGGCACGCCGCGCTCGACGTACAGGTCGGACAGCCCGACATAGTAGGCCTCGTGCCCCCGCCGGCAGGCTTCCAGCATGAACATGAACGTCGTGTCCTTGTCGGGCAGAATCCGCTCGAGCGGGTCCATGACGAACGCAAAGCGCAGCGACATGGGCGGACGATAAGGCGCCGCGAATATCGATGGCAAGGTGGGACTGCCACGGCGCGACTGCCGGCCGCAGGGCTCGAGCGCGCGCTGGTTCGGGCCGCGCGCCTGCGCCGGGTGGATCAGCCGAGATCGCCGCAGAGCGCCTGGCAGAGCGCGCACGCCGCCACTGCTGCGGTCTCCGCGCGCAGGATGCGCGGTCCGAGCCGTACGAGCTGAAAGCCCGCGGCGCGGCCGGCCTCGAGCTCGACGGCGCTGAAGCCCCCCTCGGCGCCGACCGCCAGCAAGACGGAGCGCGGCCGATCTCGCGTCGGCGCGGCACCGGCCGGTACGGCCCGGGAGTCCGCGCCGGACAAGGCCGCCACCAGCGGCGTCGCCTGTCCGTGCTCGGCCAGCAGCAGCCGCGCGTCGGCCGGCACATCGAGGAGAGCGGCAAACTCGATCGGCGGCGATATCGCCGGTTGCGCCGAGCGGCCGCACTGTTTGGCCGCGCTGAGCGCGATCTGCGCCCAGCGCGCTTGCCGCCCGGCGGATGGCCGGGCGAGCGTGAACTCGCTCGAGAAGGGCTGCACGCGCGCGACGCCCAGCTCCGTGGCCTTTTCCACCACCCAGTCGAGCTTGTCCGCTTTCAGGGCGCCGATCGCGAGCACCAGCTCGAGGGGCGATTCCGCCTCCCGAGGCGGGCGCGCCGACCGCACCAGCACTTCGCAGCGGTCGCGGCCGACGGCGACGATCTCGCCGACCCAGCTCTGCCCGGCTCCGTCGAACAATGCTACGGCCGCGCCGCGGGCGAGGCGCCGTACGCGCGCGTGCTGGGCCTCGTCGCCGGACAAGGTCGCGACGCTCCCGACCGACACCGGGCCCGCGTGCAGGAAGCGGGGTAAGTGCGCAGTCACGGCGCGCGGCGAAATGCGAGGGTCACCCAACCCTCGTCGCTCCATGCGCGCGCGCCGGTCAGGCCGGCGGCCCGCCACGCGGTCCGCACGGATTCGGCTTCAGCGGCGAGGATGCCGGCGCCGATCGCCACCCCGCCGGGCGCGAGGCGGCTCGCGATCTCGGCCGCATACGCGATCAGCTGGCCGGCAAAGAGGTTGGCCAGCACGACCTCGAACGGACCCGTGGCGGCGCCGAGGTCGGCGCCGAAGCGAATCGCGCCGCCGACGCCGTTGGCTATCGCATTCTGCTCAGCGATCGCGCAGGCCTCGGCATCGACGTCTACGGCCCACGCGCTGGCGGCGCCGAGCTTGATCGCCGCGATCGCGAGGATGCCCGAGCCGGTGCCGATATCGAGCACGCGCCCGCCCACGCGGCTCGCGAGCGCGGTTTCGAGGAGCTCCAGGCAGCCGCGCGTGCTCGCGTGGTGGCCGGTGCCGAACGCCATACCGGGTTCGAGCATGATCGGCAGCCGGTCGGGCGGCACGCGATCGACCCACGGCGCGTGCACGTAGAGCCGCTCCCCGACGGCCAGTGGCGGGAAGTGATCTTTCCAGTTCTCCGCCCATGCCTCGTCGCTCACTGCGGTGGCGGAGATTCGCGGCGGCGCGGCACCGGGGAACGCGTCGGCCACGTGCCGGCAGTACGCCCGCAGAGCGGCGACCGGGGGCTCCGCGCCGTAATGCGCCGTGATGCGGGTGCCCTCAGCGGTATCCTCAATTTCCAGGCCGGGGGCGCCGTGATCGAGCAGGAAGCTCCCGATTGCGTCGCCCAGTCGCGCGTCGGCGACGACGGTGAGGGCGGTCCAGTGCTGCGGCATGTGGTCAGAGCCGAGGAAATCACACATCGGCGGCCAGGACCACAGGGCCGTGCGGCCCGGCGCCCGCGGCGCACCGCCGCCGCCGCCGCCCGGTCGGCTTTCGCGATCCCGGCGGCTTCTTCGCGGTGGTGATCCGCCGCGCACTGTGGTCAGCTCAGCGGTGATGATGTTGCGCATCGGTCACCGCGGAGCAGCCGGCACGCGGCCGGAGCTGACGATGCCGGCGTTCGAGCGGGCGCTCGAGCTCGGGGTGCACATGGTCGAGCTGGACGTGCAGCTGACCCGCGACCACCAGCTGGTGGTGCTGCACGATCGCCAGCTCGGCCGCACGGTGCAGGCGCAGGGCCCGGTGCGAGAGCGCACGCTCGCCGAGTTGGTCCAGCTCGATGCCGGCGCGTGGTTTGGCGCTCGCTGGGCCGGCGCGCGCGTGCCGGCGCTCGCGGACGTATTGGCGCTCACCGCCGGCCGGGCCGAGCTGAACGTGGAGATCAAGAGCGCGCCGGAGGACTGGGAGGCGACCGCGGACGCCTTGCTCGATCTGCTCCAGCGGTCGGGCCGACTCGATGGCACGATCATCTCCAGCTTCGAGCTCGGCGCGCTTCAGGCAGTGCGCGCGCGCTCGGCCGCGGCGCGCATCGGCGCGTTGTGGCACGATACCGACCTCGATCCGATGTGGAGCGCCGCGGCCTCGCTGCGCGCGCTCACGGTGCATCCGCATTGGAGCCTCGTCGACGATGCCCTGATCGCCGAGGCGCGCCGGGTCGGACGCCAGGTGATCACTTGGACGGTGAACGATCCGGACGCCATGGTGGAGCTGGCGGGACTCGGCGTCGACGGTTTGATCAGCGATTTCCCGGAGCGGCTCCGCGCCTTGCGGGTGCCGGGGCAGATGGCTTGACAGTGAAGCGGGATCGAATAAAAAGCATCGTTTAGGCTGCGTTCCGGAGCTTGCGACCGGCGCGCGTTCAGCAGCCCGGGCCAGCGAGCCGAGGAGGGAGTCAACAATTTCATGGCAGGTGTCCGAGTCAAGGAGAACGAACCGATCGAGGTCGCGATCCGCCGTTTCAAGAAGCAGTGCGAAAAGGCCGGGATCCTCTCCGAGCTGCGCAAGCGCGAGCATTTCGAAAAGCCCAGCGTGCGGAAGAAGAAGAAGATGCTGGCCGCGAAGAAGCGCTACCTGCGGCGCCTGGCGCGTGCGGGGGGGTAACGCGCCCATGCGGCGAGCAGGTGCCAAGAGGCGGCGCGGATGAACCGGATCGACGTCGCACTGGTGGTCCTGCTCCTGCTGTGCGGATTGCGCGGATCCTGGCGGGGCGTCTTTCGCGAGGCGTTTGGCTTCCTGGCGGTGATCGCCGGGCTCTGGGCCGCGCTGCGCTGGGCGGACACGGGCGCGGCATGGCTCGGCGCGCGACTTCCATGGGCTGACCTGAACGAGGTGGCGCTGGTCGGCGGGGCATTCGTGATCACCTATCTCGCGGTGAGCACGCTGCTGAACATCGCCGGGCTCGCCTTCGATCAGCTCTTGGGCCGCGGCCCGCTGGAGCTACCGAGCCGGGTGGGCGGCGCGGTGTTCGCACTCGGAAAAGGCGCGGCCGTGCTCGCGGTCGTGTTGCTGTTCCTGCAATTGTTTCCGGTCGTCCACGGAATCGACCGACAGATTCTCGACTCTCGCCTCGGGCTGCCCCTGATGTCGACCGCGGAGGCGGCATTGCGCGCCGGCTGGGGTGGCGCAACCGACGCGGGCCGCCACGCGTGATGTGACGATGGCGCGCCGGATCCCCGACGAGACGCTGCAGGCCATTCGCGATCGTCTCAGTCTCGTCGAGGTCGTATCCGCGTACGTCAATCTCAAGCGGCAGGGCCGCAATCACCTCGGGCTCTGCCCGTTTCATGCCGAGAAGACGCCGTCGTTCACGGTCAGCGAGGAGCGCGGGCTTTTTCACTGCTTCGGCTGCGGCGTGAGCGGCACCATCTTCACCTTCGTGATGAAGATGGAGCACGTCGAGTTTATCGACGCGGTCACGCAACTCGCGAAGCGCGCCGGCGTCGCCTTGCCAGAGCGCAGCGCGGACGACCCCGCGGCCGCGCACCGGGAGCGGCTCTATGCCGCCAACGCGCATGCGGAACGGTTCTTTCGCGCCGCCCTCGCCGCTCCCGCTGGCGCTGCGGCGCGGCGCTATCTGAGCGGGCGCGGCGTGCGCGAAGATACCATCGCCCGCTACGGCATCGGGTTCGCGCCGGGCGGCGGGACGATGCTGGCGAACGCGCTGGAGCGCAAGCGCGTGCCGCGGCCGGACGCGCTCCAGGCGGGTGTGCTGGCGCAGCGCCAAGACGGCCGCGTGTACGATCGCTTTCGCGAGCGCATAATGTTTCCGATTCGCGACCGGCAGGGGCGCACCATCGCTTTCGGCGGGCGCACGCTCGGTTCCGATCAGCCGAAATATCTCAACTCGCCCGAAACGCCGTTGTTCAAGAAGGGCGAGGGCCTCTATGGCCTGTCGGAAGCGCGCGAGGCGATCCGCAGCGCCGGGCGGGCGGTGGTGGTCGAGGGCTACCTCGATGCGTTGGTGCTGGCGCAGGAGGGCATTCCGTACACGGTCGCGACGCTGGGCACGGCATTGACCAGCACGCACTTGCGCGTATTGCGGCCGCTCGGCGGCGATCAGCTGGCGGTGTTGTTCTTCTTCGATGGCGACCGCGCGGGCCGGCAGGCGGCGCTGCGCGCGTTCGCGATCTGCGCGGAAGCGGGCGTGTGGGGGCGGGCGGCTTTCCTGCCCGAGGGGTTCGACCCCGACAGCTATACGCGTCAGCACGGCGGCGCGGCGACCCTCAAGCTGATCGAAGCCGCCCCTTCGCTGGTCGATTTCTACTTCGACGTCAGCCTACCGCCCGGTGCGACACTGCCCGACCGCACGCGCGTAGCTGAGCAGGTGCGCCAGATCCTGGCGCGCGTGGACGACGAGGTGCATTTCGCGGTCCTGGCCCGGCAGGCCGCGGCGCGCGCCGGTGTCGGCGAGGAGGTCTTCCGGCGCGCCCGCCCCAACGCTGCACCGGTCCCGCGGCCGCGCGCGCGAGGAGCGCCGTGGCCACCGGAAGAGCGACTGCTCATCGAGGTCATGGCGGCCGATCAGGCACTCGCGCGCTGGGTGGTCGAGCGCGGCACCCTGGCGCACTTCCGCACCGCCGAGCTCGCGCGCGCCGGGGAACACATCGCGGCGGCGTGGGTGGCGGGGCGGCCGATCGCGGCTGTGCTCGAGGAGCTCCCGGGCGCACTCGGTTCGCAGTTGGCACCGGCGGTGCTCGGCGCGGGCCCGCTCGCCGAAGCGGCGGAGCGGGTGCAGGCCGCCGAGGATTGCACACGGCGCATCGAAGCGCGGGCGGCGCGGGCGGCGCGCCAGGCGATCGCCTCGGAGCTGCGCGTCGCCGAGGCGCGCGGAGATGCCACCTGGCGTGACAAGCTTGCGGACCTCAACACGGTCGTGCGCGGACGGGATGGGGGGGCGGCATGAACAAAGAAGCGGTGCGGGCGGCGCGACCGATGGCGGTGCGCGGCGTGCCGGTGGAAGCTGGTCCCGGTGGAGTGCACGGGGTGCCGATCGTCGAGCTCGGGCCGCCGTCGCCGACCGAGGACGTCGCCGAGATCTTCGGCCGCGCTACCTGGGAAGCTCCGCGCGCGAATACGGGCGGCGCCGCTCCCGTCGAGCCGGAACCGAGCGCCGACCCGGTGCGGCTCTATCTGCGCGAGATGGGGAAGGTGGCGCTCCTCACCCGCGACGGCGAGGTGCGCATCGCGCGCGCGATCGAGGAGGCGCGCCGGCAGCTGCTGGCCGAGGTGCTCAACCATCCGGTCGCGCGCCGCTACTTCGTCGAGCTCGGCCCGCAGTTAGCGGCAGACGAGATCCCGCTCCGCGACGTGCTGCGCGATCTCGACGAGGACAGTGAGACGGTCGAGCAGGACGAGCAACGGCTGCGTGGGGAGACGCTCGGACGGCTCACCGCGATCGCCAAGCGCGTACGCGCGCTGGAGCGGGCCGAGGCGGGCGGTGTCGCAGCGGCAATAGCGGCCCGGCGCGATGAGCTGGTGGCCGAGGTCGACACAGCCCGTTTGCACGATCGCCAGCTCGCGGCGGCGATTGCGGAGATGCGCCGCGTGTTCGACGAGCTCGAGCGCCGTGGCGCTGCGGAGACCAGCTCCGGCTGCGAGCGCCGCGGTCGATCGCCGGCCACCGCGCCGCCGGACGACGGCGCATCACTCCGCGCCGCGCTGGCGCGGGTCGAGGCCGCCGAGCGGACGGTGCGCGCCGGCAAGAATGAGCTGATCGAGGCGAACTTGCGCCTCGTGGTGAGCATCGCCAAGCGCTACACCAACCGCGGACTGCCGCTTCTCGATCTGGTGCAGGAGGGGAACGTCGGGCTGATGCGCGCGGTCGACAAGTTCGAGTACCGCCGCGGCTACAAGTTCTCGACCTATGCGACCTGGTGGATCCGCCAAGCCATGGCGCGCGCGATCGCGGACCAGTCGCGTACGATCCGCATCCCGGTGCACATGATCGAGACGATCAACAAGTTGCTCCGCGCCTCACGCGTGTTCGTGCACGAGACCGGGCGCGAACCGAGTGCCGAGGAGCTCGCGGCGAAGGTGGGGATGTCGCCGGACAAGGTGCGGAGCGTCCTCAAGGTCGTGAAACAACCCGTCTCGCTGGAGACGTCCGTCGGCGAGGAGGAAGACGCGAGCCTCGGCGATTTCATCGAGGACACGCATGCGTTGGCGCCACCCGACGGCGTGATGGGGTTGAATCTGCGCGAGCAGACCCGCCAGGCGTTGGCGTCGCTGACCCCGCGCGAGGAACAGGTGCTGCGCCTGCGCTTCGGGCTCGGCGAGACCACGGACTACACGCTGGAGGAGGTCGGGCAGCGCTTTGCCGTCACGCGGGAGCGCATCCGGCAGATCGAAGCAAAGGCGCTGCGCAAGTTGCGACGGCCGGCACGCCCCTTGGCCGGAGTGCGGCGGTGATCGATGCCGGCTATCAGCTATCAATGGAGAAGAGGCGGGCCCATAGCTCAGTCTGGTCAGAGCCGCCGGCTCATAACCGGTAGGTCCCAGGTTCGAATCCTGGTGGGCCCATTACAGACAAGGAGATCATGGATACCGTGGACGAGACATCGACATCAGACATCGAACGCCTCGCGGCCCTTCAGGAGGTCGATCGGCGTTTGAAAGAGCGGCGCGACCGGATGACCGCGCTGGTCAGCGAGGCGGATGGGTTCGAGCTCGAGTTGGCCCGGCAGCGCACGACCGTGAGTGCGCTCTCTGCCGAGCGGGACGCGCTCGAACAGCGGCGTGCGGAGATGGACCGGCAGTTGGAGCTGAGTGGGATACGGATACGAGACAACCGCATGCGGATGAATCGGGTCCGCAACTCCACCGAATTGCTGGCCTTGCAGCGCGAGATCGACCTCAGCAAGGAGGCGAACGCGCAAACTGAAGACGAGCTGCTGCGCGTCATGGAGACACTCGAAACCCTCGCCACACAGCTCACCTC
Source organism: Binatia bacterium (assembly GCA_050176585.1). Classification (GTDB taxonomy): domain Bacteria; phylum Desulfobacterota; class Binatia; order HRBIN30; family CADEER01; genus CAYYWP01. The sequence continues at coordinate 8,850 of JBFXHX010000023.1, forward strand.
GGCGCAGGAAACGCTCGCGCAGCTCGAGGCGCGCGCCGCCGAAGTCGTCGCCGAGCGGCGGGCGCAGGCCGACACGCTGCGGCAAGAGGTGGAGGCGGAAATCGGCGAGCGGGAAGCGTTGGCGAAGGGCATGGATTCGTCGCTGCGCAGCAAGTACGAGCAGATATTCCAGCGGCGTGGCGGCAGCGCGGTGGTCGCCGCCGTCGACGGCATCTGCCAGGGCTGCCGCATGCATATTCCGCCGCAGCTCTACAACGAGCTGCAGAAGTACCGCGACATCCGCCAGTGCCCCAACTGCCACCGGATCCTGTACTGGCGGGCGCCGGCGGAGAGCTGAGCCAGCCGCGTCAGGTCATCCGCGTTCGAGGACACCATCGGGTGCTTGCCCACCGCCCGAAGCGCGCTTATTGTGCCTTCGCCGGAGAGGATCGGGCAGTCGCTCGTCCCGGAACGGGGCGGGAGGAAAGTCCGGACTCCAGAGGGCAGGGTGGCCGCTAACAGCGGCCCTGAGCGATCAGGGGAAAGTGCCACAGAAAGGAGACGGCCTCGCCATGCGCGGGGAGTCGGTGAAACGATCGGTGACGATCCGCGGCGTCGGTGACGGCGCCGCGCGGCAAACCCCACCCGGAGCAAGACCAACTCGAGGTTGCGTGGCCCGCGCCTAGCCTCAGGTATGTCGCTCGAGCCGGCGGGCAACCGCCGGCCAAGAGGAATGACTGCCGCCCCGGCAACGGGGAACAGAATCCGGCTTACAGATCCTCTCCGGCCTCTGGCTGACCGGTGGCGTGTGCTAGCGGGTGCCGCCCCGAGCCGTCCGGCCGCTCTCGCGGCGGTCACTAGAGGTGCGCGCGGTTGAATTCCGCGAGCTCGGTCGGCCGCGCCGGCCCAAATCCAAAACCCGCACCGCTCGTCCCGGAATCAGATCGCCGGTTGAGCACTCGCCTCGGCTCGGGAAAGCGCGCTGGCCGTTCGGCCGGGTCGGCGTGAATTCCGATCCTGACGAGCTGCGTATCCGACCGGTTTATTGTTGACAGCCTTGGGGCCGCGACGTATAGCGGGGTGGGCAAAAGTGGTGGAAAGTGGTGGGGCGAGGCATCTCGGTGGGAGAGGCGGGTCGAGCGGGTCATGTTTCGCGGCACCTTCGAGCAGCGCATCGACGACAAGGGACGTGTCAATGTCCCCGCCAAGTTTCGCGAGGTGCTCGCGGATTTGGGCGATGATCGCTTGTTCGTCACCAACTTCCGCGTCGGCGACGTGCGCTGCTTGGAGGCGCGGCCGTACGCGGAATGGCTCGCGCTCGAAGCTCGCGTCGCGGTGCGCACCGACCTGTCGGCCGGGGCGATGGAGTTCTACGACAACTACTACCTGGCCGGCGCGCAGGAATGTCAGATCGACAAGCAGGGCCGGCTATTGGTTCCACCCGTGCTGCGCGACTACGCCGGGCTGCTGAAAGAGGTCGTGTTCGCCGGCGGGCGCGGCAAGTTTCGCATCTGGGATAAATCGAAGTGGAGCACGGTTCACCTGGCGGGGGAGCAGCGGGCAGTGAGCGAGCCGGGCGTGCTGACGGAATTGGGGTTGTAACACATGCCGTCGTCCGTCGCCGTCCGGCCGCTCGCGCTTGCTCCACAGAACGTCGACGTCGTCACGCGCCGTCCGGCGAACGTGAGCGCGTCGGCAAGCGCGCAGGTGCGGCGATTGGTCGCCTGGGGCATCGCCCTGGGTGCATGTGCGGTCTGCCTGTTACTCGGCTACGTGTGGGTGCGGTTGATGGTGGTGGAAGCCGGGTACCGGCTGTCGGTCACGCGGCAGCTCGTGGAGGCGTTGGAGCGGGAGGGGCGGGAACTCGCGGTTCGGGCTGCTGCGGCCGACAGTGCGGCGCACCTGGAGGCGCTGGCCGCGGCGCGTCTGGGAATGCGCCGGCCGGAGCGCGGTGAGGAGGAGCTCCTGCCGTGAGCGGCCGCTCGATGCGCCAGCGCATCGTTTTCGTGGCGGCGCTGTTCGCGGCTGTATTTGGCGGCCTCGCGTTGCGGGCGGTGTATCTGACGCTGATTCACGGAGAGACGCTGAAGCAGCGCGCCGATCGCCAGCACCGCCGGGCCATACCGATCGCGGCGCTGCGCGGAGAGATCGTCGACCGGTACGGTGAGCCGCTGGCCTTGAGCCGCGAATCGGCGGCCGTCTATCTGCGGCCGCGCGAATTCCGCGCCCAGCCAGAGGCGGTGCAAGCGGTTGCGCGCTTGCTCGAGTTGCCGCAGCACGTCGTGCTTCAGCACGCGGCGGCGCGCAAGCCGTTCGTGTGGCTGCAGCGGCAGGTGCCGCTGGAGCGCTGGACGGCGGTGGAGGACTTGCAGCTCGCGGGGATCGGCAGTGAACCCGCGCGCCAACGCGTCTATCCGCACGGCGCGCTGGCCGGTCAGGTGCTCGGGTTCGCCGGCGTGGACGGCCATGGCCTGGAGGGCGTCGAACGCGCCCTCGATGCGGAGTTGCAGGGTGGAGTGGAGGCCATGGTCGTCGCGCGCGACGCGCGCGGGCGGTCCTTCGTGATCAACGAGAACAGCGCCGCGCAGCCGCGCGCCGGCGCGCACGTCGAGCTCACGATCGATGCGGCGCTGCAGCGCGTGGCGGAGGAAGCGCTCGAGAAGGCCGTGCAGGACTTCGGCGCGCGGGCGGGCACGGTCGTGGCGCTCGATCCGCACACCGGAGAAGTGTTGGCGATGGCCAACGTCCCGCGCTTCGATCCGAACCGCTTCGCGAGCGCGACCGCCGACCAGTATCGCAATCGCGCGATCACCGACCTGTACGAGCCCGGCTCCACCTTCAAGGCCATTCTGGCCGCGGCGGCGATGGCGGAGAACGTCGTCCGCCCCGACGAGCGCATCAGTTGTGAGAACGGCCGGTACGGAGTGGGCAAGCGCACGATTCGCGACGCGCATCCGCACGGCGTGCTGAGCTTTGCCGACGTCATCGCGCAGTCGAGCAACATCGGCTGCGCCAAAATTGCCGAGCGCCTGGGGCGCGAGCGCTTCGGCCACGTGATCGACGCGTTCGGCTTCGGCCGCCTCACCGGCATCGACCTCCCCGGGGAAGCGCCGGGCATGGTGCGGCCGAACCAGCGCTGGGGGCGCATCCACCTGGTGACCACGGCGTTCGGGCAGGGCATCGCGGTGACGCCCTTGCAGCTCGCCAATGCCTTCGCCACCATCGCGAACGGCGGCCGCGTGATGCGGCCCTATACAGTGAAGCGCGTGACGGGCGCGGACGGCATGCTGCGCTACGCCGCGCGCCCCACCGTCGAACGGCAAGTCCTCTCCCCGGAGACCGCCGCGGCCGTCACCGAGCTGCTGGTCGGCGTCACCGAGCGCGGCACCGGCAAACAGGCGCGCATCGAGGGCTTCGCGGTCGCGGGGAAGACGGGCACAGCGCAAAAAGTCGACACGCATACCGGGCGCTATCACCCGCGCGACCGCATGTCCTCGTTCGTCGGCTTCGTTCCCGCCGACGATCCGGCCCTCGTCGTCTTGGTCGTGGTCGATTCGCCGCGCAAGGCCACCTACGGCGGCGTCGTCGCGGCGCCGGTGTTTCGCGCCGTGGCCGAGTATGGCCTCGGGCGCCGCGGCGTGTTGGCGCAGGCAGCGCCGCCGGCCGCCGGTCAACAAACGCCGCCCGCCGCGCTGGCGGACAGCGCTTCCGCCATCGAGGAGGATGACCCGTTCGAAACGCTCGCCGCGCCGGGCGGCGTGCCGAGCTTTCTCGGCCTGCCGATGCGCGAGGCCCTGGTGCGGGCGCACGCCGAGGGCTGGAACGTCCGCCTGGAGGGCTCGGGGTACGTCACCCGCCAGTTGCCGATGCCCGGGGCGGTGGCTGCGGACGGCTCGCTGACCTTGTACTTTGGCTCCGGCGCGTCCTGACGCCATGCCGGCGGCAGCGCGCGCAGTCGACGAGTCACCGATGGGCTGGACTGCAGCGGAGGTCGCGAGCGCGACGGGAGCCACCATGGCCACGGCGGTCGGTGACGTGCGCGCGATCAGCGCCGACTCGCGCCGGCTGCCGGAGGGAGCGCTCTTCGTGGCTCTGCGCGGCGCGCATCACGACGGCCACGCGTTTGCCGCCGAGGCGCTGGCGCGCGGCGCCGCAGGTGTGCTGGTGGATTGCGCGCTGCCCGGTGTGGACCCGCGCCGCGCGTTCGTGGTCCCGGACACGCTGCGCGCGCTCGGCGATCTCGCCGCCTACACCCGCCGGCGCTGGGGCGGTCGCGTAGTGGCGATCACCGGCAGCAACGGCAAGACGACGACGAAGGAAATGCTCGCGGCGATCGCCGCCGCGGCGGTGGGGGCCGACCGCACGTTGAAGACGCAGGGAAACGAAAACAACCTCATCGGCGTGCCGCTCACTTTGTTTCGGCTGCTCGGCGGCGAAGCGGTCGCGGTGCTCGAGCTCGGCATGAACGCCTTCGGCGAGATCGCACGCCTTACCGCGATCGCCGCGCCCGACGTCGGGTTGATCACCAACGTCGGCGACGCCCATCTCGAGGGCCTCGGCAGCGTCGCCGGCGTCGCGCGCGCGAAAGGCGAGTTGTTCGCCGGGATGCCCCCCGGCGCGGCGATCGCGGTCAACACGGACGACCCGTGGATCGCCGCCCTGGCCGCGTCCTACGCCGGGCGCCGCGTCGAGTTCGGCCGCCGCGGCGAGGTGCGGGCGGCGATGCTCGACGATCGCGGCATTGGCGGCGTGCGGTTTACGCTCGAGATCGCCGGCCGCCACGCCGCCGTACACCTGCGCGGCACTGGCGCGCACAACGTGCAGAACGCGCTCGGCGCCGCCGCCGCGGCGCACGCGCTCGGCATCGACATCGCGCCGATCGCCGCGGGGCTCAGCGCCGCCGAGCCGCCGAAGATGCGCATGCAGGCAGTGCCGCTCGCCAACGGCGTGACCGTGATCAACGACGCCTACAATGCGAACCCGACCAGCGTCGAAGCGGCCCTGGATGTGGTGGGCCGCCTGGCGGGTCGCGCGATCGCCGTGCTCGGCGAAATGCGCGAGCTCGGTGCGGATGCCGCGGCGCTGCACGCGCGGGTCGGCGCGCACGCCGTCGCGGCCGGGGTGGAGTGGGTCATCGCGGTCGGGCCTGCGGCCGAATCGATCGCCGTCGGCGCGCGCGACGCCGGCGCGGCGCGTGTGGACTGCTGCGCCGATGCCGCGACCGCGGCAGCGCTCATCGCCGCACACTGGCGTGCGGGAGACCACGTCCTGGTGAAGGGCTCGCGCGGAGCGGACACGGAGGAAGCGGTGCGACAATACGGCGCGCGCATGGCTGAAGTGGTGGCGCGCCTCGCGGCGCTCGGGAACGCGCCCTGATGTTGTACGCGCTCCTCTACCCGCTGCACACCGCGTACTCGGGTTTCAACGTCCTGCGGTACATCACCTTTCGGGCGATGCTGTCGGCCCTGGCGGCCTTCGCGCTCTCGTTCCTCCTCGGCCCCTGGCTGATCCGCAAGCTCACGGCGGCAAACATCGGCCAGCATATTCGGCCCGACGGCCCCGAGCGGCATCTGTCCAAAGCCGGCACGCCGACCATGGGCGGCACGTTGATCCTCACCTCGCTCGTGCTCGCGACTATCCTCCTCGCCGACCTGACGAACTTCTACGTCTGGTTGGTGCTGCTGGTCACGCTCGGATTTGCCGTGATCGGCTTCATCGACGACTGGCGGAAGCTCACCGGGCGCAATTCCAAGGGCCTGCCAGGCGCGACGCGGCTGCGGTGGGAATTCGGCATCGGCCTCGCCGCCGGCGCGGCGCTCTACCACGTGCCGAATTTCGATACCGCGCTCTACTTTCCGTTCCTCAAAGACGTCCGTTTCGACCTCGGGCTGTTCTACATCCCGTTTGCCGCCGTCCTGCTGGTCGCCGCGTCCAACGCGGTCAACCTCACCGATGGCCTCGACGGCCTCGCCATCGGGCCGGTGATGACCACCGGCTTCACGTACGGCGTGTTCGCCTATGCAACCGGCAATGCGCGGCTCGCCGAGTATCTCCAGGTGCCGTACGTCCCCGGCACCGGCGAGCTCGCGATCTTCTGCGGCGCGCTGGTGTGCGCGGGCCTCGGGTTTCTCTGGTTCAACGCGTATCCGGCGATGATGTTCATGGGCGACGTCGGCGCGCTGCCGCTCGGCGCCGCGCTCGGGATCCTCGCGCTGGTCACCAAACAGGAGTTGGTGCTGCTCGTGGCCGGCGGCGTGTTCGTGCTCGAAGCGGTCTCGGTGATCCTGCAGGTCGCGTCGTACAAGCTGCGCCGCAAGCGCATCTTCCGCATGGCGCCGATCCACCACCACTTCGAGCTGCAGGGCTGGCCCGAGCCGCAGATCATCGTGCGCTTCTGGATTCTCTCGATCCTCTGCGCGCTGGTCTCGCTCAGCACGTTGAAGCTGCGATGACCACTCTCATCGAGATGCGGGCGGTGGTGATCGGGGCCGGTCGGAGCGGCCGCAGCGCCGCGCGCCTGTTGGCACAGCAAGGCGCGCGGGTGACCGTGCTCGACCGCGACCCCGCAGCGGCGCGCGATCCCACGTGGCCGGCCGCCGTCGCCCTGCAGGTCGGGGACGACCAGTCGGCGGAGCTCGTCGACGCCGATCTGGTGGTGCCGAGCCCGGGCGTGGCCCGCACCCATCCGCTCCTCCGCGAGGCCGTGTCGCGCGGCGTGCCGGTGTGGAGCGAGATCGAGCTCGCGGCGCGCTTCCTCAGCTGCCCGGTGCTAGCGATCACGGGCACCAACGGCAAGAGCACGACGACCACGTTGCTCGGCAACATGCTGCTCGCGGCTGGCCAGCGCGTGTTCGTGGGCGGCAATCTGGGGACGCCACTGGCGGACGCCGCCGCCGCCGGCACCGACTGGGATGCCGCCGTCGCCGAAGTGTCGAGCTTTCAGCTCGAATGGGTGCCGAGCTTCAAGCCGCGGATCGCCGTGCTGCTGAACCTCACGCCCGACCATCAGGACCGCTATCCAAACCCGGCCGACTACGGGGCCGCGAAGGCGAATCTCCTCGCGCACCAGGACGGCGGCGACTTCGCCGTGCTGAACCGCGATGATGCATGGGTGTGGGCGCAGCGCGCCCACACGCGCGCCACCGTGCTGTCGTTCGGCCGCGACGCGGTGGAGTTCGGCACCTATCTCGACGGAGACGATGCGGCGGTGTGGGCCGCTGGGCAGCCGTGCCGGTTCGCGTTGGCCGAGAGCCCGCTGGTCGGCGCGCACAACCGCGAGAACCTGCTGGCCGCGATCACCGCCGCCACCGCGTGGGGCGCGGCGCCGGAGGCGATTCGCGCCGGCCTCCGGGGAACGGCCGCATTGCCACACCGGCTCGAGTTCGTGCGCGAGCTCGACGGCGTGCGCTGGTACGACGATTCCAAGGCGACCAACGTCGGGGCGGTCGAGAAGTCGATCGACAGCTTCGGTGGCGGCATCGTGCTGTTGCTCGGGGGGTACGACAAGGGCGGTGATTTCGCCGCCTTGCGCGCGCGCCTGAACGCGCGTCCGGCGCGGGTGATCTGTTTCGGCGGCGCCGGTCCGTCGATCGCGGCGCAGTTGGGGACGGGCATGGACGTCGCGCTCGCGGCGGATCTGGCTGCCGCGGTGCGCATGGCCGCCGCGCGCGCGCACGCCGGTGAGGTCGTGGTCCTCGCGCCCGGATGCGCGAGCTTCGATGAGTTTCGCGACTACACGGAACGCGGACGGCGTTTTCGCGCCCTGGTGGAGGCCCTGTGAATCGGTTGCGCCCACTGAGCCAGCTGCAGGAACGCGTGATGATGCCGCGGCTGACACGGCCCGATGTGTGGCTGCTCGCCGCAGTCGGCGGCTTGCTCGGCCTCGGCATGGTGATGGTGCTGAACGTGAGCTACTTCCAGGCCGAGGTGCGCTACGGCGATCCGTACGTGTTCTTCCGCAAGCATCTGGTGTCGGTCGCGATCGGGGTCATCGCCATGCTGCTCGCTTCGCGCGTGCGCCTCGATCTGCTGGAGCGCTGGGCGGCGTTCATGCTGCCGCTCTGCCTGCTCGGCCTGGTGCTCGTGTTGACGCCCGGCATCGGCGTCGAGCGCGGCGGGGCGCAGCGCTGGATTGCGCTCGGCGGGTTCAGCCTACAGCCCTCGGAGTTCGTGAAGCTCGGCGTGGTATTGTTCCTGGCGCGCTGGATCAGCCGGCACCGCGAGCGCATGGCCAGCTTCGTCGACGGGGTGCTGCCGGCGCTGGTGTGCGTCGGGCTCTGCTGCGCGTTGATCCTCGGCCAGCCGGATTTCGGCACCACGATCATCCTCGGCGGGCTCGCCCTGCTCATGCTCTTCATCGGCGGCGCGCGCCCGTGGCACATCGGCAGTCTCGTGCTGCTGGGCTTGTTCGGCATCGTCGCCGCGGTGCAGGTCGCCCCCTACCGCATGCGGCGGATGTTCGCCTTTCTCGATCCGTTCGAGCACAGCCAGGACAGCGGCTTCCAGCTCGTGCAATCGCTGATTGCGTTCGGTTCCGGTGGCGTGACTGGCGTCGGGCTCGGCGAGAGCAAGCAAAAGATGCTGTTTCTGCCCGAGGCGCACACGGATTTCATTTTCGCGCTCGTCGGCGAGGAGCTCGGACTCGTGGGCGCGCTGCTCGTGCTCGCGCTGTTCGCGGTGATCGCGGTGCGCGGGTTGCGGGTGGCCGTGCGCCATCCGGATCCGTTCGCGAGTCTGCTCGCATTTGGCATCACCGCGGTGCTAATCCTCAGCGCGGTGGTGAACATCGGGGTGGTGTTGGGGGCATTGCCGACCAAAGGGCTGCCGCTGCCGCTCATGAGTTACGGCGGCTCGGCGCTGCTGGCGACGATGATTCAGGTCGGCGTGCTGGCCGCGCTGTCGCGCATGACGGGGTGAGGATGCGCATGGTCGTGGCGGGCGGTGGGACGGGCGGGCACCTCTTTCCGGGGCTGGCGGTCGCCGAGGCCGTGGCCGGCGCCGACGCGCGCGCGGTGCTGTTCATCGGCAGCGCCTTCGGTATCGAAGCCCGCGTCGTGCCCCAGACGCGCTTTGCCTTCCAGCCGATTCCGATTCGCGGGCTGCGCGGGCGCGGCTGGCGCGGCGCGTTCGAGCTCGCGTTGCAATTGCCGTCGGCGCTGGTGCGCGCCTGGCGGCTTCTCGGCGAGTTCCGCGCCGACGTGGTGCTCGGCGTCGGCGGGTACGCGTCGTTTCCGGTCGTGCTCGCGGCCTGGCTCCGCCGCGTGCCGGCAGTGTTGCTCGAGCAAAATGCCCATCCGGGTCTGGCCAACCGGGTGCTCGGCCGCCTCGCGCGGCGCGTGTGCACGACGTTCGCTGCCGCCAATGCGTACTTTCCCCGCGATCGCGTCGTGGTCACCGGCAATCCCGTGCGCATGTTCGCGGCGCCGCCGCCCGTGCCGCACAATGGCTTCACCCTGCTCGCGTTCGGCGGCAGCCAGGGGGCCCGTCGTCTGAACACCGCGCTGGTGGACGCCGCGCCGCACCTCCGCGCCGCCATTTCCGATTTGCGCGTGATTCACCAGACCGGAGCGGCGGATCACGATGCGATCGCCGCCGCGTATGCCCGGCTAGGGATCGCGGCTGAGGTCGTGCCGTTCATCGATGACATGGGCGGCGCGTATCATCGCGCCGATCTCGTGCTGTGCCGCGCCGGGGCGACGACGCTCGCCGAGCTGATGGCGCTCGGCAAGCCGGCGATCCTGGTGCCGTACCCATTCGCCGCCGACGATCACCAGCGCGCGAACGCCGCGGTCGTCGCGGAGCACGGGGCCGGTCTGATGGTGCTCGACCGCGAGTGCACGGGCGAACGGCTAGCGGCTGAGATCACGGCGCTGGCGAGCGATCGCGCCCGCCTGCAACAAATGAGCGCGGCCGCGCGTGGACTGGCGGTACCCGATGCCGCAGCGCGTGTGGCGGCGACCTGTCGCGAGGTGGTGGAGAGCGGAAGGGGAATATGAGGAAGCTGTTTGTGGAACCGCGGCGAATTCATTTCGTGGGGATTGGGGGCGTCGGCATGAGCGGCATCGCGGAGGTGCTGCTCACGCTCGGCCACCGCGTGAGCGGGTCCGACATCTCGGAGGGCGATGCGACCCGGCGCCTCAGCGTGCTCGGCGCCAGCATCAGCTACGGCCATCGCGCCGAGGCGGTGAGCGAGGGGGTCGACGTGGTCGTGATCTCTTCGGCCGTCAAGTACTCGAATCCGGAGGTCGTGCGCGCGCGCGCCCTCAAGATTCCGGTCATCCCGCGCGCCGAGATGCTGGCCGAGCTCATGCGGCTCAAGTCCGGCATCGCCGTGGCCGGCACGCACGGGAAGACCACCACCACCTCGCTGATCGCCGCCATTCTGGCCCGCGCCGGCATGGACCCCACGATGGTGATCGGCGGCAAGGTGCACTCGCTCGGCACGAACGGCCGGCTCGGACAGGGCGAGCTGTTGGTCGCCGAAGCCGATGAGAGCGACGGCACGTTCCTGATGCTCTCGCCGGTCATCGCGGTGGTGACCAACATCGATTCCGAGCACCTCGACTACTACGGCGACCTGGATCGCGTGCGCGCCGCGTACCTGGAGTTCATGAACCGCGTGCCCTTCTATGGCGTCAGCGTGCTCTGCCTCGACAGCGTGAACGTCCGCTCGTTGCTGCCGCAGGTGCGCAAGCGCGTGATCACCTACGGCACGACCGACGATTGCGACTATGTCGCCCGCGACGTGTGCGTGATCGGGATGGAGACGATCTGCGAGGTGGTCCACAACGGCGAGACCCTGGGCACGCTGCGCCTGCGGCTGCCCGGGCGCCATCACGCGCTCAACGCGGTGGCGGCCATCGCGGTCGCGCGCCAGCTCGGGGTGCCGTTTGCGACGGCCTGCGCGGGGCTCGGCGACTTTGCCGGCATCCACCGGCGCTTCGAGCTCTGCGGCGAAGCGGGCGGCGTGATGGTGATCAGCGACTACGCCCACCACCCGGCCGAGATTCGCGCCACCCTGTCCGCCGCGCGCGAGGGCTTCGGGCGGCGCCTGGTAGCGCTGTTCCAGCCGCATCGATTCACCCGCACGCGCGACCTGTTCAGCGAGTTTCTCGACGCTTTCGACGCCGCGGATCGGTTGATCCTGACCGACATTTACCCGGCCGGCGAGGAGCCGATCGACGGGTTGAACGGCGAGGTGCTCTACTGGGCGCTGAAGCGCCGCGGCCACCTGGAAGTCTCGTACGTGCCGCGGCGCGACGATCTGGCGCACGAGGTCATACCGCTCCTGGAGGTCGGAGACATCGTCGTCGTACTCGGCGCCGGCAACATCCACGGCGTCGCCGAAGAGCTGGTGAACAGCCTCATCGGCGTGAACGCCACATGGACGGTGCAATAGACGCGGCTATGCGCGCGTGGCTCGGCGAGCGTTTCGGGCGGCGGGTGCGGTTCGCCGAACCGCTCAGCCGCCACACCTCTTTCCGCATCGGCGGGCCCGCCGACGCGCTGGTCGAGGTGGCGACGCCGGCGGAGATCGCCGAACTGCAACGCACCGCCCGCGCCCGCGGTATTCCGATCGCGGTACTCGGCATCGGCACGAACGTGCTGGTCGCCGATCGCGGCGTGCGCGGGGTCGTCGTGAAGCTCGGCCGCGCGCTCGGGGCCTTCGAGTGGACCGGCTCGGACCACGGCTGGCACGTGCGCGCCGGCGCGGCGGCCCCGTTCAAGAAGCTCGTGCGCGCCGCCGCGGCGCGCGGGCTTACCGGGCTCGAGTTCGCGGAGGGGATACCCGGGTCGATCGGCGGCGGTTTGCTGATGAACGCGGGCGCCTTCGGTGGCGAGATCAGCCACTGCGTCACCGGCATCTGCGTGGTCGACGCCGCGGGTGAGCGTGCGTTGCCGCGGACCGCGCTGCGCTTCGGGTACCGGCGCTTCGATCTGCCCGCGGACTCCATCGTGACGCGCGTGGATTTCGCGTTGTCTCCCGGCGCGCCGGAGGCGATCCGCGCCGCCATGGCCGATGCCAAGCGCAAGCGCGACGGCCGGCAACCGCGCGGCCTGCCCAACGCCGGCTCGGTGTTCAAGAACCCGCCGGGCGAGTTCGCCGGCCGCCTCATCGAAGCCGCCGGGCTCAAGGGCCGGCGCGTGGGCGATGCCATGATCTCGCCCCAACATGCGAATTTCATCGTGAACGTCGGCGCGGCGACCGCCGCCGACGTGAAACGGCTCATGGACGAAGTCGCTGCCACCGTGTGGCGCGCGCGCGCCATCCGCCTGGTGCCCGAGATCAAGCTGGTCGGCGACTGGGAGGCGCGCGGATGATCGCGGCGTGGGGGCGCTGGCCCTGCGGCGCCGCGGGTGCGCTCGCGGCGCTGGTGATCGCGCTCGCCGCATGGTTCCTGCGCGATCCCGTCATCGCCGGGTTGCTGCAGCATCCCTATTTCACCATCCACCAGATCACCGTCCACGGCGCCGGCCCGGCCCTGACCGCGGGCGACGTGCACGCGTGGTTGGGTTTCGATGAGAGCACCACCGTCTGGAGCGCCTCGCCGGCGAACGTGCGCGCCCGCCTCGAAGCCCATCCGTACATTTTGCGCGCCGCGGTGAAGCGCCAGTTTCCCGGCGGCCTCGAAATCACGGTGCGCGAGCGGCGGCCGCACGCGATCGCGGTGCTCGACGACCTGTACTACGTGGATCGCAGCGGCGCGCTCTTCGGCCCACTGCGGCCGCGCGACTCGCGCGACCTGCCGTTCATCACCGGCATCGATCCCGACGCGCCGGACAGCGCGCGCGACTGGGTGCTGCGCCGCGCTTTGCGCCTGCTGCGGCGCTTTGAGCACGCCGAGCACCCGCGCGGTGCGCTCGGGCCGCTCTCGGAGGTCCACGTCGATGTCGCGCGCGGCGTGACGGTCTTCCCCGCCGCGCCCCAGGTGCCGATTCTCCTCGGATGGGGCAGCTGGTCGGCCAAGCTGGCGCGGGTCGAGCGCGTGCTAGCGCGCTGGCGCGGCGCCGTGGACCGCCTGGCGCGCATCGATGCGCGTTTTCGCAACCAGGTCGTCGCCACGACGCGCGCCCCGGCCGCCGCTGCAACGCCGGCCGCCCGAGCCAAGCGGCGCGGACGCGGGCTCGAGACCTGAGGGCATATGGCGAAGCGATCCGAGCTGCTGGTCGGTCTCGATATCGGCACCTCCAAGGTGGCGGCCGTCGTCGCGGAGCTCGCGCCCACGGGCGCGCTGATCATCATCGGATGCGGCGCAGCGCCGAGCGAGGGGCTCCGCCGCGGGGTGGTGGTCAACATGGAGGCGACCGTCCAGGCAATCGCCAGCGCGGTGAAAGAAGCCGAGCTGCGCGCCGGCTGCGAAATCCACACGGTGTTTGCCAGTGTCGGCGGTGGTCAGATCAAGGGCTTCAACAGCCACGGAGTGGTCGCGATCAAGAGTGGGGAAGTGTCGCCGGCGGACGTCGACCGCGTGCTCGACGCGGCGCGCGCGGTGGCGCTGCCGATGGATCAGGACATTCTCCACGTGCTGCCGCAGGAGTTCCTGGTCGACGGACAGGACGGCATCAAGGAGCCGGTGGGCATGTCCGGGGTCCGCCTGGAAGCGCGCGTGCACATCGTCAGCACGCCGATTGCGGCGGCGCAGAACGTCATCAAATGCTGCCAGCGCGCCGGGTTGCACGTCGCCGATCTCGTCTTCGCGCCGTTCGCCGCCGCGGAAGCCGTGCTCTCGCCGGAGGAGAAGGAGCTCGGCGTGGCCGTCGTCGAGATCGGCGCCGGCACCGCCGGGGTGCTCGCGTTCGCCAGCGGCGCGGTGAAGCACACCGCCGTGCTGTCGGTCGGCGGCAACCATGTCTCCAGCGACATCGCGGCGGGGCTCCGGACGCCGTTCCGCGAGGCCGAGCTGCTCAAGCGCCGCTACGGCTCGGCACTGGCGGGCGCGGTGCCGACCGTGGAGACGGTCGAGGTCCCGACGGTCGGCGGTCGCGCGCCCCGCGAGCTCTCGCGCCGCATTCTCGCCGAGATCATCGAGCCGCGCATGGATGAGATCTTTGCGCTCGTGCAGCGGCAGCTGATCCGCTGCGGCATCGACCAGGCGCTGACCTCCGGCGTCGTGCTGACGGGCGGCAGCGTAGTGATGGACGGCGTCACCGCGCTGGCCGAGCGCGTGTTCAATCTACCCGTGCGGCTCGGCGGCCCGCTCGGTGTCGAAGGGCTGGACGAAACACTCGCCGGCCCCGCATATGCCGCCGCCGTGGGCCTCACGCGCTACGGCGCGCAGCCGCGCACGCACCTGCCAGGTCTCGGCGAAGACGGGCATCTCTTCCAGCGCGTACGCAGACGCATGGTGGAGTGGATAAAAGAGTTGATGTGAGCTGAAAATTCGCTTATGCAGGCCGTGTCATCCGGCCGCAGGGTGGAAGAGGGAGGTTGGGGATGATCGAGCTGGTCGGCAGTGAGGGTGTCGGCGCCTGTATCAAGGTGCTCGGCATTGGCGGAGGCGGTGGGAACGCGGTCAACACCATGATCGCGTCCGGCTTGCGCGGCGTCGAGTTCATCGTCGCGAACACCGACGCGCAAGCGCTCACCAACAACTTGGCGCCCATGAAGCTGCAGCTCGGCGAGAAGGGTTTGGGCGCCGGCGCGAAGCCCGAGATCGGGCGCGCCGCCGCAGAAGAGCACGCCGAACGCATCCGCGAGCACCTCACCGGCGCCGACATGGTGTTCATCACGGCGGGCATGGGCGGCGGTACGGGCACGGGCGGCGCACCGGTGGTGGGTCGCATCGCGCGCGAGCTCGGCGCGCTCTCTGTCGGCGTGGTGACGAAACCGTTCGCCTTCGAAGGGAAACGGCGCATCCAGCAGGCGGAGGGCGGTATCGAGCTGCTCAAGGAAGCGGTCGACACGTTGATCGTCATCCCGAATGAGCGGCTGCTGGCGACCGTCGCGCGGCATACCTCTGTGCTCGATGCGTTCCGGAGCGCCGACGACATCTTGCTGCAAGCGGTGCGCGGCATCTCCGATCTCGTCACGGTGCACGGCCTGATCAACCTCGATTTCGCCGACGTGCGCACGATCATGTGCGAGATGGGCATGGCGATCATGGGATCGGGCACCGCCAGCGGTGAGAACCGGGCCGTCGAGGCGGCGCAGCGCGCGATCTCGAGCCCGCTGTTGGAGGATCTGTCGATCCGCGGCGCCAAGGGCGTCTTGATCAACATCACCGGCAGCGCCGACCTCGCGCTGCACGAAATCAACGACGCGTCGACGCTGATCCAGGAGGAGGCGCATGAAGACGCCAACATCATCTTCGGCGCCGTGATCGACGAGCGCATGGGCGACGAGATCCGCATCACCGTCATCGCGACCGGCTTCGGCCAGGTGGCGGCGGTCGCGGCGCCGGTGCCGACCCCGACCCCGGTGACGCTCGCGCCCGCCGTCAACGGCAGCCGCCCCGTCGCAGCCGTGGCCAGCCGCGGTTTCGGCGCCGAATCGATTCGCCGCGTCGGCGCCAGCAACCGCCCGGTGCGACGCGTCGGGCGCGTCACCGACGAAGGCGGCGAGCCGCACATCCAGGCCTATCAAGAGGACCTGAACATGCCCGACTCCGGCCCCGCGGAGTACACCATCGACGCGCCCGCCGAAGAAGACGCCGAGCACGATTACGAGTCGCCGGCGTTTCTGCGCCGCGCCAAGTGACTTCGGCGCGCGCCTCCATTGGCGCCTGCGCCGGCCCCGATCCGACCGACCCTCCCTACACCAGGGAGACGCCCCTCCGGGGGCGTCTCCTCCCTCCTCCCCGGGCTGGCTCGGGCGATCGTTCCGCGAAGCGCTGCCGCCGCGTCCGCCCTACACGCGCATCCGGCGCCGCGCGGCGGCGGATGATCGCGCCATTGCGTGCCGACCGGACGAGCGCCCCCTTGAGGCGACGGGTGGGCCCCGCTACCCTCAGGGCTGGTGTCGGAGCTCTCCCTCCATGACGCGCGGGCGCGCGAACGCCGTACGGCGGAGCGCTTCCGTTTCAGCAAGAAGCGCGACGCCCCGCGACGGGTGTGTCTGGCGTACGCGAACCGGTACGCCGTCGCCATGGGCAACCTCGGCTTCCAAGTCGTCTATGAGCTCGTCGACCGCGCCGAGGGCGTCGTCTGCGAGCGCGCGTTCCTGCCCGAGGCGGACGAAGTGGTCGCGCCCGGAGACCTGCGGACGCTCGAGAGCAGCCGGCGCGTAGCCGATTGCGATGCGCTCGCGCTGTCGATTTCGTTCGAGACCGACTATCTGAACGTCCCCCGCCTGCTCGAGTGTGCCGGGCTTCCGATCCGGCGCGAAGAGCGGACCGCCGATCACCCGCTCGTCATCACCGGCGGCCCAGCGATTTTTCTCAACCCCGAGCCCATCGCCGATTTCGTCGATCTGTTCCTGATCGGCGAGGCGGAGGAGATGCTGCCGGAGTTTCTCGCCGCGTGGGAGCGTGCGCGGGATCGCGGGCGCGCCAGCCTGCTCGATGCAGTGGCGGAGCAGGTGCGCGGCGCCTACGTGCCCGCGCATTTCACGCCCCGCTATGACGGTGCGTCGCTCGCCGAGCTCCAGCACCGCGGCCCGGGGCCCGCGCGCATCGAACGGCGCCTCCTGTGGGATCTGAATCGCTTTGCCACCACCACGCGCGTGCTCAGCGATGAGGCGGTCTTCGGCGACATGGTGCTGGTCGAAGCGAGCCGCGGCTGCCAATGGGGCTGTCGCTTCTGCGCCGCGGGGTACATGTACCGCCCGATCCGCACCCGCGATCCCGGCCAGCTCGCCGATGCCGTGCGCGCGGGGCTCGGCGAGCGGAGCACGATCGGTCTGGTCGGCGCCGAGATGGCCAGCGTGCCGGGCGTGGATCGATTGGCCGAGCTCGCCGGCACGAGTGGCGGCCGCCTCTCGCCGTCATCGCTCAAAGCCGACTGCGTCACTCCGCGCCTCGCGGCCGCGCTCGCCGCCGGCGGCACGCGCAGCGTGACCGTCGCGCCCGAAGCCGGCTCCGAGCGCATGCGCCGCGTGATCAACAAGAACCTCGCCGAGGGCGACATCCTGCGTGCGGCCGACCTCCTGGTGGGCGAGGGCGTGCAGCAGCTGAAGCTCTATTTCATGATCGGCCTGCCCACCGAGACGGAGGAGGACGTGCTGGCGATCGCCGAGCTCGCCGGCCGTATCCGGGAGCACCTGGCGGCGGGCGCGCGCGCGCGCCGCCGCGTGGGCGCGATAACGATCTCGCTCAATCCATTCGTCCCCAAGCCGTGGACGCCCTTCCAGTGGGATGCGATGGAGTCGATCGCGAGCCTGCGCGCCAAGGTGCAGCGGCTCCGCAACGCGTGCCGGCGTATTCCGAACCTGCAGCTCGACGTGGAGTCGCCGCGCGAAGCGTACCTGCAGGCCGTGCTGTCGCGCGGCGATCGCCGCGTCGGCCGCTTCATCGAAGCCGTGCATGCGGCGGGCGGCGACTGGTGGCGCGTGATCCGCGAGTGGCAGCGCGCGGGCCTGGCGGGCGCGCCGCACCCGGACAGGTACGTGCATCGCACCTACGGAGACGGCGAGCTGCTGCCGTGGGACTTCATCGATCATCGCATCGCCAAATCGTATCTCTGGGTCGAACGGCGCAAAGCGCTCTCGGCGCGGCAGACCGCGCCGTGCGATACCTCCACGTGCCGGAGCTGCGCGGCGTGCTGACCGCGCCGCCGGCGCTCGACGGTTCCCGGCTCGCGGTCGGCGTTCAGCTGGACCCGCCGCCGAGCGCGAGCCGGCCGGCGTGGCGGTGCGCCGCGGGCTGGCGATGATCGTCGCCGTCGGCACCGATGCGGTCGAGGTCGCGCGCGTCCGGCGTGCCATCGACCACCCGCAATGGGGCGCGCGCTTTCGCTCGCGCGTGTTTACCGCCGGCGAGATCGCATACTGCCTCCAGCGGCGCCGGCACGCCGAGAGCTTTGCCGCCCGCTTTGCCGCCAAGGAAGCGGTGATGAAGGCGCTCGGAACCGGTTACGGCGCTGGGGTGTGGTGGCGGGACATCGAGATCGTGCGCGCGAGTGGGCCGCCGCGCTTGCGCTTGACCGGCGGCGCGAAAGCGCGCGCCGCCGCGCTCGGCATCACCCGCTGGCATGTCTCGCTGACCCACACCGGCGGGCAGGCGCTCGCCCAGGTGATCGCGGAGCGGGAGTAGATCGCCACGATCTGCGCGGCGGCCGAGCGCGCGAGCGCTACTCGCGCAGCCGCGCCGGCTGCGCCGCGCTGCGCGTACGCTTGGGTAGGAGGAGCAAGACCGCGACCGCCCACAGGCCGAAGATGAAGCCGAGGACGGTCCAGACGTTCTTCGCATACCCGTTGTTGTGGGCGAACAGTCGGCAGAGCAGCGCATCGCAGATGTGCAGCACGAGGACGGTGCGCACGAGGGTCGCGCCGTCGAGCGCGGGGTTGATCCAGCGAAGACCGGTTGCATAGGCGAGCAGGACGTCCCAGGTCACGAATTGCGCCTCCGTGCGCGGTGGTACTATACGAGACAGTGATGCCGTCCAAGGCCGCGCCACGCACGGAAGGCTCCACGCTGCTGAGCGGCCTGCTGCAGCGCGGGGAAGAGGCCGTCGGTGTCTTCGTCCAGGAGCTGACGCGAAATCCCCCGCTGCGCGACCAGTTCGGCAAGGCACTTGCGCGCGCCGCCGACGCCAAGCGCGCCGTCGACGGCAACCTCGAAGCGGTGCTGGCGGCGCTCAACGTGCCGTCGCGCGCCGACTACAAGCGGTTGCTCGCCAAGATGGATGCCATCGAAGGGCGATTGGTCACGCTCGGCATGAAGCTCGATCGGCTGCTGGCCGCGCAGGACGCGGCGGCGTCACGCGGTGCCGCGGAACACCCTACGCGCCGCGCTTCGCAGCGCCGACGGACGCCGGCCTGACCCGCGCGCCGCCTCCGAGCAGGCGCGCGGCGAGCGCGCACAGCGCGGCGGGCGCCGCCGGCGCCTCCGTGAGCATCGGGATCTGCGCGATCAGCGGCGCGCTGGCGCGCCCGCTGAGGCGGGCGAGCGCGGCCGCATCGCGCCGGCTGAGGGCGGCGAGATCGGCGTAGTTGGCGAGCAGCTTCGCCCGCAGCGGTGGCGCCGCCCACGAGCCGGCGCCGGCGTCCAGCGGGGGAAAGTCATGGACGCGGTTGGCGATGAATCCTCCGACGGGATAGCCGCCGCGGTGCAGTTCGCTGGCGAAACCCAGCGCGGTGGTGATCGGGCCCGCTTCCGGGGTGGTCACGATTGCGAAGCTCGTCTCCTCGGCGCGCAACGTCGCGGCCATGCGCGCGGCGCGCTGGCGAAAGCCGTCGAGCAGCTCTTCGAACGCGGCGGCGAACTCGCCCAGGTCGCGGAGCAGGTCCAAGCCGGTCCAGCGCTCGAGTGCGCGCAGCACCGCGGCGACGGTCGCGCGCGCCAGCGCGGAGTCCGGGCGCGCCGCGATCGCGCGCGGGGCCTTGAGGAAGCGCACCGCTTGTGAGGCGAGGAGGTCGGTCATGCGGCGTGGCGCGGTGAGCAGCGCGCGCAGATCGGCGCTCGGCGGAGTATCGACGACGAGCAGGTCGTACTCGCCGACCGCGAGCAGCTCGTGCAGGCGTTCCATCGCCATGTATTCGCTCGCGCCGCCGAGCTCGCTCGACAGCTCCTGGTACAGCCGGTTGGCGAAGATCCGCTCCGCCACGGCCGGTGTGGGTGCGACGCGGGTGATGAGGCGGTCGAAGGCGCGCTTGGTATCCAGCGCCATGGCTGCAAGTGGAGCGGCGGCCGCGCCGAGCGGTACGGCTTGCGGCTCGCTCGCCAGCTCGGGCAAGCCGAGCGCGTCGCGCAGACGGCGCGCCGGGTCGATGGTGATGACCGCAGTGGAGCGACCGCTCAGCGCCGCGGCGACCGCGAGCGCGGCCGCCGTGGTGGTTTTGCCGACTCCGCCCGCTCCCACGCAAATGATGAGCTGCTGCTGCGCGAGAAGGCGTCCGAGCGCGCTGGTCGCCATCGCCTCCAACGCTCAGTGCCCGTGGCCGCCGCGGGGGAGCACCGGGGCGAGCGCGCGACCCATCGCCTCGAGCGTGCCGCCGACCAGTTCGCCCGCGGTCTCGCAGAGCGCGATCGGCGCGACGCCGAAGCCCCGGCGGAGGCGGGCGCGGTGGCGCTCCGCATCGGCCCCCGCCGCCAGCGCCAGCCGCGCCGCGGCGACCAGCGGTTCGTCCGCCGCGCGCTTTCCGAGCTCGGCGGCATCGGCGGCGCTGAAACGGCGCGGCCAGACGCGATTCAGCACCGGCGCCGTGCACTGCAGGCCGAGCGCATCGATCGCGGCGCGGGTCTCCAGGGCTTCGATGACCGCCATCTCCTCGGCGGTGGCGACGATCGTGATCCGCGCGCGCTCGTCGAGCGCGGTCCGCAGGTCGGCGATACGCGCCGCGATCGGCCCGCGCGGTACGAGCTGCGCGAGCTGGCGCGGCGCGCGCAGGAGGCGCACCGTATGGCCGCTGGCCGGTGCGTCGACCACGACCGCGTCGAACTCGGCGGCGCGCCCGAAGCGGCGCCGCTCGGTCCAACGGGCCAGGCGCTCAAGCACGAGAAACTCGCTCACGCCGGGCGCCGCGGCGGTGATGGCGCGAAAGGTCGTGCTGGCGAGCAGGCGCTCGGCGAGGACCGGCACGCGGAGGCGCCGGCGGAAGTATGCTTCCACGAGCGCATCGCGCGCGATCCGGACACCGAACAGTCGCGGGCCGAGGGGGGCTGGCTCCGCGCCGAGCGGCGGCGCGCCGAAGCGCGTCGCGAGCGCCCCGTCCGCCGCGGTCTCCACCACCAACACCGCTTTCACGCTGCGGGCGAGCTGCCCCGCGAGCGCCGCAGCGACGGTGGTCTTGCCTGCGCCGCCCTTGCCGGTGACGAACACGATCTGCGCCGACATCGGCGCCGAATCCTACTCGAACCGATGCAAGCCTGCACGAGCGGCAGCGGCGCCTTAACCTCGCCAGTGGGTGTGTCGCTCCTGTTACTGTATCGCGGCAGCGCGTTCTCCGCGCCTTCGCGTCCGCGCGTCGAAGTTCGCTACAGTGCTCGACGAGGGGGGAGCATGCCGCGCCGCCACGTGTTGGCCATCGACCAGGGAACCACCGGTAGCACGGCCATCGTCTTCGATGAGACCGGTGCCGTGCGCGGTCGCGCTTACGCGGAGCTCACCCAGCATTACCCGAAGCCGGGCTGGGTGGAGCACGACGCGGAGGAGCTCTGGCGCGTGAGCCAGCGGGTCATGCGCGGCGCGCTTCGCGCCGCGCGGCTCGCGCCGAAAGAGCTCGCTGCCATCGGCATCGCCAATCAGCGCGAGACCGCCGTGCTCTGGGATCGGGACAGCGGGCGGCCGGTGCACCGCGCCATCGTGTGGCAGGACCGCCGCACCGCGGGCCAGTGCGCGCAGCTGAAGGCCGACGGCGCCGAAGCGCTGCTGCGCGCGAAGACCGGGCTCGTGCTCGACCCGTACTTCTCCGCCACCAAGGTCCGCTGGCTGTTCGACCACGTGCGCGGGCTGCGCCGGCGGACGCGCGCGCTCGCTTTCGGCACGGTGGACAGCTGGCTCGTCTGGCAGCTCACCGGCGGGCGGACCCACGTCACCGACCACACGAACGCTTCGCGGACGTTGCTCTACGACATCCGCTCGCGCGCGTGGGACCCCGAGTTGCTGCGGGTATTCAACCTGCCCGAGGTCATTCTGCCGCGGGTGGTCGGATCGAGCGAGGTCGTCGCGACCACGGACCCGCGCGTGTTCGGCGCCGAAGTGCCGATCGCGGGCATCGCCGGCGATCAACAGGCCGCGCTGTTCGGGCAGGCGTGCTTTCGCCCCGGCATGGTCAAGAACACGTACGGCACCGGCTGTTTCCTCCTCATGTTCACGGGCGACGTCGCCGTCGCGCCCCGCCAAGGCCTGCTCACCACGCTCGCATGTGGCGCCGACGGCCAGCCGGCGTACGCGCTCGAGGGCTCGGTGTTCGTCGCCGGCGCCGCACTGCAGTGGCTACGGGACGGCTTGGGCCTGCTCAAATCCGCCCGCGAGAGCGAGCGTCTGGCGACCGGCGTCGAATCCTCGCTCGGCGTGTACGTCGTCCCGGCGTTCGTCGGCCTCGGCACGCCCTACTGGGATCCGGCGGCGCGCGGCGCCGTCTTGGGCCTGACCCGCGGCGTCGGCCGCGCGCACCTCGTCCGTGCGACGCTCGAAGCGCTCGCGTACCAGAGCCGGGACGTGGTCGACACCATGACCGCGGAATCCGGCAAGCGCCTGGCCGGCCTCCGCGTAGACGGCGGCGCCTCGGCGAACGACTTTCTCATGCAGTTCCAGGCGGATCTGCTCGGTGCGGAGGTGGACCGGCCGCTCGTCATCGAGACCACCGCGCAGGGAGCGGCGCTACTCGCCGGGCGCGGGGTCGGCCTCTGGTCGAGCCCGCGCCAGCTCGAAAGCGCGCGCAAGCGCGAGCGCCTCTTCCGCCCGCGCATGCGCCCGGCCGAGCGCGAAGCGCTGTACGCGGGGTGGAAGCGCGCCGTGGCGGCGGTGCGAGCGCTGGGGAGCTGAGCCGGGCTTTTCACCGCAGAAAGAGGCGCGGCGGTGGCGGAGCTCAGACGCGCGTTGTGTCAGGACATGGCAGGGTGATATCAGCGCGACTGTCTAGGGCGAGTGCTCGTCAGCTCACAGCTTAGACGGGGGGCGTTGCCTTGATCGTCGGCCATCTGTACCGCCGCTGTTCAGCGCTGCGCTGCGCCGCGACGTTCGTCGGAACGCTGCTACACGGGAGTTTGGCGGCCGGCGCGGTGCCATTTACGCCCGCGGGTCCTTATCCGACCGGACCAGCGGACTTTCGTGCTTCGGGAGTGGCGATCGCCGACCTGGATCGCGACGGATTCGGGGACCTCGCAGTGGCCAATTACGGCCCGGAATCCCAGCCACCGTTTGGCAATACTTCCGTCCTGTGGGGCGATGGCGCGGGTGGGTTCAGCGCGGCGCAGAACCTGCGCGACGCAATCACTAACGGCATACGAAGCGCGGATCTCGATCGCGATGGCAATTACGATCTGGTGATTTGGGGTGGTGACGGGACGCGGGTCTTCTGGGGCAAGGGCTCGCGGAGCTTCGATCCCGCTGAGGTACTGAGCGAGGTGCCGGCGGGCGGTGTCACGCTCGCCGACCTCGACGCGGATGGCGCGCTCGACGTTCTCGTGACGCAGTACCCGAACGCGGAAGTCGCGGTGCTGTACAACCAGGGAGCGCGCGGCTTTCTGCTTCAGCGGTATCCCGCAGGTGTGGAAGTAAACTCATCACCGGCTGTCGGCGATCTCGACGGCGCAAGCGGCCGGGACGTGGTCGTTACACACTACTGGACGAATACAGTATCGGTGCTGCTGGCGACCGCCGCAGGCGGGTTTGCGCCACCCGTGGCGCGCCCTGGCGGAGAATTGCCGTCCGGCGTGGGCATCGGCGAGTTCACAGGGGACGCGCATCTGGACGTGATCTATGCGCGGCGCGGCTGTAACGACGATGCTGATGCCAGCTGCGCCAACGATGGTCTCACGCTGCTGATCGGCGACGGCTCTGGCGGGTTCAGTGCCACACGAGAATTCGAAGTTGGCGAGGGGCCGTGCGCGCTCGCGGTAACGGACGTCGACGGCAATGGCCGACACGATGTGGTCGTATCGAACTTCAACAGCAACTCGGTCTCGGTGCTCCTCGGCCAGTCGGGCGGGGGTCTGGCGGTGGAGAGTCCCATTCCCGTGGGTCGCGGTCCCGGGGACTTGGCTGTCGGAGATCTCAACGGCGACGGGTGCGCAGATGTCGCCGTCGGGAATTGGCGATCAGCCACCGTCTCCGTGTTGCTGGTCGACTGCCGCTTCGGCGGGCGGATTCGCTATTACAGCGCCGACCGACCAGTTGCGGACGTGAGCGTCCATGCACTGGGTCCCGTGCAGAGCAGCACGATCAGTGACGCGGCCGGGACATTCTCGTTCGCGGAGTTGAGCGAAGGCGATTGGACGGTCGAGCCGGTGAAGCGCGGCGGCCGAGAGGAGGCCATCAGCTCTCTCGACGCCACATACGTGCTCCAAGCCGTCGCTGGCACTCGCACATTTACGGACTTTCAAAAGCTCGCATGCGATGTCACCGCCAACGGGTCGGTCAGCGCATTCGACGCGGTCCGCATTCTGCAGTTCATCACTGCGCCGCACACTGAATTCGAGGTGGCGGCTGCTTGCGCATCTGACTGGGGATTCGTACCAGTGCCGGCCGTCGCTGCGAACCAAACGCTGATCCCGCCACTCGTCTCGCCTGGGACCTGCCAGCGCGGCGGCATTCGCTTCGCGCCGCTGGCGCGGCCGAGCGCGGCACAGGATTTCGTCGGCCTGGTTTGGGGTGACTGCACCGGCAACTGGCTGCCCGAATCCGCGGCCGCAGCGCTCCAGCGAGTGCAGGGCCGGTAGCGCCGCCGCGCGCTTTGCATCGCGCGCCGCGCGAGCGATCGTAGCGTGGCGGTTGGCGCGGCGGCGCGTTTGCAGCTAAGCGCTGGCGGCATGCGATCTGCCCGCGCATGATGCTGCTCGCAGCCGATCGGATCTCGGTGCGCTACGGGGCGACGGCAGCGCTCGACGCGGTCGATGTGGCGCTCGCGCCGGGCGAGATTCACGCCGTCGTCGGCGAAAACGGCGCCGGCAAATCCACGCTCCTGCGCGCGCTCGCCGGGGTGGTGCGCCCCAACGCTGGCACGGTGACCCGCGCCGCGGGCTCGGTGCTCGCTTGGGTGCCGCAGGAGCCCGACCTGCCGCCCGACTGTACGGCAGCCGAGTGGATCTACCTCGCCGCCGAGCTCCGTCACCGCGGCGGCTGGTTGCGCGCCCGGGCGATGCGCGAGGGCGCCGCGGCGGCGCTGGCGCGCGTCGGTTCTCGAGCCCGGTCCACCGCCCGCGTGGGCGCGCTCCCGGCGGCGCAGCGCAAGCAGGTCCAGCTCGCGCGCGCGCTGCGCGACTCCGTCGATGTGCTGCTGCTCGACGAGCCCACCGCTGTCCTCGGCGGGGCGGATGCGGCGCGCCTGTTTGCCGCGGTGCGCGAAGCTGTGCGCGCCGGCGCGGGCGTGGTGTACGTCAGCCACCGGCTCGACGAAGTGCTCGCGCTCGCCGATCGCATCACCGTGTTGCGCGACGGCCGCTGGGTCGCGACCGTCCCAGCGGCAGCGGCGGACATCCCCGGCTTGGTCCAGTTGATGGTCGGGCGCGATCTGCTGCCGCCAGAACCCGCCGCCCGCGCGGGCGGCGAGGTGCTGCTGCGGGTGAGCGGCTTGGCGACCGGGCACGTCGATGCCCTGTCGCTCGCGGTGCGCGCGGGCGAGATCGTCGGCCTCGCCGGGCTGCTGGGCGCCGGGCGCAGCGCCGTCCTCGAGGCCGTCGCCGGATTGCGACCGCGCCGCGCCGGTGCGGTGGAGTGCCGGGCGGCGTTGGGCTTCATGCCGGAGGATCGCATGCGCAAGGGGCTCATCCCCACCTTCAGCCTGCGCGAGAACATCTTCCTGCCGGCGCCTCGCGGCCGCTTGCGGCGCGCCGTCGAGCGGCGCACCGCGGCGGCATGGATGCAGCGGCTCGGCATCCGGGCCGTGGGACCCGAGGCGCCGATCGCCTCGCTGTCCGGCGGCAATCAGCAGAAGGCGCTGCTCGCCCGGCTGCTGCGCGCCGAGCCGCGCGTGCTGCTGCTGGACGAGCCGACCGCCGGCGTGGACATCGGCGCCAAGGCCGACATTCACGCGCAGATCCGCGCGCTGGCGCACGCCGGCGCTGCCGTCCTCCTCGCCTCGAGCGAGCTGCCCGAGTTGTTGCACCTCTGCGATCGCATCGTGGCGCTCTACGACGGGCACGCTGTCGGTACGTTCGACGCTCGCGTCTGCGGCGAAGCGGCCGTCGCAGCCGCTATTACCGGCCAGGGAGCCGTGACGCCGGCGGCGCCGTCACACACCTCCGAGCGCGCGCTCGCCGGGCCTCCGACCGAGCGCTGACGCCTGATCACGATCGCCCACATGCGCCTGCGCCTGGTGCCCGGGTGGAGCGCGGCCGCGATCCTGGTCGCAGAGTTCCTCTTTTTCACCGCCATCCTGGCGCGCGCCGGTGAACCGCACACGTTCGCCAACCCAGAGAATGTGGCGCTCATCTTCAAGTACTCGGCGATCTACGGCATCGCCGCGATCGGCGCCGCGATGGTGATCGGGACCGGCGGCATCGATCTCGCGCCAGGCGCGGTGATCGCGCTAGCGTCGGTCGTCACCGGTCATTTGTTCGTCGAATGGCACTGGCCGCTCTCGGTCGCCATGGCCGGCGGCGTGGCATGCGGTGTGGCCACC
Source organism: Binatia bacterium (assembly GCA_050176585.1). GTDB lineage: Bacteria > Desulfobacterota > Binatia > HRBIN30 > CADEER01 > CAYYWP01. The sequence continues at coordinate 35,209 of JBFXHX010000023.1, forward strand.
GGCGCGCTCGCCGCGGCGCTGATCGTCTTCGCCCGGCTGCCGCCGTTCATCGCCACGCTCGGCACCATGGGCATCGCGCGCGGCCTGGCGTTCGTGGTGACCGAGGGCCGTTTTTACGACCTCTCGCGCTGGGTCGGCGCCGGGGCGGCGCCGCTCGGCGTGCCCCTGTCCGCGTGGCCGGCGGTGCTCATGCTGTTGCTCGCCATTGCGTATCACATCGTCATGACGCACACGGCGCTCGGGCGTCACGTGCTCGCGATCGGCGGCAATGAGACCGCCGCGCGCTACGCCGGCGTGCGTATCGCGCGCGTCAAGTTCTTCGTCTACGTGAGCAGCGGCGCGCTCGCGGCCCTGTCTGGCGTGGTGCTGGCGGTCGTGCAGGGGCAGGGCAAGGCCGACCTCGCCAGCGGCTACGAGCTCGACGTCATCGCGGCGGCGGTGGTCGGCGGCGCATCGCTGTCCGGTGGTCGCGCATCGGTGATCGGCGCGGTCATCGGCGCGCTGATCTTCGGCGTGCTGCGCAATGCGCTCGCACAGATTCCGGGCGGGACGTTCGCCGACCGCCTGATCCTCGGCATCGCCGTATTGGTGATCGTCGTCATGGATCGCCTGGCGAGCGGGTCGCGCGATCGGTAGCGGCGCGGCCGGCCGGCGGCTCGCCAGCGCGCGCGGCGCAATGCTACACGCCGGCCGTGAGCCGTATCACCTGCCTCGCGCTGAGCGCACTGCTCGTCGCGGCGTGCACGTCGCCCGCCGCGGACCAGCCCCGCCGCCCGCGCTTTGCGCTGATCCCGAAGGCGCTGCACATTCCGGTGTTCGAGTACGCGCGCATCGGCGCCGAACGGACCGCGAAGCAGCTCGGCGTCGAGGTCATCTGGCGCGGTCCGGAGAGCACCGACGAGATCCGCCAGAAGGAGATCCTCGAGTCGTTCATCGCCCAACGCGTCGATGGCATCGCCATCTCGTGCTTGAACGGCGATCTGCTGACCGATGCGATCGATCGCGCCGTCGCCAACGGCATCCCGGTGGTCACCTGGGACTCCGACGCGCCGAAGAGCAAGCGGCTGGCGTTCTACGGCGTGAACGACGTCGAGGGCGGGCGCGCGCTCGGCGAGGGCCTGGCGCAACTCCTCGACGGCAAGGGCCGCGTCGCGCTGATCACGGCGCTGGGCGCCGATAATCTGCAGAAGCGGCTGGACGGCGCGCGCGCGGCGCTCCGGGCCCATCCCGGGATCGAGATCGTCGAACAGTTCGACGTGAAGGACGACGCCGTGCGGGTCGCGGAGATCATCGCCGCCGCGACACAGCGCTATCCCGACCTCGACGGCTGGTTGTCAGTGGGGGGCTGGCCGGTATTCGTGCGGAACGCGCTGGATCCCGTAGACCCCGCGCGCACCAAGGTGGTGGCATTCGATACCATTCCTCCGGCGCCGGAACTGCTGCGCGCCGGCAAGGTGCAGCTCCTGGTGGGCCAGAAGTATTTCGGCTGGGGCGAGGAATCGGTGAAGCTGCTCAAGCAGATCGTGGATGGCCGGCCGCCGGCGGAGGTGTTCCACTACTCCGGCATCGACATCGTCACGCGGGAGAATCTGGACGCCTACCTGGAGCAGTGGCGCCGCTGGGAGCAGGGCGACGCGACTGACGATCGGGGCTGAGCGCCGTGCGCGCTTCGAGTCCCAAACGTGCGCGCGCCTGAGGTTGGAGCAGCCACCGCCGGGTCTCAAGGCCGGGCGGGGGTGCCCGCGGGGTCCTCGCCGAACTGCGCCGGTGCGCGGTCGACGTAGCTCTCCAAAGCGCGCAGCGCGCCGGCTTCATCGGCCGGGATGTCCACCTCGGTGAACACCCACCAGTCCTCCGGGTATGCGAGCTCGCCGCCTGGCGCGATGGTGGTGAGCGGGCTCAAGTTCTCGAGCTCGAGAAATTCCGCGTTCGAGTAGATCTCGATCGTCGCGCCGCCGTCCGGGTATTGCGCGTCCGGCGCGTGCGGGAAGCGCTTCAGATACAGCGTGCGTCCCAGCAGGTAGGCGGCCCAGCCCTGGCTCGAGTCGACGGCGATCTTGCTCTCGTCATCGCGGCGGCCCTGCTGGCCGGCAGGGCCGGGGCGCACGCGCGCGTGCTCGACCTGGGCGAGCCGGTCGCCGAACTGATAGCGCGGGTCGGCGAGCTCGGTGTAGCTCCACAGGATGAGCTTGCGGGTGGCGTCGAAGTCTTCGAGCGGCCCCACGTCCAGCGGCGCGAAGGCGCGGCCGCCCGGGCGCATCACCGAAAGGCTCCACGCCGCATACGTGACCGGCGCGGCGCCGATGTTGCGAATGCGCGAGCGCACGCGCAGGCAGGGGGCGTCCGCGCACGCTTCGAGCTCGACGACCTTCTGGATGCCCGCGATCGGCTGCGGCGGGCCGGTGACGCGGACGACGCGGCCGTCGATGACCTCGGCCGCGCAAGGCGCATTGTCGAGCTCGTAGGTGCTCGCGCGCCGCTCGGGCGCGATCCAGAGGCGCCAGCCGCCGCGGAACATCCACTCCGGCTCGCCGCTGCGGCCGATTTCCGCATCGCGCACGTACAGGAGGTTTTCGCCCCCGGCGGCGCGCAGATCCACGATGCGTGGCCCGACGGCGGTGGCGATGCGCACCTCCAGCGCGTCGGTGGCCAGGCGATAGGTGCCGGGCCAACCGCGATACGTCTCCCGCATGATCGACATCGTCGATGGCACCTCGGTCGCGGCCGCGGCACCAGCGGCGGCGATGAGCGCCGCCGCGAGCGCCCGGGCCATGAACTTCATCTGGCCCGATTATACCCCGCGGCAGCGCCCGTCCACGCATGCGCGCCCTCGCATCGGCTGCACACCGCCGTTGGGCATCGCGCGCGTGCCGTGGCCAGGGTGCCGCGGCTACGCGGAGCTCGATCATGCCGCTTTGGAACCCCGTCCACGGTTTTGCCGTCGCGCCCACAGCCGGGCCGACCCACGGGTCCGAACGCCCAAAGCGGACCTCTGCCCCGGCCGCGGGCCGCCGCCCGGGCGGCCGCGTGCGCCTGCGGCAGCAACCGCCGCGCGCGGCGTGCTTTGCGGATGGGCACTGCCCCTAAGGACAGTACCTGCGGATGTGGGCGCCTTGCGAGCGCTGACCCGCGCTGCTAAACAGGTCGCTTACCGGAGAACCGCGATGCAAGAAGGCATTCACCCCAATTACGCGAAGTCCGTCGTCGTCTGTGCCTGCGGCAACTCCTGGGAGACGCGCTCGACGAAGCCGGCGCTGCACGTCGACATCTGCTCGGGGTGCCACCCGTTCTTCACCGGCAAGCAAAAGCTGGTGGACACGGCGGGCCGCGTCGAGCGGTTCCGCCGCAAGTACGGCATGCAGAGCAAGTAGCTGGTCGAGCCGCGGACTCGGGCCCGCAGCACGCGCGATTGAAGGGCGACGGGGGGTGACCCCGCGCCCTTTTTTTGTTGCCTCTCCACCATGTTGGACAAGCTGGAAGACGTCGAGCGGCGTTACGTGGACGTCGAGGAACGCCTGGCCGATCCGTCGGTAACCGGCAGCCGGAAGGACTTCGCGCGTTTGGCGAAAGAGCGCGCGGACCTCGAGCCGATCGTTGCCGCGTACCGCGCGTGGAAGAATCTCACGCACGATCTGGAGGGCCACAAGCAGCTGCTCGAGTCGACCGACGGCGACGTCCGCGAGCTCGCCAAAGCGGAGCTGCCCGCGCTCCGCGCGCAATGCGAGGACCTGGAGCAGCGCCTGAAGATCCTGCTGTTGCCGAAGGACCCCAACGACGACCGCAACGTGGTGCTCGAGGTTCGCGCCGGCACCGGCGGCGATGAGGCGAGCCTGTTCGCGGCCGATCTGTTCCGCATGTACAACCGCTATGCCGAGACGCAGGGCTGGCGGGTCGAGGTGCTGAGCGCCAACGCCACCGGTCTGGGCGGATTCAAGGAGATCATCGCGCTGGTCGCAGGGCAGGGCGCGTACAGCCGGCTCAAGTACGAGGGCGGCGTGCACCGCGTACAGCGGGTGCCGGTCACCGAGGGCGCCGGCCGCATTCACACTTCGGCGGTCACCGTCGCGGTGCTCCCGGAGGCCGAAGACGTCGAGGTGGAGATCGACGAGGCCAAGGAGTTGCGCATCGACGTATACCGCTCTTCCGGTCCCGGCGGGCAGAGCGTGAACACCACCGACTCCGCGGTCCGCGTGACCCACCTGCCGACCGGCCTCGTCGTCAGCTGCCAGGACGAAAAGTCGCAGCACAAGAACAAGGCGAAGGCGCTCAAGATCTTGCGCGCGCGGTTGCTCGAGCGGGCCCAGGCCGAGCAGCAGGCGGAGCTCGCCGAGAGCCGGCGCGGCATGGTCGGGAGCGGCGACCGATCCGAGCGCGTCCGCACCTACAATTTTCCGCAGGGGCGGGTCACCGATCACCGCGTGAACCTCACGCTCTATACGCTCGACCGCGTGATCGCTGGCGACATTCAACCGCTGATCGACAGCCTCACGACGCACTACCAAGCCCAGCAGCTGCAAGGCTGATGGACGCGGCAGCGCTGCTCGCCCGTGCCGCCGCACGCCTCGCCGCGGCAGGCATCGACAGCGCGCGGCTCGATGCCGAAGTGCTCCTCGCCCATGCGCTCGCGGTAGGGCGCACCGCCCTGTACGCGCGGCTCCGCGATCCGGTGCCCGAAGCGGCCGCGGCGAGCTTCGCGGCGCTGCTCGAGCGGCGCGTTCGCCGCGAGCCGGTCGCCTACCTCACCGGCACACGGGAATTCTGGTCGCTGTCGTTCGCGGTGAGCCCGGCGGTGCTGATCCCGCGCCCCGAGACGGAGCTCCTGGTCGAGCTCGCGACGCGCGGAGCGCGCGCGCCCGCGGCTGCGGCCGGCGCTCCACCGCCCGGGGCGCCGGCCCCTGACACGGCGGGCCGGGCGGTCGGAACCATCCTCGATCTCGGCACCGGCTCGGGGTGCATCGCCGTCGCGATCGCTCACGAGCTGGCCCACGCTCGCGTGGTCGCCGTCGAATCGTCCGCGGACGCGCTGGAGTTGGCGCGCCGCAACGCCGCCGCGCACGGCGTCGCGCACCGGATCGCCTTCCGCGCCGGCGATCTCTTCGCCGCGGTGTCGCCGGGTGAGCTGTTCGACTGCATCGTCAGCAACCCGCCGTATCTGGCGCCGGGGGACGCCGCGTCACCCGAGCTCGCCTTCGAGCCGCGGGTGGCGTTGGACGGCGGTGCCGACGGGCTGGCGGTGGTCAGGCGGATCATCGCCGCGGCACCGCAGCACCTGCGCGCGGGCGGGCGATTGCTCATCGAGCTCGGCGCGGGACAGGACGCGCCGGCGCGCGCGTTGGCGCTCGCCGCGGGACTCCGCCGTGCGCGCGTCGAGACGGACCTGGCTGGCATTCCGCGCGTCCTCGTAGCAGAACGCGGATGACCGGGGGCGCAGGCGAGGAGGGCGATGGATACGATTCTGGTGCGCGGCGGCCAACGGCTGCAGGGTGAGGTGGCGGTCGCGGGGGCGAAGAACGCGGCGCTGCCGATTCTCTTCGCCACGTTGCTCACCGAGGAACCGTGTGTCTTGCGCCGCTTGCCCGATGTCGTCGACGTCCGCACGACGCTGCAGTTGCTCCGCCACCTCGGCGCCAGCGTGGAGCCGTTCGACGGCGCGGTGCGGATCTGCACGGCAGGCGTGTCCTGCCACGAGGCCCCGTACGAGCTGGTCAAGACGATGCGCGCGTCCTTCCTCGTGCTCGGGCCGCTGCTCGCCCGTTTCCGCAGCGCGCGCGTCTCGCAACCCGGCGGCTGCGCGATCGGCGGGCGGCCGGTGAACCTGCACATCCAGGGGCTGCGCGAGATGGGTGCCGCGATCGACCTCGTGCACGGCTACGCCGACGCGCGCGCCGAGCGCCTGCGCGGCGCGCGCATACGCCTCGAGCTCCCGTCGGTGGGCGCGACAGAGCACTTGATGATGGTCGCGGCCATCGCCGACGGCGAGACCACGATCGAGAACGCCGCCTGCGAGCCGGAGGTGGCCGACCTGGGCGCGGCGCTCACCGCGATGGGGGCGCACATCCAGGGTGCGGGCGAGCCCGTGGTGCGGATATCCGGCGTGCCGCGCCTGCGCGGAATGGACTTCGCGGTCGTGCCCGACCGCATCGAGGCGGGCACGTTTCTCATCGCCGCGGCGGTCACCCGGGGCGACGTCTTCGTGCGCGGCGCGCAGCCCCGGCATCTGCATGCCGTGCTGCGAAAGTTGCGCGAGGCGGGCATGCAGATCGACGAGCAGGAGGACGGCGTGCGGGCGCGCGCGCACGGGCGCTTGCGCGGCGTCGACGTTCAGACGCTGCCCTACCCGGGTTTTCCCACCGATCTGCAAGCGCAGATGATGGCGCTCGCGGCGATCGCCGACGGCAGCAGCGCGATCGTCGAAACGATCTTCGAGAACCGTTTCATGCACGCGCTGGAGCTCGCGCGCCTGGGCGCCGACATCAGCATCGACGGCCATACGGCGGTGGTGCGCGGCGTCCACGCGCTGAGTGGCGCGCCGGTGATGGCGACCGATCTGCGCGCCAGCGTCTCGCTCGTGCTCGCCGGTCTCGCCGCCCGCAACACCACCGAGGTGCGGCGGGTCTACCATCTCGACCGCGGCTACGAGCGCCTGGAGGCCAAGCTGTCGCAGCTTGGGGCGGACATCGAGCGCGTCACGGGCATGCGCGGATGACGCCGGTCGTATCGATCCTGCGCACCGCGGATCCCGGCTTTGCGCGCGCGTTTGCCCGCGTGCGCGCGGTGCGCGGGGCCGATCAGCGCCGCGCCGAGGCCGCGGCCGCAGCGATCGTGGCGGCCGTCCGCCGCCGCGGCGACCGCGCGCTGATCGCCTACACCAAGCGCTTCGACGGCCTGGCGCTCACCCCCGCGCGCCTGCGCGTATCGGATAGCGAATTGCGCGAAGCGGCGGCGGGGCTGCCGCCAGCCGTGCGCCGCGCGCTGACCCTGGCGGCGCGGCGCATTCGCGCCTTCCACGCGCGTCAGCGCCAGCGCTCCTGGCGCTATCGCGACGCGGCCGGGCTCGTGTTGGGGCAGAACATCACCCCGCTGCGCCGCGTCGGCGTGTACGTGCCGGGCGGCCACGCCGCGTACCCGTCATCGGTGCTCATGAACGTCATCCCCGCGCGCGTCGCCGGCGTGGAGGAGGTCATCATGGTCTCGCCCGCGGGGCGAGACGGCCACGCGCCAGCCGTGTTGGCGGCGGCGCACATCGCCGGCGCGACCGCCGTGTACCGCGTCGGCGGCGCGCAGGCCGTCGCGGCGCTGGCGTACGGCACGGCGACGATTCCCGCCGTCGACAAGATCGTCGGGCCCGGCAATGCATTCGTACAGGCCGCGAAGCGCCAGGTGTACGGCGCGGTGGACATCGACTCCACCGCCGGCCCGAGCGAAGTTCTGGTCATCGCGGACGCGGCGGCCGACCCCGAGCACGCCGCCGCCGACCTCCTCGCGCAGGCCGAGCACGGCAGCGGCGAGGAATGCGCGCTGCTGCTCACGCCGTCGCCGCGCCTCGCGGCCGCCGTCCAGCGCGCGATCGCCCGCCAGCTCGAGGTCCTGCCCCGCCGCCGCGACATCGCCGGCGTGCTGCGCCGGCGCGGGGCATTGATCGTCACGCGCGGGCTCGACGAAGCGGTGGAGCTCGCGGAGCGGGTCGCACCGGAGCACCTCGAGCTCCTCGTCCGCGAGCCCGACGCCCTCACGCGGCGCCTGCGCAACGCCGGCGCGATCTTCGAGGGTACGTGGGCTCCGGCGCCGCTCGGCGACTACCTGGCCGGGCCGAACCACGTGTTGCCGACCGGCGGCAGCGCGCGGTTCTTCTCGCCGCTCGGCACGTACGATTTCGTCAAGCGAACCAGTGTCGTGCGCGGCAGCCCGGCGGCGCTCCGGCGGCTCGGGCCCGCCGTGGAGACGCTGGCCGACGTCGAGGGGTATCAGGCGCACGCCGCAGCGATCCGCGTGCGCTTCCGCGGGTGACCCCGCCGGCGCGTGCGCTCACGACGGCAGTGGGCTGCGGCATGGCGGCGCGGTGCAAGCACCGGGCGTCCAGCAACGTGGAAGCGCGGCGCGCCGGTCGCCTTGACTTCGCCCGACCAACGGACGACGTTCGCGCCCTGAAGGGAGCCGCCGCCATGCCCGTTGTGCAGCGGCGCGCCGCGGCCAAACCGCCGGCGCGCACGGCGCGCGTCACGCGCGCCACCAAGGAGACGCAGATCGGCGTTACGCTGGCGCTCGACGGCATCGGCAAGGCTTCGATCGACACCGGCGTGCCGTTTCTCGATCACATGCTCGACAGCTTCGCGCGGCACGGCTTCTTCGACCTCGAGATTCGCGCCCGCGGCGACCTCCACGTCGATCAGCACCACAGCGTGGAGGACGTCGGCCTCGCCCTCGGCCAGGCGATCAAGGAGGCCCTCGGCGACAAAGCCGGCATTCGCCGCTTCGGCGAAGCCGCCTGTCCGCTCGACGAAGCGCTGGTGCGGGTGACCGTGGATCTCAGCGGCCGGCCGTTCCTGGTCTATGCGCTCGACATCAAACGCGCGCGCGTCGGCACCTTCGACACCGAGTTGGTGCACGACTTCCTGCTCGCCATGACCAATCAGCTCGGCATGAACCTGCACGTCGACATGGTGCGCGGGCGCAACGCGCATCACATCATCGAGGCCGCGTTCAAGGCGCTCGCGCGCGCGATGGATCACGCTACGCAGATCGACCCGCGCGTGCACGGCGTGCTGTCGACCAAGGGATCGCTCTGAGCGCCGCGCGCCAATGGCGCAAGCGCGCCGCCGCGGCCTCCGCAATAACTCCGCAGGAAAAACACACACAACGGCTGAGAACTGATCAAGCCAAGCGGATGCGCTCGATCGCCATCATCGACTACGGCATGGGCAACCTGCGCAGCGTGCAGCAGGGATTCGCGCGCGTCGGCGTCGGCGCCGAAGTCACGCGCGACCAGGTCGCGATCGAAAGCGCGCCGGGCGTGGTGTTGCCCGGCGTCGGGGCGTACGGAGCCTGCATGGCCAACCTGCGCGCCCATGGCCTGGTGGACCCCGTGCGCCGCGTCATTGAGCGCGGCACGCCGTTCCTCGGCATCTGTCTCGGGTTGCAATTGCTCTTCGAGGAGAGTGAGGAGTTCGGCCCGGTGACGGGCCTCGGCGTCCTGGCCGGCCGCGTGGTGCGTTTTCGCGACGGCGGCGACGCCGGCCTCCGCGTTCCCCACATGGGGTGGAACCAGATTCGCCGACGCCGGCCCGCACCCGTGCTGGCCGGCATCGACGACGGCGCGTTCGTCTACTTCGTGCACTCGTACTACGTGGAGCCCGCCGATCCTTCGATCGTCGCGACCACGACCGAGTACGGAGGCGAGTTCGTCTCCGCCATTGCCCGAGATAACCTCTTCGCCTGCCAGTTTCATCCGGAGAAGAGCCAGCACGTCGGCTTGGCGATGCTGCGCAATTTCGGCGCGATCGCCCTCGGGCTCGAGCATGAGACGGCGGCGCTCACCGGGTGACGGCCGACGCGCGCGTATGCCCGCGGCGCGCGCTGCGACCGGCGACGAGCGACGAGCGACATGTTGATCTTGCCCGCCATCGATCTGAAGGGCGGCCGCTGCGTCCGGTTGCTCCGCGGCGACTTCGCCGCCGAGACGGTGTACGGCGATGATCCGGTCGCCATGGGGCGGCGCTGGGTGGACGGTGGGGCGCGCTATCTGCACGTCGTCGATCTCGACGGAGCCGTGAGCGGCGCGCCGGTGAACGGCGAAGCCATCGCGGCGTTGTGCGCCGACCTCCCGGTTCCGGTGCAGGTCGGCGGCGGCATCCGCACGGTGGAGCGCGCCGCGGAGTTGCTCGAGCGCGGCGCCGCGCGGGTCATCTTCGGCACGGCGGCGCTCGAGCACCCGGAGGTGGTCGAGGAAGCCTGCCGGCGGTTTGCCGGGCGCGTCGCGGTCGGCATCGACGCGCGCGATGGGCAGGTCGCGGTGAAGGGGTGGTTGGAGACCACCGACGTCACCGCGGTCGAGCTCGCGCGCCGCTGCGCCAGCGCCGGCGCCGCCTGCGTCATCTACACGGACATCGCCCGCGACGGCACGCAGCAGGGCGTCAACGTCGCCGCGACCCGCGCCCTCGCCGAGGGCGCGGGCCTGCCGGTCATCGCCTCCGGCGGCGTGGGCTCGCTGCACGACATCGCCGCGCTCCTGCCGTGCGAAGCCGCCGGGGTGATCGGCGTCATCGTCGGCCGCGCGCTGTACACGGGCGCCGTGTCGCTACCCGACGCGATCCGCCTGGCCGATGGACCGGCGGCGGGATGACCCGGACCGCCAGCCCCGGCGCGGCGCAGGTGCGCGACGCGCGCACTGCGCGTCGCCTTCCGCGCGTGCGGCGCCGGCGCGGGAGCAGGCGATTCATGCTCGCCCGTAGGCGATACTGAGCACGGGCGCAGCGCGATGCTCACCAAACGCATCATCCCCTGCCTGGACGTCAAAGACGGCCGGGTGGTCAAAGGCGTGAACTTCGTCGGCTTGCGAGACGCCGGCGACCCGGTGGAGGTCGCGCAGCGCTACGACGAGGAAGGCGCCGACGAGCTGACGTTTCTGGACATCACGGCTTCGCACGAGCGGCGCGGCATCATCCTGGACGTGGTCGCCCGCACCGCTGGCACCGTGTTCATGCCGCTCACCGTGGGCGGTGGCGTGCGCGAGCTGCAGGACATCCGCAATCTGTTGAACGCGGGCGCCGACAAGGTGTCGATCAACACCGCGGCCGTGCAACGGCCGGAGTTCGTCGCCGAAGCCTGCGAGAAGTTCGGGAGCCAGTGCATCGTCGTCGCCATCGACGCAAAGCGCGCAACGGAGGCATCGCAAAGCGATGCGCCGGCGCCGCACTGGGAGGTGTACGTGCACGGGGGCAGGACGCCGACCGGCCTCGAAGCGATCGAGTGGGCGCGGCGCATGGAAGGCTACGGGGCGGGCGAGATCCTGCTCACCAGCATGGACCGCGACGGGACGAAGGCGGGCTATGACATCGCGCTCACGCGCGCGATCGCGGAAGCCGTGCGCGTGCCGGTGATCGCTTCCGGCGGCGTGGGCACGCTCGAGCACATCTACGAGGGCCTCACGGCGGGTGGTGCAAGCGCGGCGCTCGCCGCCTCGATCTTCCACTACCGCGAGTACACGCTCGCGGAGTGCAAGCAGTATCTGGAAGCGCGCGGGGTCCGCGTGCGGCAGGCTGTCCCGGGCCCGCCCGCCGCGCACCGAACGCCCGCGTAAGCGCTCAACGCGCCGCCGCGGCCTGCCGAACGGCGTCGGCCGAGCCGGTCTCGTCCAGCACGCGCCGCAGCACCCACTGGTGAATCTGCCAGATGCAGCGCTCCATGTGGCTGAGCCGTCCGCGCTCCGCGAAGCGCGAGGAGAATCCCTGCTGCACGGCCTCGCAACACCAGAGGTCCCGGTCGTTCACCGACTCGAACGACGCGATGGTGTGCTTCAGGCTCGCCGCGAAATTCGGCATCTCCATGGTCTTCGGCGGCACGCACATGAACACGCGCATCACCGTCTGGTCCACTGCCTCGGGGAGCATCTGGTAGAAGATCATCGCGTCGGTGGTGATCCACACCCCGAGGGTCGGAAAGACGAGCGCGAGCGGATGCGTGGACCGCTCTTGCTCGGTGAGGGTCTCGATCACCGGGAAACGCGGGATCTCGTCGGTGCCTTCGATGAGGCCGACGTCGGGCGCCATCGTGTGCAGATGGATATAGGCGTATGCGCCGTCGAGCTCTTCGGCGCGTGAGAAGCGCGCCGGCATCAAGTCTTCCAGGACTTCCCGATGCAGGCCGAGCACATGGTAGTACTCCTGGAAGTTCTCGATCATGATCTTCCAGTTGCACTTGCCGCGATACGTGACTGGGGGCGCGCTCTTCATCGAGCCGATCTGGTAGTTCTTCAGGTTCGCGGACAGGCCTGCCAGCTGCGGGCCGAGCGGCTTCGCCTCGGGATCGAAGTTGGCGAAAATGAATCCCTCCCAGAGCTCCACCTTGATGCTCGGGAGCCGGCACGCGCGCCGATCGAAGTTCTTCGACTTCTCCATCTCGGGGGCGCCGATCAGGCGGCCGTCGAGGGCATACGTCCACGCGTGGTACGGGCACTCGAACGATCGCCGATTGCCCTGGCCTTCGACGACCGACATGCCGCGATGGCGGCAGACGCGAGAGAGCACGCGGATCGCGCCGTCCTGATCCCGCACGACGACGAGCGGCTCGCCGATGATGTCGATGGTGAAGTAGTCGCCCGGGTTCTCCACCTGGTCGACGCGCCCGAGGCAGAGCCACTCTTTGCTGAAGATGCGGTCGATCTCGCGCTGATAGAATTCCGGCGAGGTGTAGCAGTAGAGCGGGAGAATCGAGGCCTCCAGCGGCGGGCGCTGGGTGGCCGCAAAATCCTCCTCGTGGAGTTTCGCTGATGCCGCGGTGCTCGCGCGCGGTTCTCCCACTTCGTGCATCGCCATCTCCTCGCTCTGCCGCTGATGGTTGAGCGGCGGGTACATATCACTCACATGCGCCCGTCGCCTAGGAGCAACCGAGCGCCGATCCGCGCCAGCCCGTTTTGCACATATCTGCAAATCGGCGCACGGCGAGCCACGCTGGCGCGCCCGACGTGCCGCGCCGGCGCAGTCGCTGGTCGTGGAGATCGCCGGCTGGCCCGCGCGAGACAGGCGCGGGGCAGCCGGCCACTGCGTTATCAACCGCCGCGCAGAATCGCTTCGAGATCCAGCGCGCGGGACTCGTGGTAGTGGATCATGAGCCACCGGCCGTTGCGGCGGTGGAGGCCCAGCGTCGAGCGCAACTCGCCGGCGAGTTCGTTTTGCACGCCGACGATTTTCAACCGCGTCATCGTCTTTGCATACACGAACGCCGCGTCTCCGGTGATCGCCACCTTACGGCTGAGCTCGGTCCACTCGCTGACCCGCTCGAGGACCGTGTGCGCGGCGTCCCAGTACTTCGCGATCGACGGCCAGTCGTACAGCGGATCCGTGAGTTCCTCGGCCTGGTAGACGAGGCCGTCGTACTCCTGGTCGAACAGCGCCTTCATCGCGCGCGCATCGACGTTCATGAACGCCTTGCGCCAATCCTCGTAGACGCGCACGACGGCCTGTTCCGCTTCTCGGTCTGCCATGGCTTTTACCTCCAACGCTCAGGCAACGCGGCCGGGAATCGACAGCTTGCGAATGACGGCGTTCGGCCGGTTGAATTCGGGAATCACGTACTTGCCGATGAGCTCGAGCGATTTCATCAGCTTCTGATGGCCCATGCCATCGATGCGGATCACCACTTCATCGTACCCGAGCAGCTCGAGCTTCTTGATCTTCTCGATCAACTGATCAGGCGTGCCGAGGATCACCGTCGGCGTGCGGTCGTTGAGCTTCCGGGCATCGCCGGTGTGGCGCAGATCAGCGAGCTCGGTCGCGATCGCCTTCATGTAGCCGTAGTCCTTCGAAGCTTCTGCCAGCGGCAAGTACAGGTATTCGAGCACATCATTCAAGAAGCTGAACGCGATCGGCCCGCCCACCTCTGCGGCTTCTTCCCACGTCTCGGCGCAGTAACCGGTCAACGCACAGCAGCCGAGCGAGTTCGTCACCATGCCGTGTGCCGGCCGGGCCTTGGCGATGCTCGAGCGGTAGACCTCCGCCTGCTCCGCCAGGTGATCCCAGCCGCGCCAGTTGTCGCACGAGATGACGCCGTGCCCGCGCTCGCCGGCGATCTGGTGCGACTCGACGCTGGTGGCGATGATGAACATCGGCGGGCGCGGGTGCTGCACCGGCTTCGGTGAAAGGCGCCGCTTCGGGATCTTCAGCTGCGGGCCGTCGTGCTCGAACTCGTCTTGCGAGAGCGCCTTGTCGATGATGTCGAGCGCCTCCAGCATCTGCGGGCGCGTGTCGGTCGCCTTGATGCCGAAGGCGTCGAGCTGCCACAAGTGGTTGGCGCGCCCGCAGCCGAGCTGGGCGCGGCCGTCGGAGACGATGTCGAGCGTGGCAATGCGCTCGGCGACCCGGATCGGGTGGTTGAATGCGAACGGCAGCAGCGTGACCATGTGGCGGATATTGATGCGGTGGGTCTGCGCCGCGATCGCGCCGTAGAGCACCTCGGGGGCCGTCACCGTCGCCAGCGGGCTGACGAAGTGCTGCTCGGACGTGCCCCAGTAATCGAACCCCATCTCCTCCGCGCGCTGCACTTCGCGCACGAGCTCGCGGTAGCGGAAGTGATGGGTGCTCCCGATCTCGGACTCCGCCTCCTGCAAAAGACCAAAACGCATGCTTGCCTCCTTCAAATCGTGATTGCGAACGAGTGTCTGTCGAGTGGTGCTTCGGGGTGGATGGGTCGGGCTGCACAGCGGCCGAGGCCCGGGACCGCGCGTCCGCCGCGGAAGGCCGCGCCCGCGCGCCGCTGCGGTGGGCGCAGAGGCAGCACTGCGCCGCGAGCGGCGGTGCAAACGCGCGTGATCATGTTGCGGTGCTCGGCCATGACGGTGCCTTCGATCGGAATATCGGCAATGCCCGTGCCAGGCGGGCGCCGGTGCGCGCGCGCGACCCCACCCACCACGCCTGCTACAGGTGATGCACCAGCGGCGGCTCCACCTATTGCATTTCCGACCGCGCCTGACTTAAAGCCGACGAGGGTTGCCACAGCGTGACCAGTACCCGTAACGTCCAGCGCTCTTCCGAGGAGTCGCGCCGGATCCGGCGGATTCGCGAGCGCTTCCTGGCGGGCAACGACGCCGAGCTCGGCGCGCTGCGGCCGATCGTGCGCGGGTCGTGGCTGCGCTCGCGCGCCCACGCCGTCGATCCCCGCATCCGCGCCGCTCCGATCGTGCTCGGACAGACTGCGGCGCGCACACTGCGCGAAAACGACGTGCTCAAGGCCGCCGCGACGCCGGTCATGCACTTCCTCGTCGAGGCGCTCGACAGAGCTCTGGTCTTGCTGTCCGACGCGCAGTGCCGGCCAATCGACATCCGTGGCGGCGCGCGGACGCTCGACGAGGCGGCGCAGATCAATGTGGTGATCGGCTCGCAGTGGTCGGAAGATCAGGTCGGCACGGACGCGGTCGCGGTCAGCACGCTGCTGGACCGCCCCGTGCAGATCCATTGGTCCGAGCACTACAGCGATCTCGGTGAACGCTGGTCCGGGAATGCGGCGCCGATTCACCACCTCGGCGAGAAGCTCGGCAGCCTCAGCGTGTACGGATACGACGAGGTCGCCCACCCGCGGGCGCTCGAGCTGGTGAGCGGCTGCGCCACGATGATCGAGCACCGTTTGGCCGAGGACGAGCACGGGCGGCGGCTGGTGCTGTTCGATCGCTACGAAGCGCATCACGCGCGGTTCCCGCAGGACGCGCTGCTCTGTGTGAGCTCGATGGGCGCGGTCGTGGCGGTCTCCAGCGGCGCGCTCGATCTGCTCGGGCTCGCGCACGAGCAAGCCGTCGGCCGCGCGCTCACGCGGCTCCCGGGCCTGCGCGTGCAGGAGCCCTTCGTGCGGCTCGAGGGCGTACAGCGCCCGTGCGATCTCCGCCTCGAGACGCAGCGCGGCGCGGTGCGCGCCAACTTGGAGCCCGTGGCGCGCGACGGAACGGTCATCGGCTTCATCGCGACGCTCGCGGCGCCGCTGCGCGCGGTGCGACGCCGCGGTGGCGCGCCCGGCTGGGAGACGTCCTACCGGTTTGGCGACATCGTCGGCGAGAGCGCGGCGATCCGCCGCGCGGTCGCCGACGCACAGCAGGTCGCCGAGCGGGATCTGCCCTTGCTGATCCAGGGTGAGTCGGGCACCGGCAAAGAGCTGTTCGCGCACGCCATCCACTACGCCAGCCGGCGGCGGGCGGGCGCATTCGTGCCGCTCAACTGCGGTGGGATGAACGACGAGCTCCTCGGCGCCGAGCTGTTCGGCTACGCCGACGGCGCGTTTACCGGCGCCGCGCGGGGGGGGCGCCCGGGCAAGATCGAGCTGGCCGACGGCGGCACGCTCTTCCTCGACGAGGTGGAGTCGATGCCCGCTCGCATGCAGTCGCATCTATTGCGCGTGCTCGAAGAGGGCCGCGTGGTGCGGATGGGCGCCGAGCGCCCGCGCCGGATCGACGTGCGCGTGATCGCCGCGACCAAGGTCGAGCTCGGCACGTGGGTCACGGAGGGCCGGTTTCGCGCCGACCTGTATCACCGCCTGAACGTGCTGGCGCTCACACTGCCGCCGTTGCGCGAGCGGGCCGGTGACGCGCCGATCCTCGCGCGCCACTTGTTGGCGCAGCACGGCATCGCCAAGGCGCTGGATGTGCCAGCCGTGCAGTGGCTCAATGCGGCGCCGTGGCCGGGGAACGTGCGCGAGCTGCGCAACGCGCTGCTGAAGGCCGTGCAAGGGGCGGGCGCGGTGATCACCGTCGCCGACTTCGCCGGCGCGGCGCCCGCGGAAGCGCAGCGCACGCCGCCCGCCACCGATCTGCGCAACGTCGAGCGCCAGGCGATCCTCGATGTCCTGCGCGCCTGCCGCGGTAACGTCTCGCTTGCCGCCGCGCGCCTCGGCGTGCACCGCATCACTCTGCATCGCAAGATGCGCCGGCACGGCATCACGCTGCCGCGCCGCCCGGAGTGAAGACTCAACGCGAAGGCGCGCAGACGCGAAGCCCTCGGATACTTCGCGTCTGCGCGGCTCCGCATTGAACGATCGCCGGCTTCACGCTAGAAGCGCGCGCCGAAATTCCACGCAATGTCTATCGCGAAAACAGTATCTATCCTGCTGCTCGGCCTCGTGGGCTGCGGCGGCTCCGGCCCGCAGCCGTACGCCGAGGACGACACGCTCACGCTGCGGGTGGTCAGCCAATTTCCGCGCGAATCGGTGCTGGCGGCGGGCACGCGGATGTTCGGCGAAGAGCTCCAGCAGATATTGGGCGAGCGGCTGCGCCTGCAGGGGTTTTACGGCAGCGCGCTGGTGACCGGCGAGGAGACGCTCGGCGCGATCGGCCACGGCGTGGCGGATGCTGGCACCGGGATGTGGATCTACTCGCCGGGGCGCTTGCCGCTCGGCTCGCTCGAATATCAATTCATCTTCAACGATCCGGATTTCCGCACCCAAGCGCGGATCAAGCGCGAGATGTTCGAAACAATCCCCGCGCTCGCGGCCGAGCTGGAGGCGGCGAACGTTGCGCCGCCGCTGGTGTTTGGACCGCTCTCCCCGTACCTGCTGCTGTCCCGCGAGCCCATGGACGATCTGAGCGATCTGCGCGGGAAGCGCATCGGTTTCACGCCGGTCGAGTACGTACCCCTGTTTCGCTCGTTCGGGGCGGTCCCGATCCTCTCGCCGGGCCCGGAGCTGTACGAGCGCATGAG
This sequence comes from Binatia bacterium, assembly GCA_050176585.1. Taxonomy (GTDB): domain Bacteria; phylum Desulfobacterota; class Binatia; order HRBIN30; family CADEER01; genus CAYYWP01. Next base: position 52,599 of record JBFXHX010000023.1, read on the forward strand.
CCTCGGCATCGTCGACGTCGTCGCCCTGCCGGTGGAAATTCTGTACCTCTTCCGACTGAACGAGATCGCGCCGTATTTGCTCGATTTCGCGCTGAACACGCCGACGCCGTTGGGGGTGTGGGTCAACCTCGACTACTGGAAGGCGCTGACGCCGGCGGACCGGGACGCGTTCCGCGAAGCGGGGCGCAGAGCGGAACAGCGCTATCTTACGCTGCTCGAGGGCGAGGTGCGGAAAGCGCGCAAGGCGCTGGAGGCCGCGGGGGTCCACTTCACTCGCTTGAGCGACGAAGCCGCGCGCGATGCACTGGCCGGCATTCCGCCGTTCGCCCGGCAGTGGGCCGACCGCATGAACGGCAGGGGGCTCCCCGGCAGCCAGGTCGTCGATACATACGTGAATCTTTCGCAGCGCAGCGGCTGGGAGTTCGGGCGAGGGGCGACGCATTGAACCCCCCCCTCGACGGTCTGCAGCGGGCGCTGACGGCCATTCGCCGCGGCGCCGCCGTGGTCGCCGGCCTCGGTGTGGTCGCGATCACCGCGCTCGGCGTCGTCGATGTCGCCGGACGGGTGCTCTTCAATAGCCCGCTGCTCGGCCAGGTCGAGATCACCCGGATTCTGCTCGTGTATGTCGCATTCCTCGGCCTGGCGGAGGCAGAGCGGGCCAAGGGCCACGTCCGGCTCGGGGTGCTCGACACGGTCTTATCGCCGCGCGCGCGCGCCGTGCGCGAGTGCGCCATTACGGCGCTCGCGATGATCGTCGCCGGCGTGCTGACGATCGCAGCGGCCGTATTCTTCTGGGACTCGTGGTCCGCGGCGGAAACGATGATCGCGCCGATTGCGCTGCCCGCGTGGCTCGGGAAGCTCGGCGTCGTGGTCGGGTTTTTCTTGCTCACCGCGCAGCTCGCGCTGGACCTCGTCCGACAACTCGGCACATGGACCCGCTGATCCTCGGTATCCTCAGCATCGCCGTGCTGCTGATCCTGCTCGTGGTGGGATTGCACGTCGCGTTCGCGCTCATCCTGTCGTCGCTGGCCGGGCTCGTGCTGGTGCTGGGCGCCGGTCCAGCGCTGTATCTCCTCGCCTCCACGTTCGCCGTGTACGGCTCGAACTACACGCTGTCGGTGGTGCCGCTGTTCATCGCGATGGGCCTCCTCGCCACGGAAGTGGAGGCGGGAGCGACGGCGTATGACGCGCTCGTGTCGTGGATCGGGCGCATCCCGGGAGCGCTCGGGCTGGCGACCATCGGCGGCTGCACGATGTTCGGCGCGGTCACCGGCTCGTCGATCGCCACCGCGGCGGTCTTCGCCCGCGTCAGCGCTCCGGAGATGATCCGCCACGGGTACGATCGGCGCATCGCCTACGGCTTGGTCGCCGCCTCGGGAGCGATCGGCATGATGATCCCGCCCAGCATTCTCGCGATCGTGTACGCGGCGATCGCGGAAGTGCCGGTGAGCCGCGTCCTGCTCGCCGGGATCGGCCCGGGTCTCGTGCTCGCCGGGTGTCTGGGCCTCGCCGTGCTCGTGATCGCCGTGCTGCGCCCGGCGTTGATTCCCGCCGCGAGCCGCCCGTCCGACTGGCGCACCAAGCTGCAGGTCCTCCCGCGGTTGTGGGTGCCGGTGCTGGTCGCGGTCGTCGTGATCGGCGGCATCTATACGGGCGTGTTCACGGCCACCGAGGCCGCGGCGGTCGGGAACTTCGTCTTCCTGCTGATCTTTCTGCTGCGGCGCGGCGTGTCGCGAAGCGGCCTCCGCAAGCTCATGGAGGTGGCGCTCGAGACCGCGAGCCTGACGGCGGTGATCTTCATCATCTTCTGCGCGGCGCAGATCTTCGCCCGCTTGATGGTGGTGTGCGGGATCTCGGAGTACCTGATCAACGCCGCGATCGGCGCGTCGGCGTCACCGCTCGCGCTGATGATCGGCGTAGCCATCCTGTATATCGTGCTCGGCTGTTTCATCGATGCGCTGTCGCTGATCGTCGTCACCGTGCCGATTCTCCTTCCCGCGGTGCGCGCCACGGGCACGGATCCCATCTGGTTCGGCGTGGTGCTGATCCTCGCGAGCCAGATCGGCCTCATCACGCCGCCGGTCGGGTTGAATCTGTACGTCGTGAAAGGCATCGCGGGGCCGGAGACCACGATCGGCGAGGTCGTGCACGGCGCGTTGCCCTTCCTCGTCGCTTCCGTCATCGCATTGGCGATCGTGATCGCCGTGCCCGAGGCGTCGCTGTTCTTCTCCCGCGCGCATCTCGGCCGCTGAACCGCGCACCGGGGCCCAGTGGGCGCGCTCCGCTCCGCGGCATCAAGGTTCCCGAGGGACGCACTTGGCGCGCGAAGCGCGCCTAAAACAGCGCTGATCCACGCGGTGCCGCGCCAGCATATTTCGCGTGGTGTGACCGTCGTTGCGGCAGGACCATCGCGCGAATCATTACCGCCTGGTGCGCTTCAGTGTGGGTGGTCGCGCGCGCGCACCTGGTGTGCTGACGGCCGGCGCGTGCCGGGAAGGGGCGCCTCGTGTGTGCCCGTCCTCGCCCGCGGCATCGCGGTGCGATGCCGTGCGGCCACGGGTGCCGCGGCTACACAATGAACGGCGCTGGCGCGGAGGAACGGGTTATGTCGCGGTGCGAGAGGAGCGCCCGCGGTAGAGACCGCGGCGTCGCCGCGGCCGCTGGGCTACAGCAACAGCGCGAGCGGGCCTTCCACCAAGCCGCGAAAGGCGGCGAGGAGGCGGGCCCCGGTCGCGCCGTCGAGCGCGCGGTGATCGGCCGCCAGCGTGCACGTCATCATCGTGCGCACGACCACTGCCCCGTCGCGCGGCACCGCGCGCGGTTCCGCCGCGCCGAACCCGAGGATGCAGCTCTGCGGCGGATTCAGAATCGGGATGAGGCTCTCGACCCCGTACATGCCGAGGTTCGAGATCGTGCAGGTGCCGCCCTGGTACTCCTCGGGGCGCAACTTTCGCGCGCGCGCCCGCGCGGTCAGGTCGCGCAACTCGGCGGCGAGCGCGCGCACCGACTTGCGGTCGGCATCGCGCACCACGGGGGTGATCAGCCCGCGCTCGGATGCCACCGCGACCGAGAGATCGACGCGCTCGTACTGGCGCAGGTGCGTCTCGGTCCACCCCACGTTGGCGTCGGGCACCGCGCGCAGCGCGAGCGCCACGGCCCGCACCAGCAGATCGTTGAGCGTGATGCGGGCTCCGCCATCCGCTTCGAAGCGCCGATTCACGTCGCGCTGCAGCTTCAGGAGCGCGTCCACTTCGCACGACACGGACAGGTAGAAGTGCGGGATCGTGCGCTTGGCCTCCGCCAAGCGGCTGGCCTGCGCGCGCCGCGAAGCGCTGTGCCGCAGCTCGTGAAATGGCGTGTGCGCGCCGGAGGCCGGCGACGACGCCGGAGACAGCTCGGGTGACCGGGCTGGCGCGACCCGCGTGAACCCGAGTGCCGTTTCGATGTCGCTCTTGGTGACGCGGCCCGCCACGCCGGTCGCCCGGACGGTCTCGAGCGGCACGCCGCCTTGCGCCGCCATGCGCCGCGCCAGCGGGGTCGCCGCGATCGAATCCGCGGGGCTATAGCCGCTCTGGGCAGCGGTGGCGCTCCGACCGTTGCCGGCGGCGCTCTGGCCAGCGGCGTCGTGTGGTCCGCTGATGGCCCCGCGGTCCTCCGCTGCGGACAGCGCGCTCGCGGGAGTGCTCGGGGTGTCGATCGGGGTCGAAGCCGGCTCGGGCATACCCGGCTCTGCAGCGGGCGTCGCCGGCGTCGGCTCGGCGGGTCGCGCCACCGAACCGGCTGGCGCCAGCCTGCCGAGCACGGTGCCGACCGGCACGCCGTCGCTGCGCTCGGGCACGAGAATTTCGACCAGCGTGCCTTCCGCGGTGGCCTCGATCTCCACCGCGCTTTTATCGGTCTCCACCTCGACCAGCACGTCGCCGGTCTTCACGTCCTCGCCGACCCGCTTGCGCCACACGAGCACGTTCGCCGCGGTCATCGACTCGGCGAGCTCCGGGAGCAAGATGTCGAAGCGCACCGGTGCGGACACGGCTCAGGCCTCCGCCGCGCGCATGCGGTCGAGCAGCGCGCGCGCCGCGGCGTCGACGATCGCCTCCGCCGTCAGCCCGTATGCCTCGTAGAGGTCGGGCACATCAGCGGATTGCCCGAAGCGGTCGACTCCGAGCGGGACCACTCGATGGCCGCGGACCGCGCCGAGCCAGGACAGTGCCGCGGGATGCCCGTCCAGCACCGTGACCAGCGCCGCGTCCGGCGCGAGATCGCCGAGCAGCCGCTCGATCGGCGCCGCAGCCGCGCGGTCACCCGCGGCGCGCGCTCGCTGGGCGGCCCGCCAGCCGGCGTGCAGGCGGTCGGGCGAGGTGATCGACAGCAGGCCGAGCCCCGGGATGTCCTCGCGCATGCGCTCGAACGCTTCGCGCGCTTCGGGCGCGACGACCCCCATGTAGGCAATGGCGATCTCGGCTCCGGGCGCGGGCGGCTCGATCCACGTGCCACCCTCCACCCAGGCTGCGCGCAACGCCGGGGTGACCTCGCGGGCAAGTTGCTCGAGTGGGCGCGTCGACAAGCGCAGGTAGACCGATCCGCCCTCGGGAGCCTGCATGTACTCCAGCGCGAAGCGCATGATCTCGGCGAGCTCATCCGCATAGGCCGGCTCGTAGGCGAGGAGCCCCGGCTGGCCGATGCCCACGAGCGGCGTAGCCACGGATTGATGCGCGCCGCCTTCCGGCGCGAGCGTGATACCGGAGGGCGTGGCCACGAGCAGAAAGCGCGCGTCCTGGTAGCATGCGTAGTTCAGCGCATCGAGCCCGCGTGCGATGAAGGGGTCGTAGAGCGTGCCGACCGGCAGCAGGCGGGCGCCGAACAGCGGCCCCGACAGCCCGAGCGCGGCGAGCAGCAGGAACAAGTTGTTCTCGGCGATGCCGAGCTCGATGTGCTGGCCCGCGGGCGAGCCTTCCCATTTTTGTGGCGAGGCGATTTCCTCGAGGCGAAAGACGTCCGCCTGGTGGCGCGAATCGAATACGCCGCGGCGGTTCACCCAGCCGCCGAGGTTGGTCGAGATCGTCACGTCGGGGGAGGCGGTCACGAGGCGATCGGCGAGCGGCCCGCCCAGGTGTGAGATCTCGGTGAGGATGCGCCCGAAGCCCTCCTGCGTGGACATCGTCTTGGTGGCCGGCGGCGCGATCGATGCCGGCACCGGGATCGCCGGTGCTTCATGCCAGCGCACCGCGGGGGCAGCGAACGGCACGGTGGGCAGGAAAGCGCGCAGCGCTTCGCCGTCGATGCCGGCGCCGGAGAACGGCTCCCACTCCGCACCGACCGGTACGCCTTCGGCGGCGCGGAACGCCTCCATCTGCGCCGGCGTCATGAGACCGGCGTGGTTGTCCTTGTGCCCGGCAAAGGGCAGGCCGTAGCCCTTGATGGTGTACGCGAGAAAGCACGTGGGCCGGTCATCGGTCGCGCTCTCGAACGCGTCGAGGACGGTTTCGAGATCGTGGCCGCCGAGGTTGGTCATGAGCGCATGCAGCGACCCGTCGTCGTGCCGCTCGAGGAGCTCGCGCACGCCCGGCGCATCGCCGATGCCGCGGCGCAGGTGCTCGCGCCACGCCGCGCCGCCCTTGTACACCAGCGCCGAGTAGAGCGAGTTCGGGCACTCGTCGATCCACGTGCGCAGCGCGTCCCCGCCGGGTCCGGCGAAAGCGGCCTCGAGCTGCCGGCCGTATTTCAGCACGCGCACGTTCCAGCCCATGTCGCTGAACAGCGAATCGACGCGCTGGAAGAGCCGGTCCTGCACCACGCGGTCGAGGCTCTGGCGGTTGTAGTCGATGACCCACCACGCGTTGCCGACGCCGTGCTTCCAGCCCTCGAGCATCGCCTCGAACACGTTGCCTTCGTCGAGCTCCGCATCACCGACCAGCGCGACCATGCGCCCCGGCGCCTCGCCGTCTGGGACGAGCCGCTTCGTGCGCAGGTAGTCCTGCACCAGCGAGGCGAACAGCGTGACCGCGACGCCCAGGCCGACCGAGCCGGTGGAGAAGTCGACGTCGTCGTGATCCTTGGTGCGGCTCGGGTACGACTGCGCGCCGCCCCAAGCCCGAAAGCGCTCCAGCGCTTCGCGCGTCTGCCGCCCGAGCAGGTACTGAATCGCGTGGAAGACCGGACTCGCGTGCGGCTTCACCGCGACCCGATCCTGCGGGCGCAGCACGGCGAAGTAGAGCGCGCTCATCAGCGTGACCACCGAGGCGCAGGAGGCCTGGTGGCCCCCGACCTTCAAGCCGTCCCGCTTGGGCCGGATGTGGTTGGCGTGGTGGATCATCCACGCCGACAGCCAGAGCACCTTGCGCTCGAGGGCGCGCAAGGCCGCAAGACGGTTCTCCCGCTCCAGGGCGGCTCCAATGTCGATTCCCACGGCACCTGACTTAACATGCCCGACGAGGGATGTATTGCCGGTGGGCGCGTGAAGCATTGCGAAATGCGCCCGGTATTCGCCCGTGCGCGCAATTTCTGTTACAGATCGGCACTTGTAGGGACGGATAATGCCCCAGACGCAATTGGACTCGATCGATCGGTCGCTGTTGCGGCACCTGCAGGACAACGCCCGGCAGAGCAACGTGGCGCTGGCGCGGGCGGTCGGGCTGTCGCCGTCGCCCTGTCTGCGGCGGGTGCGCGACCTCGAGGCGCGGGGTGTGATTCGCCAGTACGCCACGCTGCTCGACCCGGCGCGGGTCGGCCTTGGGGTCTCGGTCTTCGTACAGGTCCGGCTCGAGCGGCAGGTGGAGCAGGCGCTGGAGCGGTTCGAGGCGCTGATCCGGGAGCGCTCTGAAGTCATGGAGTGCTATCTGATGACCGGCGACGCGGACTATCTGCTGCGCGTCGTGGTGTCGGACATTCCCGCCTACGAGCGCTTCCTCATGGATCATCTGACCCGCGTGCCGGGCGTGGCGAGCATCCGCTCGAGCTTCGCGCTGAAGCAGGTGAAGTACCGCACCGCGCTGCCGCTCGACGCGCAGTAGATCGGCGCGCCGGCTGCGTGCGCGCTGCGCCTTGTGTTGGCGGCGAGCCGCTGGTAGATGCGGGCCCGCAATTCGGACTGGCCCATCGCAACAGCGCTGCCAATCTGGCATCTGCAGGATCATGGATAAGACGACTTTCCGCATCGGGCAGATCGTGCCGAGCTCCAACACCACCATGGAGATCGAGATTCCCGCCATCTTGCGCGCGCGCGAAACGATCGCGCCCGAGCGATTCACGTTCCACTCCAGCCGCATGCGAATGAAGCGCGTCGTCAAGGAAGAGCTCGAGGCGATGGATGCGGACTCGGACCGCTGCGCGCTCGAGTTGTCCGATGCGCGCGTCGACGTGCTCGGGTACGCCTGTCTGGTCGCGATCATGAGCATGGGGCGCGGATATCACCGCGTGTCCGAGGCGCGCCTGCAGGGCCGCACGGCGGAAAACGGCGCGCCCGCGCCGGTGGTCACCAGCGCCGGTGCGCTGATCCATGGGCTCGGCAAGCTCGGCGCGAAGAAAGTCGCCGTAATCGCCCCGTACATGAAGCCGCTGACCGAGCTGGTCGTCGACTACATCGAGCACGAGGGCGTGAAGGTGGTGGACTGCATCTCGCTCGAGATCCCCGACAACCTCGCCGTCGGGGCGCGTGACCCGCGCGCGCTGGTCGAGATCTCGAAGCAGCTCGACACCAGCAACGCCGATGCGGTGGTCCTCTCGGCCTGCGTGCAGATGCCCTCTCTCGCGTCTATCCAGCCGGTCGAGGACCGCGTCGGACGGCCGGTGATCTCGGCCGCCGTCTGCACGGCGCATCAGATGCTGGAGAAGTTGGGCCTGCCCACGGTCGCGCCGAAAGCGGGCGCGTTGCTGTCCGGGAGGTTCTGAGCGCGCTCCTCACAACCGCGCGGTCGCGCGGTTGACAGCGTGCCGGAACCGGCATGGTCATCCGCCGTACGACCCCGGGGACGTGTGAGCGCGTGACCCGCCGTGTGTGGCGGCCTCGGCGGCCGCTCGGAGCGGTGGCGGCGCGGCCGCCTGGCGCCGCTCTGGCAGCGCACCTCGGTGCTCATCGCAATGTCCAAGAGCGCCCGCGCGCGTTCGGCGCCGGGCTAACGCAAGCGTGTCTGCAACAGGAGTGAGGAGGCGAAGGAAATGGCCACAGCGGCTCTCTTCGGTGCATCGGTCAAGCGGCGCGAGGATCCGAGATTCCTGCTCGGGGCGACCACCTATACGGACGATCTCAAGCTCCCGAACACGGTCACCGTGGCGTTCGTGCGCAGTCCGTATGCGCACGCCAAGTTGAAATCGATCGACGCCAGCCGCGCGCTCGCCCATCCGGGCGTGCTGCGCGTGATCACGGGCGAGGAAACGGTGAAGCTCGCCAAACCCATCCAGGTGCGATGGGGCCACGGAAAGCCGATCTTCAATTACGACTTCAAGGCGTGTGATTTCCACGCCCTCGCCGTCGACAAAGTGCGTTTCGTCGGCGATCTCGTGGCCGCAGTGGTGGCGACCGACCGCTATGTCGCCGAAGACGCGCTCGAGCTGGTCGATGTCGAGTACGAGCCGCTGCCCGCTGTGGTGGACCCCGAGGAGGGCATGAAACCCGGCGCGCCGCTGGTACACGAAGAATGGGGCGACAACGTCCGGGCGCATACGGTGATCGAGAACGGCGACGTCGAGCGCGCCTTTCGCGAAGCGGACGCCATCGTAAAGGGCCGCTTCCAAATGAACCGGCACTGCGCGGCGCCGATGGAGAACCGGGCGGTGCTGGCCTCGTACGACGCGGTGGAGAACGAGCTGACCATGTGGAGCTCGACCCAGATGCCGCACATGGTCCGCACGAAGATCGCCGAATCGCTCGACTTCCCGGAGAGCCGGCTGCGGGTGATCGGGCCGGACGTGGGCGGCGGCTTCGGGCTGAAGTGCCATATCTTCCCCGAGGAGCTCGTGCTCTGCCTGCTCACGAAGGAGCTGCGGCGGCCGGTGAAATGGGCCGAGGATCGGCGCGAAAACCTGCTGGGCTCGTATCACGCGAAAGACGAGCTCTGTTACGCCGAGCTGGCGGTGAAGAAGGACGGCACCATCCTCGGCCTCAGGGCGACGTTCATCTCGGACTCCGGCGCGTACACCTCGTATCCATGGACGCCGGCCCTCGAGCCGATCCAGGCGGCGTTCGCCGTCACAGGACCCTACAAGATCAGCAACGTGCGCACGGAAGGGATCGCGGTGGCGACGAACAAGACCACCTCGAGCGTATACCGCGGCGTCGGGCTGCCGGCGTCGCTCTATACGATGGAGCACATCATCGATCTCGCCGCGAGCAAGATCGGCATGGACCCCATGGAGATGCGGCGCAAGAACATCCTGGCGAGCTCGGACTTCCCGTACCGGCAGCCCACCGGCCCCGAGATCGACAGCGCGACGCCACTCGAGTCGCTCGACATGGCGCTCGACAAGGCCGGGTATGCGCAGTTCCGCAAGGAGCAAGCGGCGGCGCGTGCCGCGGGCCGCTATCTCGGGATCGGCGTCAGCTGCATGGTGGAGCAGAGCGGGTTCGGGACGAAGTTCTGGCATCCGCTCGGCGTCCGCAGCGTGGCCGGGTACGAGGCGGCGCACATCCGCGTGGATCCGAACGGCGGCGTGACGCTCGGCATGGGCACCTTCAACCACGGCCAGGGGCACGCGACGGTGTTCCCGCAGCTCGCGGCGCACGTGATCGGCTGCGATCTGAAGGACGTGCGCTTCGTGCAGGGCGACACCGAAAAGACGCCGTACGGGTGGGGCACCTGGGGCAGTCGCAGCGCGGTCTCCGGCGGTGGGGCGGTGCTCAAGTGCGCCGAGCGCATCCGCGACAAGATCCTCCGCGTGGCGGCGAACATGCTCGAGTGCAGCACGAGCGACCTCGAACAGGTGAACGGGGCGATCGCGGTGAAGGGCGTGCCCGGGCGGAGCGTCACACTGCGCCAGGTGGCGCAAGCGGCGGTCTATACGGCGGAGGTCCCGGAGGGTGAGGAGCCTGGGCTCGAGGCGAGCTACTACTACGATCCGCCCGCGCCGTTCTCGAACGCCACCCACCTCGCGGTGGTCGAGGTCGATCCCGAGACCGGCAGCGTCAAGGTGCTGCGCTACATCGTCGTTGAAGACTGCGGCCGCATGATCAACCCGATGATCGTCGAAGGGCAGATCGCGGGCGGCGTAGCGCAAGGGCTCGGCCTCGCGATGCTCGAGCACCTGCAGTACGACGAGAACGGCCAAATCCTGACCACCTCGCTCATGGACTATCTGATCCCGAGCTCCTCCGACGTGCCCGACATCGAGTACGGACACCTGGAGACACCGTCGCCGATCTCCGAGGGCGGCATCAAGGGCATGGGCGAAGGCGGCGCGGTGGCGCCGCCCGCCGCGCTCGCCAACGCGGTGGCCGATGCGCTGTCGCCGCTGGTCGGCTGGCGTGCGGTCGAACGGCTGCCGATGAGCCCGGAGATCGTGCGCGGGCTCGCGACCAAGTGATCGTTTGCTGCGGAGCGAGGTGTCGCACGGCGATTTCCGTCGAATCGCCGGCGTAGCAAGAGCAACTCGGCGCAGCGACATCGCTGCGGCGTCGCGCCTCTTGACCCGATAGCGGACGGTTCCTTATACCGTCCCTATCGGTTCACGCGTACGCTTCACGACTTCGCTGATGTTGGCGGACTCGCGGCCACCACCGGATGCGCGCCAGCGCCGCGGATAACCCACACACGAGAAGGGGAAAACGAGTATGAAGCTCTACTACACTCCAGGTGCCTGCTCGATGGCGCCGCATATCGTCGCCCGTGAAGCGGGCTATCAGCTCGACCTCGTGAAGGTCGATCTCCCGGCCAAGCCCGGCGATGAGATCTGGAAGGTGAATCCCAAAGGGTACGTCCCCGCGCTGCAGCTCGACGACGGTCAGGTGCTCACCGAAGCCGGCGTGATCATCCAGTACCTCGCCGACCAGAAGCCCGAGTCGGGGCTGGCGCCGAAGGCCGGCACGATGGATCGCTATCGCCTGATGGAGGCGATCAATTTCACCGCCACCGAGATCCATAAGCAGCTCGGCGCGCTGTTCAACCCGAGCATGACGCCGGAGATGAAGGAAGTGCAGCTCGGCTACATTACCCGCCGCCTCGACGCGCTCGACAAGGCGCTGGCCGGCAAGCAGTACGTGATGGGTGACAAGTTCACCGCCGTGGATCCCTACGTGTTCACGACCGTGAATTGGGCGAACTTCCACAACATCGACCTCGGCAAGTGGCCGAACGTGAAGGCGTTCATGGGGCGCATCGCGGCGCGGCCGAAGGTGCAAGAGACGCTGAAGGCCGAAGGGTTGATCCAGTAGCATTGGCGGCGGGTGCCGGCCGCGCGCGCCGGCCGGTGCCCATTCGCCACACCGGCCCGTAGATCGTCGGAAGGAGGTAGGCATGAGCGGTTCACTGAAGATGACCGAAATGGTGTCGTTGTTCCGCAAGGAGCTCCAGCTCTGCGGCATCAAGGGAGGGGAGACCATCGCGGTGCTGAGCGAGGTCGATAACCGGGCGGACTATGCGGCGGCATTCATGGCCGCGGCGCGCTCGCTCGACGCGCATACCTTCAACGTGAACCTGCTGCCGGTGACCGGCATCGACAGCGATGACCGCGCCTCCAACGTCGGCCAGACCTCGCTCGCCGGCAACCGGCCCGCCATCGAGGCGCTCAAGAAGGCCGACCTCGTGGTCGACCTGATGTTCCTCCTGTTTTCCAAGGAACAGCTCGAGATTCAGAAGGCGGGCGCGCGCATCATTCTGGTCGTCGAGCCGTTCGAGGTGCTGCAGCGGCTCTTCCCCTCGCAACAGCTGCGCGACCGGGTCGAGGCCGGCGAAGCGCGCCTGAAGAAGGCGAAGCAGTTGCGGTTCACCAACAAGATCGGCACGGACGTCACCTACGAGCTCGGCGCCTACCCGACGATGACCGAGTACGGGTTTACCGACACGCCGGGCCGCTGGGATCACTGGCCGGGCGGGTTCCTCGCGACCAGCGCCAGCGATACGGGCGTGAACGGCCGCGTGGTGATGGATAAGGGCGACATCGTGTATCCGTTCCGCACCTACGTCCGCGAGCCGGTCGATTTCACCATCCGCGACGGCTACATCGTCGACATCGCGGGCGGGATGGATGCGGCGTTCATCCGCAATCACATGGAGAGCTTCAACGACCCGCGCGCCTATGCGATCTCCCACATCGGTTGGGGGCTGAACGAGAAAGCGCTGTGGACCTGCCACGCCCTCGGCGTGCCGGGCCTCGGCATGGATGGGCGCGCGTTCTACGGCAACGTCCTGTTCTCCACCGGTCCGAACATCGAGCTCGGCGGCACCAACGACACCCAGTGCCACCTCGATCTGCCGATGAAGGACTGCACGCTCTATCTCGATGACGAGCTCATCGTGCAAGACGGCGAAGTCATCCCGCGCGAGATGCGGGCGCCGGGACGCTGAGCCGCGTCGGCCATGCGACAGTAGTAATCGAGTCGGCCGCGGGCGAGGCGCCCGCGGCCGCCCGGTCTTCGTACGGCGGGAGTGCGGCGCGTGAAGCTCAACGTCGGGGACGTGGAGCTGAACGTCGAGGAGTGGGGCGCGGGCGAGCCGCTCCTGCTCGTGCACGGTTTGGGCGCCAACGTGCACCTCTGGGTCCATCAGATACCGGAGT